>NZ_BOMW01000019.1 GCF_016862395.1 Actinoplanes siamensis | reverse complement strand
GAAGCCCCCGGCAGTCGCCGCCGGGGGCTTCGTCGTGGCCGGGGGGCGTCAGCTTTCCGGCTCCTCGGCCAGCGTAGGACGGTGCTCGCTGATCCACGCCTCGACGTCGGCCGCCAGCCAGATCCGGCCCACCGGCAGCTCGTCGAATGGCTCGGGGAAGTTCGGCCGAGCCATGAGCTGCTTGGCGCGAGTCGTACTCACGCCCAGCCGACGGGTGATGTCGCCGACCATCATGAGTCTGCCCGTGCGCACCGGCTGAAGATATGAGGGTGGCAACTGTCAAGGTCGGGAACTGTCCAGCGTCGGCAGTTGACGGGCGACATGATCCACCCGGTCGCACGGAAGGGCAAGTGGAGAGCGAAGTCCTATCCGGACGGGTGATCACAATGCGATCCGTTACGGCCATATCGCTTTGCGTGGCGATTGAGGGAAAGTGATCTCTCCAGTCCCGGGATCAGGACATATGCACAGTCCCGGGGTCAGGAAAACGCAGGGGCAGCGCCAGCTCCACCGCCCCACGCGTGTGATCAGAGGGGAGATCCACCGTGACCCAAATCAATCCACTGCACGAAGCCGAACCAGCCGTCGTCTTCGTGCCCGAAGTAGAAGGGGAGATCGACGCCCGCTACGCCAGCCTGTGCATGGACTACTGCGCCGCCAAGGGCTACGCGTTCGTGGGCATTGTCCGCACCTACAGGGACGGCATGCGCATGCTGTACGAAGGCACCGCCAAGGTGATCGTCGCCGCGCGCCGTGACCACATCGACCCGAGCAGCCTCCCCCGGGTCGAATTCGTCGGCGACGACAGCCGCCGGCCCACGAGCCGCCCCCAGGCTCGCCCAGAGGTCCCCACCTCGACCCCCAGCGCCGCCCGCGATCGGCGCCCACGACAGCTACGCCGCGAGTAGCCCCTCACACGACAGCGCCGCCGGCCCGGGGAATCGGGGACCGGCGGCGCTGTCGTCATTCAATCCAGCGCGGCCACGGCGCTCGCGAGCCGGCCGGAGCCGATCCCGACGTAAATCTGCGTGGTGGCCACCGAGGAGTGGCCGAGGAGCTCCTGGGCGACACGGAGGTCTCCTCCGCTCGTCTCGTGCACCTTGGTCGCGAAGCGGTGGCGTCCCATGTGGTTGTGGAAGCCCGGGTAGCCGAGCCGCTTAAGCTCCCAGCGAACGCCGTGCGAGATCTGCTGTGGCGTCGCGCGCCGCTTGGTCCGCGGAGCGATTACCAGCGGCCCGGGCGGCATATCCTTCACCCGGGCCCAGACGTGCGGATGGGTGGGGACGTCGCGGTACTTGTCGCCCTTGCCGAAGAGCCGGGTCGTGGTCTCGGTGACGTCCTGGCGGTCCAGGCGGGAGATCTCGACGCAGCGCGCGCCCTCGTACGAGGCCAGGTCGATGGCCAGCAGCCATGGCATCTTCGCCCGCCGCCGGATGTCGCGGAGCGCGTCCTCCGGCCATGGGTTCGGCCGGCCCTTGGGTGGCTGGATCCGTGGCAGGCGCGCGGTGGCGTCGAAGTCGATCCAGCCCTCGGCGGCGGCCCACCGCACGTATCCGCGGACGATGGTGATGTAGTTCGATCGGGTGGCCTTGTCGCGGTTGGGCTTGCAGATCCAGGACCGGATCTCGTCGGTGGTTGACTCAAGGATGCCCGCGTCGAGCCCGTAGTCCATTCGGCGCAGGATCCCCTCGTAGTGCTTCAGCGAGCTCTCGCCGAGGGGCTTGTGCCCGCCTCCCCCGTCCTCGCGGTAGCGGAGGTAGTCGCGGATCGGATCAGGCGTAGCGTCTTGCATTGGGTCGCCTCCCTGGTAGGCGGTCAAACGGTCTCCGGTCTGGTGGTGGCACACCAGCCGGGGGCCTGCATCTCTGCGTGATCAATCTTTCTCGCAGCGTGATTACCGCGGCATGGGTCGATCACCCGAGCGACCTCCCGGCCGGAGCATCTTGGGGCGCCTGGAGGTCGCCGGAACAGCCGATACGGGGCGGGCGCGATCGTGCCGGCCTCCTGCGAACGGGCCAGCCTTGGAGGGACGGGGCGCGGCAGGATCATCCGAACGGCCAGGTTTCGTCACAGGATCCCGCTTCAGGTCATCCGAATGGGTGACATGGCTATAAGGTCTGTTTAACAGACACCACGAGATGAACACGGCGTGCGTCCACGCGGCTACACCGCGTAGGCTTCCGTCATGACCATCTTCGACGTCAAGATTGACGCTCTCACCGGCGGCGTGACCGATTTGGACCGCTACCGCGGATCGGTCCTGCTGGTGGTCAATGTGGCCTCGCGCTGCGGCCTGACCCCGCAGTACGACAAGTTGCAGCCGCTCTACGACACCTACCGCGAGCGTGGCCTCGTGGTGCTCGGCGCGCCCTGTGACCAGTTCGCCGGCCAGGAGCCGGGCACCGCCGCGGAGATCGACGAGTTCTGCCGCTCCACCTACGGCGTGACCTTCCCGATGACCGAGAAGATCGAGGTGAACGGCGCCGGCCGGCACCCGCTCTACGCCGAGCTCATCGGTGCCGGGCCGGACATCCAGTGGAACTTCGAGAAGTTCGTGGTCGCCCCCGACGGCACGGTGGCCGCCCGGTTCAGCCCACGGGTCGAACCGGACGACCCGGAGCTGGTCGCGACCATCGAGAAGCTGCTGCCCCACTGAGCCGCCGATGAGCATCCAGGTGATCGGAGTCGACGCGTACGCGCTGGGCTGGGTCGGGGTCGAGCTCCGCGACGGCGCCTTCGGGCGCGCGGTGCTCGCCTCGACCCTCTACGAGATCGTCGCGGGCAGCTCCGGCGCCGCGGTGATCGGCGTCGACATTCCCCTCGGCATGCTGCCGGACCGCTGGCGGGCCGCCGACACGCTCGCCGCCGACCAGCTCGGGCCGCGCCGCGGCAGCGTCTTCCGGGTGCCGCCGCGCGCGGTCTGGATGGAGGCGGACTTCGCCGCCGCCAACCGGCTGTGCCGGGAGCTGACCGGCGCCGGCCTGAGCCGGCAGTCCTGGGCGCTGCGGCCCAAGCTGCTGGAGGCCAACGCCATCTGGGAGCGCCATCCCGGCCTGCTCTTCGAGGCGCACCCGGAGGTCTCGTTCCGGACCATGGCCGGGGAGCCGCTGCCGTTCGCCAAGAAGACCTGGAGCGGCCAGACCCGGCGCCGGGAGCTGCTGGCCCGCAACGGCATCGTGCTGCCGGACCAACTGGGCCCGGCCGGGCAGGCCCCGCCCGACGACATCCTGGACGCGGCGGCGGTCGCCTGGACCGCCCATCGCGTCGCCACCAACACGGCGCTGTCCTACCCCAGTCCCCCTGAGGAGGACAACGGCTCGAAAATCGCCATCTATTACTGAACCCCCGCTGTGGTACGCCGTGAGCCCAGCCTCACCACCCACGGCCCCACCACGCGTCCCGACCCGGCACGGGTCACCGGCCGGCGCGCTGGCGCGAGACCCCGGAACGGGCCCGGCCCCGGCGCGCTGGCGGGAGACCCCGGCGCGCCTCCAGGTCCCGGCGCGCCTCCAGGTTCCTGCTGGTGCTCATGGGTGCCTCGACGGGGCTGAGGCGCCCTGCGCACCAGCCGGAACCGGGGGCGCGCCGCTGAGCGAGCCCCCGGCGGCGTCGCGGGCCCACGACGCGCCGGGTGCCGCGAGCGGTTCCCCGCCCGCCGCGAGAGGTCAGATCGCCTGGTTGGCGATCTCGCGGGCCCGGTCGCGCGCCGCCTCCAGGGCGTCCAGCAACGCCGCGCGTACCCCGTGGTTCTCCAGCTCGCGGATCGCCGCGATGGTCGTCCCGGCCGGGGACGTGACCGCCTCGCGCAGCTTCACCGGGTGCTCGCCGGAGTCCCGCAGCATCGCCGCGGACCCGGCGGCGGTCTGCACGATCAGCGCGTGCGCCACCTGGCGCGGGAGCCCGAGCAGGACCCCGGCGTCGATCATCGCCTCGGCCAGCAGATAGAAGTAGGCCGGGCCGGAACCGGACAGCGCCGTGACGGCGTCCTGCTGGTACTCCGGGAGCACGACTGTCGAGCCGAGCGGCCGGAACAGCTCCTCGGCCAGGGCCACGTGCTCCGCGGTGGCGTGGACGCCCGCGGAGATCGCGCTCATCGCCTGGCCGACCAGGGCCGGCGTGTTCGTCATGACCCGGACGACCGGGGTGCCCTCGGGCAGCCGCGCGGCGAAGAACGTGGTGGGCAGCCCGGCGCAGAGCGAGACGACCAGCCGGTCGGCCGTCACCCGGGGGCCGATCTCGCCGAGCAGCGTGCCGGCGTCCTGCGGCTTCACCCCGACGGCCAGGATCCCGGCGCGCTCGGCGGCCTCCGCGTTGCCGACCACCGCCACGCCGTACTTCTCGGCCAGCTCCGCGCCGCGCGCCGGGCGGCGGGCGGTGGCCAGCAGCCGGTCGGCCGGCCAGCCGGACCGCAGCAGGCCGGAGAGGACGAGTTCACCCATCTTGCCGGTGCCGAGGACCGCGACGGTGTGCTTGGTCAACGCAGAGCTCCGTTCGGGAACGAGAAATGCCGGGGGCAGGACAGCCCCCGGCATTCATCAGAACACGATCAGTTACCGAAGAAGACCTCGGCCTCTTCGTACCGCGACAGCGGAACGGTCTTCAGCTCGCCGGTGCCCTCGATCAGCGGGACCCGCACGATGTCGGTGCCGCGCAGCGCCATCATCTTGCCGAAGTCGCCCTCGTGGACGGCGTCGATCGCCTGCAGGCCGAAGCGGGTGGAAAGCACCCGGTCGAACGCGGTCGGGGTGCCACCGCGCTGGATGTGACCGAGGACGACCGTGCGGGCCTCCTTGCCGGTCTTCTCCTCCAGCTGCTCGGCGAGCCACTGGCCGATGCCGCCGAGGCGGACGTGACCGAAGCTGTCCAGCTCCTGGTTGTGCAGGACCATCTGGCCGTCGAGCGGCTGGGCGCCCTCGGCGACGACCACGATCGGCGCGTACTCGACCTGGAAGCGCTTGGTCACGTACGTCGCGACCTGCTCGACGTCGAACTTGCGCTCCGGCAGCAGGATGACGTTGGCGCCACCGGCGAGGCCGGCGTGCAGCGCGATCCAGCCGGCGTGCCGGCCCATGACCTCGACGACCAGGGTGCGGTGGTGCGACTCGGCGGTGGTGTGCAGCCGGTCGATGGCCTCCATCGCGATGTTCACCGCGGTGTCGAAACCGAAGGTGAAGTCGGTCGCGTTGAGGTCGTTGTCGATCGTCTTCGGCACGCCGACGACGTTGACGCCGAGGTCGTTCAGCTTGGTCGCGACGCCGAGGGTGTCCTCGCCGCCGATCGCGACCAGCGCGTCGACGCCCTGCTCGGCCAGGTTGGCCTTGATCTTCTCGACGCCGCCCTCGATCTTGAACGGGTTGGTGCGCGAGGAGCCCAGGATCGTGCCGCCACGCGGGAGGATGCCGCGGACCTCGGCGATGCCGAGCGGCTTCGTCAGGCCCTCCAGCGGACCCTTCCAGCCGTCGCGGAACCCGACGAACTCGTGACCGTAAGCGGTGACGCCCTTGCGCACCACGGCACGGATGACCGCGTTGAGACCGGGGCAGTCGCCGCCACCGGTGAGCACGCCGATACGCATGTTTCTCCTCGTCCTTCCCCTGAACGGGTAGCGAGATGCAGATAGCCCGTGAGAGGCCCCGGGAGCGTCTTCATCGGCAGCGTTGCCGGCCCGGGGCGAGCCGCACGCCGAACTCTAGTCTCCGCTCGCGAGGCTGCTCAACGCGCCCCTTCCCACTTCACGGCGAGGACCCGCCCGCGCCCGGCGCCTCGGACCGGGCGCCCGGTCCGGCCGCACCGCGACCAGGCGGGCCGTGGCGCCGCCCGCCGGACGGGCCGTCCGTCCACGGCCGGGCCTCGGTGGACCCGCCTCCGGACGCCGCCACGGCCGGTCGAGCAGATCGCGAACCACTCGCCACGGTTAACCCGATCAGGTGACCGGCTCCTCGACGGGCTCCGGGAGAACCCGGGACACCCCTGGAGAACCGGCCCACACCTCGCAGCTGGCCGTCAGGGGTGCCTCCCGCGCCGGGAGACATCCCCTGGGGACCAGCCGGATCAGTGGGCCATGGCGGGCGGGGCGTCCGGGTCGTTGTCCAGCGGCCCGGTCCGGAACAGCACCGCCGCCACCACCGCGGCCAGCACGAAGAAGCCGGTCGACCACCAGAACACGGTGTGGTAGCTCTCCAGCGCCGCCTGCGCCTGCGCCAGCTTGCTGGCCGGGTCCTTGCCCTTCAGGTAGTCGCCGGCCGCGCTGGCCGCGAACGAGCTGAGCAGCGCGGTGCCGATCGAGCCGCCGATCTGCTGCACCGTGTTGATCATCGCGGAGGCGACGCCCGCGTCCCGGTGCTCGACGCCCGAGGTGGCGGCGTTCTGCGTGGGCGCGAAGACCAGGCCGAGGCCCAGACCGATGATGATCAGACCGGGCAGGACGCCGCCGGCGTACGTCGAGTCGAGCTGCAGCCGGGTCAGGAAGAGCATGCCGCCGGCGGCGATCAGCGCGCCCAGCGGGACGAGCGGGCGCGGACCGACCTTCGGCGTCAGCATCGAGCCGGCAGTCGTCGCGGTCAGCATCACCGAACCGAGCATCGGCAGGAACGCCAGGCCGGTCTTGACCGGGGTGAACCCGAGGATCGCCACCAGGTAGTAGGTGAGGAACAGGAAGATGCCGAACATGCCGGCGCCGGCGATCGCGATCGACGCGTACGACCCGCCGCGGTTGCGGTCCAGCACGACGCGCAGCGGCAGCAGCGGGTGCTCGACCCGCAGCTCGATCAGCACGAAGACGATCAGGGCGACGACGCCGACCGCGATCGGGCCGAGGGTCCAGCCCGCGGTCCAGCCGTCGGTCTCCGCCTGGCCGAGGCCGTAGACCAGGCCCACCAGGCCGACGACCGCCGCGACGGTACCCGGGATGTCGATCTTCCCGTGCGGCGCGGCCGGCTCGTCGCGGAGCTTGACGATGGCGCCGACCACCGCGATGGCGGCGATCACCAGGTTGACGTAGAGGCACCAGCGCCAGGACACGTACTCCGTCAGCACGCCGCCCAGCAGCAGGCCGATGCCGCCGCCGGCGCCGGAGATGGCGCCGAAGATGCCGAACGCCTTGCCGCGCTCGGCGGCCTGGGTGAACGTCGTGGAGAGCAGCGAGAGCGCGGCCGGAGCCAGCGCCGCGCCGAACGCGCCCTGCAGCGCGCGGGCGACGATCAGCATCTCCAGGCCGTTGGCGGCGCCGCCGAGCGCCGAGGCCAGCGCGAAGCCGATCAGACCGATGAGGAACATCCGCTTGCGGCCGAAGAAGTCCGACAGGCGGCCGCCGAGCAGCAGCAGGCTGCCGAAGGCGAGGGCGTAACCGGTCACCACCCACTGGCGGTCGGCGTCCGAGAAGGCCAGGTCGGCCTGGGCCGTGGGCAGCGCGATGTTCACGATCGTGGCGTCCAGCACCACCATCAGCTGGGCGAGGGCGAGCACGACGAGCGCCCACCAGCGCCCGCCGTCGGACGGCGCGGCGACCGGCGCCTCACGTCCGGCTCCCCTGGGTCGATCAGTAAGGGTACTCATCGTGACCTTTCGAAAGTTGAGGTTCATCCTCCACTTCGGCAGGCTAACAGGGGAAGTTGAGGAATCGCCTCCACTTTCTTGTAGGCTTGGCCACATGACCGAGACCACCCGCCCACTGCGGCGTGACGCCCAGCGCAACCGCGAGCGGATCCTGCTCGCCGCGCACGACGTCTTCGCGGCCCGCGGGTTCGCCGCCACGCTCGACGACGTGGCGCATCACGCAGGCGTCGGCGTCGGCACGGTCTACCGGCGCTTCCCCACCAAGGAGGCGCTCATCGACGCGCTCTTCGCGGACCGGCTGGAGGACCTGGTCTCGCTCGCCGAGGACGCGCTGGCGCTGCCCTCCGGGTGGGACGGGCTGACCATGCTGCTGCGGCGCACGATCGAGATGCACGCGGTGGACCGCGGGCTGCGCGACGCGGCGCTCTGCATAGGCATCGGCAAACACCACTTCGCCGAGGTCGGCGAGCATCTGCTGCCGCTGCTGCAGGAGGTGATCGGCCGCGCCCACGCGGAGGGGTCGCTGCGGGCCGACGTCGGGATCAACGACCTGCCGATCATCATGGCGACAGTCACCGACCTGGCCCGGCACAGCGGCGGCGGCCGACCGGAGATCTACCGCCGGTTCCTGGAGCTGATCATCGACGGGCTGCGCGCCGCCCCGGGGAACGGGGACCTCGGCCCGGCGCTCACCCAGGACGACGTCGAGGCGATCGTGCACGACTGCGTGCCCCCGATCGAGGCCCGCCGGCGCGGCTAGGACTTGTCCTGGACCTTGCGCATCGCTTCCCAGCGGGCCAGGTTGTGCCGGGCGTCGACCAGCGCGTCGTGCCGGCCGGACATCTCCGGCAGCGTGGGCCTGCCGAGGTCGTCCCAGCGCTGGCGCAGGTCCTTGGTGAACCGGGGGATCTCCCGCGGCAGGGCCGGCATCGCGCCCCAGAGCTGGGCGAGCGCGACGTGGTCGTACGCCGCGTACCAGGCCCAGAGCTCCATCCGCTCGCCGCGCCCGCGGATCGGCTCGATCAGGAACTCGTAGAGGTCCTCGCGGATCCGCTCCCGGCTGCGCCACGACCTGTCGGCCGGGGAGGGCAGCTTGTCCAGGACGTTGCGCCGCACCCAGGGCACGGCGCGGCTGTCGTCGAACTCCGTGCTGACCGCGTAGAACTCGCGGCCGAACTCGTCGACGATACCTATCGAGACCAGGTCGACGATCCGGCCGTCCTCGATGAACTCGCAGTCGTAGAAATACCGGTACACCATCGCGGTACATCCTTGCCCATCGTCATCCGGGCATGGACGCCAGGGCCTCCCGGGCCCGCTCCAGGTCCCTCACGAGGTGGTGGCGGGCCGCCCGCTCGGCCAGCACCGCCCAGCGCAGCCGCAGCAGCACCGGCAGCGCGACCTCCAGTTCGTCGGCCGCGACCGGGCCGGCCGCGCGGTAGCCGTCCAGGAGTTCGGCGGCCCGGTCCGGGCCACCGGCGTAGACCACTGCCGAGGCCACGTCGTAGACGAGCGGCCCGGTCCCGCTGGCGCCGTAGTGGATCAGGCCGGAGCGCCCGGTCGAGGCGTCCAGCACGAACGCGTCCGGAGCCGGGTCGCCGTGCAGCACCCCGTACGTCAATCGGTCGGTGACCGTGAGGCGGGTCGCCGCCGTGACCGCCCCGGTGACCGCGGGGCGCAGCCAGGGTTCGGCGTCCAGATGCGGGGCCTCCGGATCGATCGGCTGCCACGGGCGCAGGCCCGGGTGCTGGAACCCCTCCAGAGCCCGGTGGACGACCCCCAGGCGCTCACCCCACCACTGCTGGTCCACCGGGTCCGCGCCGTCCAGCCGGCGCCCGGGAGGCCGGCGCAGCACGGCCAGGGCGCCCTGCGGGATCTCCACGGTGAGCGCGCCGGACAGGGTGCGGACCGGTTCGCCGGCCTCGACCCGTACCCCGCGCAGGTGAACCGCCGCGGCCAGGCCGGCCTCGACCGGCAGCCGCGCGGAGGTCTCCGCGAGCCGGGCCACGTAGCGGTCGCCGGCGGCGGTGATCTCCCAGCCCCGCGACATCACCGCGGCGGGGAGCTCGAATATCTCGGACGGAGCGAGGTGCCACTGGTCTCGCAGCACGGCTCGGACAATCTCATCTTCCGGCACGGCGGGATTATCACGGCACACCACCCAAATCCGACGGACAGGCAGGGCGACAATCACAGAAGGCGATGGGGTGTTTACAGAAAGCGACTGAAGGGACATGATCGTACGAGGCGAGCTTCAATGTCCGGAGTAGAAATGGCGTTCGGAGCTCGCTCTGTGCTAAGAGTGATCGTTCGCGCCGTGGGGCCGGCGCCGGCCGGGTCGACGCGGTCCCCGATCGGGGGAGGGATACGCCGTGGACCATCGCCTGCCGGATTCCGGCGACGCGCTAACCGGCGTGGAGATGTTCGCCGGGCTGGAGCCGGACGTACGACAGCGGGTCATCGCCACAGCGGTTCCTCGCCACTACCGCAAGGGACAGATCCTCTTCGTCGAGCACGACCCCGGGGACTCCCTGATCATCATGAAACGGGGCGCGGTCGCGGTCTTCCGCACCGCACCGACCGGGGAGCGCGCCGTGCTCACCGTCGTCCGCCCGCCGGACGTGCTCGGCGAGGTGTCGCTGCTGGACGCGTCCACCCGCAGCGCCTCGGCCGAGGCGATCGAGGACTCGCAGGCGCTCTCGCTGTCCCGGGCCGCCTTCATGGACCTGGTGCACTCCAACCCGCGCATCCTGGACGCGGTGATGCGCTCGGTCGGCGGCCTGATCCGCCGCCTCACCGAGCAGAACGCCGACCACGTCTTCCTCGACCTGCCCGGCCGGGTGGCCAAGACTCTGGTCCGGCTCTCCGGGGAGAGCCAGGCTCCGATGATCACCATCGAGCTGAACCAGAGCCAGCTGGCGGAGATGGCCGGCGGGTCGCGGCAGAGCGTCAACCAGGCGATCGGCTCGTTCGCCAACCGCGGCTGGCTACGCACCGAGGGCCGGCGCATCGTGGTCACCGACGTGCAGGCGCTGAAGCGCCGCGCCGGGATGAACTGATTGCCGGGGTACGCCCGCGGCGCCCGGCACGCGACTCCCGGTTCGGGCTGGCGCCGGCGGCGGTGGTCATTCGTTCCTCACCACCACCACCACCAGCACCGGCCCGAAGCGGACCGCGCGGTTCCCGCGGGCGGGAGACGTCAGGCCGGCTGAGGTTCCTTGAGCTTCGCGGCGTAGACGTCGACGTACTCACGGCCGGAGAGCGCCATCAGCTCGAACATGATCTCGTCGGTGATCGCCCGCTCGACGAACCGGTCGCCACGCTGATCGGCGTACCGGGAGAAGTCGAGCGGCTTGCCGATCCGCATCCGGACCCGCTTGATCGTCGGAATCAGCGTGCCGGTCGGCTGGATCTCGTCGGTGTTCAGCAGCGCCACCGGGACCACCGGGGCGCCGCTCTCCAGCGCCAGCCGGGCCACCCCGGTCTTGCCGCGGTAGAGACGCCCGTCCGGCGAGCGGGTGCCCTCCGGGTAGATGCCGGCGATGTTGCCCTCGCGCAGCACCCGCAGGAGCGTGTCGAGCGCCGCCTGGGCCGCCTCACCGCCCGAACGGTCCACCGGGATCGTCCCCGCGCCGACGAAGAACATCCGCGAGAACCATCCCTTGAGCCCCTTGCCGGTGAAGTATTCAGCTTTGGCGACGAAGGTCACTTTCCGGTTCATCACCAATGGGGTGAAGATCGAGTCGGAGAACGAGAGATGGTTGCAGGCCAGGATCACCGGGCCGGAACGGGGCACGTTCTTCAGGCCCTCGACCTTGGGTCGGAAGAGGAGCCGCAGCACGGGTCCGAGGACCACCAACTTGAGCAGCCAGTAGAACACTGCCGTCCTTTCAGCGGATGCCACCGGCGTCCCGGGGCGACAGAAGCGTACGAAGCGGGGGCGGCACGCCACAACGCACTCCCGCAACAGGCGCCTGCCGTGTCACCATTCAAGGCACGGTCGGCGAGGGGGGTGTGCATCGGTGACAGCGGGCGGCGCCCGTCGCGGGCGGCGGGACAACGGGCTCGACGCGGCTGACTACGCGGTCGTGGGGGATGTGGACCCGCGCGTCGGCGAGCACTTGCTGGACGTGCTGGCCGGCGACGGCATCGCGGCCTATCTGCAACCCACCGCGGATCTGAATCCGATCCTGCGGGCGACCACGCTGCCGGCCCGCCCGATCGACCGGCTCTACGTGGATCGCACCCAGCTGGCGACCGCCCGCGAGCACCTGCAGCAGGTGACCGGCGGCGTTCCGCCCACCCCGCCCGCCGAGCCCGCTCCGGCGCCCCGGCCGCAGGCCGAGGTGGACGCCGAGTGGGACAAGATCATCGCGGGCTTCCACACCACCGTCGACCCGGAGGCGGCCCCGCCGTGGCCGGAGTCCGAGGGCACCACGTCGGACACCGAGCGCACGGAGAAGGAGCGCCCGGTCGGCGAGGACGGCCGCCCGGTCAACCGGCGCCGCACCGACCCGCCGCCGGAGCCGGTGATCTACCCGGTTCTCGACCCGTTCGGCTTTCCCGAGGAGGCCGAGGAGGAGGAGCGCTACGTCCCGCCGCCGCCACCGCCGCTGCCGCATATCTCGAAGTACGCGGTGGCCGGCGTCCTCGGCGTGCTCCTCGGGTTCGTGCTCTTCCTGTCCCCCACGCTGATCCCGATCGACCCGACGTTCACCATGCTGTTCGGCTTCGCGGCGATCGTGGGCGGGGCGGTCACGCTGGTCTGGCGGCTGCGCTCGGGCGACGACGACGACGAGTTCGACGACGGCGCGGTGGTCTGACCGCTCCGGCGGCTGCGCTCGGGCGACGCCTGTCACATCGACAAACTTAGGTGCTCTGACGGTAACCTACGGTGATGCGTCAGAGTTCGCTCGTCGTGGTCGCCAACCGTCTCCCGCTCGATGACAGCGCTGCCCGGGACGGCGCCTGCGAGTGGCGCCGAAGTCCCGGCGGGCTGAGCGGCGCCCTGCACGCGATCCTCCAGCAGACCCCGGCCACCTGGGTCGGCTGGGGCGGCGAGGTGGACCTCGCGCCCCGGCTGCCCGACCTGGGCAGCGTGCGGCTGCGCCCGATCGAGCTCTCCGCCGCCGAGCAGAGCGGTTACTACGAGGGCTTCGCCAACTCCACACTGTGGCCGCTCTACCACGACGCGGTACAGCAGCCGGTCTTCCAGCGCGAGTGGTGGGAGACCTACCGGTCGGTCAACCGGCGGTTCGCCGAGGCCGCCGCCGAGGTGGCCGGCAAGCACGCCGCGGTCTGGGTGCAGGACTACCACCTGCAGCTGGTACCGCAGATGCTCCGGGAGCTGCGGCCGGACCTGCTGATCGGCTTCTTCATGCACGTGCCGTTCCCGCCGCCGGAGCTGTTCATGCAGCTCCCCCGCCGGGTCGAGCTGGTACGCGGGATGCTCGGCGCGGACCTGGTCGGCTTCCAGCGCGAGCAGGCCGCGCACAACCTGGCACAGCTGGCGAAGAAGCTGGTCGGCGCGCAGACCCGGGACGACACGATCACGGTGGACGGGCGGACCGTCCGCACCGGGGCGTTCCCGGTCTCGATCGACGTCGGCGAGATGCGCGCGCTGGCCACCCGGCCGGACGTGGTGGCCCAGGCCAAGCAGCTGCGGCTCGACCTGGGCAAGGCCAAGCGGGTGCTGCTCAGCGTCGACCGGCTGGACTACACCAAGGGCATCGAGCACCGGCTCACGGCGTACCGGGAGCTGCTGCGGGACGGGCACGTGAAGGTGCGGGACACGGTGCTGGTGCAGGTCGCGGTGCCCAGCCGGGAGCGGGTGGAGAGCTACCGCGCGCTGCGGGACCGGGTGGAGGGTGAGGTCGGCCGGATCAACGGCGAGTACGGCCGGGTCGGCGAGCCGGCCATCCACTACCTGAACCAGCCGTTCGACAGGTCGCAGCTGGCCGCGCTCTACCAGACCGCGGACGTGATGGTGGTGACCCCGCTGCGGGACGGGATGAACCTGGTCGCCAAGGAGTTCCTGGCGGCCCGGGAGGACGGCTCCGGCGCGCTGGTGCTCAGCGAGTTCGCCGGGGCGGCCGCCGAGCTGACCCAGGCGTTCCTGGTGAACCCGCACGACCTGGACGGGCTGAAGGACACTCTGCTGCGCGCGCTGGGGGCGGAGCCGGCCGATCTGGCGGACCGGATGAGCGCGATGCGCCGGCACATCGCCGAGCACGACATCCTGGCCTGGGCCCGCGCCTACCTGACCGCTCTCGATCACACCGGCCGGCTCGCCCGGCAGTTGCCCGGCTGACAGCGTCCCCGCGCAGCCGCCGTCCCCGAACCCGGCGCCACCCGCATACCGGCCGTCCACGACCCGGCGCCACCCGCCGCCCGGCGGCCGCGCCGGATCAGCCCGCCGGCGGGTCCGGTCAGACCTGCTTCCTCAGCCAGTCCAGGATCGCGTCGATCGGCTCGGCCCAGCTGTCCTCCAGCATCAGGTCGTGCCCCATCCCGGGGAACAGCAGCGGCGCACCGGAATAGGCCGCGGCCGCCCGGTCCAGCGCCTTGCGCGACACCACCCGGTCGTCCGGGCTGCCCACCACCAGCACCGGTGGCGCACCCACCGGCCGCGGCGGGACGGCCCGGCGGAGCAGCTCGGCGCGCGGCCGCGGCGCGATCCGCTCCAGGTACTCCGCGGCCCGCTCGGCCGGCAGCCCGGAGCCGAACAGCTGCCGCGCGGAAACCCGCAGCCGCCCGCCGAAGAGCGCCGGCAGCGTGCCGCCGGGGTTTGCCAGCAGCGCCGAGCCGGCCGCCGCCCAGCCGTCCAGCACCGGCGCCACCAGCACCGCGGCCCGGGCCGGGTAGCGGGCCAGCGCGCGGGCCACCACGTGCGCGCCCACGCCGTGCCCGACCAGCACCGCCCGGCGGGGCAGCGACGCCGCGGTCTGCACCACGTCGTGCACCTGGGCGCGCAGGTCGCCGCCGGGGCGCGGGCCGAGCACGTGCGCCGGGAAGCCGCGGCCGGCCGTGTGCGGCAGCCAGTGCTCGGCGAACGCCCAGGCGCCGTGGCCCAGGCCGGGGACGAAGAGCACCGGCGGCCGGCCCTCGTCGTCCTCCGGCAGCCGCGACGCGACCTCACGCCCGGCCGGCGGCACCGGATCTGTCCAATCCTTGAGGCGCAGCAGATCAAACCCGGTCATGCCGCCGGCTCCATCTCGTTGAGCAGGCTCTCCAGGGACCGCAGGTAGTCGAGGTGGTCCACCTCGAACCAGTGCCGATCGGTCTTCACCACCCGGCGCTTGGACCAGGCGGCCAGCGGCTTGGCGGACTCCTGCTGCTGCACCGCGGCGGCCCGCGCCGGGTCGTCCAGGCGCAGCCGCAGCCATCGGGCCACCGCCACGCTCTGCCAGTGGGCCAACGGGAACACCCCGGAGTCCGGCTGCAGCAGGCCGATCACGGCGAGTGTCGGGTGCTGCCGGGCGAACACGTGCAGGTGCAGGTCGGGACGCCCGTGCTCGTCGGCGGCGAGCAGTTCGGGGGCGAGGAACTCGAAGCGCGGGCGGTACCCGGTCGCGGTGATCACCAGGTCGGGCTCGATCCGCCGGCCGTCGGCCAGCTCCACCGAGGCATCGTCGAAAGCGGTCACGTCCGGCACCGGGGTGATCCTGCCGTGACCCAGGTAGTAGGGCAGCTGGCTGTTGACGATCGGATGGCTCTCGTACGGCTGGTGGTCCGGCGCCGGCAGCCCGAAGCGGGTCAGATCGCCGGTGGTGAGCCGGACCGTGCGGCGGTAGAGCCACTGTCGCAGGCGCAGCGGCAGCCGCAGGCGCAGCAGCCGGCCGTTGACCTGGTCGGCGGGGCGGCCGAGGACGTACTTCGGGGCGTACCAGTAGCCGCGCCGGGTCGAATGCCACACCTGACCCGCCTGCTGGGCGGCCTCCACCGCGATGTCGCAGCCGGTGTTGCCGCCGCCGATCACCAGCACCTTGCGGCCGCGCAGCACGGCCGGATCCTTGTACGCGCTGGAGTGCATCAGCCGCCCGCGGAACTCCCCCGGGATGGTGGGCCGACGCGGGTCCCAGTTGTGCCCGTTGGCCACGACCACCGCGGCGTACCGTGACGTGCGCGACGAGCCGCCGCCGGTGGACCGGGTGGTGACCTCCCAGCCGCCGTCCCCGGTCGGCGCCGCGGAGACCACCTCGGTGCCGAACCAGATGTGCTCGCCCAACCCGAAGTGCGCGGAGTACCGCTCCAGGTAGGTCAGCACCTGGCTGTGGTGCGGGTAGTCGGGCCAGCTGTCCGGCATCGGGAAGTCGGGGAACTCGGTGAGCGGCCGGGACGAGATCAGATGGGTGCCGGCGTAGACCGGGCTGCGGTCGTGCCGCCAGTTCCAGGCGCCGCCCACGGCGGTCTCCCGCTCGTAGCAGTCCACCTGGAAGCCCAGCTCGAGCAGGTTCTTGACGGCGGTCAGGCCGCTGGCGCCGGCGCCCACGACGCACACGGCGTCACGGCGGTCGCCCGGGTCCGGGGAGTCGTGCACCCGGCGATCCTGCCAGACCCGCGGCTCAGCCGGAAGGGAGCCGGAGGTCCGCGAGGACCGGTAGATGATCACTCGCGGCACGTGCCCGATCGGTGCCGATGATCTCGTACCGCTCGATGTCCACGTCCGGGCTGACGAAAAGCCCGTCGATGCGCCGGCTGGGCGCCGAGGCCGGGAACGTCGGCTCGTCGTCCTTCGTGGTCACCAGCCCGTCCCCGACGGTGCGCCAGGCACCGCCGCCCGGCCCCTCGTTCAGGTCGGCGGCCACGACGACCGGCCCCTCCAGCCTGCTCAGCTCGTCCTTCCAGTGCGCGGCCTGGGACGGCCGCTCGGCCGGGTCGGTGGCCAGGTGCGAGCCGGAGACGGTGAACGACGCGCCGCGCACCCGCCCGTGGGCGAAGAACGCGCCGCGCAGGTGCCGGCCCGGCGTCAGCGGGTAGCGCAGGCACCAGTTCACGCCGACCGCGACCCGCAGGCTGACCATCATCAGGTTGCCCAGCGCGGGCAGGCCGCCGGCGCCCACCACCAGGCCGCACTCGCCGGCCAGCGCGGCGCTCCGGGGCCGCCAGCCGAACCGGCGCGGCGCCTCCTGCAGGATGAAGACGTCCGGGGCCAGCTCACGGACCAGGCCGACCAGCGCGGCCCGGTCGTCCTTCAACCCGTGCACGTTCCAGCTGAGCACGCGCAACGGCACCCCGGACATCTCCACCACCGGATGTCCCTACGCCCGCCGCGCCAGGTCGGCCGCGCCGACCACGCCGGCGTCGTTGCCCATCTGCGCCGCGTGCACCTCGGCGACCGGGAAGCGATTGCGCTGGGCGAGCTGATCCCGGTAGGTCCGCTCGGCCGGGCCCATCAGCAGCGGGCCGGCGTCCACCACGCCGCCACCGATCACCAGGATCTGCGGGTCGAGGCTCTGCGCCAGGTCGGCCAGGGCCACGCCGAGCCAGTACCCGGTCTGCGCGAACGCGTCCATCGCCACACCGTCGCCGGCCCGGGCCGCCTCGGTGATCTGCCGGCCGCTGATCGCCAGCGGGTCGCCGCCGGCCAGCTCCAGCAGCTGCGCCGCGCGCTCCGGCTCCTGCCGCGCGCCCGCGCGGGCGAAGCGGACCAGCGCGTTGCCGCTCGCGTACTGCTCCAGGCAGCCCAGCCGGCCGCAGCCGCACGGGTGCCCGTCCGGCACCGACTGGATGTGGCCGAGCTCGCCGGCGATGCCGTTGGCGCCGTGCCAGAGCTTGCCGCCCAGCACGATGCCGCCGCCGATACCGGTCCCCACGGTGATCATCACCATCGAGTCGTCGGCGTGCTTGGCCACCCCGAACCGGAACTCCGCCCAGGCCGCCACGTTCGCGTCGTTCTCCAGCACGGTCGGCAGGCCGACCGCCTTCGACACGTAGTCGCGCAGCGGCTCGTCCCGCCAGGCCAGGTTCGGCGCGAACAGCACGGTCGAGCCGGCGGCGTCGATCCACGCGGCGGCGCCGATCCCGACGGCAGTCGCCTGCGGGTACTGCGCCGCCAGCTCGGCGGCCACCTCGGCGATCGTGTCCCGGGTCCCGGCCGGGTCCTCCGCCGGCGTGGGCCTGCGATTCGACGCGAGCACGTTCCCGTGCTCGTCGACCACACCACCGGCGACCTTGGTGCCGCCGACGTCGATTCCGATGGTCAGCGTCACGCTGCCCGTCCCCTCTTCACACCGCGCCGCCGCCCCGGGCGTCATCGCCCGGGACCACGCCACGATCCTCGGGCGCCGCAGCGCCCCGCTCATGATCCACGCTACGTCCCGCGCCCGCGCCGCCTGCGGCGGCCTCCGAGGTGACCACGGACCAGACGTCCCCGTCCGGCCCGGCCGGGCGATCCCTCTCCGGTACGGCCGCGGCCCGCTCCTTCGCGGCGGCCTCGCGCTCCGCCCGGCGGGCGTCGGCCACCGCCCGCGCCACCGCCCGCTCCGCCGCCCGCGCCCGGTCCCGGGCCGCCGCGGCCTGCCGCGCGCTCTCCGCCGTCGCCGCGGCCCACGGGTCGGCAGCCGGATCAGCCGCTGCCGATCGGCCCGGCCCCGGCTCGGCCCCGCCGGTCGCCGTCCCGCCAGTCGCGGCGGTCCCTCCGGTGGTCCCCGACCCGCCGGTCGCGGCGGTCCCACCGGTCGCCCCCGACCCGCCGGTCGCGGCGGTCCCTCCGGTGGTCCCCGACCCGCCGGTCGCGGCGGTCCCCTGGGTCGCCGCCGCTCCGCGGGTCGCCGCGGCCCAGGCCTGATCGGGGCTCGGGGCGTGCCGTGCCTCGGGGCTCGGGGCGTGCCGTGCCGCGCCTGCACCGGACGGCCGGCGCCGCGGGCGCTCCCCCAGCACCGAACCCGCCAGCGAGGAGAACCCGCGCAGCATGCCGGCCGCCCCGGTGGCGATGTCGCCGGCCCCGGTCGCGGCCTTGAACACGGTCTCCGGGCTGGGATCGCGCACCGCGGCGATGGCCCGGCACACCGGGCAGACACAGCACTCGGCGCTGCCGGTGGCCCAGGCGCCACCCGCGTGGGCCGGGCCCGGAGCAGCCCGCCGCGAGGAGCCGCCGGCCACGTCGTTGAGCAGGCCGAAGAAACCGTCCACCAGGTCACCGACCCGGGCGGCCGCATCCGACACCGGCGACCCGCCGGCCGCCGACGAGCCGGCCCACGACCCGGTTCCCCGGGCGGTTCCCGGCCCCGCGCCGGAAGCACCTCCGGCATCGCGGCCGCCGGCCGACGCGGTACCGGAAGGATCTGCGCCATCGCGGCCGCCGGCCGACGCCGTACCGCCGAAGTCTGTGGCCTCGCGGAAACCGCGAGCCGCCGCACCCGCCCCGGCCGACGCCGCCCTGGCGAGGATCGCGGCTACCAGCCGCTCCGCCTCTTCCCGTGCCGACCCGGCCATCCGCTCCCCCTCACCCGCCCGTGATCGGGCCACGGGCGGCCTCTCCCTCAAGCATCCACGGTCAGACCGCGGGCAGGCTCTCGACCCGGCGCTTGAGCTCCTTGAGAGCCGTGTCCATGATCATCTTTTCGGCCTTGCGGCGGAACATCCCGAGCATCCCGATGGCGAGTTCCACCGCCAGGGTGTACGTCACCGTGGTCGTCCCGTCCGGACGCTCGACCAGGTCGTAGGAGCCCTCCTGGGACTTCTGCGTGGTGGAGGGCGCGACCAGGTGCCACTCGATCCGGGAGAGGTCGTCGGCGTACGCATACTCCAACGTGTACTCGTCGGCCATCACACCGGCGTCGATCCGGAAGCTGACCTGGGCGGCATAACCGTCCTCGTACTCCTCGACGACCGAGGCCTGCTTGATCGCCTCCGCCCACTCCGGGTAGCTCGGGAAGTCGCAGATGACCGCGGCCACCCGGGCCAGGGGGGCAGCGACCTGGATCGACTGGGTCGAGGTGTCCGCCATGCACGGGAGGCTACCCGCTGGGTACGACAAAGCACGCCACCGCCCCGTCGCCGACGAGCCGTTTCCCGCCGGTGCCGCTACCATCCGTCACGTGCCAGCCCTAGCCAGCGGATCCACGCGCATACGCCCGCTCGAAGCCGCATCGCGCGTGATCATGCTCGCGCTGGTCGCCGTGCTCACCCTGATCGCCACCGGCGACCCCCGGCAGCTCGGCTGGATCGCCCTGCTCGCGGTCACCGCGGTGCCCGCCTTCGTGGCCCGGGAGGACTCGGCGCTCGCGACGGCCGGCCGGTTCGCCGAGGTGATCGTCACCGGTCTGGCGGCCGGCTCGATCGCCAACGCGACCGAGGGCGCGACCGCCGGCTTCCGCGCCGAGGCGATCCTGCCCTACCTGGCCGTCCCGCTGCTCACCGCGGCGCTGCGCCGCAAGCCGACCGAGGGCGCCGCGCTGCTCGGGGTGGCCGCTGTCGCGCTGGTGGCCGGCGGCGCGCTGGCCGACCTGCGGGTGCTGACCGACCGGGGCTATCTGGCGGCGGGCGGGCAGTGGCTGGTGATGGGCGCCATCGTGACGTTCGCCGCCGAGGCGATGCGGGAGTTCCTGCTGCCGGCCGAGCCCACCCCGCAGCCGTACGCGGAGGCCACCCGCCTGCTCACCCAGCTGCGCAGCGTGGCCCGCTCGCTGCCGGGCGCCACCCTGGACCCGGGCGGCATCTCCGAGCACCTGCTGGAGGAGCTGCGCGCGGTCACCCCGGGCGACCGCGCCGCGGTGCTGTCGGCCAGCGGCGGCGGCCGGCTGGTGGTGCTGGCGCAGACCGGCGCCGAGCGGGTCGACTGGGAGACCACCCTGGACGCGGACTCGGCGATCGCCGACGCCTGGGCCACCCAGCAGCCGCACGTGGCGAGCCGGTCGCAGGCCCGGACGCATCGCGGCGGCGAGGTCTCCTCGCTGGTAGTCCCGCTGGTCGCCGGGGTCCGCACGATCGGCCTGGTGATCCTGGAGACGGACGCCGGCGGGGCCTACCCGCCCGCGGTCGTCCAGTCGGTGACCGAGGTGACCGGCCCGGCCGCGCTGCGGCTGGAGGCCGCGCTGCTCTTCGACGACGTCCGCTCGCTGGCCACCAACGAGGAGCGGCAGCGCCTGGCCCGGGAGATCCACGACGGGGTCGCCCAGGAGCTGGTGATGGTCGGGTACGGCATCGACAACGCCCAGGCCACCCTGCCGGAGGGCGCCGAGGAGACGGCCGAGGAGCTGCGCACGCTGCGCGGCGAGGTGACCCGGGTGATCACCGAGCTGCGGCTGAGCCTGTTCGAGCTGCGCTCGGAGGTGGACCGCAACGGCGGGCTGGCGGCCGCGATCGCCGAGTACGCCCGCACCCTGGGGACCAGCGCCGGGCTGCGGGTGCACTTCACCTTCGACGAGTCGACCGCGCGGCTGCCCGCGGCGACCGAGGCTGAGCTGCTGCGCATCGCGCAGGAGGCGATCACCAACGCCCGCAAGCACGCCGGGGCGTCCAACCTGTGGGTCACCTGCACCGTCGACCCGCCGTACGCGCAGATCGAGGTCTCCGACGACGGCAAGGGTTTCGCCGACAACCGCCCGGACGGCCGGTACGGTCTGACCATCATGGCCGAGCGCGCCGAACGCATCCGGGGCCGTCTCCGGATCACGCCGAGACACCCCAGCGGGACAACCGTCGCCGTAGTGCTCGGAACCCCGCCCCGGCGCGATAGCGTGCGGGATAGCGTTTCCGCTCCAGAAGGGGAGTAACCCGAGCATGTCGACCAGTCCTGCGCCGACGACGCGCACCAAGGTCCTCCTTGTCGACGATCACGATTTGATCCGTAAGGGGCTGCGGCACGCATTCGAGCGCGACCGGCAGTTCGAGGTCGTCGGCGAGGCGGCGACGGCCGCGGAGGCGGTTCGCCAAGCCGGCGCGCTGCAGCCGGATGTCGTGATCATGGATCTGCGGCTGCCCGACGGCAGCGGCCTGGAGGCCACCCGCGCCCTCCGCAAGAACAACGCCAACATGGGCATCGTGGTCCTGACCATGTATGCCGGCGACGACCAGCTCTTCGGCGCTCTCGAGGCCGGGGCCAGCGCGTTCGTGCCGAAGACCGCCCCGGCTGACGAGGTGGTGGCGGCGGCCCGGCACGCCGCGTCGGCACCCAGCGCGTTCACCGCCGCCGACCTCGCCGAGGCGATGAAGCGCCGGCTCGCCCCGTCCGGCCCGCAGCTGTCCCCCCGCGAGGGTCAGGTGCTGCGGCTGCTCGCCGACGGCATGAGCGTCGCCGGGATCGCCAAGCAGCTGTTCGTCTCCGAGTCGACGGCGAAGACCCACATCTCGAAGCTGTACGAGAAGCTGGGCGCGGCGAACCGGGCCCAGGCGCTCATGACCGCGCTTCGCCTGGGGCTCCTGGAAGCCCCGGACGCCCCGAAGTTCTAGACATTACCGACGCCTTCGGCGTTTCTGCCTGAGAGTCGACGAATCCTCAGATAGGCCTCGCACCCCAGGCACAACCCGAAAGCCGCATTGAGGAACGCCGCGAACAGCCCGAACGCCGCGGCGACCAGTCCGAGCGTCTCCGCGCCCATGAGGTATCCCCCCGCGGAGACGCTGAGGAACGCGAAACCGACGAGTTGCGCGAATCGCACGGGGGCGGCCGGTTCCGTCGGCCGCGGCGGCGCCACCATCCGGAAGATCGACCCGTAGGGGCCCCGGTGCGGGCGGTACGCGGTGATCGCGAAGACCACCGCCTGCGCCAGTGCCAGCCAGCCGGAGCCGGTGATCAGCACGAGCGCGACGACGACACTGGTGACGGCCGCGGCGAAGCGCTGGCCACGTGGGTCCACGTACATGCGCCTATTATTCCTCCGGGGATAGTAGGACTTGACGCGGGAGATCGTTGAGCTGCGCCGGTTCCTCCGGCGAGACCGCCGCGAGCGCCGCCTGTTCGCGCTCGGGTCGCGTCCTGGGACCACCTGACGTCGTCTCCCGCGATGCCGCTGGGCAACGCGATGGCCGGCCCGCTGTCGGCGCGCCCCGGGTTGGACCGGGTGCGGGTCGGCTGCGCCTTGGTGCTGTTCGCCTCAGCCGCGTCCCAGCCGCTGATCCCCGGGCCCCGCGCCCTCAGCCGGTCCGGCGCCGAGCCCGTCACGGCGCCCGCCGGCGCCTGACTCGGCGAGCGCGGCGATCAGCTGCGGCTTCGTCGGGACGCCGGTGGCCCGCCTGGTCACCCGGCCCGCGGCGTCCAGGACCAGCAGCGTCGGGGTGCGCCAGATGTTCAGCGCACGCACCTCGTCGAGGTGGCTCTCGGCGTCGACCTCGACGTGCCGCACCTCCGGGAGGAGCCCGGCGACCTCGGCGCTGACCCGGCGCACGGCCCGGCAGGGCGCGCAGAACGCGGTGGAGAACTGCAGCAGCGTGACCCGGCCGGGCTCGACCCCGAGCCGGTCCAGCACTGCCCGGTCGATCTGCTCGGCCGCCACGGATTCGCTCACGTCACCAGTCTGCTCCACCGGGCGCACCCGGCCGTCGGTGCGCCGGCGCCAGGCGCCCACGGCCACCCCGGCCGCCAGCACCGCGCCGACCGTCGCCAATCCCACTAATTCCATGGGAACACCATGGCAGGTGATCAGGCGGATTGACAGGCGCCGGCCTACCGGGTGAACAACCGCGATGCCGATGGCGTAACGCGGCGGCCCCGCGGCGGCCGGCGCCATCCGGCCCGTCCACAGCAGCCAGCACAGTGTCACGTAAGGCCAGACCGGTGACCGGGCCGCTGGACGCCCGGCCGTACAGGTTGGTCGGGACCCGCCGGGTCACCGCGCGCACCTCCTCCATCGTGGAGATCCGCAGCAACCGCGCCACCTCGGTGAGCAGGAACCGCCGTACCGTGAAGGCTCTCGACCCGGCCTGGGGCCCCGGAGACACCCCCGGTGCCAGCCGGCACCGCGACACGCGCCGGAAGCGGCGACCACCGACCCGGCCGGCGTTCCGTGGCCGGGACGGGTCCGGAGCCGGGCCGGGCTATGCCCGCGGGTGGGGCGGCTGGTCCGGGGCGAGCAGGGAGCCGAGACGAGCCGCCTGGGTCTCCCACCGCCACTCCCGCTCCACCCAGGCACGCCCCGCCGCCCCCATCGCCCGAGCATGATCAGGATCGGACAGCAGTCCCGCGATCCGGTCGGCCATCGCGGGCACGTCGGTGCCGCCCACGACATACCCCGTCTCCCTCTCGCGGACCGCGTCCGGCGCGCCCCCGGAGTCCCCGCCGACGACCGGCAGACCGGTCGCCGAGGCCTCCAGGTAGACGATCCCGAGGCCTTCGACGTCCAGCCCGGCCGCCCGGGTCCGGCACGGCATCGCGTAGACGTCCCCGGCCGCGTAGTGCGCCGGCAGCTCGGCCCACGGCACCGACCCGGTGAACACCACGTCCGCCTCGACGTCGTGCTCGCGCGCCAGCCGGGCCAGCGTCTTCCGGTACGGCCCGCCGCTGACCAGCAGCAGCGCCGCGCCGGGCACCCGCCGGCGGATCTCCGGCAGGGCGCGGATCAGCATGTCCTGGCCCTTGCGCGGGACCAGCCGGGACACGCACACGACGACCGGCCGCCCGGCGAGGCCGTGCCGCTTGCGGACCTCGCTCCCATCCACCCCGGGGTGGAACGTGTCCACGTCGACCCCGGGCGCGAGCCGCCGCAGCTCGGTCAACCCGTGCAGGGCGCGATCGAGCCGGACCCGCTGATACTCCCCCAGGAACGTGATGACGTCGTTGCCCCGGGCGATCCGGCGCAGCAGGCCCCGGGCGCCGGGCAGCGCCGCCCAGCCGATCTCGTGCCCGTGGGTGATCCCGACCGCGCGGGTGATCCCGGCGGTCCGGCGCAGGCCGTGGGCGAGCAGCCCGAGCGGCGCGGCCGCGCCGAACAGCACGGAGTCGCACCCGTGCGCGCGGGCCAGCTCGGCGGCCCGGCGGGCGACCCGCGGCGTGGGCAGCAGGATCGAGGTGGCCTCCCGGACCACCTCGAACGGCTGCTCGGCGTCGAACGCGGCGGCGCCCTTCCAGGTCGACGAGTAGACCACCACCGAACCGGCCGGCTGGCGCACCGCCAGGTTGTGCACGAACTGCTGGATGCCGCCGGGCCGGGGCGGGAAGTCGTTGGTGACCAGCAGGGTGCGAGCCATCAGCGCTCGCCCCGGGCGTACGCACGGGCGGCGGCCATCCGCTGCACGGTGGACGGGTGCGAGGCGAACATCAGGAACTCCCAGGTCGGCGGATCGGGATCGGACAGGTTGACGGAGCCGAGGCGGCGCTGCATGGCCTCGAAGGTCGCCGGGTCGCCGGTCAGGTCGAGCGCGTGCCGGTCGGCGCGGGCCTCGATGCGCCGGGAGACGAACGCCTGGCCCGGGCCGGCGAGCAGGCCGGCGACCGCGGCGACGGCGAGCAGCAGCCCGATCGCCCGCGGCTCGCCGATGGCGTCGACGCCGGCCAGCCGGAGCAGGCCGGTCCAGGAGCCGAGCAGGTGGATCGCGACCACGGCGAGCGCGGCGCCCAGCGCGCCGAGGATCGTGCCGGTCAGCACGTCGCCGTCCTTGGCGTGGCCCAGCTCGTGCGCGGCGACCGAGACCACCTCGTCCGGGGTGGCCTCGGTGAGCATGGTGTCGTAGACGACGATCCGCCGGGTGGGGCCCAGGCCGGAGACGTACGCGTTCACCGCCCGGGTGCGCCGGGACGCGTCGGCGACCAGCACGTCGCGCACCGGCACGCCGTCCCGGTCGGCCAGGGCGATCAGCTCGGCGCGCAGCGGCCCGTCCGGCATCGGGGTGAACCTGTTGAAGATCGGCTCGACCACCACCGGGAGCACGAACGACAGCAGCACCACCAGCCCGGCCGCGCCGGCCGCGCCGAACGCCCACCACCAGCGCGGCGCGACGTGGGTGACCGCGAAGAAGCCGGCCAACGCGAGCCCGCCGAGGACCACCGAGACGGCTGCGGACTTCAGCAGGTCGACGCCCCAGCCGCCCCAGGACTGGGTGGAGAGGCCGTACCGCACCACGATGGTGTGCCGCCAGGCCGCGAACGGCAGCGTGAGCACTTCACCGGCGAGCACCACGAGCAGGCCGCCGAGCACCGCCCGGGCCAGCCAGTGGTCGCCGAACGGCCGACCGGCCAGCTCGACCAGCCGCGCGCCGATCGGGGTGAGCCCGAGCACCAGCGCCACCATCAGGCCCAGCGCCATGCCCGCGTACGTCCCCGGGCGCAACTCGGCGCGGAACCGCCGGGCCCGGGCCACCTGCTCCGGCGGGAACCGGCCGAGCGCGGCGACCTGGTCGGCACGTGGCGCGGGCGCGCGGTGCCAGGGCACGGTCAGCGCCGCGAACAGCACGAGCGCCACGAGCAGCACCCCGAACGTCACGAGGGCCCACCACCGGGGAGTCATGACGAAAGATCCTAGGCCGTCCTCATGATCACGCCACGTGGCGGCGGAACGGCACGATCGCCGGCGGCTCCGGGGTCTGCAGGATCTCCACCTCGAACCCGGCCAGCTCGAGGGTCTCGATCGCCAGCAGCTCGCCGGGAGTCAGCCCGGTGATCCCGCCGGGCGTCTCGGCAAGTGCGCTGACCAGGCACCCGGTGCATTCGTCGGTCCGTTCGACGCAACGACCACAATCAATGATCATTACCTCTCCCCTTCACCGGGAGGGCCGGCCGCGCGACGGACCGGTCACCTCAGGTGACCGTCACGCTAGGCGAGGGGTACGACAGAAACTCAGGACCGGGCCAGCCGGCGCAGCAACGAGTCCGCGCCCATCGGGTACGCCCCGTGCCGGCGCACCCCGTCGGCCACCTCCCGGTCGGAGGAGACCACGACCAGCGGGCGGCCCGGCGGCTCGGCCCGGACCAGCTGCCGGATCAGCTCGTCGGCGGTGGTGCCCTTGCGGGAGAAGAGCACCCGCACGCCGCGCGGCGCGGGCGGCAGGCCGTGCACCCGCTCGGCCCCGTCGAAGACCACGGTGACCTCGTCGCCGGTCTGCGCGGCGATCCCGCCGAGCCCGGTGATCAGGCGTTTGCGCTGCTGCTCCAGGGACATGTCGGCGAAGCCGCGCTTGGTCACGTTGTACCCGTCGACGATCAGGTGCGCCCGGGGCAGAGCGAGCAGCTGGTCCAGGCGGCCGGGGTCGTCGGTGTCCTGGGCGCGGGCCCGGGAGCGCTCGGGGGCGCCGGGGCGGTCGGCCGAGGCGTCGGCCACGAAGTCGGCGGGCAGCTTGTCGGTCGGGCCCAGGGCGAGCTCGCGGCGCAGGCCGGTGGCGGCCTGGCCGATCGTCTCGAGCAGCAGCCAGAGGCGGGCGTCGTCGACCGCCCGGGCGTCCTTGGCGGCCTGCTTGCCGGTGGCCGCGGTGGCCTCCGCGTCGGCGAGGCGGGCCCGCATCCGGCGTACCTCCGCCTCGTGGTCCAGAGCGACGCGCGCCGCGCGGCCCTTCTCCGTGGCCAGCAGGTCGGACGCGCGTTTCTGCGCGGCCTGCGCCTCACGCAGCGCCTTGGCCGTGGCCCGCGCCTCCTCGCGCAGCTGGCCGAGCTCCTCGCGGACCCGGGCCAGCTCGTCGCGGAGCTTGTCGGCCTCCACCCGGGCCACCGCCCGGTCGTGCTCGGCGCGGGTGGCGCGCTGCTCGGCGGCCCGGATCCGGTCGGCCAGGGCGGCGCTGTCCGCGTCGGCCCGCACCACGTCGCCGGCGGCGTCGATCAGCTCGCGCCAGCCGTCCGGGCGGGCCAGGTAGGCCAGCGCGGCGACCTCCACCGGGTCGGCCGCGGCCGGGGCGACGCCACCGGTCACGGCGGCGCCCAGGTCACCGGCCTCGGCCACGATCCGGGCGCCGATCCGCTGCCGGAACAGCGGGTCGGCGGTGAGCTGGGCGGCGATCTCCCGGCCGCCCAGGCGGGCCCGCCGGTTCGGCGCGAAGCGGGCCACCCGGCGCAGCACCACCGGGATCTCGTCGTTGGGCAGCCCGGGCAGGGCGGCGGCGGCCAGCGCCATGATCCGCTGGCGGACCGGCTCGGGGAGGATGGGCTCCGGCAGCGCCGGGGTGGAGTCCGCAGCCTGCGACGCCGCCTCCTCTACGGGGCGGTCGTCGGGCTCGATCGGCGCGGACATCCACCCATTCTCACACCGTGGCCCGCGAAAACGCTTGCCGAGACAAGTGATCTTTTCCGGGCGGGCTCGGTTTATGTCGTACCCCCGTTCTAGTGTTGCCCGCCGTGGCACAACCGGCTTACGTGCAGGGCACTCTGGACACGCTGCTGTCCGCCGACGGTTCGGTCGATCCGGCGGCGGTCTCGCTCGCCGACACCACCTTCGTGGTGCTCGACCTGGAGACCACCGGCGGCGCTCCGGACGGTGGCGGCATCACCGAGATCGGCGCGGTCAAGGTGCGCGGCGGCGCGGTGCTCGGCGAGTTCGGCACCCTGGTCAACCCGGGCCAGCCGCTGCCGCCGTTCATCACCGTCCTGACCGGCATCACCGAGGCGATGCTGCGCCCGGCGCCCCCGATCGAGACGGTTCTCCCGGCCCTGCTGGAGTTCCTCCGCGGCGCGGTGCTGGTCGCCCACAACGCACCCTACGACGTGGGCTTCCTCAAGGCGGCCTGCGCCCGGCACGGCTACCCGTGGCCGGCGCCCCGGGTGCTGGACACCGCCGCCCTGGCCCGCCGCGCGCTGACCCGCGACGAGGTGCCCAACCGCAAGCTGGGCACGCTGGCGCACTTCTTCCGGTCCACGGTCGAGCCCAACCACCGCGCGCTGGACGACGCCAGGGCCACCGTCGACGTGCTGCACGGGCTGATCGAGCGGCTGGGCAGCTTCCGGGTGCACACGCTGGGCGACGCGATCGAGTTCGCCAAGGCGATCACCCCGGCCCAGCGCAGCCGGCGGCACCTGGCCGACAACCTGCCGCACGTCCCGGGGGTCTACATCTTCCGGGCGGCCGACGAGCGGCCGCTCTACGTGGGCACGTCGAAGGACGTCGCCACCCGGGTCCGCAGCTACTTCACCGCCGGCGAGAAACGCGCGCGGATCTCCGAGATGCTCACCGCGGCGGTCCGGGTGGAGGCGGTGGAGTGTGCGCACTCGCTGGAGGCGGAGGTCCGGGAGCTGCGGCTGATCGCGGCGCACTCCCCGCCGTACAACCGCAGGTCCAAACATCCCGAGCGGGTGGTCTGGCTGAAGCTGACCGCCGAGGCCTTCCCCCGCCTCTCGGTGGTCCGGCGCCTCGCCGAGGACGGTGCGACCTATCTGGGCCCGTTCTCCTCCCGGCGCACCGCGGAGCTGGCCGCCGCCGGGGTCTACGACGCGGTCCCGCTGCGGCAGTGCAACCACAAGCTGTCGCTGCGCACCCGCACCCCGGCCTGCGCGCTGGCCGAGCTGGGCCGCTGCCCGGCGCCCTGCGAGCACGAGATCTCCCCGGAGGAGTACGACCTGCGCGCCGCCCTCCCGTTCCGCACCGCCACCTCCGGCGATCCGGGCCCGGTGATCGAGGCGATCCTGGCCCGGATCGAGACGCTCAGCGACCGGCAGCGGTACGAGGAGGCGGCCACCGTCCGGTCTCGCCTGATCGCCCTGCTGCGCGCCCTGATCCGGATGCAGAAACTGGAGGCGCTGACCCGCCTGCCGGAGATCGTCGCGGCCCGCCGGAACGACCAGGGCGGCTGGGAGATCGTGGTGGTCCGGCACGGCCGGCTGGCCGCCGCGGCCACCTCGCCGCCGCGCGAGCACCCTCGCCCCACCCTGGACGCGGCGCGGCTGACCGCCGAGACGGTCCTTCCCGGACCGGGCCCGGTGGCGTCCGCGACGGCCGAGGAGACCGAGCGGATCCTGGCCTGGCTGGAGCGCGTGGACACCCGCTTGGTGGAAACCTCTGGCGACTGGGCGTCACCGGCTCGTGGCGCGGCGCGTTTCTCCGGGCTCCTCACCAGCGCCGAATCAGCCGCGTCAGCCCGAGACTCGACCGTTCGCCTATCGGTAACTGACCGTTCGGATGACGTCCGCTCGCTTAGGCTGTAGGGCACGCACGAACCTTCGGTGATTCGGGTTGTAGACGGTTCAGCCATCGCGGGTTCGCGTGCCATGCTTCTTCTACGAGGCATGGACGATCGGTGAGGGGGTGTCCGGGTGGACGTCGACGCCGGCCACGGCGCCGCTCTCGGTCGTGCCCTGCCGGCCACCACGTCCCCGAGCCCGCTCAGCTTCACCCGGCGGCTCCGATCGCTGCTGAGCTTCCAGGGCAACGACGACGATCCGGTTTCGACCCTGGCCCGGACGCATCGCAACATCCACCCGTCGGCCGATGTGGCCCTGCTCCGCCGCAGCTACTCGATCGCCGAGAGCATGCACCGCGGGCAGTTCCGCAAGTCCGGCGATCCGTACATCACGCATCCGCTCGCGGTCGCGCAGATCTGCGCCGAGCTCGGGATGGACACCACCACCCTGGTCGCCTCGCTGCTGCACGACACCGTGGAGGACACCAGCTACACCTTGGAGGCCCTGGAGGGCGACTTCGGACCCGAGGTGGCCCACCTGGTCGACGGCGTGACCAAGTTCGACAAGGCGTTCTACGGCAAGGCCGCCGAGGGCGAGACGATCCGCAAGATGATCGTCGCGGCCGGCAAGGACGTCCGGGTGCTGGTGATCAAGCTGGCCGACCGGCTGCACAACATGCGCACGCTGGACGCCCGGTCGCCGGCCAGCCGCGCCCGGATCGCGAACGCCACGCTCGACGTGCTGGTCCCGCTCAGCGACCGGCTCGGCATCCAGGCGCTCAAGCGCGACCTCGACGACGTGGTGCTCTTCCACCTCGAGCCGGACGCGTTCGCCCGGATCGACGAGCACGTGAAGAACCGTCCCGGCTGGAACGAGTACCTCGCCGACGTCTCCGGCAAGGCCCGCGTCGCGCTGCGCCGCTCCCGGGTGGACGCCGAGGTCACGCCGCGCCCCCGGCACTACTACTCGATCTGGAAGGACACCGTCGCCGGCGGCCACACCGTGCCGTTCGACCTGCCCCGGATCGCGGTGGTGGTGAACGGTCCGGAGACCGACTGCTACGCGGCGCTCGGCGCGATCCACGGCCGTTGGCGCCCGGTCGCCGGCCGCTTCAAGGACTTCATCGCCTCGCCGAAGAACAATCTCTACCGTTCGCTGCACACCACCGTGGTCGGTCCCGAGGGCCGCCTGGTCGAGGTGCTGATCCGCACCCGGACGATGCACCGCTACTCGGAGTACGGCGTCGCCACCAGCTACCGATATCCCAAGGTGTCCGACGAGCCACCCGGCGCCGACCAGCTGACCTGGCTGAAACGTGTGCTCGACTGGCAGCAGGACACCACCGACGCGGCCCAGTTCCTCGACTCGCTCCGATGTGACCTCGCCGAGGGGCAGATCACGGTCTTCGCCCACGGCAACGCGTACGAGCTGCCCAGCGGCTCCACCCCGGTCGACCTGGCGTACGAGCTGGGTCCCGCGAAGGGCGACCAGTGCCTCGCCGCCACCATCAACGGCCGCCTCGCGCCCCTCAGTTCCCCGCTGCGCGACGGTGACGTCGTCGAGATCTTCTCGGAGAACGACGGGCACGTCGAGGTCGAGCCGAACGCGCCGCGCGGCCCCCGCAAGGAGTGGCTCGGGTTCGTCAAGTCGAGCCAGGCGCAGATGCAGATCAACCGCTACTTCGACGAGCGGAACGAACCGGGCATCAGCATCACCGACAAGGTGCGCCTGGGCCGGGCGACGATCGGCCTGACCCTTCGCAAGCACGACCGCGGCCTGGCCAGCGAGGTGCCACTGCGCCGCCTCGCCGAGGATCTGGGTTACCCCGACCTGGAGACGCTGCTGGTCGCGGTCTGCGAGCGCACGGTCGAGCCGGACACCGTGGTGGAACAGCTCATCGCGATGGTCGACCACCCGGACTGAGACATTCAGGAACCCGGGCTAGCCTTACGCGCGTGAACATCTCTCGGCAGTTGCGCGGCCTGGCGTACCAAGTCTTCTACGGCCTGCCGCTGCCGGTGCGCCGCCACCTGGCCCGGGCGATCTCCCCCAAGTTCCTGGTCGGCGCGGTCGCCGTGATCCGCGACTCGGAGGCCGCCGAGCCGGGCCGCCTGCTGCTGCTGCGCCAGCCGTCGAGCCGCGGCTGGGGCCTGCCCGCAGGTCTGCTCAAGCGCGGCGAACTGCCCGCCGTCGGCGCCGCCCGCGAGCTCTTCGAGGAGTCCGGCGTCCGGATCGAGCCGGGCGACCTGCGCCCCGGCAACCCGAACGCGATCCTGCACCCCAACGCGGCGAACGTCGACATGGTCTGGTTCGGCTGGGTCCCGGCCTCCACCACGCCCCTGGTGGTGGACGGTGGCGAGGTCCTGGAGGCCCGCTGGTGGCCGCTGGACGACCTGCCCGCGCTGACCTGGCCGACCGCGCGCCTGCTCGGCATCTACGGCCTCGGGCCGAAGGCCGGCGAGCTGCCCCCGTCGGTCCCGGCCGCTGACGCCGCCCCGACCCGCCCGGCCTCGGCATGACCGCCCCGGAGATCTGCGGCGTCGTGCTGGCCGCGGGCGAGGGTCAGCGGCTGCGCCCGCTCACCGCGTCCGTTCCCAAGGCGCTCTGCCCGGTCGGCAACCTGCCGCTGCTGGATCACGCCCTGCGCCGCTTCGCCGGCCTCGGCCTGGCCGGTCCGGAACGCGTCGCGGTGAACGCGGCCTATCTCGCCGACCAGGTCGTCGCGCACGCCACCGGCCGCGCGCACCTCTCCGTCGAGCCGGACGGCCCGCTCGGCACGTCCGGCGGCGTGGCCCGGCTGAAGAAGTGGATCGACGGCCGGGGCGCGCTGGTCGGCAATGCCGACGCCTACCTCGCCGATCCGTTCCGCGAGCCCGGCAAGGACATCGAGGCCCTGCTGGCCGGCTGGTCCGGGGACACGGTGCGGATGCTGACCAAACCCTGCCGTCCCGGCGAGACCGGCGGCTTCAGCGGCAACCGCTTCGCCGGCCTCTCGCTGCTCCCCTGGCGTTTCATCGCGGACCTTCACGATCAGAACACCGATCTGGTACGTACGGTGTGGCGTCCCGCCGAGGCGCTCGGTGCGCTGGAGCTGATCGGCTACCAGGGGCTGTATCTGGACACTGGCACGCCGGCCCTCTACCTGGAGGCCAACCTGCACGCCGCCGGCACCGGCGTGATCGACCCGTCTGCCCAGGTCACCGGCACCGCGACCGGGTCGGCGATCGGCGCCGACGCCCAAGTGACCGGCAGCGTGGCGGAATCGGTGATCGGCGCCGGCGCCCGGGTGACCGGCAGCGTCACCAGGTGCGTGGTCTGGCCCGGCGCGGAGGTCGGCCCCGGCGAGGTGCTCACCGGCACGATCCGGGCCGCCGACGGTCTCACCGTGACGGTCTGACCTCCACCTTGTTATCCGCGGGGACCGTTCTTGCCGGCCGCCGGCAAGCTCACCGTGCCGGTCCGACCTCGACGCCGTTCTCCGCGAGGATCCGCAGGACCGGCTCGTGCCAGTCGCCGCCGGTGGGGCTCCACTCCAGCCGGAACGGCCTCCGGGCGCCCCAGCCGCCACGCAGGCAGTCGATCAGCGCGTCCAGGTTCCACCCGAAGTAGCCGCCCGGCCCGTTCACCGCCTCACCGAGCGCGCAGTAGAAGCCGTTCAGGTCGGTGACATGCCGGCTGTCGAGGCGGTAGGTCCGGCCGGCTGGCCGGTCCGCGGACCGTGGGTGCGCCTGGGCCAGGGCGAGGCGCAGCCACTCGTGCCGCAGCGACGGGTGGAGGATGGTCCACGAGCCGGGTTCGGTGGGCGGCGCCTGCAGCCAGCGGTCCCACAACGGCCGCGCGGCCGACGGCATCGGCTCGAACACCCCGTCGTCGAGCTCCACGTCGATCAGTCCCGGACCGGCCGCCGACTCGCGCACCGCGACCACCGCGCCGTCCAGCCCGTCGGTGTACGTGGACAGCTGCGCGCCGCCGGCGCCCCGGCCGAGCACGGTGGCCGTCAACCGCGGCCGCCCGCGGGTGGACAGCTCCACACGGAACCAGGGTTCGGGGCGGAAGCCGACGAGGGTCACGGCGGGCGGCGCCAGCTCGGGCCGCTCGCGGTGAAGACCTTCGACGGTACGGGCGTGGCCCAGCGCCCGGTCGTGCGCGTCGCGCAGCCGGAAGCCCTCGGCGGCGGGCGGCTCGGTCGCGGGGCGGTAGCCGCGGATCTCCTCGATCCGGCCCCGGAGCACCACCTCGTCGCCCTCGGCGGCCACCACGACGACGTCGTAGAGGTTGTCGAGGTGGTCCATCCCGGGATCGTCCTCGGCCTCGATCAGGACCGTCCCGAGGCGGGCCCGTTCCGTGCCGATCCCCGCGATCGCCTCGCGCAGCGGTTCGCCGGGCACGCAGCCGCGCAGCACGAACCGCTCCACCGGCACGGGCAGGTCCACGAACAGCCCGTCGACCTCCACGCACGAACCGGCCGCGCGGTCCTCGTCCCCGGTGAACTCGTCCCACAGAATCCAGCGCAGCCGCGAATCCGGATCGGTCACCGGAAACACCCTAGCGGCCACTCTCCCCTCGGCGCCCGTCGGCGGCCGCCTCAGTCGGCGTCGGGAAGGCCGATCGCGAACGCGTCCTCCAGGTCGTGCTTCGAGTAGGCGCGGAACGCGATGTGCGACTCAGTGTTGATCACGCCGGGCGTCTTGGAGATCCGGCCGGCGATCACCTCGGCGATCTCCTCGAACTTCGCCACCCGGACGATCGCGATCAAGTCGACGCCGCCCGCGACCGAATAGACCTCGCTGACCCCGTCGAGGGCCGCGAGCGCCTCGGCGACCTCGGGAATCGAATCGGTGGCGCAGTCGATGTGGACGATCGCGGTGTTCACCTGAGGTCTCCTCACCCATGAGGCCGAATGTCCAGCCCATGCTATCCGTACCGGGATCATCTCCGGTAAACGAACCGGCCCGCCGGCAGAAGCCGGCGGGCCGATGTCCGTACCATCTCAGCTCTTCGAGCTGATCTCCTCGCGCGTGCCGCTGGTGGAGATCGGCGCCGGCGAGACCGGAGCCTCGGCCGGCTTCTCCACCGGGAAGAAGAAGCCCTTCACCGTCGGCGCCAGAGCGCCGAGCTTGTTCATCTTCTTCGGTACGACCCAGCCCGCGTACTCCAGCGGAACCGGGTGCCCGTGGTCGTCGATCGGCCCGAGCGGCTGGTGCACCTCGATGAACGCGCCGTTCGGCAGGCGCCGGATGATGCCGGTCTCCACGCCGTGGGCGAGCACCTCGCGGTCGTGCTGCTGCAGGCCGAGGCAGATCCGCACCGAGAAGTAGTACGCCAGCGGCGGCAGGATCAGCAGACCGATACGGCCGGCCCAGGTCATCGCGTTGAGGCTGATGTGGAACTTGTCGGCGATCACGTCGTTGGCGCCGGAGATGGTCGCGACGACGAAGAACGTCAGGGCCATCATGCCGATGCCGACGCGCTCCGGGTTGTCCCGCGGACGCTCCAGCAGGTGGTGCGACCGGGTGTCGTTGAGCTTGCGCGCCTCCAGCCACGGGTAGAGCATCGGCAGCGTGAACAGCGCGCCGAGGCCGACCACGGCGGGCCAGAACAGCGGCGGCAGGCTGTACGGGCCGAAGTAGATCTGCCAGTTCGGCATGAGCCGGACCAGGCCGTCCATGAACATGACGTACCAGTCGGGCTGGCTGGCCGAGGAGACCTCGGCGGCGCGGTACGGGCCGAACAGCCAGATCGGGTTGATCTGGAAGAGACCGGCCATCAGCGCGATGACGCCGAAGACCGCCATGAAGAAGCCGCCCTGCTTCATCGCGTACCGCGGGAACATCCGCTCGCCGACCACGTTCTCGTTGGTCCGCAGCGGGCCCGGCCACTGGGTGTGCTTCTGCTTGAACACGATGCCCAGGTGGACGCTGATCAGCGCCAGCAGGATGCCCGGGATGAGCAGCACGTGGGCGATGTAGAAGCGGCCGATGATCAGCTCGCCCGGGTACTCCCCGCCGAAGATCGAGGCGGACAGCCAGGTGCCGATGACCGGCAGGGACAGCATGATCGCGGAGGCGATGCGGAGACCCGTGCCGGAGAGGCCGTCGTCCGGCAGCGAGTAACCGGTGAAGCCGGCGAAGAACCCGAGCAGGAACAGCAGGACGCCGATCACCCAGTTGATCTCACGCGGCTTGCGGAACGCGCCGGTGAAGAACACGCGGGCCATGTGCACCACGATCGACGCCATGAACAGCAGCGCCGCCCAGTGGTGCATCTGGCGCATGAACAGGCCGCCGCGCACCTCGAACGAGAGGCGCAGGGACGACTCGTACGCCGCGGACATCTCGGTGCCGCGCAGCGCCGGGTAGGCGCCGTGGTACGCGACCTCCTTCATCGACGGGTCGAAGAAGAGGGTCAGGAAGACGCCGCTGAGCAGCAGCACGATGAACGAGAAGAGCGCGATCTCGCCCAGCAGGAAAGACCAGTGGTCGGGGAAGACCTTGTTTAGAAGCGCCCGAAGCGGGGTGGCGACCTGGAACCGGTCGTCGACGCCCTTCGCGAAGTTGGCGGTTGCCTCGGCTGGATCTAGCTTTCGGCGTTTCACGGCCGCTCCCAGAAGTCGGGTCCGACAGTGTCCTTGAAGTCAGACGTTGCCACAAAGAAACCTTCGTCGTCCACCGACAGCGGCAGCATCGGCAGACGCCTGGTGGCGGGGCCGAAGACCGGCTGTGCGTTGTCGGTGATCAGGAACTGCGACTGGTGGCACGGGCAGAGCAGGCGGTTGGTCTGCTGCTCGTACAGGCTGGCCGGGCAGCCGGCGTGGGTGCAGATCTTCGAGTAGGCGACGTAGTTGCCCCACATCGAACCCTTGTTGCGCCCGTTCTTGTCGTTGTCCGCGGCGGTCCGAGTCTTCTCCGCGTCGTCGGCCCGCAGATGGATCAGCAGGGTCGGCGAGTCGGCGTACTTGTTGGTGGCGCCACCGGGAATGCCCGGGTAGACGGTCATCTGACCGCCCGCGCTGACGTCCTCCGGGCGGATCGGCGAACCGTCGTCACGCGTCAGCCGGACCGGCTTGCCGCCGTTGGCCACCGGGTCGAAGCCGGTGCGGTACATCATCGGCTCTTCGCCCTTGTGCGGGTTCTCGATCAGGCCGCCGACCAGCGGCGCCGCCGCGGCCAGGCCGATCGGGGCCAGGCCGAGCGCGATCGCGCCCTTGAGCAGGGGCCGGCGCTGCACGCCGAGCTCGTCCGCGACGAACATCATGGTCTGGCCGGTGATCAGCCGCTCCTCGTCGCTGGACGGGTCGCCGTGCCGCTGCTGGATCGAGAGCTCGTGCGGCAGCAGCTTCTTGGCCCAGGCCAGGATGCCGATGCCGAGCGCGAACAGCGCGATGCCGAGCGTGATCCCGAGGATCGGGGTGAAGTAGTCGCTCAGCGTGTGGCCGAGCTCGAACTTCCACGGCCAGACGATGTAGAAGACCAGGAACGCGAGAGAGAACAGGCCGGCGATGATGAACAGGAAGGCGATGTTGCGGACGATCCGCTTCTCGGCCTTCGAGTTCGGTCCCGGGAACTGCGACTCGTACGTGACGATCTCGATGTCGTCGCGCCGCAGGCCTTCCTTCACGATGTCGAAGCGCGTCAGCTTCGGATCGTGCACGTCGACCGGAGCGCCGGTTTCGCCGTGATGCACCGTCGTCATGACTTCCCCGCAATCCAGAGCGACGTGAACACCAGGATCGTGATGCCGACCAGGAAGATCGCCAGGCCCTCGGTCGCCGGACCGTAACCACCCAGGTTGAAGATGCCGCCCGGGTCCTTGTCCTGCTGCAACTGCTGCGTGATGTAGGTGATGATCTCGCGCTTCTCGTCCGGCGAGAGCTGGTTGTCACCGAAGACCGGCATGTTCTGCGGGCCGCTCAGCATGGCCGCGTAGATGTGCTCCGCCGTGACGTCGTGCAGGGCCGGAGCGAACTTCCCGGAGGAGAGCGCGCCACCGGCGCCGGTGAAGCTGTGGCAGGAGGTGCAGTTGACCCGGAAGAGCTCGCCACCGCGGGCCAGCGCCTCGGGGTTCTCCTTCAGGTTCTCGGTGAGGCTGCCGGCCGGGACCTGCGGGCCGCCGCCGAGCTCCTGCACGTACTGCGCGATCTGCTTGGTCTCGTCCGGGGTGAACTGCGGCGTCTTCTCCTCGGCCTGAGCCTCCTGGCGGGCCATCGGCATGCGGCCGGTGCCCACCTGGAACTCGACGGACGCGGAGCCCACGCCGATCAGGCTCGGGCCACGGTCTTGGACACCCTGCGCCTCCCGCCCGTGACAGGAGATGCAGCTGTTGTCGAAGAGCTGCTTGCCCTGCTGCGCGGCGGTGGAGAGCTGGGTGTTGTCCTCGGCGAAGGCGCCGGGGGTGAAGGCGGTGTAGACGCCGCCGGCGAGCGCGAGCGCCGCGAGCATGCGCACCGCCGCGCCGACCCGACGGCGCGCCCGGCTGGGCGCGCCGCGGCGCCGGGAGAACACCCGGGCACGCCTGCGGGCGGGGGTGTCAGAAGTCATGGGCTGTGTCCCTCTGGGTGTCATTAGAGATCCTCGCCTGCGGCGCTGTCACTGCAGCCAATAGATCATGGCGAACAGTGCGATCCACACGATGTCGACGAAGTGCCAGTAGTACGACACGACGATCGCCGACGTGGCCTGAGCCGGCGTGAAGCGGCCCATGGTCGTGCGGATCATGTAGACGATGAAGGCGATGAGGCCGCCCGTCACGTGCAGGCCGTGGAAGCCGGTGGTCAGGTAGAACATGGATCCATACCCGTCCTCGTTGAGCTTCACGCCCTCGTGGACCAGGTTGCGGTACTCGTTCGCCTGGCCGAGCACGAAGATCAGCCCCATCACGAAGGTGATCGTGAACCAGCGCCGCAGCGCGAACACGTCACCCTTCTCCGCCGCGAAGACGCCCAGCTGGCAGGTCACTGACGAGAGGACCAGGATCACCGTGAACGTCGTCGCGTAAGGGATGTTGAGCACCTCGGTGTGCTTCTCCCACAGCTCCGGTGCCGCCGCGCGAATGGAGAAGTACATGGCGAACAACGCCGCGAAGAACATGAGCTCGCTGGAGAGCCACACGATGGTCCCGACGCTGACCATGTTCGGTCGGGTCAGCGAGTGGATCCGGCTCTTGTCGATGGCTGCCGCTGTCACGGGCTCATTATTCCCCCGCGGTAGGTCCAAGGTCAGGCGGGGTCCCTAATCCGGCACTGTGGGCGGCCCGGAAGATTCGGTGACCAGGGGGTGGGTCTAGCTTCGAGTGGTGCAGTCAGTCGAAATGCCCTCGCTGGCGGACGCGGGCGGGAATACTGAACTCCGGCCGTTCACCGCGGCGGCCATCTTCACCCACTTCAACCTGGTCAGTCTGATCGCGGTGGGCCTGCTGGCCGCGGCGGCGCTGTACGGCTACGGCGTGTGGCGCCTCCGGCAGCGCGGCGACCACTGGCCGGCCGGCCGGACGGTGGCCTTCGTCGCGGGTGGACTGGGCTCGGTGGCGGCGGTCTCGGTGACCGGCATCGAGGCGTACGACACCACGCTGATCTCCGTGCACATGGTCCAGCACATGGTGCTCTCCATGATCGGCCCGATCTTCCTGGCCCTGGGCGCGCCCACCACTCTGGCGCTGCGGGTGCTGCACGGGCGGCCGCGCAAGCTGCTGCTCGCGTTCGTCCACAGCCGGTACGTGCGGGTGCTCACGTTCCCGCTGGTCGCCTTCGGGCTCTTCATCGCGAACCCGTTCGTCCTCTACTTCACCCCGCTGTACCGGCAGACCCTGGAGCACGCCTGGCTCCACGAGTTCATCCACATCCACTTCATGGTCACCGGATGCCTCTTCTTCTGGCCGCTGCTGGGCCTGGACCCGCTGCCGAACCGCTGGCCGTACCCGGGGCGCGCGCTGCTGATGGTGCTGTCGGTGCCGTTCCACACCGTGCTCGGGCTGACGATCATGCAGCAGAAGGACCTGCTCGGCGGGGACTGGTACCCGAACCTGCACCTGAACTGGATGGATCCGCACAGCGACCAGGTCACGGCGGGCGGCATCCTGTGGGCGGGCGGGGAGATCGTCAGCGTCACGATGCTCGGCATCCTGGTGATCCAGTGGGTACGCCAGTCGGAACGTGAGGCGCGCCGGATCGACCGGGCCCTGGACCGGGCCGAGGCAGAGGACGCCGCTGCCGCCGCGGCGACGGCCGGGACCGCGGCAACGGGCATCGGCGCGGCGGGCCCCGCGGCGACGAACGGCGCCACGACGGCGGGCGGCCCCGCGGAGGCCGGCGACGCCACGGCGGCCAAGATCACAACCGCGGAGAAGCCGGTCCGACCGGACCCCGACGCCGGATAACAGATTCGGTACGATCGGCGGGACCTACGAGGTGAAGTGGGGCACATACATGAGCGACCCAGCCACGACCAAGTACACGGTTCTGCTATACAGCGACGACCCCGCGGTCCGCGACCGGATCCGGCTCGCCATCGGTCCGCGCCCCGCGGCCGACCTGGCGGTCGAGTTCACCGACGCCTCCTCGTGGGAGGAGTGCCGCCGGCTGCTCGACGACTACGAGATCGACCTGATGGTGCTCGACGGTGAGGCGACCCCCGCCGGCGGGCTCGGCATCGCCCGTCAGACCAAGGACGAGTATCCGGACCCCCCGCCCACCTGCGTCGTGATCGCCCGTGCCGCGGACCGGTGGCTGGCGGCGTACTCGCAGGTCGACGCAACCCTGCTGGCCCCGCTGGACCCGGTCACCGCCGGTCGGACGGTCGCCGGTCTGCTCCGTGCCCGCCGGGCCGGCGCCGTGCCGCTGGGCGCCCTGCCCCGCACCTGACGACAGATTTTTCGTAACCCCCGACGGAGGCTCCCGCCATGGGCGCACGGACCTGGCCGAACCTGACGATGTCCCTCCTGCGCGGCGAGGAGCTCGCCACCGCGGACACGGCCTGGGCGATGGGCGAGATCATGGCGGGCAACGCCACGCCGGCCCAGATCGCCGGTTTCGCCGTGGCGCTGCGCGCCAAGGGCGAGACACCGGCCGAGCTGGCCGGCCTGGTGGAGGCGATGCTGGCCAACGCCACCCTGGTGGAGCTGCCCGCGGAGATCCGCACCAACGCGGTCGACGTGGTCGGCACCGGTGGTGACCGGGCCAACACGGTGAACATCTCCACCATGGCGGCGATCGTCACCGCCTCCGCCGGGGTGACCGTGATCAAGCACGGCAACCGCTCGGCCTCCTCCACCACCGGCACCGCCGACCTGCTGGAGCACCTCGGCATCCCGCTCGACCTGGGGCCCGCCGGGGTGCACCGGACGGTCGCCGAGGCCGGCATCGGCTTCTGCTTCGCGGCCCGGTACCACCCCGGCATGCGGCACGCCTCCGTCACCCGTCGCGAGCTGGGCGTCCCCACGTTCTTCAACGTGCTCGGCCCGCTCACCAACCCGGCCCGCCCGACTGCGGCCGCGGTGGGCTGCTTCGACCCGCGGATGGCCCCGGTGATGGCCGAGGTCTTCGCCCGGCGCGGCGACTCCGCGCTGGTCATGCGCGGCGAGGACGGCCTGGACGAGTTCACCACGGCCGCGCCCACCCGGGTCTGGCTGGCCCGCGACGGCAAGGTGGAGGAGCTGCTGGTCGACGCCACCGAGCTGGGCCTGCCCCGCAGCGAGCCGGCCGACCTGCGCGGCGGCGACGTCGCCTTCAACGCCGACGTGGCCCACCGCGTCTTCGCCGGCGAGACCGGCCCGGTCCGCGACGCTGTCCTGGTCAACGCGGCCGCGGCTTTCGCGGCGCGGAGCGGTTTCCCGGGCGACTTCCGCGACACGATGCGCGCCGGCGTCGCCCGCGCCGCGGAAGCCATCGACTCGGGCGCCACCACGGCCCTCCTGCGGCGCTGGATCACCGCCGCCAAGGCGGCCAAGGCCGCGGACTGACCCCTTCCCGCGCGGTACGACTCAGCAGCCTGCCCAGCCCCGGCCGGCGGCCTCCGTGAGCCCGACCGATCACATGCCGCCCCTCCGTGGCCCGGACATGGCCGGGGCAGGCTGCGCAGAGCCCAGGACGGGCCCTCCGCGGCCGCTGGCCGGCCACAGCGGCCCCACCGTGCCCGGCCGACCGGGACGACCTACGGCTGGCCCGCAGGGCTGTCACGGCCGCGGCGGAGGCTCCTCAGCGCCAGCCGAGAGGTATTCCGAAAGCCCTAGATGCTGAAAAATCCGGAAAAGACCGCAACACGCCGCTGTCAATGCTCGGCATCTCCCGGGTGGCATGACAGCGTCTGAATGACATTCGGGTAATCCCGCCATCCGCACCGGGAGGAGAAGCCCGTGAACGAACGCGAACTGCGCTGCGTCATCTGCGACGGCGACATGCTCTTCGAGACGCCGCCCTGCGAGGACGGCCACGACGACTGCCCCGAGCTGGTCTGCACCCGCTGCGGCGCCGCCGAGGTGATCGCCCCGATCGTCGTCCACCTCTGGATGGAACCGAAAAGCCCGCGCCGCATAGCCCCTCAGCAGCGGACCGCCGCCGCCTGACCAGCCCTCGTCGCCGGTCCACGCCGCGCGCCCACACTTCCCACACCGAGCCACCCAGCCGGCACCCTCCCCGCTGGGCCCCCGGCGTGCTCGAAACCCGCGACCAAACCCGCGACCCCCAACCACCGGCCACCAGCCCACAGCTGGACCCCGAGAGGTCTCTCAAGGCCCCCGAGACACCCCTCGGGGCGGGCCCCGGCCGGCAAGCTCGGGCTGGACGCCAGAGGTCCCTCAACGGCTGGGAGACACCTCTCGGCGCCGGGTGGGGCACCCGTGGGCTGACGGAGAGAAGACGAAGCCCGCGTCCCGGAGAAGGCGCGGTTCTGTGCGCCCCACGGGCCCGCGGGGTGGGGCGGGAACGACGAAGCCCGCGCCTCCAGAGGAGACGCGGGCTTCGTGACGTGCGAGCGTCAGTGCTCCGCCGGCTGCCGGGTGCTCGTGTAGTACTCGAAGAGCATCCCGCAGGCCGTGAAGATCACCGCGATCAGGCCGAGCGCGAGCAGCCACCACATCCAGAAGACCAGGCCCAGGCCGGCGACCGCGGACGACAGCGCGATGCCGAACGGCCAGTAGCTCCCCGGGCTGAAGAAGCCCAGCTCACCGGCGCCCTCGGCGATCTCGCCGTCCTCACGGTCCTCCGGGCGCAGGTCGATGCGGCGGGCGACGAACCAGAAGAAGCCGCCGCACATCGAGCAGAGCAGGCCGGAGAGGATCAGCGCGACCGTGCCGACCCACTCGACGTGCGAGCCGGTGCCGTTGGTGTAGAAGCCGTACACGGTCGCCGCGCCGAAGAGGAAGAGGGCGACACCCAGGAAGATCTTGTATTCGGTACGCATGTGTCGAGTCCCTACTTCCCCGCGGCGGCGGTCTCGGCGCCCTGGTTCCAGCTGTGCGTGCCACGCCGGGTGTCGAACGGCTGCGTCGTCGTCGCGTACGGGTTCTCGCCGATCGCGGTGAGCGCGTCCTGAGTCGACTGGCCGGCCTTCTTCGCCGCCAGGAACTGGTCGAACTTGGCCGACGACGTCGCGACCAGCTCGAAGTTCATGAACGCGTGGTAGGTGCCGCAGAGCTCCGCGCACCGGCCGACGTAGCGGCCCTCCTTGTCGAGGGTCACCTCGAAGACGTTGCGGACGTCGCCCGGCATGACGTCACGCTTGAAGAGCAGCTCCGGCACCCAGAACGAGTGGATGACGTCGCGGCTGGTCTCCTCGAAGCGGATCTTCTCGCCGACCGGGAGGACCAGGATCGGGATGACGTCGGACGACCCGATGGTCGAGGTCACCGTCTTGGCGTCGGTGCCCATGCCGTCGCGGTAGTCGAACTCCCAGTTCCACTTGAACGCGGTGATCTGAACGATCTGGTCCGGGTTCTTCGAGAGCTTGTCCACGTCGGTCTGCACGATCGCGGTGTAGTAGAAGAGCACCGCGACGATGAGCACCGGGGTGACCGTGTACAGCACCTCCATCGGCATGTTGAACCGGGTCTGCACGGGCAGGTCCTCGCCGCGCTTGCGATACCGGATCACGCACCAGAAGATCAGGCCCCAGACGCCCACGCCGACGATCAGCGCGGCGATCACCGAGGCGATCCAGAGGTCGTACATCTTGTGGGCCTGCAGGCTCACACCCGGGCCCGGCCATCCGAAGTGGCCGAACTTGCTCCCGACGTCCTCGACCGAGCACCCGGCGAGCAGGGCCAGCAGCAGCGCACCACCGAGACCCAGCCCGGCCGCCCGCTTCGCTGCCCGCGGCCGTGTGGCCGAACTACTTGCGCCCACCTGCTTCTGCCTCCTTAGCAGCGCCGCCGTGGCCGAAACCGGACACCTGGCGGCAAGGCTCACCGACGGTCGCACACTACTCGACCAGGACCGGGCCACCCGCCACCGGGGGCCTGCACGCCGAACCCCCGGGCAACCCCCGGGCCTCGGCGAGGAAACACCCGTCAACCGGACGATACCGTTCCCTCTGTGGATTACACAGGCGATCAGCCGGTCTACCTGGACGCCGCCAGCGCCGCGCCGCCGCACCCGGTGACCCGGGAGGCGCTGCTCGCGGCGCTCGACGACGGCTGGGCCGATCCGGCCCGCCTCTACGCGGCGGGCCGGCGGGCCCAGCAGCTGCGCGAGGCGGCGTCCGCGGTGGTGGCGCGGACTCTGGGGGTACGGACGGACGAGCTCTCGTTCTGGCCGTCCGGTTCCGCCGCGGCGCAGGCCGCGGTGCTCGGCGGGCTGGCCGGGCGCAGGCGCGCCGGCCGGACCCTGGTGCACTCGGCGATCGAGCACTCCACAGTGCTGCACGCGGCCGCGACCGCGGAGGCCGACGAGGTGGGCGTGGACCGGCTGGGCCGGCTCGACCTGGACGCCTGGGCGGCCGCGGTGGCCCGGCCCGGGGTGGCCCTGGCCAGCCTGATCAGCGCGAGTCACGAGGTCGGCACGGTGCAGCCGGTGGCCGCCGCGGCGGAATACTGCGCGGAATCCGGGGTACCCCTCTACGTGGACGCCGCGCAGTCGGTCGGCCGCGTGCCGGTGCCCGGCGGCTGGTCGCTGCTCAGCGCCAGCGCGCACAAGTGGGGCGGCCCGCCGGGCGTCGGGCTGCTGGTGGTCCGCAAAGGGGTGCGATGGATATCACCGTCCCCGCAAGATGATCTCTATCGCCCGCAGCCGCCGGGCGCCGCCGACCTGCCCGCGATCGTGGCGGCGGCGGCCAGCCTGCGGGCCGTCACGGCCGAGGCGCAGGCCGAGGCGGTACGGCTGAGCGCGCTCGTCGACCGCATCCGCGACCGGGTCGCGGCCACCGTGCCGGACGTGGAGATCGTCGGCGACCCGGTCGACCGGCTCCCCCACCTGGTCACCTTCAGCTGCCTCTACGTGGACGGCGAGGCGCTGCTGCACGCGCTGGACCGGCACGGCTTCGCGGTCTCGTCCGGCTCCTCGTGCACCTCGTCCACACTGCGCCCGAGTCACGTGCTGGAGGCGATGGGCGTGCTCAGCCACGGCAACGTGCGGGTGTCGCTGCATCGCGGGACGACCCCGGAGCAGGTCGAGCGGTTCCTGGCGGTGCTGCCCGGCCTGGTGGCGGACATCCGGAAGGAGGCCGGGCTCTGATCACGCTGGACTGCCTGGGGCAGAAGTGCCCGTTGCCGGTGATCCGGCTGGCCAAGGTGATGCCGCAGGTGGCGGTGGGCGAGATCGTCCGGGTGCTCGCGGACGATCCGGCCGCGGCCAACGACATCCCCGCCTGGTGCCGCCTGAAGGGGCAGGAGTTCGTCGCCGGCCACGACCGGCAGTTCGACGTCCGGAGGGTCGGCTGAGCGTCCCGGGCCCGGGACGCCGCTGAGCGCCGGCCTCAGCCGAGGTACGACACGACCTGCGGGACCGGGTCCTTGGCCAGGTACGTGTCGACGACCAGCCGGGGACCGAGGTACGGCTCGTACTCCGACTGGCGTTCCAGCACCCGCACCCAGTCCGGCACCCCTTCGTGGTCGCGGGCGGCGTACCGCGCCTCCACCCGGCGCCGGTGCTCCGCGTCGTCGCCGCAGAGCACCTCCACCACGCGCAGCGGCACGGCCATCCGGTGGGCCAGGTCGACCCAGAGGTCACGGGCCGACTTCACCGGGTTGACCGCGTCGATGATCACATGATGGCCGATCCTGAGCTGCTCCTCGGCGAGAGCGGCCACCACACCGTACGCCGCGTGGCCCGGGCGGGACTCCTGCACCGCGTACCGCTGCAAAGTGAAGTCGACGACGTCGACGGCGAGCACCGCAGCCGGCAGCTCCTTGGCGACGGCGCCGGCCAGGGTGCTCTTGCCGACCCCGGGCAGGCCGGCGAAAACAGCGAGAACCATGCTCGAAAGTTTCTACCCGCGGGACGGCAGGTGCGGCGTGATCTCGGTGGCGGCCTGCTCGCCGTACGCCGCGGCGAACCGCTTGACGAACTCGGCGGGCTTCACGTCGTACTCCTGGGTACCGACGGTCTCCAGCACGAGCGCCGCGACCAGCGAGCCGACCTGGGCGGCCCGCTCCAGGCCCAGGCCCCAGGAGACGCCGGAGAAGAAGCCGGCCCGGAAGCCGTCGCCGACCCCTGTCGGGTCCTCGCCGATCACGTCCGGGACGACAGGCACGTGGATCCGCTCGATGTCCCGGCCGGTGATCTCCACGCCGTCCTTGCCGAGCGTGGTGACCCGGATCCGCACCTCGTCGAGCACCTGCTCGCCGGTGAGGCCGGACTTGGTCTCCAGCAGGGACCGCTCGTACTCGTTGGTCAGCAGGTAGTCCGCGCCGCGGATCAGGCTCAGCACGTCGGAGCCGTCCATCCGGGCCAGCTGCTGCGACGGGTCGGCGGCGAACCGGTAGCCCCGGCTGCGGCACTCCTGCGAGTGGCGGATCATCGCGGCCGGGTCGTTGGCGCTGATCAGCACCAGCTCGATGCCGCCGAGCCGGTCGACGACCGGGGCGAGCTCGATGTTGCGTGCCTCACTCATCGCGCCGGCGTAGAACGAGGCGATCTGGTTGAGGTCGTCGTCGGTGGTGCAGACGAACCGGGCGGTGTGCGCCACGTCGCTGATGTGCACCGAGTCGCAGTCCACCCCGTGCCGCTCCAGCCAGGACCGGTAGTCGGCGAAGTCGGCGCCGACCGCGCCCACCAGGATGGGCCGTAGACCGAGCTTGCCCATCCCGAACGCGATGTTCGGCGCGACGCCGCCGCGGCGTACCACCAGGTCGTCGACGAGGAACGAGAGCGAGACCTTGTGCAGCTGGTCGGCGATGAGCTGGTCGGCGAACCGGCCCGGGAAGTGCATCAGATGGTCGGTGGCGATCGAGCCGGTGACGGCGATCTTCATGGCGGCCCTCAGGGTCGGGAACAGGGGGTCGTTACGACTAGAGACTACCGGGCGATGACGTGGAACAGGCCGCCCCGTGAACGGGACGGCCTGTTCGGATACGAAGTTGCCTGCTGGTTACGCCACGGGCCAGCGCAGCGGTTGCCCGATCAGTGGAACGAGTCACCGCAGGCGCAGGAGTTCTGCGCGTTCGGGTTGTCGATCGTGAAGCCCTGCGCGTCGATCCGGTCCGCGAAGTCGATGGTGGCGCCCGCCAGGTACGGCGCGGACATCCGGTCCACCACGACCTCGACGCCGCCGAAGTCGTTCACGACGTCGCCGTCGAGCGAACGCTCGTCGAAGAAGAGCTGGTAGCGCAGGCCGGAGCAGCCACCGGGCTGTACGGCGATGCGCAGGCGCAGGTCGTCGCGCCCTTCCTGCTCGATCAGGGCCTTGACCTTCACAGCCGCGACGTCGGTCAAGATGACGCCGGTCGGGGCGGTCGCCTCGGTCGCCTCGGTGTGCGCTTCAGTGGTCACTGGGTATCTCCCTGCCAAGTGCGGTCATGTGCCGTACCACGCAACGCTAACCCTATTCCCCGGGATTCCCAATCCGGGCGGGCCGAGATCAGCGACTCCATTGCCGGGACAGGCGTCCGGCGAGTTCCCGCAGGCCGCGCGCCGGTTCCGCCATCGCGGTCGCGACCGAGCCGAAATGTTGCACGAGCGTGTGCGTCTCGGTCACCCCCGCCGCCGAGGCCTCCCGGTGCCCGGTCTCGTTGCGCCCGGCCAGCACCACGCAGGGCAGGCCCCGGTCGCGCGCGCCGGCCGCGATGCCGGCCACCACCTTCCCGCGCAGCGACTGGTGGTCGAAGCTGCCTTCCCCGGTGATCACCAGATCCGCCGCGTCCAGTTCCCGGTTCAGCCCGATCAGCTCGCTGACCAGGCCGATCCCCGAGGTCACCCGGGCGCCGAGGGCGATCAGCGCGGCCCCCAACCCGCCGGCCGCTCCGGCTCCGGGCCGGGTGGCCAGATCCTCGAGACCGAAAGCCTGCTCCAGCACGGCGGCGAAGTGCTCCAGCGCGGCGTCCAGCCGCAGCACGTCGTCACGGGTCGCGCCCTTCTGCGGCCCGAACACGTTGCTGGCCCCGTGCAGCCCGGTCAGCGGATTGTCCACGTCCGTGGCCGCCACCAGCGCGACCTGCCGCAACCGGGGCGGGCCGGTGAGCGCGGCGGCGGTGATCAGCGGGGCGCCGCCGTAGGGCAGCGCGTAGCCCGCGGCGTCGACCGGGGCGGCGCCCAGCGCGGCGAGCATGCCGGCGCCCGCGTCGTTCACCGCCGACCCGCCGAGGCCGACCACCACCTGGGCCGCGCCGGTCTCGACGGCGGCAGCCAGGAGCAGGCCCAGGCCGTACGACGTGGTGGTGTTGGGGTTCCGCTCCTCGCGCGTCAGCAGGTGCAGGCCGCAGGCCTGCGCGCTCTCCACATAGGCGGTCCCGTTCGCGTAGAGGATCTCCCCGCGCGCCGGGCGGCCCAGCGGATCCACCGTGTGCACCGGGATCCGGCGCCCGTCCAGCGCGGTGGCCAGCACGTCGACGAAGCCCGGCCCGCCGTCCGCGATCGGCAGCCGGATCAGCTCGTCGGACGGGACGGCCCAGCCGTCGGCGATCGCCTGGGCGACTTCCGGGGCGGAAAGGGTGCCGGCGAACTTGTCCGGACAGATCAGTACGCGCACCCCAGGAGTGTGCCAGCACACCCCGTCGGGCCGCAGCTGCCGTCCGGGGGGCTGTGCGACCATGAGTCCCGTGACGTCGACCTGGACCGAACCCGGAAACACCCCCGTTGCCCTGCTGCTTCTCGGCCGGGGCACCGACCCGGCGAGCGAGCGGGGCGTGGACTGCCCCGGCGAGCTGCCCGCCCCCAGCGACCCGGATCTGGTCGCCCGCGCCGCGGCGGCCAAGGCCGCGCTCGGCGACCGGGTGTTCGTGCTGGGGCACCACTACCAGCGCGACGAGGTGATCCAGTTCGCCGATGTCACGGGCGACTCGTTCAAGCTCGCCCAGCAGGCCGCGGCCCGCCCGGAGGCCGAGTTCATCGTCTTCTGCGGCGTGCACTTCATGGCCGAGAGCGCGGACATCCTGACCAAGCCCGAGCAGCGGGTCGTCCTGCCCGACCTGGCGGCCGGCTGCTCGATGGCCGACATGGCGGTGCTCGGCCAGGTGGAGACCGCCTGGGAGCACTTCCAGGACCTGGGCATCGCCGGCGACGTCGTCCCGGTGACGTACATGAACTCGTCAGCCGACATCAAGGGTTTCGTCGGCCGCAACAAGGGTGTGGTCTGCACCTCGTCCAACGCCAAGCGCGCGCTGACCTGGTCCTTCGAGCAGGGCTCCAAGGTCTTCTTCCTGCCCGACCAGCACCTGGGCCGCAACACCGCGGTGCTGGAGATGGGCTTCGATCTGGCCGACTGCGTGCTCTACGACCCGCACAAGCCGCACGGCGGCCTGACCGACGAGCAGCTGCGCAACGCCCGGATGATCCTCTGGCGCGGGCACTGCTCGGTGCACGGCAGGTTCACCCTGGACAGCGTGCGCGAGGTGCGCGAGCGCGTCCCGGGGGTGAACGTGCTGGTCCACCCGGAGTGCCGGCACGAGGTGGTGCGCGCCGCCGACCAGGTCGGCTCGACCGAATACATCATCAAGACCCTCGACGCCGCTCCGGCCGGATCGGCCTGGGCCGTCGGCACCGAGCTCAACCTGGTCCGCCGCTTGGCCCTGGCACACCCCGACAAGCAGATCATGTTCCTCGACCGGACGGTCTGCTACTGCTCGACGATGAACCGGATCGACCTCCCCCACCTGGTGTGGACCTTGGAGGAGCTGGTCGCCGGCCGCGTGCCGAACGTGATCACGGTGGACGAGAAGACCGCGCACGAGGCGCGTGTCGCGCTCGACCAGATGCTGGCCCTGCCGTAACGCTGTGTAGTCGGGAGATCTCCTACCGTTGGGTGATTGCCCGGCTACTCCGTTTTCCAGCCGCGCCACGACTGGCAAAGTTGTCACTCAGCGCTATGCTTCCCCGGTTGCAGAATCGGGTACCCCCGCCCGAGTTTCCTGCCCCTCGATCATTGGGCGCAGCGCGCCCGCCGGCTGGAGGTTACGTTGACCGAAGATGTCCTGATCGTGCACGGCGGGACGCCGCTGCAGGGACAGATCCGGGTCCGTGGCGCCAAGAACCTGGTCTCCAAGGCGATGGTCGCCGCGCTGCTCGGCGAGTCGCCGAGCCGCCTCTACGACGTGCCGCGCATCCGCGACGTCGAAGTGGTCCGCGGCCTGCTCGGACTCCACGGCGTCAAGGTGAGTGACGGCGCCGAGGACGGCGAGCTGGTGATGGACCCCACGAACGTGGAGAGCGCCAGCACCGACGAGATCAACGTGCACGCCGGCTCCAGCCGGATCCCGATCCTGCTCTGCGGCCCGCTGCTGCACCGGCTCGGGCACGCGTTCATCCCGGACCTGGGCGGCTGTCACATCGGGCCGCGCCCGATCGACTTCCACATGAAGGCGCTGCGCGAGTTCGGCGCGGTCGTCGACAAGACGCCCGAGGGCATGCACCTGAGCGCGCCGAACGGGCTGCACGGCGCCAAGCTGGAGCTGCCGTACCCGAGCGTCGGCGCCACCGAGCAGGTGCTGCTCACCGCGGTCCGCGCGGAGGGCGTCACCGAGCTGCGCAACGCCGCGATCGAGCCGGAGATCATCGACCTGATCTGCGTCCTGCAGAAGATGGGCGCGATCATCACGGTGCACACCGACCGGGTCATCGAGATCCAGGGCGTGCCGAAGCTCTACGGCTACGAGCACAAGCCGATCCCGGACCGGATCGAGGCCGCCAGCTGGGCCGCCGCCGCGCTCGCCACCCGCGGCGAGATCGAGGTGCTCGGCGCCCGGCAGACCGACATGATGACGTTCCTCAACGTCTACCGGAACATCGGCGGCGAGCTGAAGATCACCGACGACCGGGTGGCCCGCGACGGCGTGACCGGCGCCGAGGGCGGCATCAAATTCTGGCACCCGGGCACCGAGCTCAAGGCCGTGGCGCTGGAGACCGACGTGCACCCCGGGTTCATGACCGACTGGCAGCAGCCGCTGGTGGTCGCGCTGACCCAGGCCCGCGGCATCTCGATCATGCACGAGACGGTGTACGAGCAGCGGCTCGGCTACACCGAGGCGCTCAACTCGATGGGCGCCACCATCCAGGTCTACCGGGACTGCCTGGGCGGCACCCCGTGCCGGTTCGGCCGCCGCAACTTCATGCACTCCGCGGTGATCGCCGGCCCGTCCAAACTGCACGCCGCCGACCTGGTCATCCCCGACCTGCGGGCCGGATTCGCGCACCTGATCGCGGCGTTGGCCGCCGAGGGCACCTCGCGGGTCTACGGAGTCAACCTGATCAAGCGCGGTTACGAGGACTTCGAGCAGAAGCTGGCCGCCCTGGGCGCGCACGTCGAACGTCCCTGAGCTGCATTTTCGTTTCGATCAACGGCGCGGTGTACGACGCACCGCGCCGTTTGGCTACGCTCGTGTCGTGTCCCCGCTGTTTCGCCGCAAGCCAGCCGACCTCGTCGAAGACGCCACCACCTCGCTAGCCGAGGAGACGGCCGCCGCCGAGAACCGCCGCAAGAGCTACACGCCCAGCAAGAAGGAGCTCGGCGTGGTGACGCCCAAGCGCGTCCCGCAGGGCCGCCGGGTGGAGGCGGCGCCGGCCGACCGCAAGGAAGCGCTCAAGCAGATGCGCGAGCGGCAGCGGGCGGAGCGTGCCGAGGCGTCCGAGGGCATGCGCAACGGTGATGAGCGCTACCTGCTGGCCCGCGACCGCGGCCCGGAGCGTTCCCTGGTCCGCGACATCGTCGACTCCCGCCGCACGGTCGGTTCGTTCTTCATCGCCGGCGCGGTGATCGTGATGGTCGGTTCGGTCATCCGGAACACGACGGTCCAGCTGGCCAGCAACGTGCTGTGGGCGCTGCTGGCGCTGGCCGTGGTGGTGGACAGCATCTTCATCGCACGGCGGATCAAGCGCGCGATCAGCGCGCGCTTCCCGGACACGACGCAGCGGATGGGCTCGCTGTATCTCTACGGGATCATGCGGGCCCTGACGTTCCGCCGGATGCGTGTCCCGAAGCCGAAGGTGGAGCTCGGCGCGAAGATCTGAGGTCCGGCCGGGCCCGGCGGGCGCCGGGACCCGGATCACGGCACGCCGGCCAGGCGGAGCAGGGCGGCGGTGGCCGCGGCGGCTACCACCACCAGGATGAACGGGACTCTGCGCCAGGCCAGCAGGGCGCCGACGGCCACGCCGGCCGGGCGCGCGACACCGGCGAACTCGGTGCCGGCCATCAGGGCCGCGGTTCCGGTGAGGGCAGCCAGCAGAGCGGCGGCGGTCATCGGGAGCAGCCGCTGCAGGGCTGGCGAGAGTTCGAGGCGGTCGCGGAGCAGAACGCCGCTCAGGCGCATGGCGTAGGTGCCGACGCCGAGGGCGACGATCGCGGCGATCAACATGGGTTCCTCCCGGGTACCGGCTCCTCCGAGACGGCCAGATCCGGCTCGTCCGGCCGGGAGCTGGGGATCGGCTCGGCGCGGGCAGCGCCGTCGTGGGCTTCGATGGCGCGGATCTCACCCGCGTCGGCACCGGCCGGCGCGGCGCCGACCGCGTGGGCATCGACCGCGTGGGCATCGACGGGCGTGGCGGCGACCGCGTGGGCACGGGTGAAGCGGGCGGGGCGGAGGAGGGTGAGCAGGCCCAGGAGCGCGGCGAGCACCGGGACCCCGGCCGGCAGGACCGGCGTCAGCAGCACCGCCGCCGCGGCTCCGGAGAGAGCCACCCGGCGCGTGTCGCGGTCCTTGAGCGACGGCAGGATCAGGGCGAGCAGCGCCGCCGGGAAGGCCGCGTCCAGGCCCCACGTGTCCGGGTCGCCGGTGACCCCGCCCAACAGGACACCGAGGACCGTGCCGATGTTCCAGGCGATGACCAGGGCGACGGCGACCAGCCAGTAGATCCGGCGGCGGGCCGCGGGGGTCTCCTCGGCCAGCGTGAACGCGACCACCTCGTCGGTCATCAGGTGACTGCCGATCAGCCGATCGCGCCACCGCGGGCCCAGCGTGTCCGCGACGGCCAGGCCGAACGGCAGGTGGCGGGCGTTCAGCAGCAGGCCTGCCAGGACCGCGGCGACCGGGTTGCCGGCGGCCAGCAGACCGGCGGCGAGGAACTGGGCGCCGCCGGCGAAGACCACTGTCGACATCAGGCTGGGCAGCCAGGCCGGAAGGCCGTACGCGATCGTGATGGCGCCGAACGACGCCCCGGTGGCCAGTGTCGCGGCGGCCAGCGCGGCCACGTCGCGGGGGCGGGCGCGCGTTCGATATAACGTACCCATGGTTCGTTATGCTGAACGAAGGTCGAGCGTTCGTCAAACCGAACGAAGTGAACGATGGAGCGAACAGGGATGAATCAGCCGGCGCCGCCGCTCGCCGTCATCGCCGCCGCGTTGCGCCGCGAGCGCGACCGGGCCGGGATCTCGCTGGCCGAGCTGGCCCGCCGGGCCGGACTGGCCAAGTCGACGTTGTCGCAGCTCGAGGCCGGCAGCGGGAACCCGAGCATCGAGACGCTGTGGGCGCTCGGGGTGGCGCTCGGGGTGCCGTTCAGCCGGCTGGTCGAGCCGGAGCCGGCCCGGGTGCGGGTGATCCGCGCGGGCGAGGGAACGACGCGGTTGCGCGCCGACCGCGCCGACTTCGTGGCGACGCTGCTGGCGGCCGGCTCACCGCACGTACGGCGGGATCTGTATCTGATGGAGCTCGAACCGGGCGAAGCCCGGGAGGCGGAAGCGCACATCCCGGGCAGCGTGGAGCACATCGTGGTGGGCGCGGGGCGGATCCGGACCGGGCCGGTGGAGGAGCCGGTCGAGGTGGGGCCTGGCGACTACGTGACGTTCGCGGGTGACGTGGCGCACCGGTACGAGGCGCTCGAACCGTCCTGGGCCGTCCTGATCATGGAACACCGCTGACCAGAACGCGCGAGGCACCCCTGACAGCCGGGCATCGGCCGCGAGCCGGCTCCGAGAGGCCCTCCGGGGCCGAGACGCCTCCGGAAGCCGGCCGGCAACCGCAAGCCGCGGGTGTGGTCAAGTGGTGTAGAGGCGGGCCACCACGTCCTCGATGTCGGGCTCGACGACCGACAGGTCGCGGATCGGGACCGCGGCCACCAGCTGCGCCACCGCCGCCCCGGCGGTCACGCCGTCCAGCGCGAACGTGACCCGGTGCCGGTCCGCCTCGACGCCGACCAGCGTGGCGCCGGGCAGCTCGAAACCCTCGGGCAACGGCGACGACAGGTCGGCGACCAGGCTGCGGCGCGACCCGTACCGGGCGTGCAGCGCCTCGATCGTCCCGTCGTGCACCACCCGCCCGTGGTCGATCACCACCAGGCGCTCGCAGAGCCGCTCGATGTCGGCCAGGTCGTGCGTGGTCAGCACGAGCGTGACGTCCCCGCTCGCGCCCAGCTCGGCCAGGAACGAGCGGACCGCCTGCTTGCTCACCACGTCCAGGCCGATCGTCGGCTCGTCCAGGAACAGCACCCGCGGGCCGTGCAGCAGCGCCGCGGTCAGCTCGCCGCGCATCCGCTGGCCCAGGGACAACTGGCGGACCGGGGTGTCCAGGAAGTCGTCCAGGTCCAGCAGCTCGCGGCAGCGGCGCAGCCGGGCGGCATGCTCCCCCGCCGGCACCCGGTAGATGTGCCGGAGCAGGGCGAACGACTCGTGCAGCGGCAGGTCCCACCAGAGCTGCGAGCGCTGGCCGAAGACCACCCCGATGCGCAGGGCCAGCTTGGTGCGCTCCGGGACCGGGCGCAGGCCGCACACCCGCGCCTCGCCGCTGGACGGGGTGAGCACCCCGGTCAGCATCTTCAACGTGGTGGACTTCCCGGCGCCGTTCGGGCCGATGTAGCCGACCATCTCCCCCGCCCCGATGTCCAGGGACACGCCGGCGACCGCCTCGACTGTGCGCTTCTCCCGGCGGAACCGGCCGCGCTTGATCCGTACGGTGAAATTCCTCGTGAGGTTGTCGGTTCTGATCATGATCCAGTGCTCCGGTAGTGGCGGATCCCGGTGCGCCAGACACCGGTGGCGACGGCCGCCGCGGCGAGCGCGACCAAGGGCGCGGCGAAGCCGGCCCCGGACGGCAGACCCAGCGGGTCGGCGCGGCCGAGCAGGGCCAGCGCCGGCTGGTAGGAGACGAAGGCGAAACCGAGGGCGTACGCGAACAGGCCGCGGAAGACCGGGCCGTAGACGGTGATCGGGTATGACGCGAAGTCCCGCCCCCCGTAGGTGAACGCGGAGCCGACCTCACCCGAGTCCACCCACCAGAACGCCAGGCTCGCGCTGATCACGAAGATCGAGCCGAGGAACACCATGCCGCACAGCGGCGAGAGGGTGATCAACAACACTCGGGCCGGCGTCCAGTCGATGTCGTTCAGGCCGAGCGCGACGGCCAGCACGCCGAACCCGAACACCACCCGCAGCAGCTTGCGCATCGGCAGGTCCATGAGCAGCAACTGGGGCAGCGCGCCGAGCGGCCGGACCAGCACCGCGTCCAGAGTGCCGGCCCGGACGTAGGTCTTGAGCCGGTCCACATTGCCGATCAGGAAGTCGGCCAGCGCGAAACCGGCGGACGTGATGCTCGTCATCAGCAGCGCCTCGGGCAGCGCGAAGCCGCCGATCCGGTCGGTGGCGCGGAACAGCGCCAGCACGGTGAGCACGTCGAAGACCGTGGCACCGACGTTGCCGAGCAGCTCGACGACGAACGAGGCACGGTAGGCGAGCACCGATCTGGCCTGGGCGCCCGCCAGGGCCGCGTACGCCCGCAGCTCACCCACCCTGCACCACCAGCCTGCGCTCGGCCCGGCGCTGCACCGCCGCGGCCAGCGCCAGCAACGCGACCGCCCAGCCGGCCTGCAGCGCGACCAGCGCCAGCTGCAGGTCCGGGCCGTCCCGCTCGGCGGCCACGTCCAGCGGGGTCTGCAGGATGCTCGGCATCGGGGTGCCCAGCCAGAGCGTGATCGCCAGCCAGTCCGGCAGCAGGCGCAGCGGGAAGTACAGGCCGCCCAGCACGCCGGCGCCGAGCACCCACATCATGATCGGGCCGCGGGCGTCGTGCAGCCAGTACGCGGTGGCGTTCACCAGGTACCGGCAGCCGAAGCTGACCACCACCGCGAGCAGCACCGAGACCAGGAAGAGCGGGACCGTCTGCCAGCGGGTCGGCACCCGCAGCGGGAAGCACAGGGCGCCGACCACCACCGGGGCGACGAACCGGGTGAGCATGGCGTGCGCCGACCGGCCCAGGTCGGCCGCCAGATATGCCACGAGCGGCGGAACCGGACGTAACAGATCGGACGCGACGTCACCGGTTCGGATGCGTTCGGCGAGCTCCGACCAGCCCCACAGCATCACTACACTGAGTAGCCCCTGACCCAACCAGACGTACGTGGCGAGCTGTTCCGTGTCGTACCCGGCCGGTCGGTTGCCCAGCGTGCTCGCCGCCACCGCGAGCAGGACATAACAGCGCAGGTAGCCGAAGACCACATTGGTGAACGTTCCGGCTATGGTGGCCTGACGATAGGTGGTGTAGCGCCGGAAACCCGACCCGGCCAGTGCACCGAAAGTAGTAATCGAGCCGCGTAACGGCCCATCCGGAGAGATCGTGAGCACGCTGGCGTCCTTCCCGGCCACGCCGCTAGTCTCCTTTCCACCGACCCGCAGTGGAGCCGGGAGACTGTACCCGGGTCCCCGGCCGGCCACGGCTCGATTTTTTGACACACGTTGGAGTTCGCCGTGACGGAGCGTTGCCAATCGCCGGGCCTGGCTGCCCGATGAACGGTTGGAGCTCCCGCCCGGGCGCGGAAGGCTGGGACGACGAACCGGCGTGGGTCTACGAGATCACCTGGGAGTGGGAGCCGCTTCCCGGCCAGCGGTACCCCGGCGATCCGGGCCGGCGCAAGGCCGTGTACACCCCGGTCTCCGAGACGCCGCACGGCTCGTCCGGGGCGGCGCCGGTCAGCTCGGCTCCGGGAGGCGGCGCGCCGCAGGGCCGTGGCCGGGTTCCGGCCGAGGATCCGCAGCGGTACGGCGGTGGCCGGCGTGACTCCCGGGACGAAGCGTCGTGGAACCGGCCGTACGGGGATCAGCGGCGTGGGGCGGCTGCGGTCTACGGGCGCGGGGCTCCTTCCGTACCGGTGAATCCCGGCTCCGTCCCGGGATCGTCGGCGCCCGTCTCGCCCGGCCGGCCCGCCTCCGGTCCGGTGTCGCCGGGGCGGTCCGGTGCTGCCGGAGCGGCCCGGGTGCCCCGCCCGGACGGGCCCGCGCCGCGCGGGCCGGAGGGGTGGGGGCAGCAGCCCGGCCCCCAGCCGCAGCAGCCCGGCCCCCAGCCGCAGCAGCAGTGGGGACGGCCGGGGCCTGGTGCGGGGCAGCCGGTGCGGGGTGGGGCCGCGGCGCCGGGTGCGCCGGTTCCTCCGCCCCCGTCGCAGTCCCGGTTCGGGGCTCAGGGTGGTTTCGCGGGGCGGCCCGAGCAGGAAAGCGGGTTCCCGCAGCGCCGGCCCATGCCCGAGCAGGAAGGCGGGTTCCCGCAGCGCCGGCCCGCGCCCGAACAGGAGGGCGGGCTTCCCCAGCGGCGGCCCATGCCCGAGCAGGGTGGGCCGCGGACCGGTCCGGGGCCACGGCAGGTCTCGCCGGCCGGACCCACCTACGGCAGTGCGCGACCTGCCCCGCCGAGCGCGTTCCCGGCACGGCGTGACGCCGGGCGTACGCCCGAGGCGCCCTTCGACCTCCGGCCGGTCCCGCAGGAGCGGAACAGTCCGGCTCCTGCGCGGCCGGCTGCTCAGCCGACCCGGGTGACGCCGCAGCAGCCGGTGGTGCCGCCCGCGGCGGTCTACCCGGGCGCGCCGTTGCCGCCCGGGTACACCCCGCCGCCGGCCCAGGCGCATCCCGGGCAGGCTCCGGCGCATCCGGGCCAGGGGCGGCCGGGCACTGCCCCGCGGCCCGGGCCGGCTCCGGTGCATCCGGTCTCCGGGGTGGCTTCCGCTCCGGTCTCCGGCATCGCCTCGGCACCCGTCTCCGGAATGGCTCCGGCACCCGTCTCCGGGATGGCTCCCGCTCCCGTCTCCGGGATCGCGTCGGCGCCGGTTCCTGGGCAGGGTCCGGCCGCCGGGGCCGCCCCCGTCTCCGGGATTGCCGGGTGGCGCGCCGCCGGGGTGCCGGAGCAGGAACTCGGCCAGGGTCAGTTCGCGCACGGCCAGGTGCAGCCGGGTCAGCCCGCCGGAGCCTCGTTCCCGTCGGAGGAGCGCACCCAGGCCATCGATCCCCGCCGGGCCGTCTCGGACATGCCGTTCGCAGGACCGGAGGCTCCGGCCACGCCGCAGTCCTTTGCGGAGGCGGAGGCTCCGGCCACGCCGCAGTCCTTTGCAGGGGTCGAGCGGCCGGTCACCGGGCTTCCGCTCGGAGAGGGCACGCCGCAGCCCGCGGGCGCGGCGGAACCCGCCACGGAGCCGCGTGGGCTCGGCTGGCTGCTGTCGATGAGCGGGCTCGGCGCCGAGACGCCGGTTCCGGAGACCTCGCCGCTGGCGGACCCGGAGATCGTGGTCGAGGCGGAACCGGCCAGGCCGGCCGGGTGGTTCATCGCCGAGGCCGAGGCCGCCTCGGACGCGGAGTCCCCGGGCGCCGAGTCCGAGGCCGCTGCTCAGAACTCCGCGCCGCAGGCCGCTCCGGCCGAGGTCGCCGCGGCGCCGACTGCTTCGCCTGACGCCGCCGCGGCACAGACTGCTCCGGCCCGGACCGGCCAGGCGGAGGTTGTTGCGGCGAGCGATGCGGAGATCACGCACGCTCGGCTGACGGTTCCGATGCCGGACGATGCCGAGATCACCCAGACCCGCCTGACGATCGAGGGTCCCGAGCCGAGCGCCTTGGAGGTCACGCAGGCACGGCTGGCGCTGGAGGACGTTCCGGCGGCGGGCGACTGGGAGGAGTCCACGTCGGAGGCCGCCGAGCCGGAGATGGCGTCCCCGGCCGGCCCGGTGGGACACCACAGCCACGCGCGGGTGGAGGAGCTGCAGGAGAGTCCGCTCGGGAACGAGAACCCGGGCGGGGACATTCCGGAGTGGATCGCTGCCGCGCACGCCGGGTTCGGGCGGCATGAGCGGGCCGAGGTCTTCGAGCGGCCGGGCCGGCACGAGCAGCCGGAGACCGAACGGGCCGCCGGCGCGCACGAAGCCGCGGACCAGGCGTCGCCGGGTGAGCCGGAACCGGCGGAATTGGTGCCCGTCTCCGGGGCGGGCGTGCCGCTGGCCGAGCCGACGCCCGGCGACGTCGCCGTGCCTACCGAATCCGCCGATGAGATCGTGCTGGTCCGCGACCTCGTGGAGGAACCGGTCAGCGCCGTACCCGCCACCGCCCCGGTGGACCAGCCGGTCAGCCCGGCCCCGGCCGCTGACCTCCCGGCCCAGCCGGCCAGCCCGGCCCCGGCCCCTGACCTCCCGGCCCAGCCGGCCAGCCCGGCCCCCACGCCTGATCTCGTGGCGCGGCCGGTCAGCGGGGTGGGTGGCTCCGAGGTCGGCACGGAGGACGCCGAGATCGCGGAACGGCCGGTCAGTCCGGTAAGCGGCTTTGCCGGGCAGTTGGCCGGCGCTGAGGTGGATGTCAGCATTCCGGGGTGGCCGCCCGCCGTGGCGGAGCCCGTGGCCACGACCGATAAGCCCGACGAAGCGGACCCGGCCACGACCGACGAGCCCGACGAAGGGGACCCGGCTGGAGCGCGTGAGCCGGACGAGGGGGACTCGGCTGCTGCGGGTGAGCTGGACGAGGACGGCCCGGCTGCGGCGGCTGAAGTCGCCTGGACGGCGAGCGCTCCGAAGGACGGCGGTGTCTCGGCCGGAACGGCGAGTGCCGGTGCGGGACCGGCGTCCGGGGACGCCCACGGCTCGTCCGAACCGGGATCCGTCGCTGCGCACCACCACAGCGGGACCGAGCCGGTCATCGCACTCGCCGACGACACCGCGACCGAGACGACCGCCGCCGTCCCGCCCATCGTCGAGGAGCCCGTGGCGGGCGGGACGGACAGGGAGTCCGCATCCGTCGATGGCGACACTTCCGCGACCGGGTCGGCCGAGACCGCGGACACCGCGGCCGAGACGCCGGCCGCGGCCGGAACGGCTGAACCCGCCGGAGTTCCCGAGGCGCCGGCCGCAAGCGAGGTCGCTGACACCGCGGACACCGCGGCCGAGACGCCGGCCGCAAGCCAGGTCGCTGACACCGCGGACACCGCGGCCGAGGCGCCGGCCACAAGCCAGGTCGCTGAGACCACGGGCACCGTGGCGGAGACGCCCGTCGCGACCGAGGCGGCTGGGATCGTGGACGGGCCGGTCGCGGACCCGGACGTACGTACCGTCGCATCGGGAAGCGAGCCGGCCGCGGCGGACGGCTCGGACCAGGAACCTGGTCCTCGCCTCGGAGAGGCGGCGATCGAGCCGATCCGGCAGCGGCGGGACCAGCGCGCCCCGGCGGACCGGCGGCGTGCCGACCCGGAGGAGATCCTCGCCGCCTACCCCTGGATGTTCGATCCGCGGACGCTACGCGAGCAGATCGACGAGCCGGACCGGCTCTGGGACCTGATCGACCGGCTGACCGACCGGCTGGAGTTCGCCGAGCGGGACAACGTGCGCGCCGGGCTGCTCAGCCTGCGCGCGGTCGTCTCCCGGGTGCTCGGCGAGCTGGACGACGCGCTGGCCGACGGGCGCGAGGCGCTGCGGCACGCGGAGGCCTCCGGCGAGGCGCGGACCGTGTCGATCACGCAGACCCGGCTGGCGCACGTGCTGCAGTGGCGTGGCGAGTTCGGCGAGGCGGACCGGCTGTACGCGCGGGCCGACTCGCCGGAACTGCCGGCGCGGGTGCGGGCGGAGATCCGCGAGCTGGCCGGGCGGTCGGCGTTCGAGCAGGGGCGGTTGCTGGAGGCGGTGAACCACTTCGAGCGGGCGCTGGACCTGTGTCAGGGTGGCGATCCGGAGCTGGTGGAGCGGATCGAGCTGGCGCTCGACGTGATCTCGCGGCGGTCCGGCGACGGCTGGGGCCCGTACCCCCGCTCCCGCGAGGAGCTGCTGAACCTGCCACCGGCGCCGGTGCCGCTGCGCGACGACGGGACGAACCTCTGGGGGTACGCCGCGGCGGTCGAGCCGCGGTACGCGCAGGCCCAGCCGTTCGCCGAGGGGGTCGCGTGGGTGCGGCGCCCCGAGTCGCCGGCCTGGGAGCTGATCGACGCCTCCGGGGCGGTGCTGATCGGCGCGGACTCCGGGTATCTCGCGGCCGGCGGGTTCGCCGAGGGTGTGGCCTGGGTGACCCGGGACGCCGAGGGCGGCTGGTTCGCGATCGACCGGAACGAGCGGCTGATCGTGCCGGGCGGGTTCGAGGACGTCCGGCCGTTCCGCAACGGGCTGGCGCTGTTCCGGCGCGGCGGCGCCTGGGGTGCCGTCGACAAGCACGGGCGGATCGCGGTGCAGCCGAAGTACCGGCAGTTCGCCACGGTGCTGAGCACCGGCGGGCCGGTCGACGGCTTCAGCGACACCGGATTCGCGGTGGTCGACGCGGGCACCGGCTTCGGCGTGGTGGACCGGGCCGGGCAGCAGGTGCTGGCGCCGGTGCACAAGGCCGTGGTGCTGCACCCGTCGGCGTTCCTGATCGCCGACGAGGCGGGGCGCTGGGGCGCCGTGGACCGGCAGGGCCAGCTGCTGGTGGAGACCCGGTACGTGGAGCGCGCCGACGCGGTCGAGGAGATCGGGCGGGCACGCCCGGACCGGCGGCCGGTTCTCTAGTACTTCGATAGGGTTCTAGGTATGGAGTTCCGTCATCTCGGCCGTTCCGGCCTTCTGGTCAGTGAGATCGCCTACGGCAACTGGATCACCCACGGGTCCCAGGTGGAGGAGGAGGCCGCGCTCGCCTGTGTGCGCGCGGCCCTCGAGTCCGGGATCACCACGTTCGACACCGCCGACGTCTACGCCGGCACCCGGGCCGAGGAGGTGCTGGGCCGGGCGCTGAAGGACGAGCGCCGCGACGGCCTGGAAATCCTCACCAAGGTGTACTGGCGGACCGGGCCGGGCGCCAACGACAGCGGCCTGTCCCGCAAGCACATCATGACCTCGATCGACGGCTCGCTGCGCCGGCTCGGCACTGACTACGTGGACGTCTACCAGGCACACCGGTACGACCACAACACGCCGCTGGAGGAGACCATGGAGGCGTTCGCCGACGTGGTCCGGGCGGGCAAGGCGCACTACATCGGCGTGTCCGAGTGGGACGCCTCGCAGATCCGCGCCGCCAAGGCGCTCGCCGACGACCTGCGGATCCGTCTGGTGTCGAGCCAGCCGCAGTACTCGATCCTGTGGCGGGTGATCGAGGCCGAGGTGGTGCCGGCGTCGCAGGAGCTGGGGCTGGGTCAGATCGTCTGGTCGCCGCTGGCGCAGGGGGTGCTGACCGGCAAGTACAAGGCGGGCGAGCAGCCGCCGGCCGGGTCGCGGGCCACCGACGAGAAGTCCGGCGCCGGGTTCATCGCCCGCTGGCTGGAGGACGACGTGCTGAACACGGTCGCCCGTCTCCGGCCGCTCGCCGACGAGGCCGGGCTGACCATGGGGCAGCTCGCGATCGCCTGGGTGCTGAACAACCCGAACGTCTCCGCGGCGATCATCGGCGCGTCCCGGCCCGAGCAGGTCCGGGACAACGTCAAGGCGTCCGGGGTGAAGCTGGAGCCCGCACTGCTGAAGGCGATCGACGAGATCGTCGACCCGATCGTCACCCGCGACCCCGGGCTGACGACCAGCCCCGCCAAGCGCCCGTAAACCCGGTTGCGCCCGTCGTCGGCGAGGGCGCCGGAACGGACCACGGCTTCGCCTCGTCCGTTCCGGTCCTCGTCGACGGCTCTCCGGGGCGCGATCCCCGGAGCGCGGGCGCGGCCACCGATCTCAGCTCCAGAAACGCATCAGATCGAGGCCTCCGGAGATCAGGCCGGTGTTCAGCCCGATGAACTCGGCGAGCCAGGAGACCAGATCGGAGAAGTACCTTCCGAGATCGGTCTGCCAGAGCGCCACGAACAGCAGCAGGAAACCGAACGGGGCGAACGTGTCCCAGGCCCGGCGGTAGGCCGGGCTCAGCCAGGGCCGCAGGATGCTGCCGCCGTCCAGGCCCGGGATCGGCAGCAGGTTCAGCACGCTCGCGGTGATCTGCAGGAACGCGAGCAGTGAGAGCGCCTGCCAGAACTCCGGGTGGTCGGTGTAGACGACCGTCCGGAAGCCGGTCTCCACGATGTCCGGTCCGAGTCCGACCAGGAACGGGGACGCCGCCACCAACGCCAGGATGACGTTGGTGAGCGGCCCGGACGCGCTGATCAGCGAATCCTTGGTGCGGCTGTCGATGTACCGGTGGTCGATCCAGACCGCGCCGCCGGGCAGGCCGATGCCGCCGAGGATCACCACGACCACCGGGAGCACGATGGACAGCAGCGGGCTGGTGTACTTCAGCGGGTTGAGCCGCAGGTAGCCCCGCTCGGCCACGGTCAGGTCGCCGGAGAAGTACGCGGCGACGGCGTGCGCGTACTCGTGCAGGCAGAGCGAGACCAGCCAGCCCGAGACGACGAACAGGAACGCGTCGAACCCGACGTTGCCGAACCTCGTCCAGATCATCACGCCGCTCACCGCGAAGATCGCGACGATGGCGACGAAGACCGGGCTCGGTACGAACGCGTTCCGCGGGGTGCGCGTGTAGACCGGTTCGTAGGTCACGTCAATCCGCCGGCTGCAGGCTCATCTGATAGTCGACCCGGTCGTCCTCGACCAGGGTGACCGTGCTGACGCCGCCGCCCTGCAACTGACGCCACTCCTGGCCGATCCAGGACTCGGCGTCGGCCTGGCTGCTGAACGTCTCGGCCGGCCCGTCGACCGGCTTGCCGTCGACGTCCTCGTACCGCCAACTCCACGGCATTGAGCCGCCCCCTCACGTCGTCTGTCGGTGGGCTTCCACCCTACGGCGTGCACGTGTGCGGTCCGGCTCTAAGGTACGGGGCATGTCCGAAGATCGGTGGAACACGGTCCTGGTGCTCGGCGGGATCCGCTCCGGCAAATCCGCGTTCGCCGAAGCGCTGGTGGCGGACGCGCCGGCGGTGCGGTACGTGGCGACCGCGGTCGGCGGCGAGGACGATCCCGAGTGGCTGGCACGCATCGAGGAACATCAGCGGCGCCGGCCGCAGTCCTGGTCGACCGAGGAGACCGGCGCCGACCCAACGGCGCTCACCGAGCTGCTGTCCTCTGCCGGGCCGGAGGACACGCTGCTCGTCGACGACCTGGGCGGCTGGGTGGCCGCGGTGCTCGACCCGGCCCGGCAGCCGAACGACGACGAGGCGGACGTGACGGCGCTGGCCGCGGCGGTACGCGCCTGCCGGGCCCGGGTGGTGCTGGTCAGCCCAGAGGTGGGGCTCTCGCTGGTGCCGGTCACCCCGGTCGGACGGGCGTTCGCCGACGCGCTCGGCACGACCAACCAGGCGCTCGCGGCGGCCTGTGACGGCGTCGTGCTCGTGGTCGCCGGGCAGCCGACCTGGCTGAAGAGGGTCACCGCGGCGGCCCCACGGCGCGCGCCCGTGGTCACCGCCACGCCGGCGCCGCCCCCGCCGCCGGTCTTCGTCACTCCCGCCGCCGATCCGGCCTTCGCCACGGCGCCTGTCGAGGCGACAGTCGTGGCGCCGCCGGCCGCCGACCCGCTGCCGGAGCCCCCGGTCTCGGACGCGCTGGACGGCTCCACGATGAGCCTGCCGCTGGTCTCGTCCGGCCTCACCAGAATCCAGCCGGGCATGGACCTGCCGCTGCCCAGCAGCGAGGCCGGCCCGGACGCGCGGGACCGGCTGGGCCTGGTCGACCTGCCCGGCGCCGGGCTGGGCATGGTCGCCGAGGCGGTCGAGTTCGCCGCGGCCACTCAGGACACCACCAGCCCGCAACCGTGGTCCTCGGTGCGGGTCGTGGTGATCTCCGGCCGGCACGGCGGTGGGGCCGCGGCCGGCGCCGACCCGCTCGACGTCGAGCGCCGGGTCGCCGAGACCGAGCTGGGCATCGGCCTGCTGGGCCGGCTGGCCGGGCAGGCCGGCGCGGACCTCGCGGTGCTGCGCGTGCAGGCCTCCGGCGCGATGGAGGACGGCCCGGTGACCGAGGCGCACGCGGTGGAGACCGCGCTGCGCCAGGGCTGGCAGCTCGCCGACGAGGCGACCGACGCCGGGCGGGACGCGTTGTTGCTGGCCGGCATCGGCGTGGGCGTGGAGGCCGCGGCGACCGCGGTGCTGGCCGCGACCACCGGCGCCGAGGCCGCCACGGCGCTGCCCCGGGTGCTGCTGCCCGGCGGGCGGTTCGACGACCACGCGTGGATGGTGCGCTGCGCCGCCGTCCGCGACGCGCTGCACCGGATCCGGCAGGAGCCGCGCGGCGCCCACGACATCCTGCGCGAGATCGGCGGCCTGGACCTGGCGGTGGCCACCGGCGTGCTGCTCGGCGCGGCCGCGCGGCGCCTGCCGGTGCTGATCGACGGTCCGCTGGGCATCGCTGCCGGACTGGTCGCGCGGGATCTGGCCGGGCAGACCCGGCACTGGTGCCTGCTGCCCGAGGCGGGGACGCTGGCGCTGGTCAAGCAGGGGGCGGACGTGCTCGGGCTGACGCCGGTCCTGGAGCTCGGGCTGGACCTGGGCGAGGGCGCGAACGCGCTGGCGGCGCTGCCGATGCTGCGGACCGTGCTGGGACTGGCGGCGTCGCTGCCGGTGCATCCGGCACTGCTCGCGGAGCCGGGGGACGGTGGGCTGACCGAGGAGGACGACGACCCGGAGGCGGCAGACGAGCCGGCGACCGCGACCGCCCCGGACGGCTTCGGCAACCCGGCCGGCGCAGCCGAAGGCAGCGCGGCCGGGGTAGCGCAGGGCAGCGCGGCCGGCGTGGCCGGGGGCAGCGTGGCCGGCGCAGCCGAGGAAAGCCCGGCCGGCAGGGATGGAGACAGCGCGGCCGGCGGCGTCGAAGACGGCGCGGCCGGCCGCTCGTGACCACCGGGCTCGCCGTCCGCCGGGCATCGTGACCAAGCGCGCCGCGGGCCGGGCGGCCGACGGGCTGCGGCTGGCGGTGACGACGCTGACCGTGCTGCCGGTACGCGGCGGCCGGGTCGACCGGCCCACCGCGGCCGTGGCGATGGGCCTCGCCCCGCTGGTCGGCGCCCTGCTCGGCCTGACCGTCGCGGGCCTGGCCGGAGGGCTGCGGGTACTCGGCGCCCCGGCGCTGGTCGCCGCCGGGGTGGCGGTGGCCGCGGGCGCGCTGCTGACCCGCGGCCTGCACCTGGACGGCCTGGCGGACACGGTCGACGCGCTGGGCTCCTACCGCTCCGGCCCCGCCGCCCTGGAGATCATGAAGAAGCCGGACATCGGCCCGTTCGGGGTGGTGGCGCTCGCCGTGACCGTGCTCATCCAGGCCGCGGCGATCGCCGCGGTGCCGTGGTGGGCGATCGTCGCCGCCTGGACCACCGGCCGCCTGGCGATCACCCTGGCCTGCCGCCGGGGCGTCCCGCCGGCCCGCCCGGAGGGCCTGGGCGCGATGGTCGCCTCGACGGTCCCCACGCCCGCGGTCCTGCTCGCCGTGGCGCTCGTCGCGGCCGCCGCCGTGCCCGCCGCCCCGGACCGTCCGTGGCTGGGGCCGGTGGGCGTCGCCGTCGCCGGGTGCGCCGTGCTGGTGCTGCTCCGGCACTGCGTGCGCCGGCTGGGCGGCATCACCGGCGACGTCCTCGGGGCCTGCGTGGAGCTGGCCACCACGGTCATGCTGATCACGGTCACGCTGGGCTGAACCCGGCTCCGGCCGTACCGCGGAAAGCGGTACCGGGAAAGGCCGTACCCGGAAAAGCCGTACCCGCGGAAAGGGCCTGGAAGGCGCGGCGGGCCGGGTCAGCGCACGGAGGGCCGCACGAACGGCGGCTTGACCAGCCGCGCCTCGATCCGCCGGCCGCGGACGTCCACCTCCACGAGATCGCCGTCGGCCAGGCCCGGCGCGGTGTCGATCAGCGCCAGCGCGATCCCCACCTTCCTGGTCGGCGAGAACGTGCCGCTGGTGATCTCCCCCACCCGGGTGTCCCCGGCGAAGACCGGCATGTGTCCCCGCGGGATCCCCCGCCCGGTCAGCTCCAGCCCGCGCAGGGTCCGGCGAGGCCCGGCGGCCTTCTCGGCGGTGAGCGCCGCCCGCCCCCAGAACGCCGGCTTGGACCAGCCCACCGCCCACCCCGACCGCGCCTGCACCGGGCTGATCTCCAGGGACAGCTCCTGCCCGTGCAGCGGATAGCCCATCTCGGTGCGCAGCGTGTCGCGTGCCCCCAGCCCGCACGGCCGCACGCCGGCCGCGATCAGCGCGTCCCACACCGCGCCGGCCGCGTCCCACGGGACGACCAGCTCGTAGCCGTGCTCGCCGGTGTACCCGGTGCGGCAGACCACCAGCGGCGCGCCGCCGAACCGGGCCTCGGCGAACGACATGTAGTCGTGCCCGTCCGGCAGCCCGAGCGCGGCCAGCACGGCCGCCGAGCGCGGACCCTGGACGGCCAGGATCGCGAAGTCACGGTGCAGATCGGTGACCGTGACGCCGTCGGGCGCGGCGGCGGAGAGCCGGCGGACCACCTCTGCGGTGTTCGCCGCGTTCGGGACCAGGAAGACGTCGCCGGGACCGTAGAGGTACGCGATCAGGTCGTCCACCACGCCGCCCGACTCGTCGCAGCAGAGCGTGTACTGCGCCTGGCCGGGAGCGATCCGGCCCAGGTCGTTGGTCAGGCAGGAGTTGACGAACTCGGCGGCCCCGGGCCCCAGCACCCGGGCCTTGCCCAGGTGCGACACGTCGAAGACGCCGGCCGCCTCGCGGACCGCCGCGTGCTCCTTCAGGACGCCGCCACCGGCGTACTCCAGCGGCATCTCCCAGCCGCCGAACGGGGCGAACTTCGCGCCCAGCGCGGCGTGGCGATCGTGCAGCGGCGAGCGGAGCAGGTCGGCAGACATGAGACTCAACTTACCGGTGACCTTGGAGCTGGTTAGAGTCGCGGGGAACGCCAAGTGTTTCCCACCAGCCGGGAGCACCGCCCACCGGCGGAACCGGCTCTGACGTCGCGGAGTGCTCGAGTGACCCAACCCAGCCTCAGCCTGGTCGACTCCGACCCGGCCGAATTGGCGGTCGATGCCATCGTCATCGGCCTGCAGGACGGCGCCCTGCTTCCGGCGCCCGGCGCGGAGAGCATCGCCGCGGCGTTCGACGGGCGGCTGACCGCGACGCTCGCCCTGCTGGGCGCGACCGGCGCGCCGGGCGAGGTGACCAAGCTGGCCACCCTCGGCACGGTCGCCGCCCCGCTGCTGGTCGCGGTGGGTCTCGGTGACGAGCCGGCCGGTCCCGCGCCCGAGCTGGAGACGCTGCGCCGGGGCACCGGCGCAGCGGTCCGTGCCCTGGCCGGCAGCGCCACCGTGGCGCTGGCCCTGCCGCTGCCCGACGACGAGGGCGCCCCGGCGGTGCTGCGCGCCGTGCTGGAGGGCGCGCTGCTCGGCGGGTACCGGTTCGCCGGTTACAAGACCAAGCCGCAGAAGGGCCGCCGCGACCCGGTCGGCGCGCTGCAGGTGCACGTGCCGGACGCCGCCGACGCCGCGGCCGCCGCCGAGCTGGTCCGCGCGGAGGTGGTCGCCCGGGCCGTCCGCCAGGCCCGGGACTGGGTCAACATGGCGCCGAACGAGCTACGCCCGCCGCACTTCGCCGACCTGGTGGCGGCCGCCGCGGGCGAGGCCGGACTGGCTGTCGAGGTGCTGGACCTCGACCAGCTAAAGGCCGGCGGCTACGGCGGCATCGTGGCGGTCGGCCAGGGCTCCGAGGCGCCGCCGCGGCTGGTCAAGCTGACCTACACGCCGGAGGGCGTCGCCGAGCCGAAGCGGGTCGCGCTGGTCGGCAAGGGCATCACGTTCGACACCGGTGGCGTGAGCATCAAGCCGGCGGCCGGCATGTGGGAGATGAAGTCGGACATGGCCGGCGCGGCCGCGGTCGGCGCCGCGATGCTGGCGATCGCCGCGCTCAAGCCGGGCGTGGCGGTCTCCGGTTACCTGGCGATCGCCGAGAACATGCCCTCCGGGTCGGCGTACCGGCCGGGCGACGTGATCACCATGTTCAACGGCAAGCGGGTCGAGGTGTTCAACACCGACGCCGAGGGCCGCATGGTGCTCGGCGACGCGATGGCCCGAGCCTGCGCGGACGGCGCCGACTACCTGTTCGAGACCTCCACGCTGACCGGCGGCCAGGTGATCTCGCTGGGCAAGCGGATCGCCGGCCTGATGGGTTCGGCGGAGGCGACCGAGCTGGTCCGGACGGCCGGTGACGTGGTCGGCGAGCCGGCCTGGCCGATGCCGCTGCCGGACGACGTGCGCAAGGGCATGGAGTCGGAGATCGCCGACATCTGCCAGACCAACTCCAGCCTCGACCGGGCCGGGCACATGCTGCAGGGCGGCGTGTTCCTGCGCGAGTTCGTCGAGCCGGGCGTGGAGTGGGCGCACATCGACATCGCCGGGCCCGGTTACCACGCCGGCGAGGCCACCGGTTACTGGACCAAGGGCGGGACCGGGGTGCCGATCCGCACCCTGCTGCAGGTGGTCGAGACTCTCTGAGAAGACCGGCGTCGCCCGGCCCGATCAGGCCGGGCGACGCTTCTGCCGGGCGTTGTAATCGCGCATCCGCTGCGGATACCCGAGCAGGCGGACGTCATAGATCGGCAGTGACAGCTGCTGGGCGAAACGGCGCGCGACCTCGGGCGACTGAATGCGCCGACGGGTCCATTCGCCGTCGTGCGCGACGAGCAACACGGTGGTCTCGGTCACCGTCGTGCGTGGCTCGACAAAGGCCTCGACGCCCGTCCTGGTGCGGACGAATTGCGTAAGATGCTCCAGATCGGCCTGATCCAACGGCCGCCCGCCGGGTCCACTGGTGCGCGGGCGACGCCGAAACCACGCCACTGCTCCTCCTCACGCCGAATGCCGCAAGGGTACGACGACGCGACGTGTCTTGGGGCACCTGACTGCATTGAGCGGGTCTTCAAGTGACAAGATGTCCGAGACGGGACTGTGACCGTTTCCATTGTGTGACCCACATGGCGACGACTCGACTACTGGAGTCAACGTGAGCCAGCCGAACGGCGGAACCTTCGACATCGTCATTCTCGGCGCGGGCAGCGGCGGGTACGCGGCCGCGCTGCGCGCCGCCGAGCTGAATCTCTCGGTGGCGCTGATCGACAAGGCCGAGGTCGGTGGCACCTGCCTGCACCGCGGGTGCATCCCGACCAAGGCGCTGCTGCACGCGGCGGAGATCGCCGATCAGACCCGGGAAAGCGAGCAGTTCGGCGTCAAGGCCGACCTGGTCGGCATCGACATGGCCGGGGTGAACGCGTACAAGGACGGCGTCGTCGGCCGTCTCTACAAGGGCCTGCAGGGCCTGCTCGGCCACAACAAGAACATCACGCTGGTCGCCGGCGCCGGCAAGCTGGTCAGCCGGGACACCGTCGAGGTGAACGGGCAGCGCTACACCGGCCGCAACATCATCCTGGCCACCGGCTCCTACTCGCGGACCCTGCCGGGCCTGGAGATCGACGGCACCCGCGTGATCGCCAGCGAGCACGCGCTGAAGCTGAACCGGGTGCCGAGCTCCGCGATCGTGCTGGGCGGCGGCGTGATCGGCGTCGAGTTCGCCAGCGTCTGGAAGTCGTTCGGCGCGGACGTGACCATTGTCGAGGCCCTCCCCCGCCTGGTCGCCGCGGAGGACGAGGAGATCTCCAAGACGGTCGAGCGCGCGTTCCGCAAGCGGAAGATCAATTTCAAGGTGGGCAAGCCGTTCGAGAAGGTCGAGAAGACCGAGAACGGCGTCCGGGTCACCATCGCCGGCGGCGAGACCCTCGAGGCCGAGGTCCTGCTGGTCGCGGTCGGCCGTGGCCCGTCCACCGCGGGCCTGGGGTACGAGGAGCAGGGCCTGACCCTGGAGCGCGGGTTCGTGATCGTCAACGAGCGCCTGCACACCGGGGTCGGCAACATCTACGCCGTCGGCGACATCGTGCCCGGCCTGCAGCTCGCGCACCGCGGCTTCCAGCAGGGCATCTTCGTCGCCGAGGAGATCGCCGGCAAGAACCCGGCGGTCATCGACGAGGCGGGCATCCCGCGGGTCACCTACTCCGACCCGGAGATCGCCTCGGTCGGTCTCACCGAGGCCAGGGCCAAGGAGCGGTACGGCGCCGACAAGGTCACGTCGTACAACTACAACCTGGGCGGCAACGGCAAGAGCCAGATCCTCAAGACCGCGGGCTTCGTCAAGCTGGTCCGGGTGGAGGACGGCCCGGTGGTCGGCGTCCACATGGTCGGCGCCCGGATGGGCGAACTGGTCGGTGAGGCCCAGCTGATCTACAACTGGGAGGCCTTCCCGGAGGAGGTCGCCCAGCTCGTACACGCCCACCCGACGCAGAACGAGGCGCTGGGCGAGGCCTTCCTCGCGCTCGCGGGTAAGCCCCTGCACGCGCACAGCTGAACAGCTGATTCGATCGCATCACTGCGTTAAGGAGTTTGGGGAAAAATGCCGGTATCGGTAACCATGCCGCGGCTGGGTGAGAGCGTCACCGAGGGCACCGTCACTCGCTGGCTCAAGCAGGAGGGCGAGCGGGTCGAGGTCGACGAGCCGTTGCTCGAGGTCTCCACCGACAAGGTCGACACGGAGATCCCGTCGCCCGCCGCGGGTGTGCTCACCCGCATCGTGGTCGGCGAGGACGAGACCGCGGAGGTCGGCAGCGAGCTGGCCGTCATCGCCGGGGAGGGTGAGGACGCCGGATCGGCGGCCGCCGCTCCCCAGCAGGAGGCTCAGGCCGAGCCGGAGCCGCCGGCGCCCACCACGCCGTCGACCGAGAAGCCGGTCGAGGAGGAGGCGCCCGCGCCGCAGACCGCCACGAGCGGTTCGGCCGAGGGCACCGAGGTGAAGATGCCGGCGCTCGGGGAGAGTGTCACCGAGGGCACCGTCACCCGCTGGCTCAAGCAGGTCGGCGACACCGTCGAGGTGGACGAGCCGCTGCTCGAGGTCTCCACCGACAAGGTGGACACCGAGATCCCGTCGCCGGTGGCCGGCACGGTCCTGGAGATCAAGGTCCCGGAGGACGAGACCGCCGAGGTCGGCGGCGTGCTGGCCATCGTCGGGTCCGCCGCTTCGGCGCCGGCCGCGGCCCCGAAGCCGGAGCCCCGGCCCGAGCCGAAGCCGGAACCCGAGCCGGAGCCGAAGGCCGCTCCCGCGCCGGCCCCGCAGCAGGCCCAGCCGAAGGCGGAGCAGGCCCCGATCGGCGAGTCCTACGCGACCCCGTCGCCCGAGGCCGAGACCAGGCCGCCGGCCCCGGCCGCCGCTCCCGCGCAGCCGGCCGCGCCGGCCGCCGAGACGGTCCGGGCGAACGGCGCCGGCGACGCCGGCTACGTGACCCCGCTGGTCCGCAAGCTCGCCGCGGAGAAGGGCGTGGACCTGTCCTCGCTGACCGGCACCGGCGTCGGAGGCCGGATCCGCAAGCAGGACGTGCTCGACGCCGCGGAGAAGGCCGCCGCGAAGGCCGTCCCGGCCGCCGCCGCTGCCCCGGCCGCCCAGGCGCCCGCCACCAAGGCCAAGCCGGAGCCGAGCCCGCTGCGCGGCCGCACCGAGAAGCTGACCCGCATCCGGGCCACCATCGCCCGGCGCATGGTGGAGTCGCTGCAGGTCTCGGCGCAGCTCACCACGGTGGTCGAGGTGGACGTCACCAAGATCGCCACGCTGCGGAACAAGGCCAAGGCCGACTTCCAGGCCAAGCACGGCGTCAAGCTGACCTTCCTGCCGTTCTTCGCCCTGGCCACGGTCGAGGCGCTGCAGCAGCACCCGGTGGTCAACTCCTCGATCGACGTCGAGGCCGGCACCGTCACCTACCACGGCGCCGAGCATTTGGGCATCGCCGTGGACGCGCCGAAGGGCCTGGTCGTCCCGGTCATCAAGGACGCCGGCGACCTGAACCTGGCCGGGCTGGCCAAGCGGATCGCGGACCTGGCGGACCGCACCCGCAACAACAAGATCGGTCCGGACGAGATCGGCGGCGGCACCTTCACGCTGACCAACACCGGCAGCCGGGGCGCGCTCTTCGACACCCCGATCATCAACCAGCCGCAGGTCGGCATCCTCGGCCTGGGCGCGGTCGTCAAGCGCCCGGTGATCGTGAACGACCCGAACCTGGGTGAGATCATCGCGCCGCGCTCGATGGTCTACCTGGCGCTCAGCTACGACCACCGGATCGTGGACGGAGCGGACGCCGCCCGCTTCCTGATGACCCTCAAGGAGCGCCTGGAGGCCGGGCACTTCGAGGCCGACCTGGGCCTCTGACCGCCTTGTGAGAAGCCGGGAGTGCGTACGCCGTACGTACTCCCGGCTTTTTGTTTTGCTTCGAAAGATCTCCGGGAAAGAGTCACCCCATGCGGATCGTCATGGCCGGCGCCTCCGGCTTCCTCGGTGCCCGGCTCGCCGACAGGTGGCGCCGGAGCGGCCACGACATCACCCGGCTGGTCCGGAGGCCGCCCGGGGCGGGCGAGGCGGCCTGGACGCCGTCGCAGGGCCGGCTCGACCCGGCCGTGCTCGCCGGCGCCGACGCGGTGGTCAACCTGGCCGGCGCGAACATCGGCGCCCGCCGCTGGACCGCGAGCTACCGGAACGTGCTGCGGGCCAGCCGGGTGGACAGCACCGACACGATCGCCCGGGCCATCGCGAAGCTGCCGCCCGGCGACCGCCCGCGCACCCTGCTGCAGTCCTCCGCGGTCGGCTGGTACGGCGACACCGGCGACCAGGAGGTCGCCGAGGAGGCTCCGGCCGGGACCACGTTCCTGGCCGATCTCTGCCGCGTCTGGGAGGCCGCCGCCCGGCCGGCCGAGGACGCCGGCGCCCGGGTCGTGCTGCTGCGCACCGCACCGGTGCTGGACCGGCAGGGCTCGCCGCTCAAGCCGCTGCTGCCATTGTTCAAGCTGGGCGGCGGGGCCCGGATCGGCGGCGGGCGGCAGTGGATGGCCTGGATCGCCCTGGCCGACTGGCTGGCCGCCGCGGACTTCCTGCTGGAGCGCGAGGAACTGGCCGGCCCGGTCAACCTGGTCTCCGCACAGCAGTGCACCAACCTGGAGTTCACCCGGGAACTGGCCCGGCAACTGCGCCGGCCGGCGCTGCTGACCGTGCCGGGGCCGGTGCTCGACCTGGTGCTGGGCGAGCTGGCCGGCGAGGCGCAGCGCAGTCAGCGGGCGATTCCCGGCGTTCTGCGCGATGCCGGGTTCTCGTGGGCGTACCCGGACATCCAGTCCGCTCTGGCGGCAGCTCTCCGCCCGCAACCGGCCATGACCCGCTGAATCCCCACCGACGCTGCTAACCTGCGCGTGATGTCCGTCGCCGCCCCCGCCCCCGCCGCGTCCGCCGATCCCCCGTCCGAGGAGCCCGTCACCACGCCCGGCCACCGGCCGCGCGAGTGGCCGACGCACCTCACGTTCGCCGTCGTCGCACTCGCCTTCGGCGTGTACGTGACGAGTGGCCTGTGGTCGGATCCGTACACCCACGTCCTCGCCGACAACGTCGGCGACCAAGCCTTCTTCGAATGGCTGATGGGGTACGGGTACTACACCGTCACCCAGGGCGCGGACCCGTTCTTCACCCACCTGCTGAACGCCCCGAACGGCGTCAACCTGGCCGCGAACACCTCGATCACGGTGTACACCGTGCTGTTCTCGCCGCTGACGCACCTGGCCGGGCCGCAGATCAGCTTCGTCACCGTGCTGACGCTGAACCTGGCCGGGTCGGCCTTCGCGTGGTACCTGTTCCTGCGCCGCTGGCTGGTCCGCAACGCCGGGGCGGCCGCCGTGGCCGGCCTGTTCTGCGGGTTCGCCCCGGGCTTCATCTCGCACGCCAACGGGCACCTGAACTGGACCGCGGGCTGGGTCGCCCCGGTGGTGATCTGGCAGGTGCTGCGCCTGCGCCAGCCGGGCCGCTGGCTGCGCAACGGCATCGTGCTCGGGGTGCTGCTCGCGATCGGCTTCTCGATCGCCGCCGAGGGCCTGTTCTTCACCGCCCTGGCCAGCGGCGTCTTCGTGCTGGTGTGGTCGATCGCCAAGCCGGTGCGGGCGGAGGCCCGGGAGGCCCTGCCGACCGTGCTGCGCGCGCTCGGCGTGACCGCGGTGGTCGCCGGGACGTTCCTCGGGTACCCGCTCTACATGCACTTCGCCGGGCCGCAGACGTTCTCCGGGACCGGCTTCAACCAGCGGTACTTCGTCGAGGACGCCGCGGCGTACCTGTCGTTCCCGAACCGCTCGCTGGCGGGCTGGCTCGGCTGGCACGCCGATCTGGCGCCGAACCGGACCGAGGAGACGTCGTTCTTGGGCGTACCCCTGGTGGCCCTGCTGGTCTTCTCGTTCTTCCTGATCCGGCGCCGGTCCGATCCGGGGCGCCGGGCCACGTTGCGCGCGGTCGGCGTGGTCGGCGTGGTGTTCTTCCTGCTCTCCCTCGGCCCCCGGCTGAACTGGAACAAGCACGAGCACGACGACATCCCGCTGCCCTACGCCGCGCTGGTCCACCTGCCGCTGTTCGACTCGGCGCTGCCGATGCGGTTCGCGCTGGTCGTGGTCGGCGTCTTCGGCATCCTGCTGGCGCTGCTCATCGACCAGCTGCTGACCCGGCGGCGGCCGTCGAACCGGATCGGGGTCCTGCACACCGCGCTGGCCTCGGCCGTCGTGGTGAGCCTGCTCCCGATCGTCCCGCTCCCGCTGCGGATCCAGCTGCGCGCCCCGGAGCCCTCGTTCATCGCGGACGGGACCTGGAAGAAGTACGTGCCGGCGGGCGGGACGATGTCCGCGCTGCCGTTCGCGGCGAACGTGACGGCGGACGGGCAGCGCTGGCAGTCGTACACGATGGCGCGCGGCGGGCGGCAGTTCCGCATCCCGGACGGGTACTTCCTCGGCCCGCAGAGCAACGACGAGCAGGGCCGGAAGAAGGAGGGCCGGATCGGGGCGCCGCCGAAGGCCACCGACTGGCTGTTCCTGCGCGCCGCCTGGTACGGCTACGTCGCCAACGTGAACAACGGGGACCGCGCGCAGGCGCGGGCCGACTTCGGGTACTGGGGGCTGGACGCGGTGTTCCTGCTCCCGGAGATCACCGGCTCGGACCACCAGACGCTGAACCGCAGCGCGCTGGAGACCACCGCCCGGGCGCTGCTCGGCGAGCCCGAGGTGACCGACGGGGGCGTGCTGGTGTGGCGCATCCGTCGCGGTGTGGACCCCGTCGACCGTTAGGTACTGATGAGTACGGAGCTAGGCTGAGCGCTGTGACAACCTCCGTACTCACCGTTCTGCGCCCTGGGCTGGTCGACTACCGCGACGCGTGGGACGAGCAGAAGCGTCTGCACGAGGCCGTGGCCGACGGCGACCGGCCGGACACGGTCCTGCTGCTGGAGCATCCCAGCGTCTTCACCGCCGGCAAGCGCACCGAGCCGGCCGACCACCCGTGGGACGGCACCCCGGTCGTCGACGTCGACCGCGGCGGCAAGATCACCTGGCACGGGCCGGGCCAGCTGGTCGGGTACCCGATCCTCAAGCTGCCGGACCCGGTCGACGTGGTCGCCTACGTACGCCGCGTCGAGCAGATGCTGATCGACGTCTGCGCCGAGTTCGGCGTGGCCACCGGGCGGGTCGAGGGCCGCAGCGGCGCCTGGGTCCGGGCCACCGACGGCGGGCCGGACCGCAAGATCGCCCAGATCGGGATCCGGGTGGCGCGCGGCGTGACGCTGCACGGGTTCGCGCTCAACTGCGACTGCGACCTGGCGAATTTCGACAGGTTCGTGCCCTGCGGGATCCGGGACGCCGGGGTGACCTCGCTGAGCGCCGAGCTGGGCCGCCCGGTCACGGTGGCCGAGGTGCTGCCGGTCGTCGAGCGGCACCTCACCACCCTCTTCTGATCCGGAAGACCACCGGGCCACCTCTTCCGGGGCACGCCAGGTGGTCGCCCGTAGGGCGTGGCGTCGGTGGGCATCAGCACGCCGGGGTCGGATCGGGCAGGTCGAGTGCGGGCGCGCCGGCGTGGCGGCGGGCCCGCGCAGGAGCAGCCGGACCACCGCGACGGCGGCCCCGGCCGTGCTGCCAGGGCGCCCGGCGTGGCTCCGGCACCGGGGCCGGAGCCACGCCGAGGTCGATCAGCGCTGCTCCGGACTACGGCGCGATCCGGTGCGGGTCGCGGGGGAACGCGGTGACCTCGCGGACGTTCGCGACGCCGGTCAGCCGGGCCACCAACCGCTCCAGGCCGATCGCCCAGCCGCCGTGCGGGGGCATCCCGTACCGGAAGGTGTCCAGGTAGCCCCGGTAGGCCGCCAGCGGCTCCCCGGCCGCGCTCAGCGCGGCGACGTAGTCCTCGTACCGATGCAGCCGCTGACCGCCCGTGACGATCTCCAGACCCCGGAAGAGCAGGTCGAACCCGTTCGAGTACGCCGGGTCGGCCGGGTCCGGATGCGTGTAGAACGGCCGTTTCCGCATCGGGTAGCCGGTCACGAAGAGGAACTCGGAGCCGTGCTCGCGCCGCGCCCACTCGCCCAGCGCCCGCTCGTGCGCCGGCGCCAGGTCGGGCTCGTCGTCCGGCGCCCCGGCGATCCGCAGCGCCTCGGCGAAGCGCACCGCCGGGATCTCCGCCGGCACCTCCGGGACCGCGAGCCCGGTGCGCCCGGCGACCTCGCCGAACATTCCGGCGATCGTCCTGGTGAGCGCCGCCATCACGTCGCGGTGGTCGGCGACGAAGCCCATCTCGGCGTCGAGCGACGTGTACTGCGTCAGGTGCCGGGCGGTGTCGCTGTTCTCCGCGCGGAACACCGGGCCGACCTCGAAGACCCGCTCGAAGACGCCGACCATCATCTGCTTGTAGAACTGTGGCGACTGGGCCAGATAGGCGGGCCGGCCGAAGTAGTCAAGCTCGAAGACGTCCGCCCCGGACTCGGTCGCCGACTCGACGATCTTCGGCGTGTGGATCTCGACGAATCGCTGCGCCTCCAGCGCCTTGCGGAAACCTGCGGTGACGGCCGCGGCCACGGCCAGGCCGGCCCGCCGGGCCGGATGCCGCAGGGCGAGGGCCGCGTGGTCCAGCTGGGTGGGCAGGCTCGCGGTCAGCGCCGGCCGGTGCAGTTCGAACGGCAGCGGTACGTCCACAGCGGAGCGCACCCGGACCTCCGGCGCGGTCAGCTCCACACCGCCCGGCGCCTGCGGGTTCGGGGTGACGGTGGCGACGACGGAGACGACGCTCTCCTCCTGGATCCCGCCGGGCTCGTGGAGCACCACCTGGGCCAGGCCGGCGGCGTCCCGCAGGATCAGGAAGGACACCGACTTCAGCCGGCGGATGCGGTGCACCCAGCCCTCGACCAGCACTTTCTCGTGCGGGTGGGCGGCCAGTTCGGTGGAGAGGATGCGTTGCACGGCGGTTACCTCCTCGGGTTGCTGCAACGCGGCCCCAGGGAGGTGCGGGCGAGCGGGATCCTCGCGGTACCACCGCACCTTCGCGCCCCGCCTGCTGGCGGGAGCGCCTCTTGCACTGCTCGGCTCCGGGGTGTCTTCACGCTCCGGCGCTCGGGCCACCTTCACAGCTGCCGGTGGCTCTCTCGGCCGGCGGATCGGAGCGTTACTCGGTCCCATCACTGCCGTGCGCCGACGTTAAGCCCCGTCTCGCCTTCTGTTCAACGGGTTTTCCGCGTGCGCCGGTGATCGCGGTCACAGACTAGGGCACGTGAGCCTCGTCGCCCCTACGCCGCAGCGGTTGCTCCCCGGCGTATCTTCGGGGTTGTGACTATTGCTCCCGAGGGCCGCCGCATGCTGCGCATCGAGGCGCGCAACGCCGAAACTCCCATCGAGCGGAAGCCGCCGTGGATCAAGGTCAAGGCGAAGATGGGCCCTGAGTACACCCAGATGCGCGGGCTGGTCCAGAAGGAGGGCCTGCACACCGTCTGCCAGGAAGCCGGCTGCCCCAACATCTACGAGTGCTGGGAAGACCGTGAGGCGACCTTCCTGATCGGTGGCGATCAGTGCACCCGCCGCTGCGACTTCTGCCAGATCGACACCGGCAAGCCGGCCGAGTTCGACGCCGATGAGCCGCGCCGAGTCGGTGAGTCGGTCGCCACCATGGGCCTGCGCTACGCGACGGTCACCGGCGTGGCCCGCGACGACCTGCCCGACGGCGGCGCCTGGCTCTACGCGGAGACCGTCCGGCAGATCCACAAGCTGCAGCCCGGCTGCGGTGTCGAGCTGCTGATCCCCGACTTCAACGCCGACCCGGCCCAGCTCGCCGAGGTCTTCGGCGCGAGCCCCGAGGTGCTCGCGCACAACGTCGAGACCGTTCCGCGGATCTTCAAGCGCATCCGCCCCGGTTTCCGTTACGAGCGCTCGCTCGACGTGATCACCCAGGCCCGGGCCGCCGGCCTGGTCACCAAGAGCAACCTGATCCTCGGCATGGGCGAGGAGCGCGCGGAGATCTCCGCCGCTCTCCGCGACCTGCACGCGGCCGGCTGCGAGCTGATCACCATCACGCAGTACCTGCGCCCCACCCCGCGGCACCACCCGGTCGAGCGCTGGGTCAAGCCGGAGGAGTTCGTCGAGCTCCGCGAGGAGGCCGAGGCGATCGGCTTCGCCGGTGTGATGAGCGGCCCGCTGGTCCGCTCGTCGTACCGGGCGGGTCGCCTCTACCGTCAGGCCCTCGACGCCCGCGGCTGATCCCGGTCACCCGGATCCCGTTCCCGGCCCCGCACCGGGGCCGGCGCGTTTCCCGCGCGGTTCGCCGGCGCCCGGTGGACCGCCCCGGAGCGCCGTGTCCCGCGGCTTGCCGGCGCTGGGTGCACCGCCGCGCCCCGCACGGGACGCTGTGTCCCGCAAGGCCGTGAAGGCCCGCAACCGCCACAGGTCATCCGTTGCCTGGAGTGATTGCGGGCCTTCGGCCGGGTCACTTCTTGCCCTTCTTGCCCTTCTTGTCCTTGCTCTGCTTGCCCCTGCCGTCGCGTTCCCGGCGGAACTCGGCAAGCCGGCGATCGGTCTCGCCCTCGGCGGCGGCCGTCTCGGGGAACATCACCGGGTACATCAGTCGGGCGAAGACCAGGAAGATCGGCGCCGTCCAGGCCCACCAGGGAATCCCGGAATCCGGACCGAACAACACCTCCACCACCCGGTAACTCGTGTCGACGGCGTTGTCCATCACCGGCTCCCCGGCGACGAACGGAACTTGTCGTACATGACGGCTCCCTAGGCTGTTGGTCGGCCCCACATATCGGGCAGCCGCCGGACGGGATTAGCCTTCGCCCGCCGGGACCGCCGCGACGAGCGCTGGAGCTCGGTATCCGCTCCGGCCCGGCAACCCGCCGCACCGGTCCGGCAACCCGGCGCAGCGGGCGGTTCCGGCCCGGTACCGCCTCGGCCGGGACGCGCCCGGGTCCCCGGGACGCCGTAAGGTACCTGAGGCTGACTACACTTTCCGGCTATGGCAAAACCCCAGGAGAAGGTGTCGTTCGTCGAGCGCCTGAAGCAGATCGGCCAGGTGTTCAGCTTCACCGCGAAACAGGACAAGTGGTTCGTCCCGCTGGTCGCCGCGGCGGTGCTGATCCCGGTCGCGCTGACCGTGCTCGCCGTGCTCCTGGGCTGGGGGTTGCTCTGGATCCCGGTCGGCGTGCTGGTCACCCTGCTGGCCGTGCTGATCGTGCTGAACCTGCGTTCCAACACCGCGATGATGAACGTGGCGGAGGGCCAGCCCGGCGCCGCCGCCTCGCTGATGGAGAACATGCGCGGCGACTGGCGGGTCCGCCCGGCGGCCAGCTCCACCACACAGTTCGACATGGTCCACGTGGTGATCGGCCGCCCCGGCGTGATCCTGCTGGCCGAGGGCCACCCGCAGCGCGTCAGGGCGCTGCTCGGCCAGGAAAAGAAGCGCCTGTCGAAGGTGATCGGCAACGCGCCGCTCTACGACTACGTGATCGGCACCGAGGAGGGTCAGCTCCCGGTCCGCAAGCTGCGCTCGACCATGCTGCGGCTGCCCCGCAACCTCACCGGCAAGGACGTCAACGCGCTGGACAAGCGGCTCGGCGCGCTGATGGCCCGCCCGCAGATGCCGAAGGGAGCGATCCCGAAGAACATGCGCCCGAGCAAGGGCGCGTTCCGGCAGCAGCGCCCGCGCTGAGCTTCGCGCCCTACCCGGTGGTCCACCCCCACCACCGGGCCGCGAACCGAAGACGGAGACGAGATGCCAACCGCTGGGCCTTACCGCCTGGAGCGTCAGCTGTCCCGCTGCGAGGTCGGTGACGTCTGGTCGGGCGCCGGCGAGCGGGGGCGTCCGGTGACGGTCGCCCGGCTCAACGAGCTGGCGTCGGCAGACGAGCGCTGGCGAGGCGCTTTCCAGGCGGCTGCCGAGGCGCTCGGCCAGGCCGGCGCCGACCGGTTGCCGGTCACGGCCTCCGACCATGCCGCCGAGCGCCCCTGGGTGGCCTGTTCGGGCCCGGAGGGCAGCGCCGCGGAGATCTTCACGGCGCTCGGCCAGACCCTGGAACCGGTGGCGCCGGTGCCGGGTCCGCCGCCCGCCGCCGGCGAGACGACGGCAGAGCCACCCGCCGATCCGGTACGTGCGGAGTCCGCGCCCGCCGAGCCGGAGCCACCGACGATCCCGTTCCAGGCCGTGCCCCGCCCGGCCTCCGCCCAGCCGGTGTCCGCGCAGCCTGTGTCCGCGCAGCCTGTGTCCGCGCAGCCGGTGTCCGCGCAGCCGGTGTCCGGTGATTCGATGTCGAACCTCCCGGCGTTCGGCAACCCGATCTCCGCGGTTCCCGTCTCCGCGACCCCCACGTCGTACCCTCGCACCGCCGACGACGGACCGCGGCCGGACCGCCTCCTGCTGCTGATCGTGACCTTGGTCTCTCTCCTGGTCGGCGCCGCCGGCGGCGCGGCTGTGGTCGCCGCGACCGGCGGCGGCGAGCCGGCGGCGACAGCCGGTCCCGCGCCGGCCACCTGGACCGACGCCCAACTGCTGCTGCCGAGCACCCCACCGGCCGCGCCCGGACTGCCCCCGGCGCCGGACGGTGAGTGGCCCGAGGACTGGCCGACGTTCGAGGGCCAGGAGTCCGGCGTGCGCGACGTGACAGATCTGGACGGGGTCGGCTTCGACTTCCGGATCCCCGAGGGCTGGAGCTGCGTGCTCGCCGAGAAGGCGGCGGCCGCCGTGCACTACCGCTGCGGCATCTTCGCGGGCGAGACCGTCACCACCGGCGGCGACCTGTTCGTCCGCGCCTGCCCGGCGGTCTGCGACGACGCCGCCCGCGTCGCCCTGCGACAGCGTGAGGAGGCGTGGGGTCTACGGTGGACGAGCGGCACGTCCCTGCGCTCCTGGATCGAGAACCCCGAGGTCGACGGCAAGCCGACCTACGGCGTGCTCTACGTCGGATTCTGGCGCGGCGCCCCGGAAGAGGTGCTGAACCGGGAGGTCGTCCTGCGGATGACCGCGCCGGCCGCCGCCGCGGCCGAGGTGAGGAAAGTAGCCGACACCGTCCGCGACCGCACGTACACGCAATAAGGAGATCCTCGTGGCCAGCATCCTGGCGGTCCCCGGGACCTACCCGACGATCCGAGACGCGCTGGAGGTGGCACCGGACGGCGCGGTGATCAGTGTCGGCCCCGGGACGTACCGGGAGCGGATCGAGCTGACCGGCCGGCGGCTGACCCTGCGCGGCACCGGGGACGAGGGCGCCGTCGTGGTGGACGCGGCCGCGCTGGAGGGCCCCGCGCTGGCCGTGCTCAGCGGCGAGGTGACCGTCGAGGGGCTGGATCTGACCTCCGGGGACTATCCGGCGATCGCCGCCACCGGCGCCCGCCTGACCGTCCGCAAGTGCCGGCTCCGGGCCGGTTACGGCCCGGGCCTGCAGGCCACCGACATGTCCACTGTCGACGCCACCGAGGTGCGCGTGCTGCGCGGCCAGAACGGGCTGGTCTTCTCCGACTCCGGCGGCACCGTCGAGTCCTGCGAGATCCGTGGGGTGAACGACGACGGCGTCATCGTCCGGCTCGGCGCCGACCCGGCGATCCGCAACACCACGGTGGCCGGATGCGGCTACCGCGGGATCTACATCTACCAGTCCGGCCGGCCGGTGATCGAGCGCTGCGACGTCTCCGGCACCGGCGACGCCGGCATCGTGGTGGCCAACAGCAGCGCCCCGGCGATCCGGGAGACCTGGGTGCACCAGACCGCCGGGCCCGGGATCGTGTTCGGCGCCGGCTGCACCGGTGTGGTCGAGCAGTGCCGGGTGGAGGGCACCGCCGAGCCGAAGGTCTCCGTCGACCCGCGCGCGCGGGTCACCGTGACGCTCTCCGAGGACGGGCCGGCGCCGCGGGCCGGGATCACCGAGTCCGGCGGCGGGCAGGACGCCGCCGAGGTCGACCGGCTGCTCACCGAGCTGGACTCGATGATCGGACTGGCCGGGGTGAAGAACGAGGTCCGCGCGCTGATCGACGAGATCCAGGTGAACGAGTGGCGGCGCAGCGCCGGGCTCTCGGTCGGCGCCGCCAGCCACCACCTGATCTTCACGGGCGCCCCGGGCACCGGCAAGACCACCGTGGCCCGCGTCTACGGCCAGCTGCTCAAGGCGCTCGGCGTGCTGCCGAACGGCCGGTTCCGCGAGGTGTCCCGGCGCGATCTGGTCGGGCAGTACATCGGGCACACCGCGGAGAAGACCACCTCGGTGTTCGAGGAGGCGATGGGCGGGGTCCTGTTCATCGACGAGGCGTACACGCTGTCCCGGGCCGGCGGCGCCAGCGCCGACTTCGGCCAGGAGGCGATCGACACCCTGGTCAAGCTGATGGAGGACCACCGCGACCAGGTCGCCGTGATCGTCGCCGGCTACACCCGGGAGATGCTCGATTTCCTGGACGCCAACTCCGGTCTGGCCTCCCGGTTCGCCAAGACCCTCGAATTCGAGAACTACGGGCCCGACGAGCTCGTGATGATCGCGACCCGGATCGCGAAGAACGACGACTACGCGTTCGCGCCAGGCCTCGCCGAGGCGCTGCACGAGCACTTCTCGCAGATCGAGCGGGACCGCAACTTCGGCAACGCGCGGGAGGCGCGCAAGCTGCTGGAGGGGATGCGCAAGGCGCAGTCGGGGCGGCTGCGGTCGCTGGGCCGGATGCCGAGCCGGGACGATCTGACCACTCTGGTCCTCGACGATCTGCTGACCGCGATCCGCTGACCCATAGAATGGGCTCTCTATGGGGGGGAGGCTTGTGGTGAATCCAGGTGACGGTTACCCACCTGCCTCCCAGCCGCTCTTCCCGCCGGCCGGCGCCGCGCAGCCGATCCCGCCGCAGGCCGGGCAGCCGCAGACGACCGGTCTCCCGCAGGCGGCCGGACCGGCCGGGGCGTTCGGGGCGCCGCAGCAGGCCGGTGTCCCGCAGCAGGCTCACGCGGCCGCCGCGGCCACTCCCCTGCGCCGCCCCGGCACGCAGGCCCGGGGCAGTGTTCCGGTGCCCACCTCCGGAGTGCCACCGCGCCCGGCACCGCCGTCCAGCCCCGCCGACGCGTCCACCGACGCCGGGGTCCGGGCCATTCCGCGCCGCGGCCAGGTCGGCCCGCTGAGTCTCACCCAGATCGTGATCGCCGAGCTGGCGGTGCTCGCCACCGTCGCGGCGGCCACCCAGGGACTGATCCCCGGGCTGGTCACCGGCGTACCCGGGCTGGTCCTGATCGGCATCTTCTTCGCCCGGCAACGGGGCCGCTGGTGGCTGGAGCACCGCCAGGTCGCCCGCGGGCACGCGCGCCGCCGCGCCGCCGCGCTGGAGACCGGCGCCGGGCCGGTGCTGGCCGCGCTCCGCACCATCGCACCCGGCCTGGCCGTCCGGGACCTGACGTCCCAGGACGGCGCCCGCGCCGGGGTGGCCCGGGACGAGGCCGGCTGGTTCAGCGTCCTGGCCCTGGCCCCGGCCGCGCCGGTGCACCACGACGCCGCGCCGATCCCGCTGGACGCGCTGGTCGGCGTGCTGGCCGCGACCGAGCAGCCGGGCGTGGTGCTGGAGCTGGTCACGCACACCGTGCCGGCGCCCAGCCCGGACGTGCACGCGGCGTCGCCGGCCGGATCGTCGTACCGGCAGCTGGTCGAATCGCTCAGCCCGCAACCGGTCCCGGCGCACCGGGAGTCCACGATCAGCGTCCGGGTCGACGCCCGGGTGCTCGCCGAGGCGCTGCACGACCACACCGCCGACCTGGAGGCCGCCGCCCTGGTGGCCGGCCTGGGCCGGAAGGTGGCGACCAGCCTGCGCCGGATCGGCATCGGCTGCCGGGTGCTGGACGCCGGCGAGCTGCTCGCGGTGCTGGCCCGGTCCTGTGACGTCGAGGCCGGGTCGCTGGCCGAGGGCTCGCAGGTCGACGAGGAGTGGACGCACTGGCGGTCGGCGCGGCTGGTGCACCGGACGTACTGGTTGAAGACCTGGCCGGCGTCGGCCGGCGAGATCGGCTCGCTGTTCGCCTGGGCGGCGACCGCGCCGACCGCACAGACCAGCGTGGCTCTGGTCCTCAACGCGGCGGCCGACGGGGACGACGTGGCGGTCCGGGCGTTCATCCGGCTGGCCACCCGGCCCGACGCGGACCTCGGCGCGCTCGACCGGGTGCTGGTCGAGGGGGTCAGACGGGTGGGCGCGGAGTTGCAGCCGCTGGACGGGGAGCACGGGCCCGCCGCCTATGCGACGGCGCCGACAGGAGGTGGGGCGGGATGACGCCACCGGATCGGGAGGGCGCCTGGCGGCCCCCTCAGCAGCGGACCCCCGACTCCTCGGAGCCCTCCCCCGCGTCCGCGGACCCCGGCTCCGGCGAGGGCGACCAGCGGCCCCTGCCCGCGCCGCCCGAGGTTCTCCCGCCGTCGGCAGTGGCGCGGGCGCAGGTGCGCCCTCCGCAGTCCTCGCTGCCTCCGCCGCCCGCCGGCTTCTCGCAGACCACGCCCGCTCAGTTCCCTCCCGCCACGTCCGCGCGGCCCGCACCGGCCGGTTTTCCGCAGGCGCAGCCGTCACCGCCGCAAACCCAGGTGGCGCCGCTCCCGGCCCCGCCGCAGATCGTGCCGTTCCAGCAGGCCGGTCAGCAGGACCTTACCGATGCGAGGGGACAGCGCCTGGCCGAGGGACAAGGCGTAACGGACGCGACCGCCCGGCGCCTGGCCGCTCCGCAGCTCACCTCCGCGCCGCTGGCCGGGGCGCAGGGTCGCGCGCTGGCCGCCGCGCAGGCCGGGCAGGAGGACGGTCCGCCCGAGGAGCCGTCCGGCGAGGACGAGCAGGCGCGCACCGGCCCGTCCGGCAAGACGTCCCCGCTGCACATCGGCTGGCACGCGATCTCCCGCAGGACGCTGCGCCGGGTGACCGTCGCGCCGGCCGCCGGCGCCGGGCTGGTCCTCGGCCGGGACCGTCAGCACGCCCCGGTCCCGCTGCACCTGTTCGCCCCCGAGCCGGTCCGGATCGTCCTGGTCGGCGGGGTGTGGGCGGCCCAGTTGCTGATCTTCCGGGCGTTCGCGCTGGGCGCCCGGGTGAGCGTGGTGACCACCGAGCCCCGTGCCTGGGCCGGCTTCGGCGAGCGCGCCACCGGGCAGTACAACCGGCTCACCGTGCACGGCAGCGACCAGGGCGTCGCGCCGGCCGGAAGTGCCCAGACGCCCACCCTGGCGGTCTACGACCTGGGCATGACCGGCCCGGCCACCGCCCCGCCGCTCGGCCCGTGGCGTACCCAGCTCACCATCCTGCGCCAGCTGGACCGTCCCGGCGTCGCCGCGCTGCAGGACGCCCAACTGGCCCTGCTCCAGCGCCTCGGCGGGGACGAGGCCGCGCTGGCCGCCTCGGCGCTCAGGCTGCGCCCGCACAGCAGCCAGTTCCTGCAGTTCATGGCCGACGACATGCTGGCGCTGATCGGCGAGGGCACGGACCGCTACCTGTTCCTGGCCCAGACCCCGACCGAGCAACAGTTCGTGGGCCTCCCCCGCCGTTGATCCACTCCGAGCGCCAGCCCCCGCTTGCCGGTTGACGGCCCGGGGCCCCTCACGCCCGAGGTCGCACCCCGCAGCGCCGTCCGCGGCTCGGTGGCTGGGGTCAGGGGTGCGTCGGGGCCGGGGCGGGGCGCGGGCCGGGGCCGGACGCGGCCGCGCGCAGCTGAGTGGGACTCATCCCCCACCAGCGGCGGGCGATGCGGCTCAGCACCGCCTGCTCGGCGAACCCCACCGGAGAGGAACTGCTGGACAGCTACGACGCGGAGCGGCGCCCGTGGGGTCACGACGTCGCCGAACACACCCTGGCGCAGACCGCCCTGATCACCGCCATCACGCCGGCCGGGCAGGCGCTGCGGAAGCTGTTCGGCGACCTGATCGGCACGCACCCGGATCTGGAGTTGACCCGGCGCGGCGCGGGAAGCACCTCGGGAGACCAGCCCGGCGGGACTGTGGCGCTGGTGCGGCCGGACGGGCACATCGCGTGGGCTTCCGGCGATGCCGGCCCCGGTGAGGCGGCTCGGCAAGCCGCGGATGTCCTTGGCGTCCGCTTCTGACCATGACATGCCGGTCAGCTCGGGGATCGCGGCGGCGATCCGCCGCGGTGATCTCCGATCCGGTCGCATACGGCCGGCTCGGGCGGGTGGGCCGGGCGGTCAGCGGACCGGCGGGGTCCAGGCCAGCTGGACCAGGCGGGCACCGTGCTTCCGGGTGATCATCCAGGCCCGGCCCGGCGGGAGGGTCTGCGGCTTGAGGTTGCCGAACAGCGGGCCCTCCTCCCGGGGACCGGACATCATGAGGCCCGGTGACGCGAGCTCCCGGATCCGCCCGATGACCGGGTCGAACATGGCCCGGGCCGCGCCGCCGATCCGGCGGGTGATCACCAGGTGCAGGCCGATGTCCCGCGCCTGCGGGAGGAACTCCAGCAGGGGCAGCAACGGGTTCTGCGCGGCGGCCGCCACCAGGTCGTAGTCGTCGACCAGGACGTACAGCTGCGGGCCCTTCCACCAGCTCCGGTTGCTCAGCATCTCCGGGGTGACGTCCGGCCCGGGCAGCCGCTCCCGCATGGCCACCGCGACCTGGCTGATCAGGTCCGCGGTGACCTGGTGCGAGGTGCCGTAGCCGATGGTGTTCTCCGGCGGGACGACGCCGAGCAGGCTGCGCCGCAGGTCGACCAGGAGCACCCGGGCCTCGGACGGGCTGTTGCCGGCCACTAGCGACTTGGCCAGGCTGCGCAGGAACGAGCTCTTGCCGCTCTCGACGTCGCCGAAGAGCAGCGCGTGCGGCTCGGCGTCGAAGTCCAGCCAGACCGGCTGCAGGTCGGACTCGGCGATGCCGATCGGGACGAGCGGGCCGCGGGACGGCGGCAGCGCCTCGAACGGCAGCTCCGGCGGCAGCAGGCGGACCCGCGGCGCGGGCGGCCCGCTCCAGTGCTCGGTGGCGTGCTTGACCAGCTCGGCGACCGCCTCGGCCAGGTCGTCGGCGCGCTGCTCGCGGTCGATGCGGGGCAGCGCGGCGAGGAAGTGGTGCCCGTCCGGGGTCAGGCCGTGGCCGGGCGAGGCATCCGGCACGTTCACCGCCTCCCGCCGGTTGATCAGCGAGTCGGACGGCTCACCGAGGCGCAGCTCGACGCGGGTGCCGAAGACGTCGCGGATCTGCGGGCGGACGTCCATCCAGCGGTTCGTCGCGGCGACCACGTGGATGCCGAAGCCGAGGCCGCGGTTGGCCAGGTCGTTGACGGTCGGCTCGAGGTCCTCGAACTCGGCGCGCAGCGTGGACCAGCCGTCGACGATCAGGAAGACGTCGCCGAACGGGTCCTCGGCGAACCGGCCCTGCTGTCTGGCCCGCCGGTAGGCGGACATGCCCTCGACGTTGCGCTGGGCGAACAGGTCCTCCCGGCCGCGCATCAGGCCGTGCACCTCGGCGATCGTGCGCCGGACCCGGTCCACGTCGCGACGGGTGGCGATGCCGCCGACGTGGGGCAGGTCCGTCAGGCCGCTGAGCGGGCCGCCACCGAAGTCCAGCCCGTAGAACTGCACCTCGCGGGGCGTGTGGGTGAGCGCCAGGCTGGTCACCATCGTACGCAGCAGATTGGATTTTCCGGATTGTGAGCCGCCGACCACGAGCAGGTTGCCGGCGGCGCCGGAGAGATCCAGCCACATCGGATCGCGACGCTGGTCGAACGGTTTGTCGATGATGCCGAGCAGGGCGTGCAGGCCGGCGAAGCGCTCGGCCGCGTCCACCTGCAGGCCGCGGTCCGGCATCGAGATCACCGGCGGCAGCATCTGGCCCAGCGTGGGCGCCTTCTCCAGCGGGGGCAGCCACACCTCGTGCGCCGGGGTGCCCTGGCCCTCCATCTGCCGGGCGAGGACGTCCATCAGCGTGTCGCCCTGAACCTGCTCCTCCAACTCCCGGCCGGCCTCCTCCGGCTCCGGGCGCTGGAGGAGCAGGGGGGCCACGTAATACGTGCCGAACTCGCGGATCGGGCTGCCGGCCCCGGCGCCGCCGGCCGCGACCACACCCTCCCGGCGGACCGCGCCGGACACATACGCCGCCTTGAGCCGGACCAGGCCGTCGGTGCCGGCGCGCAGATATCCGTGGCCGGGGTGGTGCGGCAGCTCGTAGGCGTCCGGCACGCCCAGCACGGCCCGGCTCTCCATGGAGGAGAAGGTGCGCAGACCGATGCGGTACGACAGGTGGGACTCCAGCCCGCGCAGCCGCCCCTCCTCCAGCTTCTGCGAGGCCAGCAGCAGGTGGATGCCGAGCGACCGGCCCACCCGGCCGATCTGGACGAACATGTCGATGAAGTCCGGCCGGTCGGCGAGCAGCTCGGAGAACTCGTCGACGATCAGGATCAGGCTGGGCAGCGGGGCCAGCGGGACCCCGGCCGCGCGGGCCCGCTCGTAGTCCCGCGCCGAGGCGTAGTTGCCCGCCTTGCGCAGCAGCTCCTGCCGGCGGGTCAGCTCGCCCTGGATGGCGCCGAGCATGCGGTCGACCAGCGGCTGCTCGTCCTGCAGGTTGGTGATCATCGCGGCGGTGTGCGGCAGCCGGTCGAGCGAGGCGAACGTGGCGCCGCCCTTGTAGTCGACCAGCACGAAGTTCAGCGTCTCCGGGTGGTGGGTCAGCGCCAGCGCCACCACCAGCGTGCGCAGCAGCTCGGACTTGCCGGACCCGGTCGCGCCGATCAGCAGGCCGTGCGGGCCCATGCCGTCCTGCGCGGACTCCTTGAGGTCCAGCTCGACCGGGCGGCCGTCGACGCCGATGCCGATCGGCACCCGCAGCCGGTCCCGGTTGGGCCGGCTGGCCCAGAGGTCGGCCAGCTCGATCTGGTACGGATCGTCGATCTCCAGCAGCTCGGCCAGCCCCATGTCCTGGGAGATGGCCGGCGCGTCGCCGTAGGTCGCCGCGGACAGCCGCAGCGGCGCGAGTTCCCGGGCCAGCACCTCGATCTCGGCGGTCCCGAGCGTGTCCGCCCGGCCCACCTGCGTGGAACCGTCCATCGTGGTGCCGGTGACGGTCCCGTCCGGCGCGATCTCCAGCACCACCGAGCTGTCGTCGAGCAGCCGCGGCGGCGGCACCGACAGGTCGAGGATGGTGACGCCGGCCACGCCGCCCTCGGTCATCAGGTGGTCGGAGCCGGCCGTCGAGCCGCCGTCGATGATCACCACCACGTGCGGGCCGGCCGGCGGCGGGGCGACCGGGTCGAACCGCGGCCGGTTGACCAGCACGTCGTCGAGCATGGCCTCGAGCGCCGGCACACTGGGCGCGACCAGCCGGACCGGGCCGACCGCGTCGGTCTTGTCCGGGTGCTGGGCGTGCGGCAGCCATTTCGCCCACTCCCAGCGGAGCCGCTGGTGGTCCGGCACGCAGACACCGACGCGCAGGTCGTCGGGGGCGTGGAAGGTGGCGATCTGCGCGGTCAGCGCCCGGCAGAACCCGTGCACCGCCTCCTCGGAGCCACGCAGGTAGATATGCGAGAAGTCGCGCAGCGCGACGGAGACCGGCAGGTCGGGCACGACCGAGTAGGTGTTGACGAACTTGCGCAACGCCATCGCGCACAGCGGCTCCAGCTCGTCCACCGGGCGGGTCTGCGGCGGGACCAGCCGGGTCGCCACCTCCTGCACGCCCACCGCGATCCGCACCACGGTGAAGTCGGCGTCGTTGCGCCGCCGCTCCCAGAGCCGGCCGCTGTCCGCGAAGGTCCACAGTGTCGCCGGGTCGGGATTGCGGTAGTAGAGCGCCTCACGCTGCTGCCGGATGGTGTTGCGCAGCTGGGCGCGCAACTGGGAGAGGTGACGCAGATACTGCCGGCGGGACTCGATCATCTCGCGCTTGCCCGGGCCCGAGGTGTTGGTCGCCATCATCGCGATCATGCCGAGGACGGACACTCCGTACATCGCGCCGGCGACGTAGGTCAGCGGGCCGCCGCGCTGCACCCCCATCATCAGGCCCATCGCCGCCGCGCCGGCGCCCATCGGCAGCACCATCAGCATCCGGGTCCAGCCCTTGCCGCCGGGCGGCGGGATCTCCGGGGGCGGATCCAGCAGCACCTCGCCCGACGGCATCACCGGCGCGGGCCGGCGGGGAGGGCGCTTGACGATGCTGACGGTCACGCTGGCTCTCCCCGAAGCTGCTGAACTCCCCTTCGTCCCATCCTAGCCAGCCATTCGCCGCGGCGAATCCCACAGGAGTGGGCCTGTTAGGGTCTGTCACACGGATCGCGCGGGCGCGATGCGGGGTCCGCGGGACCGGTTCCTGAGTTCGGGTGGGCGCAAAGGCACAGCTGGAGGTGACCTCGTGACCGCACCGGGTGGCCCGAGTCTGGCCCGGGTGACGATCGCCGCGCCGACCCGCCGGATGGACGTCGCCCTGCCCGACAACATGCTCGTCGGGGAGCTGCTGCCGCATCTGCTGCGGCACGCCGAGGGGGCGCTCGGCGAGCCGGCCGAACGGCACGGCGGGTGGGTGCTGCGGCGGGCCACCGGCGCCGCGCTCGAGCCGCACCGCAACCTGGCCGCGCAGGGCGTCCGCGACGGCGAGCTGCTGCACCTCAAGCCGGCCCGGGAGGACTGGCCCGAGCTGGCGTACGACGACGTCGTCGAAGTGATCGCGAGCGGCGCCCGCCGCGCCGGGCGGTCCTGGGGCGCCGCCGCCACCCGCCGCTGCGGCCTGGCCGTCTTCGCCGCGGCCCTGCTGGTGGGCCTGCTCGGCCTGGCGATCGGCGGCCCGTCCCGGCCGGTCTCGGCGATCGTCGCGCTGGCTGTCGCGCTCGGCCTGGCCGTGGTCGGCATCCTGCTGTCCCGGGCGTTCACCGACGCCGGCGCGGGCGCCGTGGTCGCCGCGAGCGGCCTGCCCTACGCGTTCCTCGGCGGGGCCTGGCTGATCGCCGACTCCGGGTCCCGCCTGCTCGGCGTCGGCGCGCCGGCCCTGCTGCTCGGCTCCGCGGTGCTGCTGGTGCTCAGCGTGCTCGGCCATGCCGGGGTGGCCGGGCTGCCCCGGCTCTTCGTCGCCGGCATCGCGACAGCGCTGACCGGCCTGCTCGCCGCGCTGCTCACGCTCGCCGGGGTGTCCGCCGACGGCGCCGCCGCGGTGGCGCTGACCGCCGCGATCGGCCTGCTCCCGGGTTATCCGGTGCTGGCCAGCTGGATCGGCCGGCTGCCGTTCCCGGAGCTGCCGAGCCGCGCCGAGGAGATCCTCAAGGACAAGCCGATGCCCCGCCGGGCGGACGTCTTCGCCGCGGTGGTCCGGGCCGACGAGGTGCTCTCCGGCCTGCTGCTCGCGGCCGCGTTCAGCAGCATCGTCACGATCCTCCACCTCACCTGGTCCGGTCCGGGCACGTCCGCGGTGCTGCTGATCGTCGCCGCGGTGACCGCGCTGATGCTGCGCGCCCGCCTGCTGGCCACCCCGCGGCAGCGCGGCCCGCTGCTGGTCGCCGGGGTCGCCGGTCTCGCGGTGCTGGGCATCGGCGCGGTGGTCACCGGTACGGTCCCGGGCCTGCTGGTGCTGGCCGGCGCGATGCTGGCCGGGGCGGTGGCGCTGCCGGCCGCGGTGATCTACAGCCAGAAGCAGCCCTCGCCCTACCTGGGCCGGGCCGCCGACCTGCTGGACGTCATCGCGATCATGGCGTTGATCCCGCTGGCGTGCGCGGTGATGGGCGTCTTCGACGACATCCGCGGGCTGTTCTCCTCGATCGGCGGGTGAGGCGCGGATGGCCTCGCGGCGCGACCAGCTCCAGTCGTACCAGTTCCTGAACCAGCGGGTCATCTCCGCGTTCGTGATGCGCGAGACCGACCCGGCGCAGTCCCCGTTGCGGCGCGGCATCGGCGCGCTGTTCGGCGGGCTGATGCTGGCCATCCTGATCGGCGCCGGCTTCGGCATCTACGGCATCCTCACCAAGGTCGGCACCGACCAGTGGAAGAGCGACGGCTCGGTGGTGGTCGAGCGCGAGTCCGGGGCGAGCTTCGTCTACCTGCGCGGCCGGCTCAACCCGGCGCTCAACTTCACCTCCGCCAAGCTGGCCGCCGGCCGCGCCAACCCCACGGTCTACCGCGTCGCGGCGAAGGCCCTGGCCGGCGTCCCGCGCGGTGTCACCGTCGGCATCCCGAACGCCCCCGCGTCGCTGCCCGCCGCCGGCCAGCAGGTCCGCCTCCCCTGGGCGATGTGCCTGGTGCCGGGCGAGAACCCGGCCGCCGTCCTGCTGGTCGGCGCGGCCGGTCCCGCGGGCGCCGACCTGGGCGAGCGAGGCCTGCTGGTCAGTGACGGCGGCACCGACACCGAGCTGATCTGGCACGGCCGGAAACACAAGATCCAAAACTCGAGGACCACACTTCCCGCGCTGTACGGGGCGGTCGACCCCACCCCCGTCGGCACGGCCTGGCTGAACGCCCTCCCGGCCGGCGCGGACATCGCCGCCGTCGGGGTGCAGAACCGCGGCGCCGCGTCCAGACTGGTCCCCGGCTTCACCAACGGCCAGGTCCTGGCGGTCGACGTCGGTGTCGACGGCAAGCAGTTCTACCTGGTGCTGGACAACGGGCTGCTGCCGATCAGCGCCCTGCAGCGCGCGGTGCTCAACGCGAGCTTCCCGGCCGACCCGAAGAACGTCCCGGTCACCGTGGTCTCGGGGGCCCCGCAGCTCAAGCCGGCCGGCAACGCCGAGGTGCAGCCGCCGGAGACGCCGCCCACACTGGCCACCGTCGCGGCCGGTACGACCGCCTGCGCGGTCACCCGGGCCGCCGCCGAGGCCCCGGCGATCAGCGTCGGCGGGGCCGCCTCCGCCCTGTCCTCGGCGGTCCCCACCAGCGGCGCCTCCGGCGGCCGCGCCCTGGCCGACGCGGTGGGTGTTCCGGCGGGCCGGTTCGCCCTGGTCCGGGTGCCCGGCTCGGGCGGCTACCAGGTGGTGACCGATCTCGGTCTGCGGCACGCGGTGCCGGACGCGGACGCTCTGGGCCGTCTCGGCTACGCCCCGGGCTCGGCGACGGTGGTCCCGACAGCTCTGGTCAACGCCATCCCGGCGGGCGTCACCCTCGACCCGGCGGCGGCCGCCAAGCCCGCCCCCACCAACTGACCCCGGCCACCGCACACCCGGCGCCCCTCAGCGGCCTCGCCCCCACCAACTGACCCCGGCCACCGCACGCCCGCGGCCTCACCCCGGGTCGGCCCCTCAGAATCCCGGCGCACCAAGACCGGCCACCGCCGGCCCGGCTGGCGCCCGGAAGCCCCTCCCGGACCGCGGGATCCCCCTCAGAACCAGCCCACCGCGCCCGGCTGGTAGCCAGCGGCCCCTGCGGCGATTCGCCGGCGCACCAGCGCCCCGGGGCGACCCCACCGCACCGCCACCTCACCGGCGAGCCGCCGGCGCAACCCGTGTGACCAGCGTTTTTTCAACCGTTCGGAAGCTCGGCGGGACCCAACCGATTCGTGGACGGCGGTGCCCGGTTGTGAACCTCCGGCCACGGAGCGGACCCGACGCTTGCCGGGAACAGGTACGTTGCTGACCCCACGTGCCGGAGGATGGTTCATGTTGCGTCTGTCTCGGTCTGTCCTTCTGCTCACCACGGTGTCGTTGGCGGCCAGCCTTTCGGGCACGCCAAGGTGAGCACCCGGCGCGTCAGTTCACGCAAGGTCGTCCTGACGGCCACGTTCCTCGCCCTGGCGGCTGGCAGCACCGCGGCCTGCAACAAAGCCGGCGAAGAGCGGGAGTACGCCGAGGAGCCGGCTTACGCCTACGACTCCGGCAGCAGCGGCGGCGGTACGGTCGTCGAGGATCCGGTCACCGAGGACCCGGTCACCGACGAGGAGCCGGCCGAGGAGGAGTTTCTCGACGAGGAGGCCGCCGAGGAGGTGTTCTACTGCGCGGACGAGGAGGGGGAGATCGCCGACGAGGATTACTGCGACGACGACACCGGCCGGTATTTCATCTGGCACTCCACGTCCTACTCCCGCGGCCTCGGGCCGGGGGCTCACCTGGACGGCGGTGACTATTTCCCACCCGGGGACACCACGAGCCGGCGCGCGTTCAAGCTGCCGACCGCCGGGCGTGTCTCCAACGGCACCGTGAAGACCAACATCGTGGGTCGCGCGAGCAGCGGCTCCACGGCCGGCGGAATCTCGTCGTCGGGAGGCTGACCGGCGGCCGACGCGGGATCTTGGCGGCCCGCGCGATCCGCTGTCCGACGACGCGCTCCAAGATCACCCACCTGACCGGGGCCACCCGCACAATGCCGCTGAGCGGATGTTCGTGGAGCTGACTCACGGGCGCGCCCGACCGGGCGGCTGGCGGAACAATCATCGGCATGGCGACGGCGGCGGGCGACTTTCACGCGTTCCGGCTCGACCTCACCGAAGCAGTGCTCACCGCGGTCGAGGGTGACGAGTTGGTCATCACACGGTGGCGGCCGGGGGAGGACGTCAAGGCTTTTCGGCGCGGATAGTCGCGACGACCGCTGGAAGCCTCTGGAACCGGCCGGGCACGCGACGCCGGCGGGTCGGCGCCTCGCACAGCGACTGGACCGGGTCAGCGGGCTCCGCCGGGTGGGGGGTCGAGGAGCATCACCGGAGGGCCGGGCTCGACCGGCTCGTCGTACTCCGGCAGGGGCGGCGCCGTGGTCGGCCGCCAGTGTTGCCGCCGACTCCGCCGGATCGCCGCGGTCACCAGCAGAACCGCCACCACCGCCATCCCGGCGATCGTCGCGCCGGTGAACGCCACCATCCGCCGCCGGCTCTCCGCCGACCCCGGCGCAGCCGGCGGCGCCGTCAGACCCGGCAGCGCCCGTCCCTTTCCGGTGGCGGCCTTCCCGGTCACCGCCGCGTACGGATTCACCACCCCGGCCCCGAAAGCGTCGCCGTCGACAGCCGGACTGGCCGAGGCCTTCAGCACCCGGGTCACCTCGGCGACCGGCATCCGCCCGAGCCGGCTGCGGATCAACGCCACCGTCCCGCCCACATATCCCGCGGCGAGCGCCGTCCCGTCGGACTCGACCAACCCCCGGGGCCCGGCATCGCCACCCTGCAGGGTGGGCACCGCCACCCCGGGCGCGACCAGGTCGACGTACCTCCCATGCTGGGATCTGTCGTAGATCCGCCCGCTCTGATCGATCGCCCCGACGCCGATCACGTCCGGATAGGACGCCGGATAGGGCACCGGATTCCGGTCCTGGGCCGATCCGAGATCACCCACCGCGGCGACCACCGGCACGCCGGTGGCCACCGCCGCGGCCACCGCCGACCGCAGCCGGTCACTGTCCTGGTAGACAGCGGACGCCACCACGATCACCTGGGCGCCGTTCTGCACGGCGAACTCGACACCGCGGGCCAGCCCGGCCGCCGAGGGCTCGTCGCCCGGCGTGGACGGCGCCACCCGTACCGGCAGGATGGTGGCCCGGCCGGCCACCCCCGCGACCGGGCTGCCCTCCTCGGGGGACGCCGCGATCACCCCGGCCACCTGTGTCCCGGTCCCGAGGCAGTCGGTGTCGGCGGTGCCCCGCCCGGCGTCCGCGTCGCGCCCGGCCAGCACCCGCCCGGCGAGTTGCCGGTGACTGGCCTGGACGCCTGTGGACAGCACCGCCACCACGACGTTGCCGCCCCGGGTGAACTGGCTGACCGAGTCGACCGCAAGCATCTGCCGGGGCCACGCGGCGGTCCCGGTGACCTGCCCGGCGGTCGCGCAGTCGGCGGCGCGGGCCGGCGCCGGGGTGAGCAGGAGCGGAGCGACGAGAAGGGCCACCGCGGCCGTACGACCGAGGATCATGCCAGTGCCGCTCGCCGGGCCAGCAGGTCGGCGCGCCGGAACCGCTCCGGCGACCGCGCCCGGAAGGCGAGCCCCGCGGGGCTCCAGAACGCCTCGTCCGGCAGTTCGGCGGCGCCTTCCGGGCAGAACTTCAGCGCCTCGTCGAGGCACGCGGCGGCGATCCGCGCCGAGTCCGGGTCGGACAGACCCGCGGCGAGCGTCAGCATGTCCGCGATCTCCACCCACTGCCCGGCGTCGAACAGCCGCGAGGTGTCGGAGCCGAACGTCACGTGCTCCCCCGCCCGCGGCGGCGTCGGCCGGTCGGGCAGCGCGAACACGAACTCCCGGGACCGCCCGCAGGCCCGGCACGATCCGTGATAGCGGCGCGCCAGCACACCGGACCGGTCGACGAGCGCCTCGGCCCAGGAGACGTCCACCCCGCCGCACTCCGGACAGCCGTGCAGGTCCATGTAGAGATGGGCTTCGTCACGGGTCCTGGCAACCGGCAGCACAGTCAGAAAGCTACCCTGTGAGGCCGTGATGAAGAAGCGCGTCATCCTCTACGGCATCGCCGCGGTCCTGGCCGGCGTGGTGGCCGCCGACCTGATCAGCGGGGGCCGGCTGATCCGGCTGCCGGACGGCGAGAACGAGACCTACCGCCGGTTCGCGCGGATCAACGCGGAGCTGGTGCGCGCCGGCACCGCGAGGGTCACCTTCACCGCCACGATGATCCCGGGCGGGGCGTGGGCCGGCACCAGCGCTGTGCGTTTCGGCGAGACACCGGTCTGGGACACGTCGTACGACAGGGCCACGGTCGGCGACGGCACCGCCCCGATGCGCCGCCTGCACCTCGACGAGCGCACCGAGTACCTGTCGTCGCCCGCGCTGCGGCCGGCCGACGAGCGTGCCTGGATCGATCCGGACGTCACCAGCGTGACGTTCGGCCCGATCTCCTCGCCGCGCACCGGCGTCGCCGACGTCACCACCTGGCTGCGCTTCCTGGGCGGGGTCGACCGGGCCCACGCGCTGCAGGCCAAGCACGACCTGCCGGACGTGCCGGGCGCGCCGCACGAGTTCCTGTTCCGCTGCTTCGCGACGGTCGCGCAGTGCCCGCCGCCCTACGAGACCGAGCTGGACGACGCGTTCAACACCTCGCAGGCCACCGACCTCCGGGTCTGGCTGGACGACGACGGCCGGCTGCGGCGCCTGGGAGTCTTCGCGGTGCTCGACCACCTGGAGGCGGACGGCAGCCGGGACGTGCGGGACCTGTCGCACCCGATCGTGGCGAGCACCGTCGAGGCCACTTTCGACCTCCGCGACTTCGGCATCCCGGTGCTGGTCGCCGCGCCGCCGCGGGCGGAGGTCAGCACCGAGAGGTACCTGAAGGTCTAAGGTTCGAAGGTGAGCAGCGCGAGCACCTGGTCGGCGGGCAGCTGGAAGAGTCCGTCCACCGAGATCCCGTGCCCGTCCGGCCACATCGCCAGGGCGAACGCCAGGGCCACCTCGACCACCGGCGGCGCCGCGTCCGGGTGCCGCCGGGCCAGCTCCTCCGCGCTGGTGAACACCTCGATCACCTGATCCGCGCCGGGCCGCCAGGGGAAGTCCCCGGTCAGGATCTCCTCCGGGTCCGCCGGCCGGGTCACCGGGATCAGGACGTTGGCGTCGAGCAGCTGGTCGAGATATCCGTAGACGTCCCCGGCGTCGAGCGCGTCCCGCGGCGACGGATACGGCCCGCCGGCGCGGTGGCGTTCCCGCAGCTCGACGTCGACGAGTTCGTCCCGTTCGGCGGTCTCCACCAGCTCCCGCACGGTCGGCACCTGGATCTCGCCCACCGCGGCCCGCCTCAGGCTCTCGATCGACAGGTACGCGTCCACAGGCGTCCCCGGGTTGATCGCCAGCCGCCAGTCGGGGTCCGGCCACTTGCGGCTGAGCTCGGCGAAGTTGGTCACCGTGTACCCGTCGACGGCCTGGCCGTACTGCGCCGCGAGCGCCCGCACCGACGTGAAGACCGGCAGGAGGACCTGGCCGAGGGCGTGCACGGTGAGGAAGCGCTGCGGCCCGCCGGTCCCGCTCAACTGCGGCAGGAACAGCTCGGCCGACGCCAGCACCTGGAAGAACGTCTGCCTGTCGTTCTCCAGCCCGGCGGCCAGCAGGGCCTCCTCGACCGGGTTCGCCGGCTCCCAGGTCACGGCGCGGGCCTGCGGTGCGTGGCGGGCAGCAGGGCGCCGAGGCGGTCCGGGGAGGCCGGAGTGGCGCCGCTCGCGGCCGCCGCGGCAAGATCCGACAATTGCCCGGGTACGGGCCGCAGCCCGAACCAGAACGACGCGAAGTCCCCGGCCAGCCGGTGCAGCAGCCGCTCGCACACGTCGGCCGCGGTGTAGTGGTCCCGGTCCCGCCAGTCGTCGTCGTCCAGGTATCCCACCGCGCCGGTGTCCTCGCCGCGCACCTTCACGGTGAGCAGCCCGCCCTGCAGGTACCCGACGGCCAGCCAGTCGGGGGTGAGCCGGTCGCCGAACCACGCGTTCAGGTAGCCGAGGTCCTGCAGCCGGTCCTCACGCCACCCGAACAGCGGCTGGTCGAGCACGAACCCGTGACCCGGGTACACGGCCGGCACGGACGGCGCCGCTCCGTTCGTACGCAACAGGAAGTCCCGGTAGGCGCCGGGCAGACGCACCTTCAGGATCTCCTCGCCCACCGCCAGCGCCGCCTCGGTGAGGCGTTCCGTGACGACGATGCCCGGCGGCTCGCCGGCGCCGGCAGTCAGGCCGCGCCCGGCGGCGCGGGTTCCGCCCACGCTGACCCCGCCCAGGTGCCGGAAGCCGGCGTGCAGCTCGGCCGGGATCAGCGCGAGGTGCCGGCTCTGCGCCAGGTGCGCCCAGGTCCAGCCGACCGGGGTGCCGGTCGCGCCGGCCCAGATCGGGTCGCCGGTGGCGCGGGCGACCAGGTCGGCGGCGCGGACGTCGACGACGCGGGACTCGTCCACGGTCAGGTCCGGGGTGGCCGGCGGCAACGCGATCAGCAGGCGGGCGTAGGGCGTCCAGTCCGGGAAGCCGGACGGGTCGACCGGCACGCCGTGGCGGTACCGCACCCGCAGCATCGGGCTGGCCGGGTGCGCCGCGCGGAACGAGTACCGCGCTCCGGCGATCCGCTCGCTCACGGCAGCGGTCCGGCGAAGTCCCCGGTGTACGGATCCATCCCGGCCGCCGCCCGCGCCGAGCGCACCATCTCCCAGCCCGCCTCGGCCGGTGGCAGCCGGTCGGCGGGGATCGCGTACACGTCCTCGTCCGGGTCCCAGCCCGGCTGCCCGGTCCGGGCCAGCCAGCCGGCGCGTACCGCGGCCGCCGCGGCCAGGCGCCTGTCGCGGTCCGCCGGCGCCCGCGCGAACTCCCGCTCGACCGCCCAGACCAGCGCGTTGTACGCGGCGAGCGCGTCCGGCGGCGACAGCAGCGAGAACCCGGTCGCGACGTCCAGCCCGGACGCCGCGCGTTCGGCCCGGACCAGCTCGTGCCGCTGCCGCGGGGTGGCCCGGTCGTCGTCGAGCCCGGCCAGCCCGTGCCGTGCCACCCACATCGCGCGGACCTCGGCGCGGCGGCGGACCACCTCCAGATGGCCGGCGTCGGCCGGCCCGTCGAAGCCGGCCGACGCCGGCAGGGCGCTCATCAGCAGGTGCACGTGGCTCTGCCGGTCGCGCAGCCAGGACCGGCGGAACCGGTCCGGCCCGGCGTCCCGGGCCCGCCGGCTCCACGCCGTCCACAGTGCCGAGTCGGGCAGGTCCTCGCCGTCGAAGAACTTCGCCGCCTCGTCCAGCGCGGACTCGGCGGCGCCGAGCAGCATCCCGGCGGTCCGGCGTGCCTCCTCGGGCAGCGCGCGGATCTCGCCGATGCCGCCCGGGACGCCGGACAGGTACCGCTCGGCGGCCCACAGCCACTGGCCGGCGTCGATCAGCTCGGACGGCTCGCGACGGTTGCTGAACTCCCGGCTGTCGGCGCCCGCGGGGAACCGGAAGACGAACGAGCGCTGCCGGCCGCACCGCGGGCAGACGCCGTGCCACCGCTGGCCCGTGTCCCCGCCGGGCAGCGTGGCCGGCTCCGCGGACGGCGTGAACCCGGTCTCCCCGCACTCACAGGGGGTGAGATCGATGAAGAGATACGCCTCGGCGTAGGTCTGCGCGGAGAACACGCGACCCACCCTGCCACACCGGCGCCGTTGATAAGGTGGCCCGGTGACCGACGTGGAGCATGACCCGGCCCGCCACCTGCTGGCCCGGATGCGCTACGACCGGCTGCCGGACGGCACGCAGCGACGCAGCCCGATCCCGCTGGACGCGGCGGCCGCCGAGTTCGCCGAGCTGATCGAGGCGGGCCGCCCGGCCGAGGCCCGGCTCGACCCGGACGACGCGCGTGACGAGGTCGCGGCGTTCTCCCGGCAGCGGGCCAAGGTGATCGCCACCCTGCTCGACGAGCTGTCCCGGCGGCTCGCGCCCGGCCTCGGCGCCGGCCCGGTGCAGGGCGACGGATCGCTGAGCGAGCTGGCCGCGCGCACCGCCCGGCACCTGCGCAGCGGAACGGGGTATTGAGAGCATGGGCGATCCGTCCCGGCACTGGCTCAGCAAGTCCCCACTGGACGGCGCCAAGCCGCTCGACGACTTCGCCGCCGAGGCCCGCCCGGCGCTGGCCGCCGGAGCCGCGGTCGACGGCCGCGCCCCGGGCTCGCGGGACATCGTGGCGATCTCCATCCAGCGCGCCGGCGTGATCGCCGACCTGCTGGACGAGCTGGCCGCGCGGTTGCGCCCGGGCGTGGAGTCCGGCCCGATCCGGTCCGGCGGCGAGCTCAGCCGGCTGGCCCGCGAGCTGGCCGACGACATGTACCGGCGGGCGTCCTAGAGCTGCCGCCGGGCCGCGGCGCGCGCCGCGGCGACCATCTCCCACACCGCCCCGGCCGGCGGCAGGTCCGCGTCGGTCAGGTCCCAGACCACGCTGCCGGTCCAGAGCCGGTCGCGCCATGCGGTGTCGTCGATCCGGTGCCGCTCCAGCCACGCCTGGTAGGCGGCCAGCGCCAGCCCGATCCGCAGGTCCCGCTGCGGCACGTCGCCCGCCAGTTCCGCCTCGAGCCCGCTGATCAGCTGCCGGAACGCGGCGAACCCGCCACGCGGGCCGGCGCGGCCCAGACCGGTCTCCGGGTCCTGGCCGTTCAGCGCGCGCAGCTCCCGCTCGATCTCGCGGTTCTGCTCCGCGGTGCCCGCGCCGAGGGCGGCCCGCTCCAGGCCGTGCCTCCGGGCCCACGCCTCCACCGCCCGGCTCTCGGCGGCCTGCCGCCGGACCGCGTCCGGGTCCGGCGCCGCCGGCGCGTCGCGCAGGGCCCGCAGCCGCCGTTCCACACCCAGCCGCAGATCGACCAGGCGCTGCCGGGTGAAGGCGGCCGGCTCCCGGACGTAGCGGTCCCGGCCGGGCGCGCTGCGGAACGCCTCGGCGGGCACCCGGTCGGCGCCGTCCGGGATGAACTTGACAGCTTCGCGGAGGGCGGCCACGGCCGCCATCAGCCAGGTCCGCGCGGTGGCTCGCGGTTCGCCGGCGAGATGTCCGGGATTCGCCGGTACGGCATCCGCGTACTGTTCCGCCGCCCAGAGCCACTGCCCCGGGTCGAGGAGCTCGGACGGCCGGGTGCCGCGCCCGTACACGATCTCCCGGGCGCCCGCCGAGTCCTCGGGGACCTCCGGCACCCGGAACACGAACAGCCGGTCGCGCCCGCAGCCCGGACACCGGCCGGCGTAGCGGCGCCCGGGCGTGCCGTCCGGCAGCGTCACCGCCTCGCCTGCGGTGACCAGCCGCCGGTCGCCGCACTCGCACGGAGTGAGGTCGATGTGCAGGTGCGCCTCCTGCCGGGTCCGCGCCAGCGGGTACGTCATCGCCGGCTCACCGACCGGGCAGCGCGTTGAACCGTTCCCGCACCAGATCGGCGGGGCTGGTCGCGCCGTGCACCTCGCGCAGCGTGCGGACGAACAGCTCGGCCACCTCGGCCGCGTCCGCCGAGCCGAGCGGCCACCGGAAGTGCCGCTCGAAGTTGTCCACCCGGTCCGGGAACGGCGGCGGCCGCCAGCCCAGTTCCACCATGTGCCGCCGGTCCCGCCCGGTGAGCCGGCCGTCCTCGGGCAGGTGCCCGCCGCCGGCCGGCGCCTCGACCGCCAGGTACGCCGGCAGCTGCTGCATCGCCACGAAGTACGGCCCGGACCGCAGGATGTAGGTGTCCCCGTCGGCCAGCGTGGGCACGATCCGGGCGATCTCCGCGGCCAGCGACGCCCACCCGTCCCCGGTCACCGGCCGGCTCGCTCGCTCTGCCGGTCGGCCAGGTCCAGCCAGTCGTTGGCGGCCCAGGCCAGGTTCACCGCGGCCCCCAGGTGGGCGATCTCGACAGTGTGCGACGGGCCGCGCCACCGGGCCCTGCGCCGCGCGCCGGGGGTCCGGGTGGCCGGCTCGCCGAGGACGGCCGTGGCTGTCCGGACCGCTGTCGCGAACACGTCGGTGAGGAACTCCGGCGGCACGTCGCCGGCGCCCGCCGTGGAGGCCAGCGTGACGGTCACCTCGTCGGCGCGGCCGTCGTCGTACGTCACCTCGATCGCGTCGTCGCCGGCCGGCCAGGGGCCGCCGGCGATCGCGCCGTCCTCGTTCTCCAGCCGGATCGTCCAGCCCAGACGCTCGGCCAGGGCGGGAAATCCGGCCCGGTCCCAGGACCACGCGGTGTCCCGGATCCCGGTGATCAGTTTCTCCAGCGACGGCTGGTCGATGGCGGGTGGCAGTGTCATGGTCGTGGTCCCTCGGCGGGTTTCTCGCCGGCCAGCCGGATCGATCCCGGCCGCAGGCGGTCGTGGGCCAGCAGGTAGTCCGTCGCGGTGACGTGCCCGGTCACGCCGGTGTGCACCAACAGGTAGCGCAGGCTGCCCAGGCGCTCGGAGCCGACGATGCCGCGCAGGACGGGCCGCAGCTCCGGACGGTCCTCCAGCAGGGCCCGGAGTTTGACGTCGTTCTGCAGCATATGCCGCAGATATTCCGGGCTGCACTGCTCCGCGCGGATGTTCGCGCCGCCCGGGTCGGCGGGATCCTCGACCCAACGGGCGTTCAGGCCGCTGCCCGCGCCCTTCTCCTCGAAGGCGACCAGCACCGGGCCGTGGTCCGGGTCGTCGTACAGCAGCCAGCGGTCGACGTTGTCCGGCGTGCCGCGCTCGCCCTCGACGCTGCCGGTCAGCTGGCGGGCCCCGGGGAACCGGCGCTCCCGCACCAGGTCGCCCCCGGCGGCGCCGAGCCGCTCGCTGGCCTGGTGCAACTGGTCGTCGAGCTTGATGAACTCCCGGCCGCGGGCGCGCAGCTCCAGCCGCTGCTCGCGGGTCAGGAAACGCCTGCCCTCGGCCAGCGCGGCGTCCAGGGAGGCGCGGCCGAGCGCCGGCCTTGTCAGGTCGATGCCGTGCCCGGACAGCACCCGCAGGATCGGCTCCAGGTGACCGTCCCAGAGCGCGTCCATCCGGCCGCGGATGCCGTCGCGGTGCGCCACCGCGTCCCGCACCGCCCGGTCGGTCGCGGCCTCGCCCGACGTGTCCCAGCGGTGCTCGGCGGAGGCCCGGACGGCCCGGGCGTCGAGGTCGGCGCGCGGCGGCGGGTTGTCGTCCCGGACGTACGTCTGCGCGTCCCGCAGCCGGCCGTCGGCGCCCCGGCGGGTGCCCACCCGGTCGCCGGGGAAGTGATCCTTGCCGTCCGGCCCGCGCAGGAGCTTCTGGCCGTACGTCGTGTCCCGCCGGCCGTCCCAGCTCAGCTGCGACTCGGTGTACCGGCGCACCGGCGCGGTCTCGCCCGGCCGGGGCTCCGGCGGGCGCGGGACCGCGGCCGGCGGGGACGGCGAGCCGGCCGCCCGGGACTCCGGGTCGTGCAGCGACAACCCGGCCGGCCACTCCCGCCCGGTCATCACCTCCTCGCCGAGCGAGGTGCGGCCGCGGTGCCAGCCGTCCTCGGTGCCGGCCCGCGCGATGTCCCGGGGCGCCGGGAACTCCCGGCTGCCGAACGGGTGCTTCGCACGTTCCAGCAGGTCGCGGCCGGCGTCCGCTTCCCGGCGCAGGTTCGCGGCGGTCTCCTCGGGCGTCCGACCGCCGAACCGCTCGCGCAGCGCCGGCGAGTCGGTGGACCCGTCGAGGGCGCGCTCCATCCGGCGCACCCGGGCGTCCACGTCCCGCAGGATCTCGCCGACCACCTCCGGGTCGACGTCGCGTCCCCAGCCGTAGCCCTCCCGGGCCAGCTCGTAGCCGTCCCGGCCGCCCGCCCGCACCTCGATCCGGTCCACTCCGGACTCGCGGTACCACTCGATGAGCCGCCGGTCGGCGTACGGGTCCACCGAGCGCCCCTCGTGCCGGGCGACCAGGCTGCCGTCCGGGTCCCGGGACAGCACCCGGGTCTCGCTGCCCAGGTGCTCGCCGCCCGGCCCCTCGACGCGGAACCGGACGACCACCTCGTCGTGGCCCACCGTGATCGGCGGGTCGCCCTCCAGGCGCAGCACCCGGTCGCCGGCGCGGCGCCCGTCCAGTTGCCCGGTGAGGTGCTCGCGGACGGCGTCCGGCCCGGGTCCGGGCTCCCGGCCGGGGTGCGGCAGCAGATCGCCGAGACGCGGCTCCCGATCCGCCGCACCGCCGCGCCCGCCCGGTTCCCGGTCCGGTCCGGCGGGCTCGCTTTCCGGCGGCCCCGAGTGCCCCCCGGCGGCCTCCTGACCCACCTCGGGCCCGCGCGGCACCTCCGATGAGATGCGATTTTCCGGTACGCCGCTCCGGGTCTCCCCCAACGCCGTCCCGGAACCGTGCGCCGCGGCCGCCGGAGGTTCCGCGCCGTGCCTGGTCTCGGGCACGGCCGACGGCAGATAGGGCGGATCCGCCGGCGCCACCCCGCGCAGCACGTCCAGCACCCCACGGGCCGCGTTGCCCGGCGGATACCGCTCGCTCAGGAAGTCACGCAGCTCGGCGGCCCGCCGGTAGTGCTCGTCGAGCCCGCGCAACGCCGACCGCACGTGGTCGGTCCAGGCGCCGAGGCGGGCCTCGTCCACGTCGCGCAGCACGCCGTCCACCACGTGCTCGGGCAGGACCGCCGCGTCCCCGGCCACCCGGTCCACCCGGTCCCGCAGCGCCGGCACCGTGTTGCCGTCCCGCACGGTCGCCGCCTCGCCCAGCCCCTCCGGGACGTACCGGGGGTCGCCGAAGAACATCCCGGCGCCGGTCCCCTCGCCGACCACCACCGGCACCCCGGCCTGCGCTGCCTCGCTGGCCACCAGCCCGAAACCGTCCTGGAGGGACGGCATCAGCACCAGGTCCGCGCCGACCAGGTCGCGCCGCAGCTCGGCCCGGCCCTGCGGGGTGCCGGACGGCACGAACTCGCGCACCTCGACCGGATGCCCGGCGAGCTCGCCGAGCCGCTCCGCCATCCGCGGCCCCGCGCCGGCCGGGGCGCCGCGCACGGTCAGGTGCGCGTCCAGTCCCTCGGCACGCAGCTCACGCACCATCCGGGCGGCCATCTCGACACCCTTGATCGTGTCGTCGGCACGGCCGCGCACGTGCAGTTCGTACCGGTCGCCCGGGATTCGTGAGGGCGCCGGCCCGGTGTCCCGCGGCATGTCCGAGACGATGGTGTGCGCCGGCGGCGGGTCACCCGGCACCGCCTCGGCGGCCAGCCGGGCGGCCTCCCGCCCGAGCAGCGGGCCGATGCCGGTGACCAGGTCGGCGCCGGTCATCAGCGCGCGCTCGGTGGCGGCCCGGTCCAGTCCCTCGCCCGGCTTGCCACGCACCGCGTCGAGCACCTCGGGCGAGGTGTGCAGCACGTGGACGTACTTGGCGCCGGGGTAGACGTGCTCGCGCAGGATCCGGGCCGCGCCGCCGCCGAAGCGGGAGTTGCCGACGATCACGTCGACGTCCGGCGGCAGGTTGTCCAGCAGCATCGACATCGCGCGGCGGTCCGGCCGGCCGTTCTCGTCCAGCACGCCCCAGACCTCGTGCACGCCACGCACGTGGATGCCCTGCTCGGTGTCCAGCCGGGTGAGGTGCGGCCGCTCCGCCGACACCAGGCAGACCCGGCCGTACACCTCGGCGCCGGCGGTCCGGAAGCTCTCGCTCAGCTCCCGGTTCGCGGTGATCACGCCGCCGGCGTCGGAGTCGTACTCGGTGCAGACGGTCATCACCCGCACCGCGTCCGGGCCGGCCACGGCGTCGGTGGCGGCGTTGCGGCGGACCACCTCCCGCGGGTCCAGCGTGTCGTGGAACCGCTCGTGGCCGACCCGCGCCACCCCTTCGCCGAGGCCGCTGATCGCGTCGTGCACGCTGCGGGCGGCCGCCTCCGCGCCGTACCTCTGCCGCATCTCGTCCCGCAACGCCAGGGCGCGGTCGCGTTCGGCGGGCAGCTCCTGGAACGTACGCCGAATCCGGTCGGACCACCCGGCGGTGTCGCCGCCGTCCCGGACCACCGAACCGGCGCCGAGATCGTCGGCGACCCGCAGCGGATCGCCCAGCAGGCGCCCGGCGCCGCTGCCGGGGTGCACCAGGACCGGCACGCCGTCGCCGGTGGCCTGCAGCACCAGGGTGTCCAGCTCGGGGCGGGCCACCGGGTCGATCACCACGTCCGCGCCGTGCAGCAGCTCGCGCCGCCCGGCCACGTCGCCGGGCAGCCGGCGGACGGTCACCTCGCTGTCCGCCACCTCGGACAGCCGGTCCCGGTGCCAGCGGGTCTCCGGGCCCTCCGGGTCGCGCACGGCCACCGTGAGCCGCGCGTCCACGCCCTGCGAGCGCAGCTCCCGCACCGTCCCGGCGGCCGCGAGCTGCGCCCGCTCGTCGCCGGCGGCCAGCACCCGGTAGCCGCCCCGGCCGGGATCGCGCACCGGCGGAGGCGGGCCGCCGCCGTCGACCGGCGGGACCACCTCGTGCACCGGTGGCACCGGTTCGGCGCCGTGCCGCTGGAACGCGGCCCGCAGGCCGTCGGCGAGCTCCGGCCCGGCCGCGACCACCAGGTCGGCCCGGGACAGCACGTCCAGGTGCGCGGGCTCGGTGGGCAGGCTGTCGACGATCTGCACCACCCGGGCGTCCGGGTAGGCGTCCCGGCGCGCCTGCGCGACACCGGCGGTCTGTCCATAGCCGACGATCACGTCGGTGTCGGCGGGCAGGTGGTCGGGCCGCAGCAGCGGGCTGATCCGCCCGGTCACCCCGGGAACCGGGTCGGCCGGGACGCCCCGCACGTTCGGCCCGAGCTCGCCCGCCTCCAGGCCGGGCGCCCGCAGCGCGACGTGGTCCCCGCCCGCGCCGAGCGCCCCGGCCAGGTCCCACAGCACCCCGCGCTGCATCGGCCCGTCCGGCACGTCGTCGAAGGCGAGCAGCCGCAACGGCGCGGTCCGCCGCCGCTCGTCGATCCGCGGCGGCGCGCTCTCGTCGGGCCGCCCGTCCGCGCGGCTGTCCGCCGGTGGCGGCGCGGTGCCGTCCGGAGGGCCGCCGTCGCGCGCCGCGGCCTGCTGGCGCACCGGGTGCCCGAGCGCCCGCAGGTCCCGCTCCACCCCGGCGATCTCGTCGCGCAGCCGGTTCCGCTCGACCGGGTCCCCGGCCGTTTCCCGGAACTGCCGTTGCAGGTGCACCCGCTCGTTGATCCGGGCCGCCACGTGCGGATCCACCGGCGGCCGCGGCGTGCCGTCGCCCGGCCCGACGGCCTGCCCGACGGCCGCCGCGGCGCGCCGCACCAGCCCCTGCGCCGGGCGCCCGGCCTCCTCGGCGTGCTTGATCGCCAACGTCTCGGTGATCTCGTGCACCCAGACGCGGCTCAGCTGCTCCGGCGCCACCCGGTGGTTGACCCGGACCACGTGCGGGTCCGCCTCGGTGCCCGCCCGCACGGTGGTCTCCGCGAGGCTGTCCATCCCCCGGCCGACCTCGGTCACGAAGTGCCGGGCGCCGCCGTCCGCCAGGGTCACCCGGACGATCGCGCCGTCGCTGACCACCTCCACGATGTCGCGGCCGGCGAAGTCCCGCGGCCGCACGTTCCCGGTGGCCGCGTGCATCTCCTCGACTGTCACGTCGGGCAGGTGCGCGCCCCGCCCGGCCGGCACGAACCCGGTGGCGTGGATCGGGGCGGCGGTGTGCGTGACCGCGCCGCCCGGCTCCGCGCGCAGCGCCGGGTGGTACCCGAGCCACTCCTCGGGCGCCGGCCCGTCCAGGTAGCGGCGGCCGGTCCACTTGGTGTCGATCATCGCGTCCTTGCCCAGCCAGTGCTGGGCGGCGCGCTCCGGCCCGGTGGCCCGAGCGTGCAGCGGCTCGCGGTACCCGAGCCGCGCCACCTCCTGCGGCGTCGGGTACTCGTGCCCGGGCAGCGCCCCGTTCTGCACCCGCTCGGCCCGGTTGATCAGCGCCCTGGCCTGCTGGCCCTGCTCGCGCATGTGCCGGGCCAGCTCGTCCGGGGTCGACCCGCCGAACTTCTCGTAGAGCGGCCGCAGGTCGTCGGGCCCGTACCGGTCCAACCCGGACAGGTGCCGGTCGAGCTCGGCGACCTCCCGCCCCAGGCCGCGGAAGACGTCGTGGCCGCCGAGCGCCTGCCATTCGAAGCCGGCCTTGGCCCAGGTGTACCCGCCGACCCAGGCGGTGCGCACCTCGACGTGGGAGACGCCGGACTCCCGGTACCAGCCGTCCAGGTGCCGGTTGAACTCGCGGGCGAAGCCCTGCCCCTGCGCCTCCTCGTGCAGCGCCAGGTGCGAGTGCTTGACCCCGAGCGTGCCGTCCGGCGCCCGGTCGAAGGCCCGGATGATGTCGCCGAGCCCGCGCTGCCCGTCGGCCGACCGGATCTCCAGGTGCACGGTGAGGTAGTCGGGGCCCGCGTACACGCCCTCGAACTTCACCCGCACCCGCAGGCCGGCGAACTCGTGCCCGTCCAGCCTGGCCTGCACGGCCGCCGCGATGGCGTCCCTGCGCGCCGCCGCCTCGGCGTCGGTCCGCGGGATCAGCTCGTCGATCGGCGGCGTCTCCCCCGGCGCCCACGGCCGGCTCGGATCGGCCGGATCGTGCGCCGGCAGCCCGTCGTCGTGCTCGTGCGGAGCTGGGGCATCCCGCTCGGACACCGGCGGCTCCACAATCGGCGAATCCGAATTATCGGATGCACGCTGAATGTTCTCCTCGCGCGGCCCCTCGAACTCCGGCCGCCGCGGCCCCGGCCCGTCGTCCGGCCGCCGCGGCCCCGGCCCCGGCCCCTGGAGCTCCGGCCGCCGCGGTTCGAGCACTTCCAGCTCCGGGAACCGGGCCGCGGGCCGCTCCGCCCACCCGTGCGGGGTCACCCGCCGCACCGCGTCGTCCCCGAGCACGCGCAGACGTTCCGCGACCTCGTCCGCCGGTTTGGGCCGCGCCGCCCCGTGCTCCCCCGGATCCGCCAGGTGCTCGGCCGCCCACCGCGGCAGTTGCTCCGGCAGGTGCGACCCGCTCAGGATCGCCTGGATCTCCGCGGAGCTCAACCGCGGCGGCAGCGGCGGCTCGGCCGGCTCGGCGGCATGCCGGGGCACCGCGTCGTGGTCCCGCAGCGGAATCTCGCCCCGCCCGGGCTCCTCCAGCACCCGCAGCGCGTCGTCCGGCGGAACCCGGTCTCCCCACGGCGCCCCGTCGAACCCGCCACGCTCCCCGGCCGGCGGACCCTCTTCACCAGACCCGCGATCCCCGGCCGGCTCCCGATCCCCGGCGAGTCCGCGATCTCCGGCGGCGCCGTCGTGCGGCCGCGCCGGGTCGCCGGCCGGCTCGCGGTCTCCGGCGGGCGCGCCGTCCCGCGGCGGTGCCGGGTGGTGCGTTCCCGGCCCCGCTTCGCGGGCCGCCGGCCGGAGCTGATCCCCCACCTCACCGTGCAGCGTGCGCCAGGCATTCCCCAAATTCTCCCGTACGTACGCGGCCCGCGCCCCCGGCTCACCCGGCACGTGCGGCGACAGCCCGATCACCGCCGGCTCCACCTGCCGCCAGGTCCCGTCGCCGAGTTCCGCCAGGGCCGGCCGCCGCACCAGCGCTCCACCCGGCGGCAGCGACTCGTTGACCTGAACCGTGACGTCCACCTCGACGCCGTCGCCGTACCGCACCCGGATCGTCCCCGACCCGGGATCGAACCCGGCCCGATGCGGCTGGTCCGGCGCCCCGGGCTCACGCCCCTCGATCAGCCGCCCGATCTCCTGGTCCGCCACCAGCTCGACGTCCTCGGGCCGGGCCACCGCCCGCCCCGGAGCCGCCCCGTCCACCGCGACCAGCCGGAACTCCGCTACCCGGCGCACCTCCCCGCTGGCCGGCTCTCCCCGGCCCGGAACGCCCTGACCACCGTCCGAGGCACCGCGATCGCCGATCGGCTCCTTGGACATCGGCCGCCCGTCTCGCAGCTCGGGGTATGCCCGTGCCGCGGCCGGGTCCGCACCCTGGGCGATCCGCAGCCCCTCATACCGCCGCCGGAGTTCCGGAATGTCCGCGAAGTGCTGCCGCGCCCAATCGGCGCGCCTCTGGTTGCCACGCCCTGACACCGCGGCCTGATACTCGCTTCGAGCCGTCTCGACGCCCCCGGCGTGCGCGGCCAGGATTTCCGCGTCCACTCCGCGTTCGGAGAGCCGGATGTACTCCTGCAGACGAACGTGATATTCGACGACCTTGTTGTCCAGCTTGCCGAGAATCCCCTGCGCGTTCTCGATCAGCTTCCGGGTGTTACCGGGACGCTCGCGGACCGCCTCGGTGGCCACCTTGCCCTCGAACCGGTCCACGAGCTGGCGGACATGGTCCACCTCGTGTTCCAGATCGAGGAAGCGCATGCCGTCGAGGTGCCGGACCTCTCGCTCGGTGCGAAGAAGGTTCCGTCCCGTCACGTCGTAGACGTCGCGCTGGACCGCGCGGGCGCCCTGCGGGTCCTCGACCAGCCGGAAGCCGTGCTGTTCGAGGTACTCGACGACCCGCGGGAACTCAGGATGCAGCTCCATCCGTACCGTGCCCTGCCGGATGGTCTCCGGCGTGGCGGCTTCGCCCACCTCGGCGCCGGCGTCCCGCATGGAGTGGTCCGCGTCGTCCGGACGTGCCGCCGTCGGATCGTGCGGCGGCCCGTCGGGCGGCGGGCCCTCGTCGCCGCCCTCTCTCGCGGCCGCTCCGCCATCACGATGCCCGGCGCCCGGCGAGTCGCCGTCGGCCCGGTGCGCCGGCTCAGCGCCCCGCCCGCCGGCCGCCGCATCGCCGCGCGGGACCGGACTGTCCACATCGTCGCGCGCCGGTGCTTCGCCGGCCCGGGCCACTGGCGCGGGAGCGTCGTCCCGCCGATGCTCCCCGCGCCCGTGATCGGCCGTGCGATCCGTTGCGGGCCGATCCTCGACGCTCCGCTCCGCCACCGCACGATCGGTAGCAGGACTGTCGGTCGCCAGCCGGTCCCCGGTGGAGCGCTCGGGAGCACGGTGATCAACCGCGGCGCGGTCGGACGTGCCGCGACCAGGCGCGGCCGCATCGTCACCGTCAGCGGGCGTGCGATCACGGCCTGCGGTGGCGCTGTCCGGCGGTGAGCCGCCGCCGTCCGCGGGCGTGCGGTCACGACCTGGGTTGGAGCTGTCCGGCGGTGAGCCGCCGCCGTCCGCGGGCGCGTGCTCCCCGGCCCCGGGCTCGGCGGCGGGGCGGGCTCCGTCCGTACCCCCAAGGGTGGAGACGTCTCCCCCCGCGCGGCCGGGGTCGGCAGCGGCCCGGACCGGCGTGCCTTCGCCGCCACCGTCCCCACCGGGCTGCCGCGGCCCGGCGCCGCCGCTGTCGGCACGGGCCGGAGCGGACGCCTCGGCGCGGGCCGCCGGCGCCTCCGGACGGGCAGCGACCGGCGTGGCGCCGGCCGGCGGGGCGGCGGATCCGGTCACCACCGAGGCGGGCGCGTCACCCCAGTTCGCCGCGATGTGCTCGGCCACCTCGGGCCGTGCGGAGACCTCGGTGGGCACCACCCGCAGGCCGCCCGCCTCGCCGCTCGGGTCGGCGCCCTGCCAGGCGACGTACCCGTTGTCGGTGAGCACCAGATGTTCCGCGGTGCCGCGATACGTGCCGCTGGAGATCGCGGCGAAGCCGCCGTCCTCGCCGGACAGCAGGTGCAGGTTGTCGCCGATCCGGAGGCTGCCGCCGCCCAGGTGGCTCATCTCCAGGTGGGTCTGGCCGCCGAAGATCACGCCGGCCGAGGCGCCGAGCACCGTCTGGTGGCCGACCTCGGTCCAGTTGACGCCGCTGATGCCGACGCCCTGCTGGAGCTGGCCGACGATGCCCATGCCGCCGCCGGCCAGCGCGCCGCCGACGGTGTGGCCGACCGGGCCGCCGAACATGCCGGCGCCGAAGACGCCGCCCTGCATCGCGCTGTTGCGGACATGCGCCCAGTCCAGGCTCTCCCGGTTGCCCTCGGCCATCTGCAGCAGCTGGGCGCCCAGGTCGCCGCCGCCCATGAAGCCGGCGCCGAAGGCGACCCGGCTGCCGACGTAGTGGACGAACTCCCTGCCCAGCCCGGCGTGGGCGGCCTCCTGGACGGCAAGCCCGGTCAGCGCGGACTCGGCGGCCTCGGCGCCGAGCTTCCTGCCGGCCCAGTTCTTCATCAGCTGCTGCTGGATCTCCTTGGCCAGCTGCTTCTGCACGGCTCGGGTGGTCTGGCCGGCCAGCCGGCCGCGGATCTGCCGGCCGGCCATGCCGCGCAGGGCCTGCGCGGCCAGCCGGTTGGCGACCGCCTTGGAGACGCCCCGCGCGGCGACGTTGGTGGCCGCCCGGCCGGCCAGGGTCTGCCCGAACCGCCGGGCGATGTCCCGGGCGCCGGTCGTCACGATGTTCTTCACCACGGCGGCCGGGATCGCCTCGCCGAGCGAGATCCGGGTGACCACCGGGACGGCCAGCCGCGCGCCGGCGGCCAGGGCCCGGGTCGCGGCGGTGGCCGGCAGTTCGACGAACAGGTTGGTCAGCGGCTTGATCGCGACCCGGACGACGATCTGGGCGATCTTGCCGACGGTGTTCTCGGCGAGCTTGCCGAGCGCCAGCCGGAAGCCGGTGAACAGGCCCGGCGCGGCGCCGAGCGATGCGCCGCCGGACGGGATCGCGGCGACCACCAGCATGTAGATCGAGACCGCGAGCATCAGCAGGTTGATCGCGACCAGATATTTCATCAGCTCGACCTCGAGGCCGAAACCCTGCACACCCATGCGCATCTGGGCGGCGCCGTCAGCGGACTGGCGCAGCCCCTCGAGGTAGCTGTACCACTGCTCGACGAAGGCGGCGGCCGCCGCGTCGCCGGACCAGTTGTCCAGGATCGGGTCGGCCGCCCGCAGCACGTCCTGGTACGCGGTGTTCAGCTCGTCGGCGAGCCGTTCCCACTGGTCCGCGAGGTCGTAGACGTCGTTCGCCCGGGCCAGCGGGATCTCGCCCAGGACGATGTGCGAGAGCCAGTCGATCCAGTCCGGAAGCCACTCCTCGAACTCCGAGAAGTAGTCCAGCATGGTCGTGATGAACTCATGATCGTCACTCACGGGGCGGTCCGGCCGTCAGGAGGCGACGCGGGTCGCCGTGTTGATCTGGCCGGCGTTGTCCAGGTCCGTGACGTCGTAGTCGACCATCGCCCGGCTGACGTACTCCCCGACCTTCTGCAGCTGCCGGCCGCTGATCACGCCGCTCTCGCTGACCGCCAGGTGAGCCGGTTTGTCCTCGCCGTCGGCGCCGGGCACCGGCTGGTGGTACTTGTCGTGCACGAAAGCGTCGGTGTACTGATCGGACGGGAACGTGCCGCTCTCGTGGGCCCGGATGTCCCGCTCGATGCCGCCGGCCGTCTCGGCCAGCGCGATGCCGCGGTCCCGGAGCCGGTCGGCGACGTTGATGAGCTCACTCGGGCTCGAGGTGATCGAGACGTAGTTACCCATTGTCGTCCTCCGTCCGGATGCGCACATCGGCGTCGTGGCCGCCGACGAAGGTCCGCATGTCGGTGCCGGCCATCCTGCGCAGGTCACCGGGCAGGCTCTCGGTCATCAGCTCGGTGCTCTTGCGCCCGGCGTCCTCGATGGCGGCGCGAACCGTCCGCACGATGCTCGCCGACAGCGCCTTCGAGTTCGGCTGGCGCAGCGCACGCGGGTCGATGTCCAGGTCCAGCAGGTGACCGCGCGGGCCGACGACCGCCTTGATCAGCCCGTCCGGCGACCAGCCGGTGCCGGTCACCTGCAGCAGCCTGCGGTGCGTGCTGGGTATCTCGGCCGTGGCCTTGCGCAGGTCCGAGAGCATGTCGCGGAGCACGCCCCAGTCGGGCCGTCCCGGAACCTCGGCCATCTGCCGGCACCTCCCCGTCTCGTGTCCCGATCATGGCGTACCGGTCCGGCCGCCGGAAACCCGGTGCGGGGCCCCGGCGGCCGGCCCGGTCACATGCCCGCGGCGATCTGCTGGTCGATCTGCTGCATCCGCTCGGCGGACGCGCCGAGCTTGACACCGACGCTCTGCAGCGCGGTCTTGATCTCCACGGCACCCTGGTTCCACTTCTGCCGGGCCTGGTCGCACGCCTCGCCGGCGTTGCCCTGCCAGTCCGCGGCGAACAGCGCGGTGAAAGCCGTGTACAGGTCGTTGAGCTGCTGGTCCATCTGGCCCTCGAAGGTGCTGATGGCCATCGCGACGTCGTTGATCTGGCCGAAGTTGTAGGTGATGCTCATGTCTGGCCTCTCCGATCTCGCTCGGGCGCGCTCAGCCGCGCAGGATTCCGATGACGGAACTGTCACCGGTGGACGCGGCCGCGGCCCGGATCTCCTGGGCGGCGTCCTCGTCGTGCACGCCGTACTGTTTGGAGGCGCTGCTCATCTTGCCGGCCAGCTCGTCCAACGCGTTGATGATCTTCGTCAGGCCGTCGTTCAGCTGGACCGAGACGTCCTGCAGCGCGTTGTTGGCCGTGCCCTGGAAGCCCGCGCCGCCGAGCGACTGGATCCGGTCCAGCAGCTGCGCCATGCCGCGGGTGATGGTCTGCCCGGTGTCCTCGCAGCGCTGTGCCATCGAGTTCAGCTGATCCTGCGTGGCATGGACCTGGCCCATACCCGGAGTTCCTGTCAAGGTGGTTCACCCCGATTCTTCCTTGTCGGCGCACTCCGTGAGCGGCCGGCGAAACGTCCGTGTCGGCCCCGAAGGTAGCCATCCTCACCGACTGGGGCCACCCCGGTGTACCACCCCGGGCCCGCTCGGGTTCAGATTGATGAATTCGAACCTGCTCATCGGGGAAGGCGTACTCTATCGCGTCACCACATGGCGTACCGGACGGCTAACCTGACCGGTGCGCACGAAGAGACGACGGGGAGGCGGAGATGAGCGGCGAGAAGGATTCGTACGACAAGGCGACGTACGGAAACACTCACGCGCCGTGGCTCAGCGCGAGCACCCCTGTCGACGTGAATCTCGACGGCCTCCGGGAGTACGCGTCCTTGATGGCCAAGCAGCAGATGCAACTGGCCGGCGACTCGGCGCACCTGACCCATCTGTACGACACTCCACAGCAGGCCTGGCACGGCAAGGTCCTCGGCGAGGCCGCCACGGTCCGCGAGCAGCTGGCGAACAACGCTTCCGAGCTCTCCGCCTACCTCGGCTACCTGGGCCAGGCCTTCTACAACATCGGTTCGGCCGCGCAGACCATCGCCGACATCTACGCCGACGGCGACGCCACCTCGGCCGCCTCGATCAACGACGTGCTGTTCGCCTTCGGCAGCAAGGACGTGCCCCGGCCGGACGGCCTGCCGAAGGGCATCGGCCAGACCTATCTGGAGGCGCTGGCCGCGCAGGGAGGCACCGCGCAGACCGGGGCGCCCGGCGAGTCCAGCCCGGAGTGGGGCCACCCGACCAGCGAGACCATCTCGCCGTACCAGCAGATGCAGACCTCCCCGGGGCCGAACGGGCAGCGCATGGAGAAGGTGGTCACCAGCATCCCGGGCAGCGGCGTCACGATCGAGACGACCACCGTCTACAACGCCAGGGGCGAGGTCCTGACCACCAAGACGGTCCGGACCACCACGTCGTACGACAGCAGCCGGCACACCCTGACCACCACCACGGAGAACACCTCCGGCGACAGGCTCACCGGATCGTCGACCACCACCCAGCGGTACGACGGCGGCCGCGTCGCCGAGGAGACCACTGTCAACCACGACGCCGCGGGCCGGGAGACCACCACCTCGCGCACCACCACCGCGGCGGACGGGTCGACCACCGAGACCAGCAGCAAGCCGGTCGACGGCGAGCGCAAGGTGACCGACCGGGTGGTGACCGGCGCGTCCACCCAGGGCGGCGGCGACACGCCACCGGAGAAGACCATCGCCTCGGCGTACGACCCGGTGACGCGGGACGGGCTGGGCTAGGCCATGGCCGACGATCCGTTCTTCGACGCGACAGCCGATCCGAATTATGGTTACAGCCCTTACAGCGGTCAGCTGCATTACGGCAATCCGACCTACAGTTCGGAGTACACGCCGGCCCCCGGTGGGAAGAACGGCCTCACCATCGAAGTCATCGAATTAATGATCAAAAACAGTCACCCGGAACAGATCTCCGTTCTGGGCGACCATTGGCAGAACGTCGTCACTTTGCTCACCCGGTACAAGACGTATCTGCATGATCAGAGTGTGCAACTCCGCAACGAGGACTGGACGGCGCCGGAGGCGCGGGACGCGTTCCTGCGAAAGGGCCCCGGCGAGGCCCTGGTCTACCTGGACGCCTGGATCCAGGCGGCGCAGAAGAACCTGACCGCCCTGCGGCACCTGGTCGACGTGGCGATCGAGTCCCGCAAGGAGATGGACGACCTGATGAAGCGCTATCGCCAGGCGCTGCAGGACGCCCAGAAGGTCGATCTCACCGGCCGGCTCAGCGAGTGGTTCGACACCAGCCGGTACCTGACGACCACCTGGGGCGACGCCGAGAAGTACCAGGTGCAGCAGCAGGTGCAGGAGGCCGAGAAGGAGTTCACCCGGCAGGCGCAGGAGCTGGCCCAGAAGTACGGCAACCAGTACTACGAGTACAGCAAGGCCCTCACCGCCGGCGTCGGCCCGCCGTACAAGCCGATGGACGTGGTGCTCAACCAGCCCGGCAAGCCGCCGCTGACCAGCCCGCCGAACCTGCCCGGCGGCGGCGCCCCGCCGCCTCCCCCGCCCGCGTTGAGCGCCCCGGCGCCGCCTCCGCCCGCGCCCGCGCCCCCGCCCGGCCCCGGTGCCCTGGGCGAGGACCAGCCGCTCGACCCGTCGGCGAACGCGCCCGGCGACGCCCCGCCGGCCCCCGGCGAGCTGCCCGGCCAGGCGCCCGCGCTGCCCGGCCAGCTCCCGCCGGGTCAGCTGCCGCCCGGCGGCCTGCCGCTGTTCCCGAACCCGGGCGGCCTGGGCCGGGGCACGCCGCCCAGCCTCACGCCCGGCCTCGGCGGTCAGCGACCGCCCGCGCCGCGAGCGCCGTCGCCGGGCCACACCCTGCCCAACCCGGGTCAGCTGACCCGCAACGCGTTCCACCGGCCGGCCCAGCCGCCCGGTCTCGGCCAGCCGCCCGGCCGCACCCTGCGCCGAGGCGGGCCGGGCACGACCTCCGGCAAGCCGGGCAGCCTGCCGCCGGGCCGCCCCGGCGACCGCCGGCGTGGCGACCAGGAGCGCGGGGCCCGCCTGCCGGGCGCGCCGGTGGACGGCGAGGACACCTTCGGGCGTACGCCGGGCAGCATGCCCCCGGTGCTGAAGAACCCGAACGGCGACCGGCAGCGCCGCCCGGGCAGCACCGAGGAACTGCATCCGGCGGGGCACGGCAGCAAGGACGCGTTCCGTCCCGACGGCACCACGCCGCCGGTGCTGAACCGGCCCGCCCAGCCGGCCGACCCCGCGCCGGTGCGGCCCACCCGCCGCCGGGACACGCCCGCGCAACGCCGGCCCGCCGGCACCGCCTGGGGCGACCTGTTCGGTGCCGAACAGGCCCGCGCCGGCGCCGGCGCCGGGGTCCTCGGGGCGCCCACCCCGCCGGCGTCCCGCATCGGGGAGGCGCCGGAGGCCCTGCGCAGCCGCGCCGCGACCCAGGCCGCCGGTGAGCAGCAGGCACGTCCGGGAACCGTGGCGCCCGAGCTCACCAAGCGCCGGGTCGGCGGCGAGCCGGCTCCGGTCCAGCCCGACGGCGAGGACGAGCCCGGCGTGGTCACCGACGAGCGGGCGTTCGAGGTGCGGACCCCGGGCGGCGGCGTGGTGACCAGCAGACGCGACGAGCCGGCCTACGAGCCGGAGATCCGCCGCGTCCTCGGAGGCGGCCAGTGAAGATCGGGACACCGGCGAACTACTACGTCCGGGCGATGTTCTCCGGCTGGGACTACCCGCCCGAGGAGGCGCACCTGCACGAGGGATGCTGGACCGTCGATCTCAACCATGGGATGACGGTGGCCTTCATCGACGGCCTCGACCATCTCGGCCCGCCCTGGGTCGAGGCGTCGTTGCCGCCGGAGGAGGACGGCGACCTGCAGGACCCGGACATGGTTCGCCTGCTGACGCTGCTCCAGTCCACCTACACCGTGACGCCCAACGACGAGTTGGCCGGTGGCGTGGACCGGTTCCCGCTGCCGTGGCCGACCGAGGACCGCGTCCAGGGCGTTGTGTTCTATCTGACGCGGGCCGAGTTCGCTCCGCTGCTCGACGACATCAAGGCCCTGTCCGAGACGAACGCGGGTTCGGTGCAGTCCACCGTCCGCCGGGACGAGGTTCTCGATCATCCGGTGATCCGGTTCATCGAGGAGCGGGTGCTCACGTCGCGCTGGCTGACCCCGCGGGACGCCCACGTCGCCGGGCTCAGCGCTTCGGGTTCCTGACCACCATCGAGCCGGCGGCGCGGTCGTGCAGGCCGCGGCCGTCGCCGTCGGCGATCAGCGCGGGAATCAGCAGGGCCAGCAGCACCGCCCGGACCAGGCCGGGGCCGAGGCCGATCGCCCCGCCGTCGGTGAACGAGCGGCAGCTGATCCGGGCCAGCCGCATGCCGGGCGTCTGCCCGAACAGCCCGATGAAGAACGTATTGATCAGGATCAGCAGTACGACCGGGGGCCACGCCGTCCTCGACGGGTCGGCGTAGAGACCGGCCACCAGCAGGCACAGAACCCAGTCGATGAGCAGGGCGATCAGGCGCTGCCCGCCGCCGGCCGGCTCCGGACGTCCCGGGGCCCGGGGTACATCGTTCGCGGAAGCTGCCACGACGGCCGAGCCTACGCGATAGGGTCCGGAGGTCGGCCGCGCGCTCGCCCCGTGCCTGATCATCCGGTTACGTAACACGGCAGAAACAATAGGGATACGCCGGGGCAACTCCGTACCCATAACGTCGCGAGCAGCCTTGCCAGGTGGCGGCCCATGCCGCCCGGTATCGGAAAACTGTGCCAGGAGGACGTGTGTTCGCCAATCCCGAGGAACTCCTTCGATACCTCAAAGACGAGGACGTCAAGTTCGTCGACGTACGTTTCTGTGACCTGCCCGGCGTGATGCAGCACTTCAACATGCCGGTCGAGTCGTTCGACGACAGTGTGGTGACCGACGGCCTCGCCTTCGACGGGTCCTCGATCCGCGGCTTCCAGGCCATCCACGAGTCCGACATGATGCTGCTGCCGGACGTCGCGACCGCCTTCGTCGACCCGTTCCGCATCCAGAAGACGCTGGCGCTGAACTTCTTCATCCACGACCCGTTCACCCGCGAGGCGTACTCGCGTGACCCGCGGAACGTGGCTAAGAAGGCCGAGGCGTACCTGGCCTCCAGCGGCATCGCGGACACCGCCTACTTCGGCGCCGAGGCGGAGTTCTACATCTTCGACTCGATCCGCCACGAGACCTCGGCGCACCAGGCGTACTACTACATCGACTCGATCGAGGGCGCGTGGAACTCCGGCCGCGAGGAGGAGGGCGGCAACCGCGGTTACAAGACCGCGTTCAAGGGCGGCTACTTCCCGGTCTCGCCTGTCGACCACTACTCCGACCTGCGTGACGCCATGGTGCGCCGGCTGGTCGACACCGGCTTCACCGTCGAGCGCTCGCACCACGAGGTCGGCACCGCCGGCCAGGCCGAGATCAACTACAAGTTCTCGACGCTGCTGCACGCCGGCGACCAGATGCAGCTGTTCAAGTACATCATCAAGAACACCGCCTGGGAGCACGGCAAGACGGCGACGTTCATGCCGAAGCCGCTCTTCGGCGACAACGGCTCCGGCATGCACACCCACCAGAGCCTCTGGCTGGGCGGCGAGCCGCTGTTCTACGACGAGACCGGGTACGCCGGCCTGTCCGACACCGCCCGCTGGTACATCGGTGGCCTGCTGCACCACGCCCCGTCGCTGCTCGCGTTCACCAACCCGACGGTCAACTCGTACCGGCGCCTGGTGCCCGGCTACGAGGCCCCGGTAAACCTGGTCTACTCGCAGCGCAACCGCTCCGCCTGCACCCGCATCCCGGTGACCGGCAGTAACCCTAAGGCCAAGCGCGTCGAATTCCGCGTGCCGGACCCGTCGTCGAACCCGTACCTGTCGTTCTCCGCCCAGATGATGGCCGGCCTGGACGGCATCAAGAACAAGATCGAGCCCCCGGCGCCGATCGACAAGGACCTGTACGACCTGCCGCCGGAGGAGTGGGGCAACGTCAAGCAGGTGCCGGGCTCCCTGGACGCGGTCCTGAACTCGCTGGAGAACGACCACGAGTTCCTCACCGCCGGCGGCGTCTTCACCGACGACCTGATCGCCACGTGGATCGACTACAAGCGCACGAACGAGATCGACCCGGTCCGGCTGCGCCCGACCCCGCACGAGTTCGAGATGTACTACAACGTGTAGCCAGAGGCTATAACCGCAGGTCAGCGGCTCTGTGCGGGCTTCTCAGTCCGCACAGAGTCCGCAAGCGTCTCAGCCATGAGCGAGTCCGCAGCCGGGTCTGCCGTCGGCGCTCATCCGCGGCGAGACGACCACGAACGACGGCGGCTCGTCATCCTCGTACGGTTCGGGCTGGGCCGTCATCCTGCCTCCTTCGGTCTCCCTGGGGTGCCTCACGAGGCCCGCCGGGAGGGCACCTCGGGCCGCCGGTACGAGCCTCGATCGTTGCGAGGTCGGGGAGCCGTGGCATCTCCGACCCACCGGAGGCCATCGATCTGGACGGAGCGCGGCCGCCGTGTCGAGGTGGGCTTCAGCGGCGGCACGTTGCTGCAGGTCGATGTGCAGGGTCGCGCGGAGCAGCGACAGCCAGCCCCGACGACCAGCAGCCGCCGGCGCTGCGCGAGCGTTGCCCGGCCGCTGAGCAGTTGGTCGATGTAGCGCAGGTGGCGCCGGACGCGGGGTAGCAGCTCGGCGGGCGCAGTGGTGGCGTACGCCATGGCGACCTGGTCGAATGCCTTCTCAATGCGTTTCAGTGTCTCGTCGCTGGCGTCGGACGCGGCTGCACGCTGCGCAAGCTCGATCGCCTCCGGCTCGCCTTCGACGTCGTCGGGTGCTGGGGTGCGCATGGTTGCGGTGAGCCGGCCGCAGGCATGGAGCGCCTCATCGAGGGCCTTGGCGATGTCGGGCGTGGGTCGGCGGCGCCCCTTCTCCAGGTCGGAGATCTGCGCATGGCTGACGCTGGAGAGGCTGGCGAGCTGCCTGTAGGACAGCTCGGCGAGGGTGCGAAGCCGACGCGGTTCGTCGGCGAATGCCGAGGTCATGTCGTGTCCCCTGCTAGCCGGTCAGGGGGCGGCCGGTCCGGCTGGAGTCCGGCCGCCGTCATCGACGGTAGCGCGCCCGGTGTCGGAGCGTGCCTTTCGTTGCGGCAGTGGTTGAACCGTTGCCACCAGCACAACGAAGGCGTGCGGGCCGCCGGTGTCACCGGGTTCAACGTCTGTGACACCGTCTATGGCCTGGGCGTTTGCGGCGCTGAACCCGGGGCCCCGATGGGGGAGGGGAGGAATTCTGGATCTTGCTGCGGAGGTAACGCGGTGTACCTGTTGGAGCTCTTGCTGGTCGGCCCGCGAGGGGGCTGGGGTCTAAAGGGAATCGGTCGTGCTCGGCTCCCAGCCGACCTGCCGCCGTTTCGCGTGCGCCGAGCGCGCCGCCGGCCGGCGACCGGGCCGGTCGGGACCGCGGGCGAACACTCGCGGGGCCGACGGGGCGGCGCCGAATCGGACCTCGGTGCCGTTGAGCCGCGCCACCGCCTCATCCCAGCCGGCGCGGGCGTCGGCGCCCAGGCCTGGGAGGACGTGGCCCTCGTCTCCCGGGCCGTCCAGGACCGGCATGGGCCGCACCGGCTACGCCAGGACCTTGTCGGGCTCGCGGGCGGGAGCCGAGCTGCGGACGCCGACAGGTGTCCAGATCAGCAGAGCCAGGCTGAACAGGACATAGATGTTGCTGCCCAGCATGGACACCGGTGGATACGGACGGTTCTCCCAGAGCCAGGTGAGGTGCGAGGTCATGAACGCGTAGGCGCCCGCGGCGAGCGCCGCCGGCCCGCGCCGGTTCGCCTCGACGCAGCGGATCAGCGCCGGGATCAGCCAGACGCAGTGGTGGATCCAGGTGACCGGGCTGATCAGGCAGCCCAGCACGCCGGTCAGGGCCAGCCCGCCGACCACGTCCTCCGGCGCCCGCGCCACCCGCAGCGCCCACCACGCCAGCGTGGCCAGCACGCAGACCAGCCAGATCTTCGACTCCGCCTCGTCGAAGGGCAGCCGGGCGATCATGCCCCGCTCGGATTGGTTGGAGAGGAACCAGAGCGAGCCGACCCGGTTGGTGTCCCAGAGCGCCGAGGTCCAGAACTCCCGGGACTGGTCCGGGAAGAGCGCCCCGGCCAGCACGGTCGCCGCACTGGCCGCGGCGATCGCGGTGCCGGCCTCCCGCCAGCGCCGGGTGACCAGCAGATACAGGATGAACACGCCGGGGGTCAGCTTGATCGCCGTGGCCAGGCCGATCCCGACGCCGCCCCACCAGCGGCCGCGGGCCACGCCGAACAGCAGGTCGGCGGTGACCAGGGTGAGCAGCAACGTGTTCACCTGACCGAAGCTGAACGTCTCGCGGACCGGCTCGAACGCCAGCGCCAGGGCGAACGCCACCCCGAAGGTGAACCACAGCGGCTTGCCCAGGCCGCGCAGCATCGGCCCGGCCAGCCAGCGCACCAGCAGGCCGACGGTGAGCACGGTGCCGATCGAGGCGAGCAGCACGACGACCGGGAACGGCAGCACCGACATCGGCGACATCACCAGGCCGGCGAAGGGCGGGTAGGTGAACCCGTACGGCGTCTCCGGCTTCAGCCAGTCGTAGACCATCCCGCCGTCGCGGAACCAGTACTTCACCGCGCCGTAGTAGACCGTGGAGTCGAAGAACCCGTTACGGTCCCACGCGATGTAGATCAGCCCCACCGCGGCCAGCACCGACGCCACCAGGGTCACGATTCGCTTCATGCAGCACTTTCCACGCTAGATATCCGGCGAACACGGTCATGCCGACGGCGCCCTGCGCCTTGGTGGCGAGGGCCAGGTTGTAGCCGTCCGGCAGGCAGAGCGCGGCCGCCACCGTGCACGGAACGGTGAGCCAGCGGGTGTCCGGCCGCAACGTGGCGGCCAGCAGCGTCAGCGGCCAGATCGCGTACCACGGGTGGAACACCGGGGCGAGGACCACCGTCGCGGCCATCGCCAGCGCGGCGTGCAGCAGCGCGTCACCGCCCCGCCAGGCCCGCCGGAACAGCACGAGCAGCACCCCGGCCAGCACGATCACGCCGAGCGCCCGGGTCACCGCGACCGCGTGCGGCGCCCCGATCAGCTCCAGCGTCATCCCCAGCGCGGTCGGCGGCGACGTCCACTGCACCGAGACGCCGCTGTCGGCCAGCGCGGTCACCCAGCCCAGGCCCAGCCCGGACCCGATCGAGACCAGCGCCAGCGCGCCGATCGCGCCCACGGCCAGTTCCAGCGCGGCACGCCACCATGCCCGCGGGACGAGGAAGATCGCGAACGGCAGTACGACGATCGCTGTCGCCTTCACCCCGACCGCGAGGCCGAACAGCACGCCGGCCGGCCAGCCGCGCCCGGTCGCGGCCACCGCCAGGCCGCCGGCCAGCAACGCCACCATCACCGCGTCGTTGTGCGTGCCCGACACCAGGTGGATCAGGACCAGCGGGCAGGCCAGCACCAGCCAGACCGCACGCCGCACCGGCACGCCGGTCCGCCGGGCCAGCAACGGCAGGCAGGCGCCGGTGGCGGCCAGACCGGCCACCGCGATCAGGCGCAGCAGGGCGACGGTCCCGGTGAGCGTGCCGCCCACCTTCGCCGCCAGGGCGGCCAGGACCAGGAAGACCGGGCCGTACGGGGCGGGGGCGCCACGCCAGGTGGGCGCGACGGCGTCGGCCCAGGGACAGCCCAGGACGTCGACACCACCGCTGTACGGATCCAGCCCGCTCGCCTGCTGCCAGCCCTGACACGCGTACGAGTAGGCGTCGTAGCTGCCCAGCGGGAGGAACGGCAGCAGCGGCAGCGCCCACAGCCCGGCCGTCACGTAGGCCCACCGCGCGGACGGCACCGACCGCCGCCCGGTCAGCCACGCGCCGATCAGCAACGTCATGCCGAGGATCCAGAACAGCGGCAGCAGCACCCCGTCCCGGCCGGTGACGATGGTGAGCGGGGTCACGGTCGGTTCCCACGGGCGGTGCGCGCCACCCAGGAACGCGGCACCGCCCAACAGGGCGCTACCTGCGAGCCCCGTGTATCGGACGAGGAACGGACGGGGCATGGCGACGACCATACCGTGACGCGCTGCAACGTACGGGGCGCCCGGTACTGTCGGCGGGATGTGGGTCAGGCACCGGCTGGAATCGATCATCGCGCTGGTGGCGACGGCTCTCGGCGGGGTGTACCTCGCTCTGCCCCGGATGGGCTCGGACCTGGCCGCCCAGGTGGCGCGGGCCGGGTTCTTCGCCGCGCACGGCTGGACGCCTGTCGACCTGCGCTGGTACGCCGGGGTGGACCAGCTCGGGTACAGCCTGCTCTCGCAGCCGGTGATGGCGGTCCTCGGGGTGCGGGTCGCCGGCGTGGTCTCGGTGGTCGCCGGCTCGGTGCTGCTGGCCGTGCTGCTGCGCCGGACCGGTGGCCGGCGGCTGTGGCTGGCCGGTGGGCTGGGCCTGGCGGGGTTGGCCGGGAACCTGGTGAGCGGGCGGGTGACGTACGGCCTCGGGGTCTGTCTCGGGCTGGCGGCTCTCGTCGCGCTCACCTTCCTCCCGCGCCGCTCGGCGGCGCTCGCCGCCCTGCTCCTCGCCGCGCTGGCCGCCGCGACCAGCCCGGTGGTCGCCCTGTTCCTCGGTCTCACCGGCACCGCCCTCCTCGCCGCCCCCCACGTCCGCTTCCCCCGCCCACACACCCCTGAGCCCCAGCCCCACCGGCCCCCGGAGGCCTCTCCCGAGCCCCGACACATCCCTGGAGGCCGGCCGCGAGCCGGCGGCCGGCCCCCAGAGGTCCCTTCCCGTCGCGGGGACACCCCTGGGCGCCGGCCGCGAGCGGGCGGCTGGTCCGCGGGGGTGCGGGGGCTGCTCGTGGCGGGGCCGGCGGCGGTGCTGATCGGGCTCAACGCGCTGCTGTTCGGGGACGGCGGGTGGATGAACATCAGCCGCACCGACACCGTGCACGCCGTGGTGACCGGGCTCGTCGTGGCCGCGCTGGTGCCGGTGCGCCCGATTCGGATGGGTGCGCTGCTGTCCTCGGCGGGAGTGCTCGGGGCCGCTCTGATCCATACGCCGGTGGGCTTGAACGCGACACGGCTGGCGGTGATGTTCGCGTTGCCGGTGCTGGCCGCGTACGGCCGGATCCCGGCTCTTCGGAAAAAGTGGCTGATCGTGCTGCCGTTGGCACTGCTGGCCTGGTGGCAGCCGCCCATCGTCTCCGCCGATCTGCGGGATCTCGGGAACCCGACCGCGGACCCGGACTACTTCCGCCCTCTCACCGAGGTCCTGGCCACCCGGGAACTGACCGGGCGCGTGGAGATCCCGCCGACCCGGGACTACTGGGAGGCGGCGCGGATGGGCGACGTCCCGCTGGCCCGGGGCTGGCTGCGGCAGGCCGACATCGATCGGAATCCGCTGTTCTTCACCACGGTGCCCGGCGCGTCCGGGACCCGGGTGGCGCTCACCGCGGAAACCTACCGCGCCTGGCTGGCCGAGCAGGCGGTCCAGTTCGTCGCGGTGCCCGACGCCGAGCTGTCCTGGCCGGGACGGGCGGAGGCGCGGTTGGTGACGGACGGGTTGCCGTACCTCACGTTGATCTGGACCGGGCCCCACTGGCGCCTGTACGCCGTCGCCGGCCCGCGGCCGATCGTCGCCGCCCCGGCGGCGCTGGTCCGGCACACCGCCGCCGCGATCACCCTGGACGCGCCCGCGGCCGGCGACGTGCGCCTGAGGGTGCGCTGGCACCGCTGGCTGCGCGCCTCGGGCGGCGCCGAGGTGCTCCGCGACGGCGACTGGACGATCCTGCGGGTCCCGGGACCGGGGCGCTACACGCTGTCCAGCTGATGCCCGGCCGGAGCGGCGACCGGCCGCGGCCCGCGACGTCAGGACCGTGCGTCGGACTTCGCGGCCTCGCGCTCGGCGCGCTTGCGTTCGCGCTGCTCACGGGTGTATTGCTTGCGCCGCTCCAGGTCGGCCTTCCAGCCCTCCCGGGCGAACTCGTCGCAGCCCTGCACAGCGCCCTTGGTCTGGGCCGGCCCGATCATCGACCGGAACCACATGTCGTCGAAAGTCTCGTGGAACCAGCGGGCGAACCGGTCCTGGAACTGCGCCACGACGCCTCCTCCGTCAGTTGGTGTGCCAACAGTTGGTGCCCCAACTATTGGTAGGATAACCGCCGACCTGAGGAGTACCGCAAGTGAGTGACGATCCCCTCGCACTGGAACAACAAGTCTGTTTCGCGCTCTCGGTCGCGGCCCGCAGCGTGGTGGCGATCTACCGCCCGCTGCTCGAACCGATGGGCCTGACCCATCCGCAGTATCTGGTGATGCTGGCCCTGTGGCAGCACTCGCCGCTGTCCCAGCGCCGCCTCAGCGAGCTGCTGCAACTCGACCCGGGCACGCTCTCGCCACTGCTCAAGCGGCTGGAGACGATCGGTTACCTGCGCCGCGAGCGGGATCCCGCCGACGAGCGCAGCCTGGCCATCACGCTCACCGACGCCGGGCGGGCGCTGCGTGCCGAGGCCACGAAGATCCCGCCGGCCGTGGTCGCCCGGCTCGGGCTGCCCGTCGAGGACCTGCAGAAGCTGCACGGCGCGCTGACCCAGGTGATCGCGGCGGCGTCATGAGAAGACCCGCTCCATCGCGGCCCGCGACCGGCGGGTGATCCGCAGGTAACGGTCGACGAACTCGCCCGGATCGCCGCCGGAGAGCAGCAGCACCGTCCCGGCCAGCTCCACCCCGTGCTGCGGCAGCTGATCGGTGGGCCGCCCGCGCACCAGCGTGAGCGCGTTGCGCACCTGCGCGGCCAGCGTCCAGCCGTCGGTCATGGCGGCGGCGTCGGCCGGTTCCACCAGGCCACCATCCCGCGCGGCGGCCAGCGCCTCCAGGGTCCGGGTGCGGCGCAGCTCGGGCAGCTCGTGCGCGAACCGCAACTGCAGCAGCTGGACCGCCCACTCCACGTCGGCCAGCCCGCCCCGCCCCAGCTTGGTGTGCGTGTTCGGATCCGCGCCGCGGGGCAGGCGCTCGTTCTCCACCCGCGCCTTGATCCGCCGGATCTCCACCACCTGCTCGCGGCTGAGCCCGCCGTCCGGGTACCGCTTGGCGTCGGCCAGTTCCTCGAAGGCGAGCCCCAGCGACTCGTCCCCGCAGACGAACCGGGCCCGCAGCAGCGCCTGCGCCTCCCACACCTTCGACCACCGGTCGTAGTACTGCCGGTACGCCTGCAGGCTGCGGACCAGCGGCCCCTGACGCCCCTCCGGCCGCAGGTCCGCGTCGATGCCCAGGGCCGGGTCGGGGGCTGGCGCGTTCAGCAGCCGGCGCATCTCCTCGGCGACGGCGTGCGCGGCGGCCTCGGAACCGCCGTCGAAGACGAACAGCACATCGGCGTCGGAGGGGTAGCTCATCTCGTACCCGCCCAATCGGCCCATCCCGATCACCGCGAAGCGCATCCCGGCCGGTCCGGGCTTGGCCCGCCGGGCGATCAGCAGCGCGGCGTTCAGCGTCGCGTCGGTGACCGCGGAGAGCGCCGACCCCAGCTCGTGCACGTCGATCGGGTGGACCGGCGCCAGATCTCCGGCCTGGCTCAGGATGTCCGCGCAGGCCAGCCGGAACAGCTCGCGGCGGCGCAGCGCGCGGACCGCGGCGATCGCCTTGACCGGGTCGCCGGCGTGCCGCCCGGCCGCCGCGGCGAAGCCGTCCACCAGCCTCTCCCGGGAGCGGGGGCGCAGCTCCGGGTCGTCGGCGAGCAGCCGCAGCGCCTCCGGGTCACGGGTGAGCAGGTCGGTGGCGTACCGGGAGAGGCCGATCACCCGGGCCAGCCGGCGGGCCACCGGGCCACCGTCGCGCAGCAGCCGCAGGTACCACGGCGTGCTGCCGAGTTTGTCGGACACCTGCCGGTAGTTGAGCAGCCCACGGTCCGGTTCCGGGGCGTCCGCGAAGTCCTGCAGCAGCATCGGCAGCAGGGTGCGCTGGATCGCCGAGGTACGGGTCACGCCACCGGTCAGCGCCTCCAGGTGGCGCAGCGCGCCGGCCGGGTCGGCGAACCCGAGGATCTCCAGCCGCTTGCGGGCCGACTCCGGCGTCATCCGCAGCGCATCGGCCGGCACCCGGGCCACCGCCTCCAGCAGCGGCTGGTAGAGCAGCTTGACGTGCAGCCGCCGGACGTTGGCGGCGTGCCCGACCCAGTCCGAGCGGAACGCCTCGACGGCGTCCTGCCCGGGCAGCGCGGTGTAGCCGAGCGCTGCGGCGAGCCAGCGCAGGCCGGCCGGATCGTCCGGGACGGTGTGCGTCCGCTTCAGCTGCTGCAGCTGCAGCCGGTGCTCGACGGCGCGCAGGAACCGGTAACCGCGCAGCAGCGTCTCGCCGTCCTGCCGGCCCACGTATCCCCCGGCGACCAGGGCGCGCAGCGCGGGCAGCGTGCCCGGCAGCCGCAGCGACTCGTCCACCCGGCCGTGCACCAGTTGCAGCAGCTGCACCGCGAACTCGATGTCGCGCAGCCCGCCCGGCCCGCGCTTGATCTCCCGGTCCAGCTCCTTGGCCGGCACGTTGTCGATGATCTTCCGGCGCATGTCGCGGACGTCGGCGACCGCCTCGGGCCGCTCCGCGGCGTGCCAGATCAGCGGGGCCAGGTCGGCCAGCCACTCACCGGCCAGCGCCAGGTCGCCGGCCGCCGGCCGGGCCTTGAGCAGCGCCTGGAACTCCCACGTGCGCGCCCAGCGCCGGTAGTACGCCTGGTGGCTGGCGAGGGTGCGGACCAGCGGGCCACGGCTGCCCTCCGGCCGCAGCGCGGCGTCCACCGGCCAGGCCACCTGCCCGCAGATCTCCATCAGCCGGGCCGCGACAGTGGTGCCGGCCTGCAGGTCCTCGTCGCCGGCGGCCACGAAGATGACGTCGACGTCGGAGACGTAGTTCAGCTCGTTGCCGCCGCACTTGCCCATCGCCACGACCGCGAGGCGTGGCTCCGGCGTGCCCTCCGGCAGGCCGGCCACGGCGATCCCGTACGCCGCGGACAGCGTCTCGTCGGCGAGCGTCGAGAGCGCCACCATGGTCGGCTCCAGCCCCCGCCCGCCGGTCAGGTCGGCCGCGGCGATCCGCAGCAGCGCGATCCGGTACGCCCGGCGCAGCGCCGGCACGGTCGGCGCGTCCAGTTCGAGATGGCCCTCCGGGTCGGGCGGCAGCCCGCTCTTGGTGGTGGCCAGCGTGCGCCACTCCTGCTCGTTGGCGACCAGGTGGTCGCCGAGCGTCGACGACGCGCCGAGCACCGCGACCAGCCGCCGGCGCAGCCCGTGGTCGCGGAACAGCTCACCGACGAGTTCCTCGGTCGCCGCGTTCGGAGTGATCTCGCCGGTCGGTCCGGTGGGCCGGCCGCCGTTGGCCCGCTCGGCGGCCCGCGACACCGAGTCGACCAGGCGGTGGAACTGGCGCAGCGCCAGGTCCGGGTCGGCGGCCCGGGACAGCGCGCGGATCAGCTCGGCCGCGTCGGCGCTGACCGGGCCGTGCTCGGCGTCCCACAGCCGCAGGCCGGTGGCGCCGAGCAGGCCGGCCCCGTTCTCGGCGAAGCCGTACCGCGCCAGGCGGGTCGGCCGCGTCATCTCAGTGCCCCAGCAGCGGCAGCGTCGTGGGCAGGCCGGCGTCCGGCAGCTCACCGAGCGCGAGCGCCGCGAACCGGGCTGCGAACGGCTGCCAGACCTCCTCGACGTCCGGAAGGATCTCGGCGACGGCGAGCACCACGGCCTCCGCGTCGTAGCCCAGCTCCGCCAGGTCGGCCGCCCCGGAGCGGGTCCAGTCGGCCATCATCTCGGCGTCGCACTCGATGTGGAACTGCAGGCCCCAGGCCCGGTCCCCGATCCGGAAGGCCTGATGCGGATACCGGCTGGAGGCCGCCAGCAGCGTCGCGTTCAGCGGCAGCTCGGTGATCTCGTCCCGGTGCCACTGGATCACGTCGGGCAGCAGCGGCACCCACTTGAACAGCGGATCCGTGTCGGCCGAGTCACGCTTGCCGACCAATCCGGGCCCGATCTCCGGCCCGCTCGGGCTGCGCTCCACCTGACCGCCGTGCGCCCGGGCCAGCAGCTGCCCGCCGAGACAGACCCCGAGCGTCGGCACCCGGTGCCGGACCGCCTTGCGGAACAACGCCTCCACCGCGGGGAACCACGGCGCGCCGGGAGCGCCGGCCGCGTCCGGGTAGGCGCTCTGGTCGCCGCCGAGCACGACCAGCGCCGCGAACCGCTCCAGGCTCTCCGGCAGCTCGTCGCCCGCGTACGGCCGGAGCACGGTGATCCCCAGCCCGGCCTCGGTCAGCCAGTCCCCGAGGCGCCGGAGGTCGTCGGTCGGGTCGTTCTCGATGACAAGCGCTGTGCTCACGTGTCGAGGCTAACGAATTACCCGCCGGCAGACACCGACAGGACGTTGCCGGCCCGGCCGCCGGAGTTCCCCGGAGCCCTTCCGGGTCGTCTCGCCGGCACCGGGCCGCCAGTCTCCGGCTGGTCGTCAGGGCCCTCTCCGGGCGGGTTGAGACGACCCTCAGCCCCAGCCGGCGCCCCGGATCAGGCCGCCGGGGTCCAGCGGGCCACCACCTCGTCGTCCTCCACCTCGCCGGTCTCCACGAACCCCATCGACAGGTAGAGGGCGCGCGCCGCGGTGTTCCCCGGCTGGTAGCTGAGCGCCACGTTCGGCGTGCCGGGCTCGGCGACCAGCCGCTCCCGCAACTGGCGGACCAGCTCCCGGCCGATCCCCTGACGCTGGTGCTTCGCGTCCACGACCAGACCGCCGATCCAGCGGCTGCCGTCGTCGTCGACGGCCCAGATCGCGAAGCCCACCACCTCGTCGCCGCGCACCGCGGCGAGCGGCTGCCAGGTGTCGCCGTAGTGGCACATGCAGAGGTAGTAGGTCACGTCGGCGACGAAGCGCCGCTGTTCCTCGTGGACGGTCAGGGCGGCGCAGTCACGCCAGTTGCCGGCGGTGACCGGCTCCAGGCGGATCGGTGTGGAAGTCATCGGAGGATCTTGGCAAACCGGGTCAGGCGCTCGTGCCGGCCGTCCGGGATGTCCAGATGGGTCTCCGGGAACGTGGGCGGCGGCGCCGGCTCGCGGGCCTGCGCGGACGGCGCCGATCCGGTCGGTCCGGAGGATCCGGCCGGCCGCCGCCCGCCACGGGGCCGGAGCGCCACCGCCCGTTTAATCGCTCGACAAGGGCGTACAGCCGGTCGGTACGGTTCACGCCACGCACGTGGGATGATCGGGGGGTACGACAATGTTGCGCGACCGTCTCCAGGCCGCCCTGCTGCCGGCGATGAAGGCCCGGGACAAGGCCGCGGTGTCGGCGCTGCGCTCGGCGCTGGCCGCGATCGAGAACGCGGCCGCCGTGACGCCGCGGGACGCCGCGTTCGGGCTGCCCGCCACCGGGCTGGGCGTGACCGAGGTGCCGCGCCGCGAGCAGGACGACGCCGAGATCGAGCGGATCGTCCGAGCCGAGATCGACGAGCGCCGGGCGGCCGCCGCGGAGTACGACCGCCTGGGCCGTGAGGCGGAGTCCGTCCGGCTGCGTGCCGAGGCGGACGTGCTCGACACCCAGCTGTCACCCGGGACGGCCTAGCCGCTCCGGGATGACCCACGGGCCGCCGGCTGTCCACATCGGAGCGCGGCCGCCTCGGCCGGACCGCCACCCCGGCCCGGCCGAGCAGCGCCGGAGCCCCGTACCGGCGGACGGGTTCAGGCGATACAGGCGCAGACGATCAACGCCGCTCCGAAGTGGGAGGCCGCGCTCACCAGCGCGCCGCCGTGGAAGTTGTCGGTGCAGATGACCTCGCCGAGCTTGCCCGGGGTCATCCAGTCCAGCACCTTGAACGCCAGCCCCATGATCACGATGCCGAGCAGGCCGAACATCAGGGTCGACGCGACGCCCTGGCCGAACGAGTCGTAGGTGGTCCAGATCGCGGTGAACACGATCGCCGCGATGCCGAGCTGGTTCGCGGCCAGCAGCAGCGATGCGTTCGGGTTGCGCTCGACCCAGATCAGATCGCGCAACCTGCCCGGCGTGAGCAGGTCGATCAGCACAAAACCGACGGCCATCAGACCGATACCGATCAGGCCGAAGACGATGCTCCGCCCGGCTCCCTCCAGCAGATCCTGCAGCACGGCCTCTCCCCTTGTCGCCTGACGTCAGAGGAGACCGTACCCCCTGGTGCAAAACTTCGCGGCGCGGCGGCGGCCCCGCAGGAGCCGCCGCCGGACAAGCCCGAAATGCCCGGCGAAGATCAGAGCGCGCCCAGGTACCGCTGCCGCTCGTACGGGGTCACCTCGCGCCGGAACTGCTCCCACTCGGCCCGCTTGTTGCGCAGGAAGAAGTCGAAGACGTGCTCCCCGAGCACCTCGGCGACCAGCTCGGAGCCGGCCATCACGTCGATCGCCTCGGACAGGTTCTCCGGCAACGCCTCGTAACCGGCGGCCTTCCGCTCGGCCGGGGAGAGCGACCAGACGTCGTCCTCGGCGCCCGGCGGCAGCTCGTACCCCTCCTCGATGCCCTTCAGGCCGGCGCCGAGCATGACCGCGAACGCCAGGTACGGGTTGGTCGCCGAGTCCAGCGACCGCACCTCGACGCGGGCCGAGTTCGGCTTGCCGAAGGCGGGGACGCGGACCAGGGCGGACCGGTTCAGGTGGCCCCAGCTGACGAACGCCGGCGACTCGGTGATCCGGTCCGGCAGCTGCATCGGGAAAAGCCGCTTGTACGAGTTCACCCACTGGTTGGTGACCGCGGTGTACTCCCGGGCGTGCACCAGCAGGCCGGCGATGAACGCCCGCGCCGTCTTGGACAGCTTCTGCGGATCCTCGCCGTCGTAGAACGCGTTGCGCTCGCCCTCGAACAACGACAGGTGGGTGTGCATGCCGGAGCCGGGCTGATCGGTGTACGGCTTCGGCATGAAGGTGGCCTTCACCCCCTGGGAGAGCGCCACCTCCTTGACCACGTGCCGGAACGTCATGATGTTGTCGGCGGTGGTCAGCGCGTCCGCGTACCGCAGGTCGATCTCCTGCTGGCCGGGCGCGACCTCGTGGTGGCTGAACTCGACGGAGATCCCGATCCGCTCCAGGGCGAGCACGGCCTGCCGGCGGAAGTCGCGGGCCACCGCGTGGGTGGTGTGGTCGAAGTAGCCGCCGGTGTCCACCGGCACCGGCACCGAGCCGTCGTTCTCCCCGTCCTGGACCAGGAAGAACTCGACCTCGGGGTGGGTGTAGAAGGTGAAGCCCTTCTCCGCGGCCCGGGCCAGCGCGCGGCGCAGCACGTGGCGCGGGTCGGCCCAGGCCGGGCTGCCGTCGGGGAGCAGGATGTCGCAGAACATCCGGGCGCTCTCGCCGCTGCCGCCACCCTCGAACGGGAACACCTGGAACGTGGTGGGGTCCGGCATGGCGACCATGTCGGACTCGAAGACCCGGGCGAAGCCCTCGATCGCCGAGCCGTCGATGCCGATGCCCTCCTCGAAGGCGGACTCCAGCTCGGCCGGGGCGACCGACACACTCTTCAGCGTACCGAGCACGTCGGTGAACCAGAGCCGGACAAAACGGATGTCGCGCTCCTCGAGCGTGCGAAGCACGAACTCCTGCTGTCGGTCCACTTCCACCCCTCGTCCCGGTGTCGATCCCTGGAGCCGAGACTACGCTGACCTTGGCCTGTGACGTCGGCCCGGGTCAGGATCCGAAACCGCGGTATGGGGGAACAATAAGGCGCATGCCCACGCTGCGCATCGCCCTCGCACAGGTGAATTCGACGGTCGGTGACCTCCCCGGCAACGCGGCCGCGATCCGGCGCTGGTCCCGGTCCGCGGCGGACGCCGGCGCGCATCTGGTCGCCTTCCCCGAGATGATGCTGACCGGCTATCCGATCGAGGATCTGGTCTTCCGCAACTCGTTCGTGCAGGCCTCCCGGCGGGCCCTGGAGGAGCTGGCCGCCGGACTGGCCACGGACGGCCTCGGCGAGCTGGCCGTGGTGGTGGGTTACGTGGACGCCGACGGCCCGGCCGCGATCAGCGCGGACGCCACGCCCGGCGCCGGCCGCCGGGACGCGTCCGCGGTGCTGCACCGGGGCGCCGTGGCCGCCACCTACTTCAAGCACCATCTGCCCAACTACGGCGTCTTCGACGAGGATCGATACTTCGAGCCCGGCGACTCGCTGACCGTGGTGCGGCTGGGCGGGGTGGACGTCGCGCTCACCGTCTGCGAGGACATCTGGCAGGCCGGGGGGCCGTTCACCGCGGCGCGGCGGGCCGGTGTCGGGCTGGTCGTGAACATCAACGCCTCGCCGTACGAGTTGAACAAAGATGACGTGCGGCTTCCGCTGGTGCAACGGCGGGCCGCCGAGGCGGGCGCCACCGTGGCGTACGTGAACCTGATCGGCGGGCAGGACGAGCTGGTCTTCGACGGGGACTCGATGATCGTCGGGCCGGACGGGGAGCTGCTGGCCCGCGCCGGGCAGTTCACCGAGGAGCTGCTCGTACACGATCTCGATCTGCCGCCGGCCGGCGCCGCGCCGAACGCCGCGGGCTCGACCGACGCGGCGAAGCCGTCGGTCGAGCAGGAGATACCGCACGACATGGCGATCGACCGGGTCGCGATCCCCGGCGCCCTCGCGCCGCCGCCGGAGCGCCGGACCGGGCAGATCGCCCCGCGGATCTCCGACGAGCAGGAGGTCTGGACCGCCCTCGTCCTGGGACTGCGCGACTACGTCGAGAAGAACGGCTTCCCCTCGGTGATCCTCGGCCTCTCCGGCGGCATCGACTCCGCCGTCGTCGCCGCGATCGCCGTCGACGCGCTCGGCCCGGACCGCGTCACCGGCGTCTCCCTGCCCAGCGGCTACTCCTCCGAGCACTCCAAGGACGACGCCGCCGACCTGGCCAAGCGCACCGGCCTGCACTACCGCGTCGAGCCGATCCAGCCGATGGTCGACGCGTTCCTGGCGAACCTGTCGCTCTCCGGCGTCGCCGTGGAGAACCTGCAGGCCCGGGTCCGCGGCGTGATCCTGATGGCGCTCTCCAACTCCGACGGGCACCTGGTGCTCACCACCGGCAACAAGAGCGAGCTCGCGGTCGGCTACTCCACGCTCTACGGTGACTCGGTGGGCGGTTTCAACCCGCTCAAGGACGTCCCCAAGTCGATGGTCTGGCAGCTCGCCCGCTGGCGGAACACGCAGGGCGAGCCGCCCATCCCGGAGAACTCGATCACCAAGGCGCCGAGCGCGGAGCTGCGCCCGGACCAGAAGGACTCGGACTCGCTGCCGGACTACGCCGTGCTTGATCCGATCATCAAGGGGTACGTGGACCACGACCTGGGCCGCGCCGAGCTGATCGCGGCCGGCAACGACCCCGAGCTGGTCGACCGGGTGCTGCGGATGGTCGACCTGGCGGAGTACAAGCGCCGCCAGTCGGCTCCCGGCACCAAGATCTCCGGCAAGGCGTTCGGCCGGGACCGGCGCCTACCCATCACCAACCGGTATCGCGAAGGTCTGTGAAAACCTCCACTGCACCCTGACAGCGGCCTGGCTCCCGGTGCGACGATGCTCGCAACACCCGGGGACCGCACCAGGCGGCCTCGAGGGAGGAGAGTGACGAGATGTCGGAGATCCCGACTTTGTACGGAGGGCCGGCCACCCGCCGGGTCCGGACCCGTGACCTGCTCAACGCCAAGGCCCGCGGCGACCGTTGGCCGATGCTCACGTCCTACGACCAGTACACCGCCTCCGTCTTCGATCAGTCCGGCGTACCGGTGCTGCTGGTCGGCGACTCGGCGGCCAACAACGTCTACGGCTACGAGACCACCGTCCAGGTCACCGTCGACGAGATGCTGCCCCTGGTCAAGGCCGTCGTCCGGGCCACCAGGACCGCGTTGATCGTCGGCGACCTGCCGTTCGGCAGCTACGAGGAGGGCCCCACCCAGGCGCTGCGCACCGCCGTCCGGTTCATGAAGGAGGGCGGCTGCCACGCGGTCAAGCTGGAGGGCGGCCGCCGGATGGCCCCGCAGATCGAGGCGATCACCGGCGCCGGCATCCCGGTGATGGCGCACATCGGCTTCACCCCGCAGCGCGAGCACGCCATCGGCGGTTACCGCGTGCAGGGCCGGGAGAACGAGGGCGCCGAGGTGATCTCGGACGCCCGCGCGGTGGCCGACGCGGGAGCGTTCGCGGTAGTGCTGGAGATGGTGCCCGGCGAGGTGTCCAAGCAGATCACCAAGGAGCTGGCGATTCCCACGGTCGGCATCGGGGCCGGTCCGGACACCGACGCCCAGGTGCTGGTCTGGCAGGACATGGCCGGGCTGCGCACCGGCAAGGCGCCGCGCTTCGTGAAGCGCTACGCCGACCTGTCCGGCGTGCTGACCGAGGCGACGCGGCGATTCGCGGAAGAGGTCCGCAGCGGCGAGTTCCCGGCCGCTGAGCACACGTTCTGATTATCGAGTCGTACGTACGCGCGGCGCGCTGCCCACTCCCGGTGGGCAGCGCGCCGCCGGGTCAGGCCTTTTCGAAGCGGACGGTACGCGTCGCCGGGTCGGCGGTGGTCAGGCGCACCTGGACGCGGCCGCCCAGCGGCAGATCACCGAGGCAACGGGCCCGCACGGCCGGATCGTCGAGGGCCACCGTGCCGCCGGCCGGCCGCTTCCCGGACGCCTCCTCGCGGTCCAGCACCGCGGCGTCGAACCGGTCACCCACCCGGCCCTGCAGCAGCACGGCCTCGGCCAGGTCGATCGCGCCCCGGTCGGCGGCCCCGGCGAGCCGGTCCGTGGTGGTCATCTGCTCCGGCAGCCGCGGCAGGGCGTCGCGGACCCACTGCGGGACCGGGCGGTTCTCGTACAGCGAAAGGCAGGCCTCGGTGACATAGCGGTCGGCCAGCCTCCGCAGGGGCGCCGTGACGTGCGCATACGGCGCGCCCACGCCACCGTGCCCGGTCTGCTCCGGCACCGGCCCGGCGGCCCCGCCGAACGCCGTGTACGCCGCACCGCGCAACAGCTCCGCCGCCTGGTCGAGGAACGCCGCGCCGCGCGGGCCGCCCGGATCCACCGAGGCCACCACCGCGCCCACGCTCGCCCCGTCCGGCCAGTCCACCCCGAGCGACTCCGCCGCGGCCCGCAGCCCCGCCACCGCCTCCGGTTTCGGCGGCGGCATGGTCCGTAGCATCCCGATCCCGCCGTCCAGCATGATCCGCGCCGCGGCCATCCCGGTCAGCAGCGAGATCTGTGCATTGTGCTCCTCCACCGGCAGCGGCGCCCGCAGCACCAGCCGCCAGCCGTTCCCGTCCCGCTCCACCTCCTGCGCCGGAAGCGGCAGATTCACCGCACCCCGCTCGGCCGCGCGCCGGGCCAGCACCGTGCCGATCTCCGCGAGCAGGGCCACCGTCTCGGACGGGTTCCCGCCGTCCAGCTCCCGCTGCACTCTCGGATAGTCCAGCTTGGCCCGGCTGCGCACGCGCGCCCGTTCCAGGCCCACCCCGCTGGTCGCCCCGTCCGCGTCCAGGTCGATCGTCCACACCACGGCGGCCCGGTCGACGTCCGGGAAGAGGCTCACCGCGCCCTCGCTCAGCACCGGCGGGTGCAGCGGGATCCGCCCGTCCGGCAGGTAGACGGTCTGACCGCGCACCCAGCTCTCCGCCTCGACCGCGCTGCCGGGCGGCACGAACGAGGCGACGTCCGCGATCGCGTACCGCACCCGGTAGCCGCCCCCGTCCCGGCGGCTCAGATGCATCGCCTGATCAAGGTCCTGCGACCCGGCGGGGTCGATGGTCACGAACGGCACCGCGGTCCGGTCGGCCCCACCCGGCGACGTCCCGGCCGCCCGCTCGGCCTCGGCGATCACCTCGGCCGGGAACTCGCCCGGCAGTCCCAGCTCCCGCCGCAGAACCGAGAAGTCGATCTGCGGCGCCCACACCCTTTTGATCGGCACCGCCCATTCCTACCAGGCCGGCGCCGTTTCCTCACCGCAGCGCCTCCCGCCTGCCGCCGCGCACGTCGAACGGGCCGCGCCGTTGCGGCGCGGCCCGCTGGTGCTCCCCGGCGTGGGTTACCGGCGCCGCCGGACCGTCTCGGACGGCGCGCGGACGGCGCGAGCGCGCGACGCCGCGGTGGCAGCACTGTTCTTCGAGGTGCGGGACCCACCGGCGCCGCCCTTCGTACCGGAGGCACGTCCAGCCTTGGCGGGCTTGGCCGCGTTTCCGGTGGCCTTGGCGGGCTTGGCCCCGTTTCCGGTGGCCTTACCGCCGGTCGCGGCCGCCGGCTGGTTGGCGCCCTTCTTCGCGGGCGCCTTCCTGGCCGAGGCCGCGGAGTTCGCGGCCGAAGCGGCCCTCGCCGCCGCGGATCCGGCACCCGCCCGGCTCGGCTTCGCCGCCCCCGTTCCCTTCGTGGCCCCGGCCGCCTTCGCGGCGTTGGCCTTCTTCGTCGCGGTGGCCACCTTCGTCGCGGTGGCCTTCTTCGTCGCGCCTGCGGCTTTCGCCGTCCCGGCCGCCTTCGTCGCGCCCGCCGTTCTCGTCGCTCCGGCAGCCTTCGTCGTCCTCGACGTGGCCGACTTGGACGCGGTCTTCCTGGCGGTGGACCGGCTCGTTGCCTTCGCCGGTGGTTCCCCGGGCATCGTCTCGGCCGCCTGCACGGCTTTCGCGGCAGCCGCCTTGGTGGTCCTGGCAGCCTTCACCGCCGCCGTCCGGGTGGTCGAGGCGATCTTGGCAGCCTTGGCCACGGCACTCCGGGCGGCGGTGGCCGACTCCGCCGCCTGGCTCGCGGAGGCCATCGCCTCCTCCGCCTTCGCGGCCGCGACCTCGGTGGCCGCGGCCTCCGCGGCCGCCGCCTCGGCGACCATCGCCTCGGCCAGAGCCGCGGCCTTCGCCGCGGCACCCCGGCCGGACGCCTTGGCGGCCGTGGACCGGCCCGCCCCCGCACGCGTCCCGCCCGACTTCGCCGCCGCGGCCTTGGTGCCGCCCGCCTTCGCCGCCGCCTTGCTCCCGGTGGTCTTCGCGGTGGCGGTCTTGGCAGCCGTCGTCTTGCGGCCCGCCGCCGTAGCCTTGGCAGCCGCACCCTTGGCCGGCGCCGCCTTGGTCCCGGTCGCCTTGGTCCCGGTCGCCTTGGTCCCGGTCGCCTTGATCGCGGCCGTCTTGGTTCCCGTCGCCTTGGCCGCAGTCGCCTTCGCGGCTGTCGCCTTGGTACCAGTGGCCTTGGCCGCGGCCGCCCTGCTCCCAGCCGTTTTGGCAGCCGACTTGGCCGGAGCGGCCTTCGCCGCCGTCGCTTTGGCCTTGGCCGCCGTGGTCCCGGTCGTCTTCGCCGCAGTCGCCTTCGAAGCCGCAGCCTTGGTCCCGCCCGCCTTCGCCGCCGTCGCCTTGGTGCGGGTCGCCTTGGTCCCGGTCGCCTTGGCCGCCGTCGCCTTGGCGCCGGTTGCCTTCGCGGCCGTCGCCTTGGCAGCCTTGCTGGCAGCGGCCTTGCTGGCAGCGGCCTTGGCGGCGGTAGCCTTCGTAGCAGTGGCCTTCGCCGCGGTCGCCTTGGTCCCGGTCGCCTTGGTCCGGGTCGCTTTTGCCCCGGTCGCTTTTGCCCCGGTCGCTTCGACACCGGTCGCCTTGACCGCGGTCACCTTGGTGGCCGCCACCTTGCCCGGCGCAGCCTTGACACCAGCCGCCTTACCCGCCGTCCTGCCCGCAACAGCCTTCGCGCCCGCGGCCTTACCCGCGACGGTTTTCGCCCCGGTGGCTCTGGTACCCACAGCCTTCGCCCCGGTGGTCTTGGCGCCCGCAGCCTTCGCCGCGGAAGCCTTCACCGGCGCGGCCTTCGCACCCGTCGCCTTGGCGGCGCCCCGGCCCGCGGCAGCCCTACCGGCAGCCGCCTTGCCCGGAACCGCCTTGGAAGCGCCGGTCACCCGTCCCCCGGTCTTCTTCGCCGCCGCCCGCTCCCGGGTGGTGGCGGCCGCCGCCTCCTCAGCCGCGGCCGCTGCCCGGGCGGCAGCCGCCGCGGCCGCCTTGCCGGCGCCCCCGGCCCTCTTCACCGGGGTCGCCTTCTTCGCCCCAGCGGCCTTGGATCCGACAGCCTTCGCCGGCCGGGCGCCCCGCTCGGCAGTCGCCCGGGAGCCGACCGCTTTGACCGGCGTCGCCCTCCTGCGGCGTACGGCCGGCTGTTGCTCCTCGACCGTCGCCATGACCGCCTCGTCAGCGAGTTCCGCGGCCTCCGCCGCGGCCTCCGCCGCCTCCGCCGCCTTGACCGCCGCCCCGCGAGCCGCCCCGACGGCCCCGGGCGCGGCTTCGAGCCCTTCGTCGACGTCCGCCGCCGGTTTCGAGTCCCAGTCCTCCTCCGGCTGGACCGCCGGTCGCCCACCGGGCGCACCGGCCCGGGTGGCCCGCCCGGCAGCACGCCGGGCCGCAGCCTCCCGCCGGGTCATCCGCGCCGGCGCGGCCTCCGTAGCGGCACCCGGCTCCACCGACGACCGCCCGGCTTCTCCCCGGTCGGCCGCCGGAGCAGACTCCGGCGCGGAGGGCTCAGCCCCGGCCTGTGCGGCCGGCGGAACGGCAGCCAGCCCGGGCCGCCTCGCGGCGGGCCCACCAGGCACCCCACCGGCGCCCACCGCCACCTGCCCGGCCGGCGGCTCCGGCTGATCCGGCCCGAACTGCCCGACCGCCACGGTCCCGGCCTGAGCCGCCCGGGTGGCCGCCCTCTGCGCCTGCGCCGCCCGAACCGCCGCCGCCTCGGAGTCGCCGCGCTCACCCGCGGGTCGCCCGGCGACCGCCCCGGCATCACGACGGGCCGCGGGCTGCCCGGCAGCCGCCTCGGAGCCACGCCCGGCGGAACCGGCAGCGGCCGCCCGCTCGGCGGCCCCGGCCCGCTTCCGTACCGGCGTGCTCCGGACGATCCCGTCGTCCTCCTCGATCACCCCTTCGTCCTCGGGTGAGAGGAACAACTGTCCCCGGGCCCGCGCGCTCATGGCGAACGCCTCCATCTGCGCCGACGCCGCCTCCATCCCGGCCCGGCCGGCCTCCGCGACCGGACTCTCCGGCGTGCTCAGCGCCTCCAGGTCGGGCCGGTCCGCGCCCCACTGGTCGGATTCCCGTTCGGGGTTCGCCGCGTCGCGGGGCGGCGCGAACCACCCACCCAGGAACGGCCGGTCGGTCAGCTCACTGGGCGACGTCTCCGGTTCGTCCGATCCTCCGGGTGGCGCCCCTTCGGACGTCGACGCCGGCCAGGCGGACTCGGAGTTCCGCACATCGCTCCGGTCCTTCTCCTCCCCGGCGTCCGCCGAGACCGTCACCTGCCTCTTGTTGGGCACGTTGCCGCTGGCCGCCGCGACCCGCCGCCCGCTCCGGCCGGCTGCCGCACTCGGGCTCGGCGCCTGCGACAGACCCCGCTTCTGTACGACCTCAGCCCGCGCCGCGGGAACCTTCCCCCGCCCGGCAGCGGCCTTGCTCCCCACCGCCTTCGTCACCCCGGACTTCCCCGCGCTCGCCCCGCCCGCGGTCCCCTTACCCGCGGTCGTCTTGCTCGCAGCTGCCTTGCCGGAAGTCGCCTTGCCCGCAGGTGTCCTGGTCGCGGCCGCCTTGGCCGCGGCAACCTTCTTGGTCGCGGCAACCTTCTTGGTCGCGGCCGTCTTGGTCGCGGTCGCCTTCGCCGCGGCAACCTTCTTGGTCGCGGACGCCTTGGCCGGGGTCGCTCGCACGCCGGTCGCCTTGGTGCCGGCAGCCCGCTCGACCGGAACCGCCTTGGCGGTCCGCGCGGCGGGAACCACCGTCTTCCGCACCGTCTTCGCCGGGGTTACCGTTTTCCCGGAGGTCACCGGCTTGGCCGCAGCCACCGTCTTCGCCACGGTCGCCTTCTTGGCCGCCGGTTTGCTCACCGCCGTCTTGCCGGCCGCCGCTTTGCTCACCGCCGTCTTGCTCACCGCCGGCTTGCCGGCCGCCGCCTTGCTCACCTTCGCCCGGACCGCACCCGGCTGCGCCGCCGCCTGCTTGCCGGGCACCCGGGCCGTCACACCCGCCGGAACCTTCGTCTTGGCCGCCACCGCGACACCACTCCCCGCCTTCGCGGCGGCACGTCCCAGCGCTGCCGTCTTCGGCGTGCCGGCCCGCGACGCGGGCGCCCGCCCGGCCACACCCTTCCCCCCGGCCACACCGGCCGTCGTCCTGCTCGCGGTCGCGCGTTTCCCCGTACCGGAAACGGAATCTGGACCCGCGCCGGAGGCGGCGGGTCTGATCGGAGCCTTCTTCTTGGCAGCGGACATCGGGGGCGTTCCTCCTTGCGAATGACTGCGGGCACGTCTGCGCCAGGGAAGGTCGAACAGGGAGCGATGACGGTCTAACTGCTCTCCCCGGTCCAGCGGGCGTCTTCGGCATCCCACTCGGCATTGCGCTTCTCGACCGTTTCGAGGGCCCGCGTCGCTTCGTCAGCCGTGGCGAACGGGCCGAGCCGGTACTGAGCGGGACACACCTCGTCGCCGATCTCGACCCGGTGGTGTCGGAGGCACCAGAAGTAGCCCGCCCCACCGAGCCCACTGTCGTTCATCCCATCACTGTGCAACTAAAAACGACCATGCGCTACCGATTCGGGCAAAATGCCCAAGATTTCCATTGTGGATCCGAGTGGATTGACCGTCATATCTCATCGGAACGAGCCACCCGGTCAATTCGCCCGGCTTCCCGCTCGCATTCACACCACAGAGACCATCACTGCCTCGAAACGACGCCGCCCCCGGTCGCGCGGGGCGACCGGGGGCGGTGGGGAGAACCGGGATCAGCTGAGCTCGGCGGCGACCAGCTCGGCGATCTGCACGGCGTTCAGCGCCGCGCCCTTGCGGAGGTTGTCGTTCGAGATGAAGAACGCCAACCCGTTCTCCGCGGTCGGGTCCACCCGGAAGCGGCCCACGAACGACGGATCGCGGCCGGCCGCCTGCAACGGGGTCGGCACGTCGGACAGCTCCACGCCGGGGGCCGACGCGAGCAGCTCGCGCGCCCGCTCCGGCGCGAGCGGCCGCGCGAACCGCGCGTTCACCTGGATCGAGTGCCCGGTGAACACCGGCACCCGCACGCACGTGCCGGACACCAGCAGCTCCGGCAGCCCCAGGATCTTCCGGCTCTCGTTGCGGAGCTTCTGCTCCTCGTCGGTCTCGAAGCTGCCGTCGTCGACGAACGACCCGGCCTGCGGGATGACGTTGAACGCGATCGGCTTCGGAAAGACCCTGGTCTCCGGGAACTCCACGGCGGCCCCGTCGAAGGTCAGCTCGGTGGCCCGGTCGGCGACCTTCTTCACCTGCTCGTCGAGCTCGGCCACGCCGGCCAGCCCGGCGCCGCCGACCGCCTGGTACGTCGTGGCGACGAAGGACACCAGACCGGCCTCGTCGTGCAGCGGCCGGAGCACCGGCATCGCCGCCATGGTCGTGCAGTTCGGGTTGGCGATGATGCCCCGGGGCCGCACCTTCGCCGCGTCCGGGTTGACCTCGGCGACGACGAGCGGGACCTCCGGGTCCATCCGCCAGGCCGAGGAGTTGTCGACGACCACGGCGCCGGCCTCGGCGACGCGTGGCGCGTACTCCTTGGAGCCGCCCTTGCCGGCCGAGAAGAGCACGATGTCCAGGCCGCTGTAGTCAGCGGTCGCCGCGTCCTCGACGGTCACCTCGCCGCCGCCCCAGGGCAGGGTGCGGCCCGCGGAACGCGCGGAAGCGAAGAGCCGGAGCTGGTCCACAGGGAGGGCGCGCTCGGCCAGGATGCGGCGCATGACGCCACCGACCTGTCCCGTCGCGCCGACGATGCCGATCCTCATGACGACCAAAATACGGCCTGAACTGTGCACCAAGAAATCGTCTTGTCCAAAATACGGGAAGCATGTCCCACATTTGAGGATGACGGGACTAGCTTCGAGGGCATGGCGACGTACACCCACGGGCACCACGAGTCGGTCTTGCGCTCACACCGCTGGCGCACCGCAGAGAATTCGGCGGCGTACCTGCTGCCGCATCTTTCCTCCGGATTCACACTGCTGGACGTCGGATGCGGGCCGGGCACCATCACCGCCGACCTGGCGACACAGGTCACACGGGTCACCGCCCTGGAGCGCACCGGCGACGCGCTGGACCTGGCCCGCGCCGAGATCTCCCGCCGCGGCCTTTCCAACGTCGACTTCGCGACCGGCGACGTGCACGCGCTCGACTTCCCGGACGACTCGTTCGACGTGGTCCACGCGCACCAGGTCCTGCAGCACGTGGCCGACCCGGTGGCGGCGCTGCGCGAGATGCGCCGGGTCACCCGCCCCGGCGGCGTGGTCGCGGCCCGCGACAGCGACTACGCCGGCTTCGTCTGGTTTCCGCCGGCGCCGGAGCTGGACGAGTGGCTGGCGCTGTACCAGAAGGTGGCGCGGGGCAACGGCGGCGAGCCGGACGCCGGGCGCCGCCTGCTCTCCTGGGCGCGCGCTGCAGGCTTCACCGACGTCACCGCCACCGCGAGCGTCTGGTGCTTCGCCGACGAGGCGGACCGCGAGTGGTGGGGCACGATGTGGGCCGAGCGCGTCCTGAAGTCGGACCTGGCCGCGACCGCCCGGTCCACCGGCGCGGCCACCGAGGCCGGCCTGGAGCGCATCTCGGCCGGCTGGCGCCGCTGGTCGCAGTCGGGCGACGGCTGGTTCACCATCCCCCACGGCGAGATCCTCTGCCGAGTCTGAGCCGGCCCCGCAGACAGCCCCGCGCGCCAGCCGCAACCTCGCGGCCGGCACCCGGATGTCCCTCAGCGGGCCGCAGAGACCGCTGAGGCCCAGGCGCCGGGTCTCCGGCCGGTCCCCCGGGGTGTCTCAACCGGGTGGAGACACCCTTGGCGACCAGCCGGGAAGCGCCGGGCGCGGCCGGGCCCGGAGTGCGGTGGAGCCGGCGGCGTACCCCTCGATCGTCAGGTGTTGGGGCGGAACGCCCAGTGCCAGCTCTCCCGCTTGACGTTCTCGACGAAGCCGTATCGGCCGGCGTTCTTCCGCATCCAGGACAGCGCCTCGGAGTTCAGGTCCAGGTCGGTGGCCATGCCCCAGCCGTGCTCGCTGGTGCCCGGCCGCGCCGCGAGGCCGCCCTGCGAGTAGAGCCCCTTCCGGCGGACCAGGTCCACCTGCTCCGCGTAGGGACGGTAGGAGTCGGTGATGCCGATGGTGACCCCGTCCCGCTTGGCGTCGGCGATCAGCCGGGTGAGCTTCTGCGCGGCCGGCGCCCAGAGCTTGTGCCGGGTGCCGCCGACCTGCTCCAGGGCGCTCGCGGGGATCTTCCCGTTGCCGTACGCGGCGAGATCCTGCGGAATGCCCTTGCCGTTCAGTTTGTACGTCTTGTTCGCCGCGGGGGCGTTCTGTGCCGCGATGGCGCCCTGGAGCTCGCTGGCGAACGACGTGGTGCCGCTCACCCGGGACGTCCGGGACGCGGTGGTCGCGGTGGTCGTGGTGGCCTGCTGGGTCTGCAGCGCCAGGATGCGGCTCTGGATGTCGGCGATGCGTGCGTTCACTCCGTCGATTCCCACGCTCTACTGGTTCGGCGCGGTGGGAAAAATCTGAGGGTGCTCCGCGAGATTCTCTCAGCCGAGGTCGGCGGGGTCGGTGTTGGCGCCGCAGAGCAGCGTCGTCACCCGTTCACCGGGAGCCGGGCGATAGACGCCCGAGGTGAGAGCGGCATAGGCGGCGGCCGTGCCGTGCTCCACCACGATCCGGTAGTCGTCCCAGAGCTTCTGCCGGGCCTGGACGATCGCGTCGTCCTCGACCAGGACGGACTCGATCCTCGCGTCGGTGGCCAGCTCGAAGGCGATCTCCCCGACCCGGCGGGCGCCCAGCGAGTCCGCGGCGACTCCGGAGACCCGTACATCCACCGGCTTTTTCGCCCGCAAGGCGGCGTGGAGCGTCGGCGAGGTGACCGGTTCCACCGCGACGACCCGGACCCGGTCGCGCAGAGCGGCGATCACGCCGGCGACCAGGCCACCGCCGCCCACCGCGACCAGCACGGTATCCGTGACCTCGGAGATCTCCAGGCCGATCGTGCCGTTCCCGGCGACCATGGCCGGGTCGTCGTAGGCATGGCAGAACAGCGCGCCGGTCCGCTCCCGCGCGGCGGCGTAGGCCTCCGCGTACTCGTTGCCGGTCCGCACCACCTTGGCGCCCAGCCTGCCCAGCTTGGCGACCTTCACCGGGGGCGCGGTGACCGGCACGAAAACCTCGGCCGGCACGCCCAGCTCGCGCGCCGCCCAGGCGGCCGCCAGCCCCGCGTTGCCGCCCGAGGCGGCCACGATGCCGGCCTCCGGGACCGTGCTGCCGAGGATCTTGTTCATCATGCCGCGGGTCTTGAAGGACCCGGCGTGCTGCAGGTACTCGAGCTTGAACCACCGATCCGGCCCGGCTTCGACCAGCGGGGTACGCCGGATCCGGCCCTCGATGCGCCGGGCGGCGGCTTCCACGTCCGCGAGGTTCGTCATGCCGTCAAACTAGGCGACGCTCCAGCTCACCTGACCGGACGGGACGGGCAGACGCTCACCGATCAGCCGTGCGAGGTCGAGTAATCGGTTCGAGAAGCCCCATTCGTTGTCGAACCACCCGCGCACCTTCACCCCGCCGTCCGTGGTGGCCTGGGTGCCGGACGGGTCGAACAGGCACGACGCCGGGTTGTTCTTCACGTCGATCGAGACGGTGGGGTCCGGGTCGTACGCCAGGATGCCGCGCAGCGGCCCGGCCGCGGCCTCGGCCATCGCCCGGTTGACCTCCTCGGCCGACACCGGCCGATCGATCTGCCCGGAGAGCTCCGCGAGCGAGCCGACCGGGGTGGGCACGCAGTAGTAGCTGTAGCGCATCTCGCCGATCTCCGGCAGCGCCATCCGGACCAGGTCGCCGACCACGTGATTGTGCGGAATGATGCTCTCCGCGCTGGCCCGGCCCAGCCGCGGATCGTCCCGCGAGGCGCCGATCAGCGAGTCCTGCACCCGGCCCCAGCCCTGGCTGGCGAGCATCACCGAGGTGTTCACCGAGCGCAGCCCGAACCGGTCGAGCAGCACCTTCGCCATCACGGTCAGCGCGTTCACCCCGCAGGAGGCCGGCGAGACCACGTCGTGCACGGACGGGTTGTAGCTCAGGTGGTTCGCCCCGAAGACGAGGAACGCGTCCGGGTCGTCGGCCGAGGCGCTGATCACCACCTTGCGGGCGCCGCCGTGGGTGATGTGGGTCCGCGCGGTGCCGCCGGCCCGGAACCGGCCGGTCGCCTCGATCACCACGTCCACGCCCTGGTCGGCCCAGGGGATGCGTTCCGGGCGCTCGTGGTGATAGGCGCGGATGGCGTGGTCGTTGACCACCAGGTACTCGCCGCGGGCGGTCACCGTGCCGGGGAACGACCCCCGGATGCTGTCCCGGCGCAGGCCGTACGCCAGCTTCTCGGTGGTCGCGATGTCGTTCACCGCGGCGATCGAGACACCCGGATTCGTCGCCGACGCCACGATTCGGGTCAAGCTTTTACCGATCCGCCCGAGGCCGTTGATCCCGATCGCGACAGTCATCGAGCGCTCCTCGACTCCGGTGCTGTTATGTGTCCCCGCCGCCGGACGCCCTTGTTCGCGCAAGAGCGCACCCGGTGTCATGGAGTCGACACTATGAGTTGTGCAAGTTGCACGTCAACGGATGACAATGTCACACCCTCCGAGTGACGCCCTTCGAAGCCCTGCGCCCGCTGGGGAGAGGGTTGCGTCATGCTGGAAGGCGTGCCCGTACTCCTCTCCTTCGCCCCGGCGGACGCCCTCTGGGCACAATGGATCCGCGGTGCGCTGCAGGCAGCGGGCCATACGGTGGAAATGCTGCCCGCCGGAACCGGCTTCGCGCACCGGATCGCATCAGCGCTCGCCGGTGCGGATCCGGTGATCATCCTGGTCTCCGCCGAGCACCGGGCGTCCCATTCGGACTGGTCCGCGGTGCCCGTCTCGACCGGTTTGACGGTGCTTCGACTGGATTCCTGCCCGGTGCCGCCGGCGTTGCGCGCCGCCGACTGCGAAAGCCTGCACGACCTGGATGAAGAGGAGGCTCTGGAGATCCTGATGGCCGCCGTCGGCGGCCCGCAAAGCCCTTTTTCGCGTACGCCGTGATTGTGGGCCGTTTGACTCCGCTCGATGTGGAGTATGCAGATCGTCAATCGTGACCGGCCGGCGTCGTCACGCGAAGGCCCGGTACAGCAGCACCAGCCCGATCGCCGTACCGAAGGTCACGATGACGTACCTCAGCACCCGCGCCGGCAGCCGGCGGGCCACCCGCGCCCCGGCGTACCCGCCCACCACCGTCGCCGGCGCGAGCACCGCCACCGCCACCCAGTCCACATCCGCGAACAGCGCGAACACCAGCACCGTCAGCAGCCCGACGGTCGCCGAGAGCACGTTCTTCAACGCGTTGATCCGCTTCAGCGGCTCGTCCAGGATCAGCGCGAGCGCCGCCACGTACATCACGCCGAGCGCCGCGCCGAAGTAGCCGCCGTACACCGCCCCGACCAGCACGACACCCTGCAGGGTGAGCGACGCCCGCCGCGGTGACATCGCGTGGGGGTGCCCGACCAGCCCGCGCAGCCGCTCCTGGAAGGCCAGAGTCGCCGCCGCGCCCAGCACCAGGAACGGGACGACCACCTCGAAGACCCGCCCGGGAGTGGCCAGCAGCAGCACGCACCCGCCGATGCTTCCGATCACCGCGGCCGGCAGCACCGCCCGCACCCGTCGCCCCTGCCCGGCGAGATCCGCCCGGCTGCCGGCCACGCTGGAGACGTACCCCGGGAAGACCGACACGGAGTTAGTCACGTTCGCCGCCACCGAGGCCAGCCCGGTGCCGATCAAACTGGGAAAGGTGATCAGCGAGCCGCCGCCGGCGATCGCGTTCACGCCGCCGGCCGCCAGGCCCGCCGCCACGAGCAACACCACATGTGCCAGATCCATGATGGGAGTGAATCTACTGCCGTGCCCGCCAGCGCTGTCCGGGAACCCGCCGCACGACCGACACCCACCGGGTCCGCGGCGGGCCACCGGGTGCGACGTAGTATTGCGGCGCGACGGACGAGTCGGCTGGGCGGCCGCGTCGGTGCCCTGTGGCACCGCCGAGGAACGTCCGGACTCCGCAGAGCAGGGTGGTTGTTAACGGCAACCCGGGGCGACCCGCGGGAAAGTGCCACAGAAAACAGACCGCCGCCGGTGCCTCGGCGCCAGGCGGTAAGGGTGAAACGGTGAGGTAAGAGCTCACCAGCACCCCGGGTGACCGGGGTGGCTCGGTAAACCCCACCCGGAGCAAGGCCAAGCAAGGCCGCGACCGCGAGGTCACGGCCGGCGCAGGGTTCGAGGGCTGCTCGCCTGATCCTGCGGGTAGGCCGCAAGAGCCTGTCGGCGACGGCAGGCCGAGATGGATGGCCGCCACCGCGGACCGCAAGGTCCCGGCCACAGAATCCGGCGTACAGGCCGACTCGTCCGCCGCCCTCGAAGTCGCCGGACCGAGGGCGTGATGGGCCGGTCCGGTCCGGCCGCACGGCCTGAGCACGAGCGCCGCGTCCACGGCGGGACGCGGCGCCCCGTACCCCTCAGTCGTGTTCTCCGGCGATCGGTCAGGTCGAGGAGACCGTGCCGACAGTGGTGCTCGTCTCCCGCCCGATCCGCGGGTCGCCCTCGTCGGCGAAGTAGTCGTCGGGCGTCGTCCCGTCCGCTCCCTCGGGCGTCCGCAGCGCCCGCAGCAGGAACGTCACCAGCACCGCGACGACCAGGTTCGCCAGCACCGCGACGAACCCCACGTAGATGGTCTTCGGGGTGTCCAGTCCGAATTCGGCGAGCGAGAACGCCGAGCCGCCGAAGTGCTCGCGTCCGGTGGCCGCGTTCGGGATCTGCCAGAGCATCCAGAACGCCAGGATCATGCCGCCCGCCCAGCCGGCGATCAGCGCGCCCCGGTGCAGCCAGCGGGTGTAGAGGCCGAGGATCACCGACGGCGCGGTCTGCAGGATGATCACCCCGCCGATCAACTGCAGGTCGATGGAGAACTGCGGGTCCAGGAAGACGATGAAGGCCACCGCGCCGATCTTCACCACCAGCGAGGTGATTTTGGCGACGTTCGCCTCCTGGGCCGGGCTGGCGTCCCGCTTCAGGTACTCCTTGTAGATGTTGCGGGTGAACAGGTTGGCCGCGGCGATCGACATGATCGCGGCCGGCACCAGGGCGCCGATCCCGATCGCGGCGAACGCCACCCCGGCGAGCCAGGCCGGGAAGTGCAGGTCGAACAGGAGCGGCACCACCGTGTTGCTGTCCACGCTGCCGGCCTTGGCGCCGGGCAGCGGCTTCACCCCGGCCGCGATGGCCATGTAGCCGAGCAGCGCGATCAGGCCGAGCAGGAAGCTGTACGCCGGCAACGCCGACATGTTCCGCTTGATCACGTCCCGGTTCCTGCTGGCCAGCACGCCGGTGATGCTGTGCGGGTAGAGGAAGAGCGCGAGCGCCGACCCGAGCGCCAGCGTGAAGTACTGCACCTGGTTGTTGGCGTTCAGGATGATCCCGTCGCCGGGCGCCGGCGAGGCCTGGAACTTCTTGTCCGCCGCCTCGAAGATCGCACCCCAACCCCCGAGCTTGTACGGCAGGTACAGCACCGCCACGATGATCACCAGGTAGATCAGGGTGTCCTTGACGAACGCGATCAGCGCCGGTGCCCGCAGCCCGGACTGGTAGGTGTACGCCGCCAGGATCGCGAACGCGATGATGATCGGCAGGTGCCGGGCGATCGCGCTGTCCCCGGTCACCCCCATCGTCTTGAGCACCGCCTCGATGCCGACGAGCTGCAGGGCGATGTACGGCATGGTCGCCACGATCCCGGTGACCGCGATCAGCAGCGCCAGCGTCGGCGAGTCGTACCGGGTCCGCACGAAGTCGGCCGGGGTGACGAAGCCGTGCCGGTGCGACACCGACCACAACCGGATCAGGATCAGGAAGAACAACGGATAGATCACCACGGTGTACGGCACGGCGAAGAACCCGGCCGCCCCGGCGCCGAAGATCAGCGCGGGCACCGCCACGAAGGTGTACGCCGTGTAGAGGTCCCCGCCCACCAGGAACCAGGTGATCCAGCCGCCGAAGCTGCGCCCGCCCAGCCCCCACTCGTCGAGATGAGCCATGTCCCGCGGCGCCCGCCACCGCGCCGCGACGAAGCCCATCCCGCTCACCAGCAGGAAGAGGACGGAGAAGACGACGATCTCGGTCACGTGACCGCTCATGGCCGGCTCCGCTTCGTGGTCATCCGGTAGACCAGCGTGGTGGTGCCCACGCCGAGCAGGATGAAGGCGAACTGCAGCCAGTAGAAGAGCGGAAAGCCGGCGAGCCGCGGCTGGTCGTGGTTGAACAGGAAGGTCAGCAGCGGCACCACGATCGGCACCAGGAGCAACCAGTTCCAGGGACTGCTATCGGTACGTGGTGGTGGGGACTGGGGCTCCGCCATGATCCGCCTCCGTCAACAGCGCGTAGGGTTTTTGTCACGCTAGCGATCCGGCCGGACCGCTGGCGATCAACCTGCGCCGAACGGGCCGGGCCGTGCGCCGAACGGCCCGTACCCGCCGGCGGCGGCTCGTCCCGAGCTCCGCGAGTTCGTCCGCCCCGCCGCGCGTCCACGCCTTCCAGAGGACGGCATCGACGATCACTGACGTCGCGCCGAGGCGGGTCCTGGTGACGGCGTGAGCCGGTGGTGTGCCGCGCCCGTCAGCGACGCGGAGGGAGGCGAAACCGGTGAGCTGACCGACGCCCGGCGCCCGAGGGGTGACCTCAGGTGCCGGGCAGCGTGAAGTTCTGCTTGTCCCCGGGCCGGAGACGTGCCGCCCCGGGAGGTTCGACGGTCTCTATCGAAGATGGGCTGTCTCGTTCACCGATCGGACCGCGATGTTGCCGTCCGGCCAGACGTCCATGGTGGAAACGCCGGCCGCGTCCAGGAACAGCCGGTGCAGGAACGCGTCACCGGCGGCCAGCGCGTCGCGCAGGATCAGCTTGATCGGCGTGACGTGCGAGACCACCACGATCACCTGACCCGGGTACGCCTGCAGGATCTTCGCCAGCGCGCCGCGCACCCGCTTCGCGACCGCCTGGAACGACTCCCCCTCCGGCGGCGCCACGCTCGTCGACTCCAGCCACGCCGTCATCTCCCGGGGCCAGGCCTCCTGCACCTCGGCGAAGGTCTTGCCCTCCCAGAGTCCGAAGTCGCACTCGATCAGGTCGTCCATCACCGTCACCGGCACGCCGCCCACCTCGGCGGCGATCAGCTCGCCGGTCCGCACACAACGGGTCAGCGGCGAGGTCAGCACGGCCGCGACGTCCCGGGACAGCCCGGCCACCCGGCCAGCCGCGGCCATCGCCTGGGCCTCGCCCTCCTCGGTGAGCGGCACGTCGCCCCGGCCGGAGTAGCGGCCCTGCGCGGTCATGGCGGTCGCCCCGTGCCGGACCAGGATCAGCCGGGTGGCGTTGTCGAGCGAGGGCGGGGCCCAGGACTTCGGCGCGGCTGTCCCCTTCTCCTGCGGGACCCGGGCCGCCGCGTCCCGCGGCACCCGGCCAGCCGCCTCGTCCATGGCCCGGTTGGCCAGGGCGTCGGCGTCCCGGTTGCGGTCGCGCGGGATCCACTCGAAGGTGACCGCCCGGAACCGCGCGACCAGCCCGGCCGCCTCCGCGGCGAGCGGCCGCAGCCCCGGGTTCTTGATCTGCCAGCGACCGGACATCTGCTCGATGACCAGCTTGGAGTCCATCCGGACGTCGACCCGGGTGGCGTTCAGCTCGGCGGCCGCACGCAGGCCGGCGATCAGCCCGGAGTACTCCGCGACGTTGTTCGTGGTGGTGCCGAGACCGGCGTACCGCTCCAGCAGCACCTCGCCGGACTCGTCCTTGACCACGGCGCCGTAGCCGGCCGGCCCGGGGTTGCCCCGCGAGCCGCCGTCCGCCTCGACGACGACCCGAAGCTCACCGCTCACTGTGCTCAAGGTGCCGTTTCCTCCTGGCCTGCCGCCCGGTGCTGTCGCATCACAGCCCCGACTCGGCGGTGCGCACCATGATCCGGCGGCACTCCTCGCAGCGGACCACCTCGTCGGCCGGGGCGGACTTCACCCGGTTCAGGTCGGCGCCGTACAGCTCGATCCGGCAGGCGCCGCAGCGTCCGGCGTACACCAGCGCCGCTCCCATCCCGGTCTCGGTACGGATCTTGTCGTACAGGGTGACCAGGTCGGACGGCAGGTCGGCGGCGAGCGGGCCACGCGACGCCGACTTGAACTCCTGCTCCTTGGTGATCTCCGTGTACGACTCGTCGCGGCGCTGCTCGGCGGCGGCGCGCCGCTCACCCGCCGCGCTGATCCGGGCCTGCACGTCGGCGAGCGCCGCCGCGGCGGACTCCCGCTGCTCCATCAGCTCCAGCTCGGAGTCCTCCAGCTCGGACTGGCGCCGGTTCAGCGTGGCCAGCTCGTGCTGCAGGCCCTCGACCTCCCGGAGCGAGCCGCCCGCGTCGAGCCGCTGCTGGTCCTTCGCCTTGCGCTGCCGGACCTGGTCGATGTCCTTCTCGAACCGGGCGATGTCACGGTCCAGGTCGTCGACCGCGACCTGGGCGCGGACCCGCTCGTCCTCCAGCGCGGAGATCTCCCGGACCACCGCCGCGATCTCGGCGAGCTCGGGCAGGTTCTTGCGGCGGTGCGCGAGCTGGGCCAGCGCGGTGTCGACCGCCTGCAGGTCGAGCAGGCGGCGCTGGGCTTCCGGGGCGGCCTTCACGAGTGGGTCTCCTTCTGCGCGGATGCGGAATGAACGGTCCAGGGGTCCGTGTCCAGGTCGGACACCACCACATCGACGGGGAACCGCGAACGCAGCCAGGCCGCCACGTCGTCCAGCCAAGGCCGCTCGGTGGCCCAGTGCGCGGCGTCGAGCAGCGCCGGGCCGTCGTTCGCGAGGTGCTCGCCGGCCGGGTGGTGCCGCAGGTCCGCGCAAAGATACGCGTCCACGCCGGCACGTGCCGCGTCGGCCAGGAAGGAATCACCGGCGCCGCCGCAGACCGCGACCGTGCGGATCGTCCGCTCCGGATCACCGGCGGCGCGCACCCCGGCCGCGGTGGCCGGCAGGCGCTCCGCCGCGAGCGCGGCGAGCGCGGCCAGGGTGAGCGGCTCGGCCAACTCGCCGATCCGGCCTGCGCCGCGACCCTCGCCGGCGGCCGCGCCCTCGGCCGGCGCCAGCGGGCGCAGCCCGGTCAGGCCGAGCCGGGCGGCCAGCGCGTCGGAGACGCCGGGGTTGGCGACGTCCGCGTTGGTGTGCGCGGTGTAGAGCGCCACCTCGGCGCGGATCAACCGGTGCACGATCCGCCCCTTGAAGGTGTCCGGGGCGATCGACGACACCGGCTTGAGCAGCAGCGGATGATGGGCGACGATCAGATCGGCGCCGGCCGCGAGAGCCTGGTCGACGGTCTCGGGCACGCAGTCCACCACGCAGAGGACGCGGGAGACGGCGTGCTCGAACTCGCCCAGCACCAGGCCGACCCGGTCCCAGGACTCCGCCCAGCTCCTGGGATAGCGCGCGTCGAGGGCGTCGACCACCTGGCGAACGGTCGGTACGGGGCTCGGCGCGGTGCGGTCGGTCACGACCAGAAACTCTATACGGCTAGGAAACCGCTCCAGGCTCGACTCGGCCGGCCGCCGCGATCGGGTTGCTCACCGCCTGCAGGGCACGGCGCCACGGGAACTGGCCGCGGAACCTGTCGGTCTGACCGGGGCCGCCGAGCCGGCACACGTCCTCGCCGTAGAGCACGTGCACGCCCCAGTCACGGAGCTTGGCGAGACTCTCGTGCAGCGACGGGTGCAGGGCCATGACCCGGTTGGTGTACGGCACCACGGCGGTCGGGACGCCGTAGCCGTACCCCTCCACGAGCAGGCCGAGCACCAGCGTGTCGGTGATCCCGGCGGCCCACTTGTTCACCGTGTTGACGGTCGCCGGCGCGACGATCATCGCGTCCGCGGCCGGCAGCACGTCCGGGTCGCCGGGGCTCTTGTAGAACGTGCGCACCGGATGCCCGGTCTGCTCCTGCAGGGCCTGCACATCGACGAACTTGCGACCGTCCGGGGTCGTGATCACGCACACCTCCCAGCCCTCGTTCTGGGCGAGAGTGACGAGGATCCCGACGTCCCGGGCCATCGGTGAGCCGCACACCAGGACGTACAGCACACCGGGTGAGGGGTTACCCGTCATCACGCGTGGACCCACCTCATACGCCGACTCCCATCTGTTCGGCCAGCTCCGCGATCGGAGCCGGCGGCGTGCCACGGGTACGCCGGAGCACGTCGGAAAGGACTTCGTGGGCGAGTGGGCGGCAGCGGATCTCCGAGGGGGCGAGCCGGTCGCCCTCCAGCAGCATCTCGCCGGCCTTCTCCACGTCGCCGATCTGTGTGTACCCGCGGGCGATGTCCAGGTAGTGGTGCGCCCGCCGTTCCGGAAGCAGGGCGTTGAACCCGGCCCGGTCCATCCGCTCGTGGGCCTCCACCGCCAACCGGCCGTCGCCCAGTTCCACAGCTGTGGCACAGCGGTGCAGCTGCACGTTCGTCGGCCCGAAGGAGGTCCAGTAGTGGTTGAAGTCGCCACCCAGCTCGATCGACGCCTGTTCGGCGCCGCTGAGCAGGTCGCGCACGGTCGCGCTGTCGCCGATCCGGGACGCCGACATCGCGCCGTTGAGCAGCAGCATCCCGTACACCGAGAGTTGTTCCGCGTCGGGCCGGTTCGGCCCGGGCGCGAGCCGGTTCGCGATGTTGACGTTGACCTCGAGCGACGGGCGGACCCGGCCGAGCGCCAGCAGCGCGCTGCCCACGCGGTAACTGGCCAGGCCGGCCAGCAACTGGTCGCCGGCTCGCTGGGAGACCGCGATCGACCGGTCCGCGGCCAGCCAGGAGAGCTCGTGCTCGCCCACTTTCCGCAGCGCCGACGAGGCGATCTGGTAGACCTGCCCGAGCAGGTGCGCGGCCCGCGACGCCTGGTCGCTGTTGGCGTACGCGCTGTCCGCGGCCTGCGCGTCGCGCAAGAGTTTGGGCAGCGCACGGGCCAGGGCGCCGTACTTCGCGTGCTGGTAGGTCAACCAGGCGTGGCTGACCGCCTTGTGCATCTCCGGGAGCGGCGGTGACTGCGGCACGGCCTGGAAGAACGCGCTCATCTGGTCGTACCGCTCCAGAGCCGCCCGGATCTCCTCGACCTCAACCTGGTCGATGCAGCTCTGCGTCTCCGGTTTGCGCTCCACTTCCTTGCCCAGCAGCAGCTGGACATCGACCTGGAGCACGTCCGCGATGTCGTACACCACGGAGAACTTGTCGAGTCGGCGAACCCCGCGCTCCACCTTGTCGACCCAGCTCTTGCTCTTGCCCAACCGGTCCGCGAAGACCTGTTGGGACATCTTGCGCCTGCCCCGCCAGTAGGCGACGCGGCGGCCGATCGGCAGCTCGTCCACGGTGCCTCCCCCACTCGACCGGCGGCCCTTCCGCCGGTGAGCCATCCGGTGACCTGCAGTGTCAACCGCTCATATGCGCACAGATCGCACAGCGTGTGTGATCGCCTGCTCACCGATGCTCGTAGTTTTCTTGCAAGTTGCAAAGGGTGGATCTGCCCGTCCCAACGAGACTCACCTCGATGGGATACGGCCGGGTCTCCCGGAACCGGGGGAGTTGGGCCATGCAGTGGAGCAGGCGTCAGCCGTTCGTCCGACCATCGCTTCTCGATCGGCTCGGCCGGGTGCGCCTGCGCCGGGCCGCGCAGACCTACGCCGGGCGCGGCTGGCCGGTCGCGCCCGGAGCCTTCCCGACCGGCGCCCGCTTCGACTGCGGGCGCCCCGGATGCCCGGTCACCGGCTGCCATCCGGCAGTCGACTCGGTCGCCGAGTCGGCCAGCACCGACCCCGGCCAGGTGGCCGGCTGGTGGCGGCGCCGGCCGCACAACGTGCTGCTCACCACCGGCGCCGCCTTCGACGTGCTGGAGGTGCCGGCCATGCTGGGACGCCCGGTCGCGGACCAGGACGCCGGCAGGTCCGGACCGGTAGCGGTCACCGCGGCTGGCCGCTGGATGTTCCTGGTCCGGCCGGGCTGCCCGCTCCGGGCCGAACTCGACATGCGCCTGGACGTGGTGCGGCACGGGACCGGCTCGTGGATCCCGGCCCCGCCGAGCCGGATGGCCGAGGGGCCGGTCCGCTGGGTGGTCACACCCGGTCAGGTGGACTGGAGCCTGCCGGACCCGGAACAGGTCCAGGAACGGCTCGCGGCCGCGGCGCGCCGGGCGCCACGACCACCGGTCGTGCCCCGCCAGGTGTCGACCACCCGCCGGGCGGCCTGAACCGGGCAGCCGTCCGCCGCCGGCCGCCTCGTCGCTGCCGGCGGCCGGTTGCCGGGTGTGGGCACGGGAACACATGTCATCCGACAAGGTATCCCGCGCCGCGGCATGGGACGAGTCACCCGAATGGATGACACTGAGGAAGGAAGAGCTCAGACCATCAGATCACGGTACGCGGCGATCACCGCCGCCGTGCGGTCGGCCAGTTCCGGGCCGCTCTCCGCGGCCGGCGCGCCGCCGACCCGGGCCAGCGCACGCTCGGCGTGCCGCGCGGTCGCGGCCACCCGCTGCTCGCTGATGAAGCTCTCGCCGGCCCGCGCCGCCGCGTCGATCGCGCGCAGGATCCGGTTGGCCGCCGCGCCGGTCTCCCGCCACAGCTCGTCCGCCCGCCGCCCCTGGACGTCCGCGGCGATCCGGGCCGGGCTGTCCGCCGGGATGTCGGCGTCGCGGGTCGCGTGCAGGCCGGCCCGCACCCGGCGCAGCTCCTGGCGCCGGGCCAGCAGGCCGGCCAGCTCGTCCAGGGCCCCGGTCAGCGAGTGGTCGGCGAGCACCGGGTCGACCATGCCGGCCAGCGCCGGCCAGGTCCGGCGCACCCGGTGCGAGACAGCCAGGGCCCGCGCGAACGCGTCGCGCTCCGGCTCGGTCCAGAGCACCCGGGCCTGCGGGTCGCGTGGCACCGCGAACACGGCGGTCCGGGCGGCCCGCGCCTGCGCCCGCCAGAACTGGACGACCAGGCCGGCGCTCACCGCGGCCGGCAGCCACCAGGCCAGGCCGGTGGCCCAGAGAACGGCGCTGACCAGGAGCAGGCAGAGAGCAAGCCGGCCGGCGTTCGCCGCCCGGGCCTCCCGGGTCCGCCCACTCGGGGTGCGGGGCCGGGCTTCGACGATCGATCCGGTACGGCGGCGGCGGGCGCGCCCGGTGCGCACCCGCACCGGGCGGGCGGAGACCACGACCTTCTCCGCGTCCGTGCCGATGTGCAGATCCGTGCTCACCGCGGTCCCCTTCGCCGTTGCGCCGACCGGGCGGGCCCGAACCGCCGAGGGGAAACCGGCCGGACCCGCCCACCGCGGGTTCGCCCCGCGCACCAGTAGGGATCGGAGCGCGCCCGGGCGAGTTGAGACACCACCGGTTGCACGGCCGTTGCGCTACCGTCGCGGGCGTGGACAGGGTCGACCTGGTGTTGCGCAAGTACGACGGCCGCCCGCACCGGCGGGTCACCGGCCACCTCCTCGGCGAGGACGAGTTCGGCGCCTGGATCGGCACCCCGCGCGGCACCCGGGTGCGCTACAGCTACGGCCTGCGGCGAGTCTCCTGGACCAGGTCGGACTCGGTCCGGCTGATCCCGCGGGACGCCTGGTGGATGGCGATGTTCTCGGCCGAGCCGAGCCGCTCGGAGATCTACTGTGACGTGACCACCCCGGCCCGGCGGACCGGCCCGGCCGAGTTCACCGTGATCGACCTGGACATCGACCTGATCCGGATGCGCCCGGACGGCCGGGTGGTGATCGACGACGAGGACGAGTTCGCCGAGCACCGGGTCCGCTTCGGATACCCGGACGACGTGGTGGCCGGCGCGACCGCGGCTGCCGCCGAGCTGCACGCCGCGCTGACCGGGGGCGCCGAGCCGTTCGCCGGGCGCTACCGGGAGTGGCTCGCCCGCGCCGCCATGCCCGGCCGCCGGCGGCGCTGACCCGCACACTCCACCCGACCGCCGCCGGCCCCGACCCACACACTCTTACCCGACCGCCGTCAGCCCCGCCGGCACCGACCCGCACACTCCATCCGACCGCCGCCGGCACCGACCCGCACACTCCCGTCGGCCGCCTCCGGCCCCGGCGGCGCTGACCGGAACGCCGCCCAGCACGCCGCGAAAAACTGTCAGAGGGCAACCCTAGAGTCCCCCCATGACCGACACAGCACTCCGCGACGCCCCGATCACCCTCGACCGGCGCCTCCGGCTCGGCGACACCGACTACCAGGTCACCGTCTTCCCCACCGAGGACCAGCGGCTCGATCTCTGCATCGTGAGCAGCGACGCCGACGGCCAGGCGGTGAGCGAGATCAGCGGCAGCCTCGCCCCCGCGGACCTGACCGGCCTCACCAAGGTGCTCGCCTCCACCCTGGCCGGCCTGATCGCGATGACCGGCCCGCCGACCCCCGGCACGGCCCAGGTCCCGGCCCAGCGCGGCCGCGCGCCCAACCGCGGCGCCCGCTGGACCCCGGCCGACGACGACCGGCTCCGCGCCCGCTACCACCAGGGCGCCGGCCAGGCCGAGCTGGCCGCCGAGTTCGGCCGCACCAGCGGCGCGGTCCGCGCCCGGCTGGAGCACCTCGGCGAGCTCGCACCCGGCGGCCGCTGGCAGTCACCCCGCCCCGCCCCACCGGCAACCACCTGACCACAGCGACCCGGTGGGCCGGCCCGACCCCGGCCCACCAGGCCTCTCACCCGCAGCCGCCAGCACTCAGCTGATCCCGGGAGGCGCGTCAACCCAGCCGACACACCTCTCGCTGCCAGCCGCCGGCTGGACCAGAGGCTCTCGATCCAGCCGACACACCTTCGCGCACGGGGACGAGCGGCGCGTACTCGCGGGAAAGACCCCACACGTGCGCGGACGACGTGGCCCTGGTCAGTCGCTGGATCCGGTTCGGGGAAGACCCCCGCGCGTGCGGGGACGACTCGCGCTGGAGCTGGGCGCCCTCCGCGGACTGGGGAAGACCCCCGCGCGTGCGGGGACGACTGCATCGGCTACGGAGCGACCGCCATCGTCGCCGGAAGACCCCCGCGCGTGCGGGGACGACGTCTCTCGGCCGGGTCGGCATCACCCCCGTCGCGGAAGACCCCCGCGCGTGCGGGGACGACGAGATCGCCAACGGCTCCGGCGGGCCCCTCGACGGAAGACCCCCGCGCGTGCGGGGACGACTTGGTCGCGGAGTCAAGGACAAACAGCGGGTACGGAAGACCCCCGCGCGTGCGGGGACGACGTAGCTGCGGGCGCGGTCAGCGTTGGGGAAAAGGGAAGACCCCCGCGCGTGCGGGGACGACGTGCCGGATCCGACGCCGCCGGACACGGTGACCGGAAGACCCCCGCGCGTGCGGGGACGACTCGACATCACTAATGGAAATGGTTTCCAAGCGCGGAAGACCCCCGCGCGTGCGGGGACGACGCGGAGTGTCCGACCGGCCAGCGGAAGGGGTCAGGAAGACCCCCGCGCGTGCGGGGACGACAGGTGAACGAGGTCGTCCCGTACGCGATGTTGAGGAAGACCCCCGCGCGTGCGGGGACGACTCCACCGGGCCGTGGCCGGGCGGCTGGAGCTGGGGAAGACCCCCGCGCGTGCGGGGACGACCGCCTCCGCGCCGGCCTGCGTGAACACCCGGTCGGAAGACCCCCGCGCGTGCGGGGACGACGAGTGGGCCAGCGGCCGGCGCAAGGGCTCCCGCGGAAGACCCCCGCGCGTGCGGGGACGACCGGCGCTAATCAAGGACGGCGCGCGGTCGTCGAGGAAGACCCCCGCGCGTGCGGGGACGACGCTTGCTGAACTGCAGCTTTACAGCTGAGGAACCATCAAAATCCGCAGTCCAGCCGAGAACATATCACCGCGGCACTCTTAGCACTCAAGTCCCAGTTGGGCACGGACTGACAGCATCGGAGGCTTCATTTCCGAGGGGCACCATGCGCTAAGCAGGAAGTCTGCCAGATTAAGCCGGACGAGTGAATCGACGCAGGTCATGCCAGCGAAGGCACGGGCATCTACCGTCATTTCTATCCATGATCAGGACTTCCAGCCCTAAAATTGTCGGTGCGGCTGGCTAGAGTGCCCGCCATGACGGAGCCCGAGACCGCAGCATGGCGCTGGTTGTGGGGTAAATCGAATGCCGGCGGAAGCCCGAATCTCCTGCTACAGCACCTTCTGGATGCCGCCGCTGTCGCGGAGCTGATCTGGGATCACTACCTGGCTCCGGCGGTGCGCTCGCAGTTGGACGACTGCTGCGCCGGGCGCGGCCGAGAGTTGTTCGCGTTGCTCGCGGGCCTTCACGACGTCGGTAAAGCGACGCCATCTTTCCAATCCAAAAGTGATGCCCTTGCCGCTCGGCTCCGTCGCCGCGGACTGGACTGGCGCCCCCTGAGCGGCAAGGACCGCCGCTGGCACCACACGCTGTCCGGCGCCGTGATTGTGGACCGAGTGTTGAGCACTCGCGGTTGGCCTCGTCGGACGATTTTCTGGATTGTGCCCTTGATCAGTGGCCATCACGGCGTCATACCTCCCGCTGAGGAATATCGAACCGTTCCGCCCGAGGGCCATGGGCGGGCCGCAGGCTGGCGATCGGCGCAAGAAGAGATCGTCGATGCAGTCGCCAGCGAGCTGGATCTCGATCTGCCCGCGATGGCACCAACCTTGGAACCGCCGCGGGCTGTGCAGTTGGCGCTTTCCGGTGCCGTGATCATGGCCGACTGGATCGCCAGCGGGGTTCATTTTTCCGGGCTCGACGACCCGGCACAGGTTGGTTTGCCGGTGGCTCGCGAGCGGGCGCGACGTGCGTGGGATGCGCTCCGGATCTCCGGTGGGTGGTGCGACGTGCCGGCACCGAACTCCGAAGATCTGATCCAGCATCGATTCGGCAAGGCAGCACGGCCCGTGCAAGATCTGGCAGTCCGGGAAGCCTGGGCGATGTTCGCACCGGGTCTACTGCTGGTCGAGGCGCCGATGGGCGAGGGAAAGACGGAGTTGGCGCTGGCCGCCTCCGAGGTGCTTGCACATCGGTTCGGAGCTGACGGCGTCTATATCGGGATGCCGACCCAAGCTACCAGCGACGCTCTCTACAACCGTTCGATCGAATGGGCCAGCAAGGTCGATCGAACGACGCCACTCGGATTGCTGCACGGGAAGCGCCGGTTCAACACCCGGTGGTGGGACCTCGAGCAGTTGGCGCGTACAGCGGACATTCATGACCAGGACGAATACGGATGTAGCGACGAGTACGGGATGGGAGGCGGCGACCACGGAACAGCCGAGTCGGCGCCATCGGCATGGTTTCTCGGGCCGAAGCTCGGTCTGCTGATGAGGTGCTCCGTCGGCACCATCGATCAGCTCCTTTATGCCGCGACACGAACCCGGCATGTGATGCTTCGCCACCTCGGCCTGGCTGGCAGAGTCGTGATCCTCGACGAGGTGCACGCCTACGACGTGTACATGATGCAGTTCCTCGGCGAAGCGCTGCGCTGGCTGGCCGATGCCGGCGTACCGGTGGTTCTGCTCTCGGCGACGCTACCGCCACCGGTTCGGTCGGCGTTGGCGTCGGCATACCTTCAGGGCGCACTGCGGCGCCGGCGTGTCGAAATTCCGGAGGCCTGGAATCGCGATGATGGCTATCCGGTAGTGCGGACGTTGACTGTCGAAGAGGGTCGGCCTTCAGCCACCGCATGCGGTGCCCGCGGCTGGCGGGAATCCATGAAGGTCAACGTTGAGATCCTCGACGAGGGTGACGACCCGATCGGTGACTTGTCGGTATTGCTTCGAGAGCGCCTTGCCGACGGTGGCTGCCTTCTCGTCGTACGCAACACCGTCGCGCGGGCCCAGGACACCTACGTCTGTCTCGAGAAGGAGTTCGGTGCCCGGATGCCCGTGGTGCTCCTTCATTCGCGTATCACAGCGGGCGAACGTGCCGACCGTACCGAGCGAGTGCTCGCGCATTTCGGCCCTCCGGGCGAGGAAGATGCGGCGGCCGAGCGTCCGCCCATGATCGTCGTAGCGACTCAGCTCGCCGAGCAGTCCTTCGACGTTGACGCCGATCTACTAATCACAGATCTCGCTCCGATCGACCTGCTGCTGCAGCGCATCGGGCGGCTGCACCGGCATGAAAGGCCACGTCGTCCGGGCCGCCTGAGCCCGGCGACAGTGATCGTGACCGGTATGAGACGCCGCGACGGTGTACCCGGACTTCCTCGCGGAAGCAAACACGTCTACGGCAGCTACCCGTTGCTGCGAGCGGCTGCTCTAGTCGAAGAAGTAGCTGGGAACAGCGGCACGTGGGACATCCCCGCACAGGTCCCCGAACTCGTCAGGCGTGGCTACAGCAGCGACCCTGTCGGCCCCGCAGCCTGGCGGAAAGAGATGGAAGCTGCCTGCGGGGAGTTTATCGAGCAGCAGGCACGCCGGGCGAAGGCTGCCGCACCGTTCGTTCTGGCCGGCGAGGAAGACCTCAACCGTACGGACTTGGCCGGGCTCCACGTGATGCGCGCCCGTGGCCCGGAAGACGATGAGGACACTGTCCAGGCCCTGGTCCGGGACGGCGAAGATTCCGTAGAAGTAATTCTGGTACGTCGTACCGAAGAGGGTCGATTCACCCTCGACGGCCGGTGGCTGGGTACTGCAGATACCCGGGTCAGCGACCCCGAGGTCACGGAAGCGCTCCTGCGGTCGTCGCTCCGACTGCCCACTCGACTGACCAAGAGCGCGATCGAGGAGCTTCGGCCACTTGTCGAAAGCGGTGGCGATCCGTGGCTGTGCCGTACCCGGGTGCTCGACCTCGATCAGGACCGTCGCGCGGTCGTCGGCGGCCGGCGACTCCGCTACGACCGCCAACTCGGCTTGAGAGACGAGACCGATAAGGCAAGTGGTACCGATTCGGCCGGACATGCACACAAGTCCTCGCAGAAGCGGCAGTCATAGCGATGCGGCTCCTCCACTAGTTAGGAAAGTCATGAGCGGGTTCAATCTCGTGATCGACCCCTGGATTCCGGTACTGACCGAACAGGGTCCTACCGAAGTCTCGCTCTCGGAGTGCCTGATCGGTGCGCCTGGCTATCTCGGCCTGGCGCTGGATTCGCCGCTCGAGGCGGTGGCCTTGCTCCGCCAGGTGCTGCTCCCGGCCTACCTCGATGCGGTATTCCAGGAGCCGGGATGTGATCCCCCAGCTGACGCAGAACAGTGGGCCGAGCTTTGGTCAGCCGAAACTCTGGACCGGTGGCCGTCATGGTGTTCACCTGGGAGCGCCATGCCGCCGCCGATCACCAGCTACCTGGAACGCTACCGTGACCGCTTCGAGGTCTTCGGTGAGTCTCCCTTCGCCCAGGTGGCGGGACTGCGTACGGCCAATGATGCGACGAAGCCGGTGTCCTTGCTGCTGGCGTCCGCGGCGACCGGGAACAACGTGCCGCTGTTCTCCGCCCGGACGGAAGCCGAGGCTCCGGCCTTGTCAGCAGGCGCCGCCATCCGTGCGGTTCTTGCCACCCACTGCTGGGACACAGCGGGGATCAAGTCGGGAGCCGCCGACGATCCGGCCGTGAAGGCAGGCAAGACCACCGGCAACCAGGTCGGCCCGCTCGGCTCCATCGGGGTTGTCGTGCCGCTGGGCCGGACTCTGGCAGAGACGATCCTTCTGCACCTGCGGTGCACCAGCGGCTTGGAACCTGAGGACCGACCGCAGTGGCGACGCGACGAGATCGAACAGAGCAAGCCGCCGTCGGCTTGGCAGGTACGCGATCCGCAAGGACTGCTCGACCTGCTCACCTGGCAGGCTCGCCGGATCAGACTCGTGCCGGAGCAGAGCCCGGAGGGAATCCGAGTCCGTCAGGTGGTGCTTTCTGCCGGCGACCGGATGCACAGCACCCCACAGATCGAACCGCACTGCGCGTGGCGTACTTCCAAGCAGACGAAGCACCAGGTACCGGTCCGGCACTCCGCCGGGCAGGCCGCATGGCGCGGCATGCTGCCGATGCTCTCAGCCAGCGGCAGGCCGACCGCGTACGGGTCCAGCAGTAGAACGCTGGTGCACATTCGTGACATGCAGTACCGCGACGTGCTGCCGGCCGACTATCCGCTTCGGGTCTTGTGTGTCGGCATGACGTACGGCACCCAGAACGCCGTGGTCGAAGACGTGGTCACGGATCTGCTTCCGGTCCCCGTCGCCGCACTCGACGACTCCAGCGACGCCTACCAGCTGATCGAAGAAATCGTGCAGCAGGCCGAAGAACTGCGCCAGGCGCTGAACCGACTCGGTGACGACCTGCGGGCGGCCGCGGGCGGTGAGCGGCTGCCGTGGGACCGCGGCCACCGCATGGGCGACCAGATGATGCACGACCTCAACCGCCCGGCCAGGGAGGCGCTCTCGGCCCTGCAACACAACCCCTCGGACACGGAAGACATTCGTGAGGTCTGGCTGCGCGCTGCGCGCAAGGTCGCATGGGAAACGGCAGAGCCATTGCTCGACCGCACTCCGCCGCAGGCGTTCCTCGGTCGTGTCGTCAAGAACCAGCACCCGCAGCGCACGGCGACCGCTGAACTGTGGTTCGTCAGCGCAGTCACGAAAGTCCTCGGGCGACCGGAGCGCGAGACCCGATCGGGAGGGGCACAGGCACGATGAGCAGCGATTCGCGAGAATCCCGTTTCTACTGGACCCGCCACACTACCGGTGACGGACGGTGGATCCGCGCTGGTGACGGCAACGGAATGCCACCCGGCGCGGACCTTGCCAAGCTGCGGCGTGGCCTCGGCCGCGAGCCAGGGGATGTGCCGGAGATGTGGCGTTTCTACACAACCTTGAACCGGGAGGGCAACAAGACCGCTTGGCTTGCGGGGGAACACGACGCCTTGGCACTTTTCGCCCTGCACCAGCAGTCGCAGTCTCGGCCGATGCATCGTGCTGGGGTGGGGCTCGGAACCGCCGTCCGAGCCCTGCGGAATTTCAACGGTGATGGCGCTCAAAAACAAAGCAACGACCGTGGGACACCGAAGCAGGACCGGATCGAGGCCGTCGACCGTAGATTCGCCGCGGCCGCGACTGCCAGCAGCCGCAGCGAATTGGTTCTGCACCTGCGGGGACTCATCACCCAACTGCGCGGGGTCGGCCAAGGGCTTGATTACACCGCTCTGCACAAGGACCTGGCCAATTGGGAGAAGCCTGAGGAGGCTTCGAAGATCCGCCGCCGATGGGGATCGCAGTATTTCGTCGATCGCACCATCAGCAAGCCATCCGCGAGCTCCGCCGAGGAGGACCAGAAGTGAAGAAGCCTGTTTACGTCGACGTCCACATCATTCAGACGCTGCCACCGTCGAACGTCAACCGGGACGACGCCGGAAGCCCGAAACAGGCCACGTATGGCGGCGTGCGTCGCGCGCGGGTGTCATCCCAGGCTTGGAAACGAGCCACCCGGTCGGCCTTCGCTGACCGCCTCAATCTGCCCGACGAGAAACTGGGCACCCGTTCCAAGCGGATCGGACGACAGCTCGGCGATCGAATCGCCGCTCGGACCGGGCTATCCGCTCAGGAGAGCCGACGCCTGGCAGATGCTCTTCTGAGCCAACTAGGACTCACCGCGAGCAAGAAGAAGGCCGAAGAGAGCTCCTACCTGCTGTTCTACGGGCGGCATCAACTGGACCGCATCGTCGACCTGGTCGCTGACCGGGTGGAGGAACTCGCCGCTCTTCCCGACGATGCGCTTTCCAAGGCGGCCACCGGCAAGGAGCTCAACATCCTGCCGATCCTCACCAGTGGGCACCCGATCGACGTCGCATTGTTCGGTCGGATGGTCGCCGACCTGCCGAACCTGAACGTCGATGCCGCCACGCAGGTCGCACATGCCATCAGCACCCATGCCGCCGAAATCGAATTCGACTATTTCACCGCGGTCGATGACGCGAACACCGACGACGCCGGGGCGGGAATGATTGGCACGGTCGAATTCACTTCGGCCACGCTCTACCGGTTCGCGACCGTCGGAGTGCACCAGCTCCTGGAGAACCTCGACGGCGACCTGGAGGCCGCTCAGGCAGCCCTCGCCGCGTTCCTCGAAGCCTTCGCATACTCAATTCCCAGCGGCCACCGCAACAGCTTCGCTCATCAGACCCTCCCGCAACTGCTGAGCGTCGTGGTCCGTACCGACCAGCCGGTCAATCTTGTCTCCGCCTTCGAAAAACCCATTGATTCGCGCGAAGGCATCGCCGCCAAATCCATCGACCTTCTTGATCAGGAGCTTTCCGGGGCGGCCGAGAACTGGGGCGCGCACCCGGCGGCGGTCATCTCCGTCTATCGCCGCGACATGCTTCCCGAGCCGAAGAAGCTGGGACCGGTGCACACGTTCGCCAACCTGATCACCGCAGTCCGCGACACGGTCGGCGCCCACCTGGCGGGGCAGCCGTGAACACCGCGTTGACGCCACCGCGCTGCCTCGTCCTGCGTCTGGCGGCACCGCTGCAATCCTGGGGAGGGCCGAGCCGTTTCAACCGCCGTGACACCATGCCGGAACCGACCAAGGGCGGGATCGTGGGCCTGCTTGCTGCCGCACAGGGACGGCGCCGACAGGACCCGATCGAGGATCTGCTCGGTCTGAGCCTCGGTGTGCGCACCGACCGGCCGGGCAGCCTGCTCCGCGATTACCACACGGCGAGCAACCTCGACGGAAGTCCGTTGCCATCGGCGCAGACGAACAACCGGGGGCGGCAGAAAGCCACCTCCCCGGCCAAGAACACGTACGTCACCACGCGCTACTACCTGCAGGACGCCGTCTTCGTCGCGGCTGTACACGGGCCGCTCGAGCTGCTCGGCGCGCTGACCGCCGCGCTGGCCAACCCCAGATTCCCCTTGGCGCTGGGACGCCGCTCCTGCCCGCCCACACAACCGCTGGTCCTTCCGTACACCGGCCCGGACAAACCTCTGTGGCCAGGCACCCTCACCGAGGTTCTGCAAGCAGTACCTCGCCAGGGAGGACGTCTCGGCGGTAGGCGGCCATTGGCCGCGACCATTGACGACCCGGCCGGCGACGAGGTGCGGATCGATGTCCCGCGCACCTTCGACCCGAAGAATCGCAGCTACGCCACCAGGACCGTACGCAATATCTGGGTCGACCCTCCATCGGACGCGCCGGCTGAGGCAAGCCCCGACGACCACGATCCGTTCGCCCTCACCTATTAGCGAGCCGCCATGCCTTACCTGTCACGCATCTGGCTGAACCCGCTGCGCACCACCACGCAGGCGTATCTGCGCAACCCCCAGACCGTGCACGCCGCAACGCTCGGAGGATTCAGCGCACCGGGCGACCATGAACGGGTCCTGTGGCGTCTTGAGAGTGCCCCCGACAGCCGGCACCGACTTCAGCTCATCGTTCTGACACGCGGCCGTCCGTCCTGGGAGCACATCGTCGAGCAGGCCGGCTGGCCGGACAGCGACGAGCCGCAGATCCTCGTCCGGCCGTACGAACCAGTCCTGGCCGCTGTTTCCCTAGGCCGCGAATTCGCCTTCAAGCTACGAGCCAACACCGTCGGTACGACCAAGACGCCCGACAAGCCATCGGTGACACAGAAGGAACGTCTCACCCACGATCGCCCACGAGGCGTTCGAGTCCCACACCGCACCGTATCTCACCAAATCGAATGGCTCACCAATCGGCTCGAACGATGGGGATTCGCTGCCGTCACGGGCGAGAACGACCTTCCCGCCGTACACCTGACCGCTCGTGATCGCGTCAGCTTCCGCAAGAAGAGCGGCGACCAGGTGGTCCTGCAAACCGCCACCTTCCACGGGCTCGTACGCGTCACCGACCCACAGGCCGCCCGGAATGCCCTTCTCGAGGGGGTCGGTCCCGGTAAGGCCTACGGCATGGGACTCATCACTCTGGCCCCACCCCGAGCGAGGAGCACCACCTGATGTGGTGGCTGGCCAATCCGCAAGATCTCCACCGGGTCAGCGACCGGCTCTCCACCATCTACATCGAACGATGCCACGTCGATCGTGCCGACAATGCGATCGTGCTCGTTAACCGGGAGCGAACCATCCGCGTTCCGGCCGCCATGATCGCTAGCGTCCTACTCGGGCCCGGCACCCGCATCACCCATGCGGCTGCCGCCCTGCTCGCCGACTCCGGCACCACCATCTGCTGGGTCGGCGAGCACGGAGTACGTCTCTACGCCAGTGGTCTCGGACCGTCGCGAGGCGCCGCACTCATACACCGGCAGGCGTACCTCGTCACCCGCGCCCCGCATCGCCTGGCCGTCGCCCGTGCCATGTACGCCAAACGATTTCCCGGCGAGGACGTCAGCGGCCTGAACATGCAACAGCTGCGAGGGCGCGAGGGCGCGCGAGTCAAGAAGATCTACCGTCAGCATTCCGTTCGCACCAAGGTTCCCTGGCAAGGGCGCGAATACAAGCCGGGTCAGCCGTTCGAGGCCGGCGACGACATCAACCGCCTGCTGTCTGCCGGACACGCCTGCCTCTACGCGATCTGCCACGCCGCGATCGTGGGCATCGGTGCCAGCCCCGCCCTCGGCTTCGTGCACACCGGCGGAGCCACCTCGTTCGTGCTCGACATCGCCGACCTCTACAAGGCCGAATACACGATTCCTCTCGCATTCGACCTCGCGGCGGCAGGTCACACCGACGAACGCAAAATACGTCTTGCCTTCCGCGACAAGGTGGCTGACGGCAAACTGATGGCGCAAGTCGTCAAGGACATCAAGGAGCTCCTGCTCGACGGCTCCGACAATGCCACCGAAGAAGACGCCAACCTGCTCTGGGATGAACGCGCGGGTGCAGTTCCGGGTGGCATCAACTGGGCCGGCGACTACGCGGATGACTTCGACGATGACGCGTACATCGGAGTGAGCGGTCCCGAGATCGACGAGTCGCAGCAGGTCGACTGGTGACCGTCATCGTCCTCATCGCCGCCGCGGAAGGACTTCGCGGGCACCTCACCCGCTGGATGATCGAAGTCGCTGCCGGCGTCTTTGTAGGAAACCCCAGCGCTCGTGTCCGGGACCGACTCTGGAACCTTCTCAGCGACCGCATCCACGACGGCCAAGCCATCATGATCGAACCTGCTCGAAATGAGCAAGGCTGGACAACACGGACGGCCGGTCGAGATCGTTGGCACCCTATCGATCTTGACGGACTAATCCTGATGGCGCGGCCACGCCGATAAAGGGCCAGCTCAGCAAGTGTCGTCCCCGCACGCGCGGGGGTCTTCCGATGAAACTCGCGCCGAGCCGGGCGGCGGGAATGTCGTCCCCGCACGCGCGGGGGTCTTCCGGGCGGGAAGACCGACGTGCTCGGCACGTGGAAGTCGTCCCCGCACGCGCGGGGGTCTTCCCGGAACGCTCCCTTGAGTTCGGTCTGATCTCATGTCGTCCCCGCACGCGCGGGGGTCTTCCCTGATACAGGTGCGCGGGCAGGTCGCGCCCGCAGTCGTCCCCGCACGCGCGGGGGTCTTCCCCACGCATGATCGGTGGGGCTGTAGGTGGCCGAGTCGTCCCCGCACGCGCGGGGGTCTTCCGTACTGCAGGTCGAGGCTCATCGGCTCACCTGCGTCGTCCCCGCACGCGCGGGGGTCTTCCCTTGAATCCGACGGTGACCGCGGTTGTGGGGGTGTCGTCCCCGCACGCGCGGGGGTCTTCCCCGGCGGAGGTCCGCTTCGATGGCCTCCCCGTGGTCGTCCCCGCACGCGCGGGGGTCTTCCCCAACCGGCGTTGGTGCGCGGCACCCCGTCCATGTCGTCCCCGCACGCGCGGGGGTCTTCCTACGACAGGCTCGCAGAGATCGGTGGTGGGCAGGTCGTCCCCGCACGCGCGGGGGTCTTCCCGGTTGAGGGTACCTCTGCGGCGGAGCCCATCAGTCGTCCCCGCACACGCGGGGGTCTTCCCGCGCCGGCCACCAACATCAGCACCATTTCGGGGTCGTCCCCGCACGCGCGGGGGTCTTCCGGTCACCGAGGCGGTGAGCGACTGATGCGCTTCGTCGTCCCCGCACGCGCGGGGGTCTTCCCCCCGACGTGCCGATGCCGACGCTGACCGTCCAGTCGTCCCCGCACGCGCGGGGGTCTTCCGCTCTTGGTGTCGCAGACGCCGCGGCAGACCACGTCGTCCCCGCACGCGCGGGGGTCTTCCGTCTCCATCCCCGTCGCGCTGGCCACCGCCGCCGTCGTCCCCGCACGCGCGGGGGTCTTCCTCCCGAGGAACGGATCACCGTTGCGACGGTGCGGTCGTCCCCGCACGCGCGGGGGTCTTCTCCCGGCCGGGTCTGGTCCAGCAACAGCGCGCGGGGGTCGTCCCCGCACGCGCGGGGGTCTTCCCTTCGCGCGCAAGACCAACAGCGAGGACCGGCTGTCGTCCCCGCACGCGCGGGGGTCTTCCGATCATCGCGACCGCACAGTCCTATCTAGGCGTGTCGTCCCCGCACGCGCGGGGGTCTTCCATACGATCTTCGGTCCGGGACAGCGGGGGGAGCGTCGTCCCCGCACGCGCGGGGGTCTTCCAGGTCACGCCCGCGTCAGCCCCGGTCACGCGGCGTCGTCCCCGCACGCGCGGGGGTCTTCCGCCCTTCTGCCTCGTGATGACGTGCGCGCGCTGGTCGTCCCCGCACGCGCGGGGGTCTTCCCGTCGATCCCGTCTTGATCGCGGGAGCGATCCGGTCGTCCCCGCACGCGCGGGGGTCTTCCCTTCCGGGGCAGATCATCGACCGTCCCGCGCAGGTCGTCCCCGCACGCGCGGGGGTCTTCCGTCACGACGACCGGGGCCGCCGGTCGCACGATCGTCGTCCCCGCACGCGCGGGGGTCTTCCCTCGGCCATCGGCGCGCTGAAGTGGAGCATCCTGTCGTCCCCGCACGCGCGGGGGTCTTCCCACGTCCAGCACGCCGAGGTGGACCGTGCCCGTGTCGTCCCCGCACGCGCGGGGGTCTTCCCGCCGGAGGCGACAGCGAGCGCCGGGCTGGCCAGTCGTCCCCGCACGCGCGGGGGTCTTCCGCGTCCCTCATGGCGGCCCTGGCGGTCGGTGCCGTCGTTCCCGCACGCGCGGGGGTCTTCCTTTCCGGAACGACCTGCTCAGGTGGTCCACCGGGTCGTCCCCGCACGCACGGGGGTCTTCCCCCGTTCAGCGAGGTAGTGGATCGGTACGAGGTGTCGTCCCCGCACGCGCGGGGTCTTCCGCTGACGGTGTCGCCGGGGATGCCGTTGCGCCGGTCGTCCCCGCACGCGCGGGGGTCTCCACATCCTGCGGTCGTTCGCCGAAGACGGCGGTCGTCGTCCCCGCACGCGCCGGAATCTTCCCGAGGACGCGTTCGGCGTCGACCTCGGCACCTAGTCGTCCCCGCACGCGCGGGGGTCTTCCCGAGGTCAAGATCGGCGGCGTCGTCCTGATGATGTTGTCCCCGCACGCGCGGGGGTCTTCCCGGGGCACACAGGGGTTGCATTCTTCGGAATCGGTAGGCCACGTCGTGCAGGCGGGTGTTGCGGCGCAGTTCCCTACTGATCGTAGAGGTCGACCGGCCCAGCACCTCCGCGATCGCACGCGCTCCGAGCCCGTCTCGACGCAGGGTGGCGATCCGTTGCCGTTCCAGCAGCGAGAAGTACCGTCCGCACCGCGCCGCTTCGACCAGCCGGACCGGCGGCACGCCGCCGTGCTCGGCCGGCCACCCAATAGCCGGTCTTGCGGCCGATCCCGAGGATCTTGCACGCCTGCACCGTCCGGAGACCGGCCAGGATCATCCCCCAGTACCGGGTTTCAACGTCCAACCGCCGCTTACGTCCACGTCTCGCCATCAACACGCCGATCATCATGGAGGTTGCGACGAGTACTCGAACCCAAGAACCCAAAGAGGGTCAACTTTCAGAAAGCACTGACAGCGGCATCGCCGAGCAGGTTGCCGTCCTGCCGTGGAAGAGCAACTGAGACCAAGAATGAGACCGGAGCGGACGGCCGACCCGTTCGGTGTCCGCTCCGGTGCTGCTCACGGTGGTGGGCGCGGTAGGTTTCGAACCTACGACCCCTCGCTTGTAAGGCGAGTGCTCTCCCACTGAGCTACGCGCCCGGCTACGGCTTCGCCGGAGTGGTCATCCTACCCTGCCACGGATCGCGGGCCGAGAGCGCTGCGGACCACGGACGCAGAGCGCTGCGGGCCGGGGGCCGGCGGCGCCGCGCCGCGGGCCGTAGGCGCGGGGCTCGCTGGGCCCCGGGACAGGGCTGCGGCGTCAGTGCACGGCAGCTGCGGGCGCGGGGCTCGCTGGGCCGCGGGACAGGGCTCCGGCGTCAATGCACGGCAGCTGCGGGCGCGGAGCGCAATGGCCGGCGGCACGATCCGCCAGGGTTGGACGCCGCGGCGGTCGGGACGGGTGCCGGCCGGCGGGGGTGGGGTGTGGTCACACGGTGGCCAGGGCGGCGCGCCAGGCGGACTGGTCGCGGGACTCGCCGGGACCGGTCATCTCGGCGAAGAGGATCACGCCTTCGGGTGAGATCAGGAACGTGCCGCGGTTGGCGAAGCCGGTCTGCTCGTTGAAGACTCCGTAGGCGCGGGCCACCTCCCCGTGCGGCCAGAAGTCGGCGAGCAGGGGGAACTCGAAGCCCTCCTGCTCCGCCCAGACCTTGTGGCTGTAGACCGAGTCGACGCTGGCGGTGAGCACCTGGACCCGCTCGTTCGCGTAGTCGCCCAGGTGCTCCTGGATCTCGGTCAGCTCCCCGTGGCAGCGCCGGCTGAAGGCGAGCGGGTAGAAGACCAGCAGCACCGCCTTGCGGCCGCGGAAGCCGCCGAGGCGTACCTCCTGGTTGTTCTGGTCCTTGAGCAGGAAATCCGGCGCCGGCGCGCCCACCTCGATCGGCACCCGGCCAAGCCTAGTCATGCCTGTCGGCCGGCGCCCGCGAGGGGACGCCGACCTGGGGGTGGGGATCGAGCGGTGAGCTACTTCTTCTTGGCGCCCCGCGGGGAGACGAGTCGAGCCCCGGTCCAGTCCTTGCCGGCGTTCACCGTCGAGGTCTGCTGCAGGCCGGCGGTGGGCGCCGACTCGCTGATCTCGCTCGGTTCGACGTGCCCGTCGCGGCCGGCCTTCGGGGTCAGCAGCCACACCACGCCGTTGTCGGCGAGGGGGCCGAGGGCATCGGTGAGCAGCTCGAACAGGTCACCGTCGCCGTCGCGGTACCACAACAGCACCGCATCGACGACCTCGTCGGTGTCCTCGTCGACCAATTCACCGACGCGTTCGGTCAGGGCGTCACGGAGTTCCTCGTCGACGTCGTCGTCGTAACCCATCTCCATGACCACCATGTTCGGCTCGAAGCCGAACCGGTCCGCCAGGCTGCGTACGCCGTCGGCCTGACCCGCGGTCGCGCTCACTGTCCAAATCCTCCTAGCCGTGAAATGCATCAAAAACGCACCGGAACCTGGGGGTAGTCCACACACTCCGGGCCCCCGGCGCAAGTGGCGCACCGAGTGTGTGGCAATTTACCGCGCCAGCAGGGCCTGGGCACCCTGTGTGATGGCATCCTCCCCCACCAGCACGTGTTGTGCCGCCGGCCCCAGCGGGACCGGGGCGTCGGCCGCGGCCACCCGGCGCGCGGACCCGACGAACGCCCCGTCGACCAGCGCCGCCAGCACGCCCTCGCCGACCCCGCCGGAGCGGCGGGTCTCGTCGACGATCAGCACCCGGCCCGTGGCCAGCGACTCGCGCACCAGGTCAGCGACGGGAAGCGGGCTCAGCCAGCGTAGATCGACCACCCGGGTGCCGTACCCGTCGGCGGCCAGCCGGGCCGCGACTCGCAGGGACATCCGCACACCGCCACCGTACGTGACGATGGTCAGGTCCTGCCCCGTGCCCAGGGTGTAGATGCGCGCGCGACCGATCGGGGCGTGCTCGCCGGCCCACCGGTCGGGGCCCGGATAGACCGCCAGCCACTCGTTGTCGCCTTGCTGATAGAGGTCCCTCGTCTGATACAGCGCGGCCGGCTCCAGGAAGACGCAGACGCTGCCGTCCACCTCGGCGGCGGCCAGGCAGGTGCGCAGCATCGGGGCGGCGTCCTGGGCCCGGGCCGGCACCGCGACGACCAGACCGGGCACGTCCCGCAGCACCGCCAGCGAGTTGTCGTTGGCCAGCGGGCCACCCAGCCCGAACGGGTCGGCCAGCGCCGGGACGCGCAGCACCAGCGGGTTGCGGTAGGCGCCGGAGGAGAGGAACGACATGGTCGCCGCCTCCATCCGCAGCTGGTCCTCGCCGCTGTGCAGGGCGGCCAGGCCGGGCAGCTCGGGCACCGGGAGCAGGCCGGCCAGCCCGGCGCCGAGCGCCAGCCCGAGCACGCTGGTGGCGTCCGGCGGGGTGTCGAAGACCCGGTCGCCGCCGCGCTCGTGCAGCCCGGCGGTGACCCCGTGGCGCCCGCCGCGGGTGGCGCCGGGGCCGAAGACCCGCAGCTGCGGGCGGGCGGCGAGGGCGTCGGTCAGGGTGGCGTTGAGGGTCTGCGCCAGGGTCATCGGGCCGGCCTGCTCGGGCAGGCGGCCGCCGAAGACCCGGGACCGGTTCGCCGCGGCCGGCCCGGTGGCCCGGCCCGCGGCGTCGGCGATCGCGTGCGCCACCCGCAGCGGCCGGCGCGGGGCCAGCGCGGCCACGATCTCGCCGACGGTGGCCAGTTTCGGCTCGCCGAGCACCTCCTCGGCGGCCTTGCGGACCTGCCAGCCGACCTCGTCGTACCGGGTGATCACGTCGTCCGGGCCGAGCAGGCCGGCCTCGACCAGCAGCCGGGCGGTGCCGGCCAGCGGGTCGCGGTCCAGGCCGGCGCCGGGTTCCGGGTCGCCGGGGTCGCCCAGCAGGCGCACCGTGCCCAGGTGCAGCACCGCGGGGCGGCGCTCGCGGCGCACGTACTGCGCCGCCTCGGCCGCGGCGTCGAACGTGGCCGCCAGGTCGCAGCCGTCCGCGGCGGAGTACCGCACCCCCGGCCGGCCGCGGAGCACCGCCGCCACCCAGCCGTCCTCGGCCGGCCCGCCGGGCGCGTCGTCCTCGCAGACGTCGTCCTCGCAGACCAGGAGCAGGGGGATCGGCTGCCCGGCCCGGTCGTGCCAGCCGGCCGCGTGCAGGGCCGCGACGGCGCCCGGCTGGTCGGCCCCGTCGTCGCCGAAGGTGGCCGCCACGATGGCGTCGGCGGGCCAGCGCGGATCGGGTGAGCGGCTCAGGCCGTACGCCAGTCCGACAGCTCTCGGCAGATGGCCCGCCGGCGTCGAGACCACCGGGACCAGGTGCAGCGCGGCGTTGCCGAAGACCTTGTCGCGGCCGCCGCTGATCGGGTCCCGGACCGACGCCACGACCCCGCGCAGGATGTCGCGGGCGGCGTCCTCCAGCCGCTGGGCGCGGTTCTCCGGGGACGAGCGGGCGGCCCGTACGCAATAGAAGGCGGCGGCCCGGTCGTGCGGCAGCGCCGGGTCGTCGTCGCGCAGCGCCGCGGCGACCGCCGCGTTCCCCTCGTGGCCGGCCGAGCCGACGGTGTGGAAGCCTTCGTTGAAGCTGCGCAGCCAGCGCGCGGCGAGGTCGAGGTGACGGCTGGTGAGCTGGGCGTCGAAGAGTTCCAGGGCACGGGCGCCGGTCAGCGCGGAGCCGTCGCGGACCGGGTCGCCGGGGGCGCGCCGGTGCTCCGGGGTGCGCAGGGCCGAGACCGCTTCGCGGAACCGCTCGTCGAGGTTTTGCGGGGTGGTCACGAAATCAGCATCGCGGACCCGGGCGAGCCGTGCCACCCGCCGGAAGCCCGATCATCGATGTCGATCTTCCGGCTAGGCTCGTCGGATGCGCACCGAAGTGATCACGGTCCGGACCGGGAGCTCACCGGTCGTCGTCGACATCACCAGCGAGGCGGAGCGGTTCGTCGGATCGGAGACCGACGGGCTGCTGCACGTCTTCGTGCCGCACGCGACGGCCGGACTGGCGATCATCGAAACCGGGGCCGGCTCGGACGACGACCTGCTCACCGCGATCGGCGAGCTGCTGCCGGCCGAGGACAAGTGGCGGCACCGGCACGGCTCACGGGGGCACGGCCGCGACCACGTGCTGCCCGCCTGGATCCCGCCCTACGCCACGCTGCCGGTGATCGGCGGCCGGATCGCGCTCGGCACGTGGCAGTCGATCTGCCTGGTGGATCCCAATGGCGACAACCCGACCCGGCAGGTGCGGTTCTCCTTCCTCGCCGGGTGATCCACAAAGTTACTGGTCGGTACATGTGTCGCGTATCGCTGCCCCGACCGTTAGGCGTGACGATGCCCACCGTTAAGAGGCAGGATGGAGACCTCCGGGCGATACGCCACCTGGATCGCACCGGTTCCGACACTCAACCAAGAGGATTGCCTGTGGCCACGGAGCGCAAGCGCCCGGTGATCAGCGATGGCCTGCCGAGCCAACTTCCCGACATCGACCCTTCGGAAACAAACGAATGGATCGAGTCCCTCGACGGAGTCATCGACGAGCGGGGCGCCAAACGAGCCCGGTACGTGATGTTGCGCCTGCTGGAGCGCGCTCGCGAACGACAGGTGGGCGTTCCGCCACTGACGTCCACCGACTACATCAACACGATCACGCCGGAGCAGGAGCCCTGGTTCCCCGGCGACGAGTTCGTGGAGCGGCGCATCCGGGCCTACGTCCGGTGGAACGCCGCCATGCTGGTGCACCGCGCGCAGCGTCCCGAGATCGGCGTCGGAGGCCACATCTCGTCGTACGCGTCCAGCGCCAGCCTCTACGAGGTGGGCATGAACCACTTCTTCCGCGGCAAGGACCACCCGGGCGGCGGCGACCAGATCTTCTTCCAGGGCCACGCCTCCCCCGGCATGTACGCGCGCGCCTACCTCGAGGGCCGGCTCACCACCCACCAGCTCGACGGCTTCCGCCAGGAGCTCAGCCACCCGGGTGGCGGCCTCCCGTCCTACCCGCACCCGCGGCTGATGCCGAACTTCTGGGAGTTCCCGACCGTCAGCATGGGCCTCGGCCCGATGAACGCGATCTACCAGGCGCGGTACAACCGCTACCTGCACAACCGCGGCATCAAGGACACCAGCCAGCAGCACGTCTGGGCGTTCCTCGGCGACGGCGAGATGGACGAGGTCGAGTCGCTCGGCGCGATCGGCCTGGCCGCCCGCGAGGAACTGGACAACCTCACCTTCGTGGTGAACTGCAACCTGCAGCGGCTCGACGGCCCGGTGCGCGGCAACGGCAAGGTCATCCAGGAGCTGGAGTCCTTCTTCCGCGGCGCCGGCTGGAACGTGATCAAGGTGGTCTGGGGCCGGGAGTGGGACTCGCTGCTCGCGGCGGACACCGACGGCGCGCTGGTCAACCTGATGAACGTCACGCCCGACGGCGACTACCAGACCTACAAGGGCGAGTCCGGGGCGTACGTGCGGGAGCACTTCTTCGGCCGCGACCCGCGCACCCGCAAGCTCGTCGAACACATGACCGACGAGGAGATCTGGAACCTCAAGCGCGGCGGTCACGACTACCGCAAGCTCTACGCGGCGTACAAGGCGGCCACCGAGCACACCGGCCAGCCGACGGTGATCCTCGCCAAGACCATCAAGGGCTGGACGCTGGGCTCGCACTTCGAGGCCCGCAACGCCACGCACCAGATGAAGAAGCTGACCCTGGAGGACCTGAAGGGCTTCCGGGACCGGCTCTACCTCGACATCAGCGACAAGCAGCTGGAGGAGAACCCGTACCTCCCGCCGTACTTCCACCCCGGTGAGAAGTCCGACGAGTACCAGTACATGCAGGAGCGCCGGCGCGATCTGGGCGGTTACGTGCCGTCCCGGCGCACCAAGGCCAAGTCGCTGGCGATCCCGGAGTCCTCGCAGTTCAGCGGCGTCAAGAGCGGCAGCGGCAAGCAGAAGGTGGCCACCACGATGGCCTTCGTGCGCCTGCTCAAGGACCTGATGAAGGACAAGGAGTTCGGCGCCCGGTGGGTGCCGATCATCCCGGACGAGGCCCGCACGTTCGGCATGGACTCGCTGTTCCCGACCAAGAAGATCTACTCGCCGCACGGCCAGACGTACACCTCGGTGGACCGGGAGCTGTTCCTGTCCTACAAGGAGGCGACGAACGGCCAGATCCTGCACGAGGGCATCAACGAGGCCGGCTCGACGGCGAGCTTCATCGCGGCCGGCACGTCGTACGCCACGCACGACGAGCCGATGATCCCGCTGTACATCTTCTACTCGATGTTCGGCTTCCAGCGGACCGCCGACGAGCTGTGGGCCGCGGCCGACCAGATGGCCCGGGGCTTCCTGCTCGGCGCCACCGCCGGCCGCACCACGCTCAACGGTGAGGGCCTGCAGCACGAGGACGGGCACTCGCTGCTGATCGCGGCGACGAACCCGGCCGTCGTGGCGTACGACCCGGCGTTCGCGTACGAGATCGCGCACATCGTCGAGAACGGCCTGCACCGGATGTACGGCGAGAAGCAGGAGAACATCTTCTACTACCTCACCATCTACAACGAGCCGGCGATCCAGCCCGCCGAGCCCGCCGGTGTGGACGTGGAGGGCCTGCTCAAGGGCATCTACCGGTACTCCGAGAGCTCGCTCTCCGACGGCCCGAAGGCGCAGCTGCTGGCCTCCGGAACCGGCATGCGCTGGGCGCTCAAGGCGCAGGAGCTGCTCGCCCAGGACTGGGGGGTCAGCGCCGACGTCTGGTCGGTCACCTCCTGGTCCGAGCTGCGGCGCGACGCGGTCGAGGCGGAGGAGCACAACCTGCTCCACCCGAGTGACCAGCCCCGCAAGCCGTACATCCAGCAGAAGCTGGAGGACACCGAGGGCCCGTCGGTCGCGGTCAGCGACTGGATGCGGGCGGTGCCGGACCTGATCGCCCGCTGGGTACCGAACGGCTACACCTCGCTGGGCACCGACGGCTTCGGCATGAGCGACACCCGGCACGCGCTGCGCCGCCACTTCCACGTGGACGGCGAGTCGGTGGCCGTCGCCACGCTGCGTGAGCTCGCGCTGCGCGGCAAGGTGCCGGCGCACGTGCCGGGCGAGGCCGCCAAGAAGTACGCGATCGACGACGTGAACGCGGCCCCGGTCGGCGAGACCGGTGGCGACAGCTGATCCTCCGATCCGAGCGAGGCCCGTCGCGTTTCCGCGGCGGGCCTCGCCTTTCGCCACGGAAACGCCGCGCCGCGCGGTGCGCGCCTAGGCGGGTACGTAGGTGACCACCTGGACACCGGTCGCCGTGGTCCAGGAGTCCTTCAGGGCCAGGGCGACCCGGGTGCCCTCCGCCCAGAGCCGCCGCCCCTCGCCGAGCACCACCGGGCAGACCATCAGCCGGTACTCGTCGATCAGGTTGTGTCTGGTCAGATGGTTCACCAGGGTGGCGCTGCCGGTGATCAGCAGGTTCCCGAGGCCGGCCAGGTCACCCGGGAAGACGACAGCGTTCCCCTCCAGCGTGGTGAGCGTGGTGGTGGCGACGTACTTCAGCATCGAGGCGGTCCTGAGCCCCTCGTAGGTCCGCCGGCCCAGCAACATCGCGTCCGCCTCCCGCAGGTTCCGGTCCTGCCAGGCGCTCAGCTCCTCGTCGAAGTACGGGGCGCTCCAGGACGGCTCCTCGAAGACGCCGTCCAGGGTCACGTACTCCACCGCCACGACCTTGCCCATGGCCCGTACTCCTTCCGTCCGGTAAAGCCACCGCAGGTCGAATACCCCTCGCGGGCCTCGGTAGGCTGGTGCCGTGACTGTTCGCGTACGTTTCGCCCCGTCTCCCACCGGCATGTTCCACGTCGGCGGCGCCCGTTCGGCGCTGCAGAACTGGATCTACGCCCAGCAGCACGGCGGTGTCTTCGTGCTCCGGATCGAGGACACCGACGCGGCCCGCAACCGGCCCGAGTGGACCGAGGGCATCATCTCGGCACTGGACTGGATCGGCATCGAGCGCGGGACGTACGAGGGCCCCTACTTCCAGTCGTCCTACGCGGCCGACCACACCGCCGCCGCCACCCGGCTCTACGGCGAGGGCAAGGCGTACTACTGCGACTGCAAGCGCGAGGACGTGGTCGCGCGCACCGGCAACACGCACACCGGCTACGACGGCTTCTGCCGTGAGCGCGCCCTGGGCCCGGGCGAGGGCCGCGCGCTGCGTTTCCGCACGCCCGACGAGGGCGAGACGGTGGTCGAGGACCTGGTCCGCGGCAAGCCCACCTTCGAGAACAAGCTGATCGAGGACTTCGTCATCGCCCGCAGCGACGGCTCGGCGGTGTTCCTGCTGGCCAACGTGGTCGACGACCTCAGCATGGGGATCACCCACGTGTTCCGCGCCGAGGAGCACCTGCCCAACACGCCGAAGCAGCAGCTGCTCTGGGAGGCGCTGGGCGCCACTCCCCCGGTCTGGGGCCACGTCCCGGTGATCGTCAACGAGAAGCGGCAGAAGCTGTCGAAGCGCCGGGACAAGGTCGCTCTGGAGTCCTACCGCGACGAGGGCTACCTGGCCGCCGCCATGCGCAACTATCTGATGCTGCTCGGCTGGGCGCCCACCGGCGACCGGGAGATCGTCCCGTGGTCGGTCGTCGAGGAGGAGTACCGCATCGAGGACGTCAACCACGCTCCGGCGTTCTTCGACGTCAAGAAGCTGCGCGCGTTCAACGGGGAGTACATCCGGGCGCTGAGCCCGAACGAGTTCACCCAGGTCTGCGCGCCGTGGCTGAGCGGCACCGACACCATCCCGGCCCCGCCGTGGGAGCCGTCCGCGTTCGACGCCGACCTGTTCACCGCGATCGCGCCGCTGGCACAGACCCGGATCGCGGTCCTCTCCGAGATCGTGGAGAACGTCGACTTCCTCTTCCTCGACCAGCCGGTCGACGACGAGGCCTCCTGGGCCAAGGCGATGAAGGAGGGCGCGGCGGACATCCTGGACGGCGCGGCGGCCGTCTTCGCCGAGCTCACCGAGTGGCGCGCCGACGTGCTCAAGGCCGCGCTGGAGCAGGTCGGCGAGGCGCGCGGGCTGAAACTCGGCAAGACCCAGGCGCCGGTCCGGGTCGCGGTCACCGGCCGTACGGTGGGCCTGCCGCTGTTCGAGTCGATCGAGCTCCTCGGCCGGGAGCGGACGCTGGCCCGCATCGCCGCCGCTCGGGCACGCCTGTCCGCCTGATCCGCCCCCTTTTACCGCATTCGACGGCCCGCCACCATAGCTGGTCGTCGAATGCGGTGATGCGGTCAGCTACCGGGGTGGCCGCCGCCCCCACGGGTTGCGGGGACTGGGTAATATTCGGCCGCTGATCACCGGCTGTTCCGCCCTGCACGGTCGTCCCCCCAGATAGCTCCAATTCACCCCGCCTCAGGATGCGGCCGGGGCGGCGCTCGGGAAGGCTGGAGGTCGGGGCCGGGCAGCGCGGTCCACGTAACCATGTCATCCACGGGCGGGGGAGGTCGGATGGTGGTTCGACGAGCGAGGAAGCGGTTCGCCGCCGGCATCGGTGCGCTGGCGATAGCGGCCGCGGTCACTCTCGGCACGACTCCGGCGGTGGCGCACGCCGCACCCGCCGGCCAGACCGGCTCGGTGAAGGCCGAGTCGACGACCAAGCCCACGGCGAAACCGCAGCCGGACACGATTCTGATCACCGGCGAGCAGATCCCGGAATCCGGTATCAAGGTCCTCCAGGCCGAGGACCCGAAACTGTTCCGCATGCTGTTCGACGAGGTGGGCTGGCTGGCCTCGGCGACCCCGCAGACCGCGGCGCCGCAGAAGGGCAAGATGGGCCCGAAGTACACGGTCCAGATCCTGATCAAGGAAAAAGCCACCCAGCTGTACGACCTTTACCCGCTCGCCACCGGCGGTCCGCGGGCACACCGGCCGGCCGCGCAGCCGTCCGGCAAGAAGTCGGACGGGTGGTTCTACGGCCGCCTGTCGCTGTCCGAGTCGCTGCGCCTCAGCGGCGTCCCGCTGAAGTCCAAGCCGGACGTGGTCAACGGCGGCATCGGCGGCGGGGTCGGCAAGAAGCTCGCGGCCGACACCGACCCGATGGAGGACGCGAACCAGATGTTCGGCGAGTTCCGCCGCCTGTTCCTGCTGAACGGCGCGGTCCTGCTGATCATCCTCACCGGCCTGGCCGGCATGGCGTTCCTGATCCGCCGCCGGGTCTGAGTCTCCGCGACCTCCGCCGCCTCCCCGCTCGACCGGCTTCGTCACGAACGCCTCGGCTGCTCCGGCACCGGGGCGTTCGTCGTTCCCGGGCCGGCCGCCCCGTTTCAGCGGGGGTCGACGGCGTGGTGGCGAACCGCACGCTCCACCACCGCGACCAGGTCCACCAGGTCCTCCTCGAATTCCGCCGCTCCCGCCCGCGGATCGGCTTCGCGCTCCTGGGCCTCCGCCGCGGCGGCGCCGGGCTCCGGGCCCGCCACCGCGTCCGGAGACTCGGGGGCAGCCGCGGGAACGGACGGAAGGCCTCCGGTGACCTCACCGGTGGTGTATCCGAGCAGGAACGCGCAGATCATCCGGGCCAACCGCGGCACTTCGCGATCGGCGACCCCGGCGTCGTGCAGGATCCCGCGCAGGGCGGCGGTCATCCAGGAGGCCGAGGCGCCGGCCGCGGAACGGTTCAGCAGCAGCGGGAAGGCGCTCGGATGCGCGTGGGCGAGCGCCCGGACCGACCGGCCGAGCGCACGCAGCCGCTTCCGCCAGTCGATGTCGGCGGGATCGTCGCCGACAGCGGTCCCCAGCTCCAGGTGCAGCAGATCGACAAGCCCGTCGAGCAGGGCGTCCTTGCCGCCGACGTAGGGGTACAACGCCATCGAGGTGAGCCCGACCCGCTCGGCCACCGCCCGCATCGACATCGCGGCCAGTCCCCGCTCGTCCACGAGGGCGAGCGCCTGGTCCAGGATCAGCCGTCTCTTGTCGTCCACCCGTTCACCGTGACGAGCACGATCGCTTCCACCGGCGAAACGCGCCCGGGGCAGGTCCCCCGCTCACCCGCCGGAGTGACCCGCCGCGCCGGCACCGCCGGCCGTGAGTTTCCAAGATCCACACAGGGTGGAACTCACTGACGTTGTCAAGATCCACGAACGGGCGGCCGTCCGCCGGCCGCGGAAAGATCAGCCCGCGGACCCCCGCACGCCGCTCACCGAGAGCCTGAAACCGTCAACGCCCCGCAAGCCGGCCGCGGAGATCCAGAACCGTCAGCACCAGCGGCCCGGAGGGCGGCCACGCCCCGCCGCACGACGGCGCGGGCGCACAGCGCCGTGCAGGTGAGCCCCGGCCCAACCCCGCAACTCGGTCCGGCAACCGACGCGGCCCGGCGCCGACACGATGATCGGCTCCTCCTCGGCCACCGGTGGCAGGTCCTCAAGGGCGGGATCGATCTCGGCACGTGCGTCGTCCCGTTCCATCATCCCCTCCTCGATCCTCGGTCTCGGCCGTCGCCCGGTTTTCCGGCACCGTTTCTTCATCGGCACGCCCGGGGCCGGGTTGAACCCGAACCGGCACACACGATGCCAGGTCACCCACCGGAATCAGGGAAGAGGCGCACCGCTACACCCGACAAATGTCATAAAAATGATGAAACTGACGCGGCTCGCGTCAGCACATGGGAGCGTGACACTCTGGGCGCGTGGCCGAGAGCCGAATCACCGAATCCGATCCCGAGGCGCCGGCGAACCCGCTGCAACCTGCGACGTTGCGCCGGATCGAGCGGCACGCGGGGGCTCTGGCCAGCTCCGCGGTGGCCCGCATGGACGAGACGCTGCCGTGGTTCCGGGCACTGCCGGCCGATCAACGGTCCTGGGTGATGCTCGTCGCACAGGCCGGCGTGCGGTCGCTGGTCGAGTGGCTGCGGTCCGGGGCCACCGTCGCGGCCAGCACCCAGGAGATCTCCGACGAGGTGTTCGCGGCCGCGCCGCGGGCGCTGGCCCGGGCGATCACGCTGACCCAGACCGTGCAACTGATCAAGGTGACCATCGACGTCGCCGAGGTCGAGGTGCCCAGCTTCGCCGGCAAGGGCGAGGAGGACCTGCTGCTGCGGGCGATCCTGCGGTTCTCCCGGGAGATCGCCTTCTCGGCCGCGCGGGTCTACGCCCGGGCCGCCGAGTCGCGCGGCGCGTGGGACGCCCGCCTGCAGGCGATGCTGGTCGACGCGCTGCTCCGCGGCGACTCCTCGGACGTGCTGGCCAGCCGGGCGGCCGCGCTGGGCTGGGTGGACTCGCCGCCGGTGGCGGTGGTGGTGGGCCGCTCCCCCGGCGGGGACATCACAGCGGTGCTGCACGCGCTCTACCGGGCGGCCCGGCGCGCCCGGCTCGAGGTGATCGGCGGGCTGCACGGCGACCGGCTGGTGGCGGTGGTCGGCGGCGCGGCCGACCCGGTGGCCACCGCGGCGGCGCTGCGGTCCGGCTTCGGCGACGGGCCGATCGTCGCCGGGCCGTCCGTGCCGACCCTGGAGCAGGCCGCCGAGTCGGCCCGGGCGGCGCTCGCCGGATTCCGGGCCGCGCCGGCCTGGCCGGGCGCGCCCACCCCGGTGGCCGCCGACGACCTGCTGCCGGAGCGGGCTCTGGCCGGCGACCTGGACGCCCGCCGGAAACTGCGCAACGACGTGTACGGCGCGCTGGCCCGGTCCGGCGGCGGCCTGCTGGAGACGCTGGACGCGTTCTTCGCCGCGGGCGGGGTGCTGGAGAGCGCGGCGCGGGAGCTGTACGTGCACCCGAACACGGTCCGCTACCGCCTGCGCCGGGTCACCGAGGTGACCGCGCTCTCCCCGCTGGACGGCCGGGACGCCTTCGCGTTGCGCCTGGCGCTGAGCATCGGCCGACTCGATCCGGTGACGTAAACGTCTGATCAGTGCCCAGCGTCACAAGGGTCCAGCACTAACGACTGCGGCTTGAAATAGTGCTCAAGTAGGGCAACTCAACCCCCGATTTGTAGGGTTCCCACAACGTCTGTCGTAGGGTTTGGTCGCGCCCGGCAACCCCGGAACGCTCCCCGATCCGGAAGAGTCGTCATCGTGCTCGCCGTACTCTCGCCCGGCCAGGGCTCCCAGAAGCCCGGCTTCCTGGCCCCCTGGCTCGAACTCCCCGGTGCCGCCGACCGCCTGACCGAGTGGTCAGCGCTCGCCGGCGTCGATCTGGTGCACCTCGGCACCGAAGCCGGCGCCGAGGAGATCAAGGACACCGCCCGGACCCAGCCGCTGCTGGTCGCCGCCGCCCTGCTCGCCGCCGCCCAGTTGCCGCTGGAGCAGGTCGGCGTGGTCGCCGGCCACAGCGTGGGCGAGCTGGGCGCCGCCTCGGCCGCCGGGGTGCTCACCCCGGAGGCCGCGATCACCCTGGCCGGGGTCCGCGGCCGGGAGATGGCCGCCGCCTGCGCGCTGGAGCCGACCGGGATGTCCGCGGTGCTCGGCGGGGAGCCGGACGAGGTGCTGGCCGCCGTCGAGAAGCACGGGCTGCACGCGGCCAACCGCAACGGCGCCGGTCAGGTCGTCGTGGCCGGCGCGCTGGACGCCCTGGCCGAGTTCGCGGCCGAGCCGCCGGCCAAGGCGCGCGTAATCAAGCTGCAGGTGGCCGGGGCGTTCCACACGCCCTTCATGGCGCCGGCCGAGGCCGCGCTGGCCGTCGTGGCGAAGAACACAGCCGTCACCGATCCGGCCCGCCCACTGTTGTCGAACCTGGACGGCACGGCGGTGACGAGCGGGCAGGAGATGCTCGACCGCCTGGTCCGCCAGATCACCGCCGGCGTCCGCTGGGACCTGTGCATGCGCACGCTCGAGGATCTCGGCGTCACCGCGGTGATCGAGCTGCCCCCGGCCGGCACGCTGGCCGGCCTGGTCAAGCGGGAGCTGAAGGGCGACGGTGCTCCGGAGATCGTCACCCTGAACACACCTGACGACCTGCCCGCCGCGCGCGACCTGATCGCCCGGCACGCCACGCCCCAGCACTGACGCGCGCAGTCGCGACTAGAGGAGGAACAGGATGACCGCGGGTTCCCGCATCGTCGCGATGGGCCACTACCAGCCCTCGCGCGTGGTCACCAACGAGGACCTGACCAAGACCCTGGACACCAACGACGAGTGGATCCGGAGCCGGGTCGGCATCGCCGAGCGCCGCATCGCCGACACCGAGACGGTCGCCGACATGGCCGGGTTCGCCGCCGAGAAGGCGCTGGCCGGGTCCGGCCTGACCGCCGCCGACATCGACCTGGTCGTGGTCGCCACGTGCTCGTCGATCGACCGCTGCCCGAACGTGGCCACCCGGGTGGCGGCCAAGCTCGGCATCGTCGCCCCCGCGGCGTACGACCTGAACACCGCCTGCTCCGGCTTCTCGTACGCGGTCGGCAGCGCGGACCACGCGATCCGCGCCGGGGCCGCCCGCAACGCGCTGGTCATCGGCGCGGAGAAGCTCTCCGACGTCACCGACTGGTCGGACCGGACCACAGCTGTGCTGTTCGGCGACGGCGCCGGCGCCGCGGTGATCACCGGCGTGCCGGACGGCGAGGCGCCCGGCATCGGCCCGGTGCTCTGGGGTTCCGCCCCGGACAAGGGCGACGTGCTGCGGATCGAGGGCTGGCAGCCCTACATCCAGCAGGAGGGTCAGGTGGTCTTCCGCTGGGCGACCACCGAGCTCGCGCCGTTCGCGCTGGAGGCGTGCAAGCGGGCCGGCGTGGAGCCGTCCGAGCTGGCCGCGTTCGTGCCGCACCAGGCGAACACCCGGATCATCGACGGCATCGTGAAGCGGCTGGGCCTGGGCCCCGACGTGATCGTCGCCAAGGACCTGGTCGAGTCCGGCAACACCTCCGCGGCCAGCGTGCCGCTGGCTCTGTCCAAGCTGGTCGAGCGCCGCGAGGTGCCCTCCGGGGCGCCGGTGCTGCTGTTCGGCTTCGGCGGCGGCCTCACCTACGCAGGTCAGGTCGTCCGCTGCCCGTGAGCGGCGCCCGTCCGTCTCATTTCACACAGTTTCGAGAGGAAAAGAACAACCATGGCTACTCGTGAAGAGATCACCTCCGGCCTCGCCGAGATCCTCGAGGAGGTCGCCGGGGTGAACCCGGACGACGTCGCCGAGGGCAAGTCGTTCACCGACGACCTGGACGTCGACTCGCTGTCGATGGTCGAGGTCGTGGTGGCGGCCGAGGAGAAGTTCGGCGTCAAGATTCCTGACAACGAGGTGCAGAACCTCAAGACCGTGGGCGACGCCGTCAACTACATCGAGGCGAACGCCTGACATGAGCTCCGTCGACGTCGTCGTCACCGGGCTCGGCGCGACGACCCCGCTGGGCGGGGACGTCGCGTCCACCTGGGACGCCATGCTCAACGGCCGCTCCGGGGTGAGTCCGCTCACCCAGGAGTGGGCCGGGCAGCTGTCCGTCCGCATCGCCGCGCAGATCGCCGTGGAACCGTCGGAGGTCATCGAGCGGGTCCGGATGCGGCGGCTGGACCGCAGTGAGGCGATGGCCATCGTCGCCGCCAAGCAGGCCTGGGCCGATTCCGGCCTGGAGGGCACCGGGCTGGACCCGGAGCGTCTCGCGGTCAGCTTCGGCAGCGGCATCGGTGGCGCCATCACCCTGCTCGACCAGGACGACATCCTGGAGCAGTCGGGACCGCGGCGGGTCAGCCCGCACACGGTGCCGATGCTCATGCCGAACGGCCCCGCGGCGTACGTCGGGCTGGAGGTCGGCGCCCGCGCCGGCGTCCGGGCCATGGCGAGCGCCTGTGCCACCGGCGCCGAGGCGGTCGCCCTGGGCCTGGACCTGATCCGGGCCGGACGGGCCGACGTGGTGGTGGCCGGCAGCACCGAGGCCGTGATCCACCCGCTGCCGATCGCCGGTTTCGCGTCGATGCGGGCCATGTCGACCCGTAACGACGACCCGGAGCGGGCCTCCCGCCCGTGGGACAGGAACCGGGACGGCTTCGTCCTCGGCGAGGGCGCGGGCGCGCTCATCCTGGAGCGCGCCGACCACGCGGCGGCTCGTGGGGCCACCGTGTACGCGCGGCTCGCCGGCGCCGGGATCACCTCGGACGGCTACGACATCGTCCAGCCCGACCCGGAGTGCAAGGGCGGGATCCGGGCCATGTCGATGGCGATCCGCGACGCCGGTCTGACCGGTGCGGACATCGCGCACGTCAACGCGCACGCGACCTCGACCCCGGCCGGTGACATGGGCGAGGTCAAGGGCGTCCGGGCCGCTGTCGGCGACCACCCGGTGATCACCTCGACCAAGTCGATGACCGGCCACCTGCTGGGCGCGGCCGGCGCGCTGGAGTCGATCGCCACCATCCTGGCGATCCGCGACAGCGTGGTCCCGCCGACGATCAACCTGGACGACCCGGACGATCGTCTGGACCTCGACGTGGCGGCGCACAAGGCCCGCCCGCTCGACATCCCGGCGGCAATGAACAACTCGTTCGGCTTCGGTGGCCACAACGTGGCCCTGGTCTTCACGCGTCCCTGACGCGACCAGGGGTGGAGCCGTGATTCGCGACCCGGGATCACGGCTCCGCCGCTTCTTCGACCACGACACGATGCGCCTGCTCGCACCGGGGGACGACTCGGGGGTGCTGCACGCGCGCGGATCGGTGGACGGCACGCCTGCGGTCGCCTTCGCCACCGACGCCACCCGGATGGGCGGCGCCATCGGGGTGCGCGGCTGCCGGCGGATCGTCGAGGCGATCGACCTCGCGGTCCGGGAACGGGTGCCGGTGGCCGGCGTCTGGCACTCCGGCGGGGCGCGCCTGGACGAGGGCATGGCCGCTCTGGACGCGGCCGGCCAGGTCTTCGCCGCGACGGTGCGGGCGTCCGGCCGGATCCCGCAGATCTCGGTGCTGCTCGGACCGACGGCCGGCAGCGCCGCCTACGCGTCGGCGCTCACCGACATCGTGATCACCAGTGCCGGCGGGTCCACCCGGGTGGCACACCTGGTCGCCGGGGACGACGGGACAGCGGTGGCCGCGGGCCGCCGTTCGGTGCGGCTGCTGGGCAGTCCGGGCCGGCTCTCGCCGGCCGACGTCACGCCGGGCAGCACGCTGGGCCGGTCGCTCGACTCGTTCCTGCCCCGAGATCACCACCAGGATTACGACGTACGGCCGTTGCTCCGCGCCCTCCTCGACGGCGACCCGCTGGAGTTGCACGCCCCGCGCGCCCCGAACCTGGTCACCACGCTGGGCCGGTTCGCCGGCCGCACGGTCGGTGTGGTCGCCACGAATCCGCAGCACCTCGGCGGTCGCCTGGACGCGGCCGGCGCCGAGAAGGCGGCCCGTTTCGTCCGCATGTGCGACGCCCTGGCCCTGCCGTTGCTGGTGGTCGTGGACACCCCCGGTTATCTGCCCGGCCCCGGTCACGAGCCGGACGGCGTCGTGCTCAGCGGCGCCCAGCTCCTGCACGCGTTCGCCGAGGCGGTGGTCCCGCGGGTCACGCTGGTCACCCGCCGCGCGTACGGCGGCGCCTACCTGGCGTTGAACTCGGCGGCCCTGGGCGCGTCGGCGGTGTTCGCCTGGCCGGGCACCGAGCTGGCGGTGCACGACCCGGCCGAGGCGGTCCCGATCCTGCACCGCCGCCGGCTGGCGGGCGTCCCGCCGGAGGAGCGCGACGCGCTGCACGAGCGGCTGGTCCGGGCTCAGCTGGAGACGCCCGCCGGCCGGGTCGACGCGGTGATCACCCCGGACGAGACCCGTCGTCGCCTGGCCGAGGCCCTGGCGGCCGCCCCGCCGGGCCGGGGCACCCACAGCAACATCCCCCTCTGAGACCACGCCGCAGCCGGCCCTGAGCGGTCTCTCACGGACCGCGAGCCACCGTTCACGACCAGCCGGCGCCGGGGGTGTCGCAGGGTCCGCGTGCGACGCCCCCGGAACCGGCCGGCAGCGGGGGCGCGGCGCTTGCGGCGCCGGGTCCCGGCCGGCGCTCAGGGGTGTCTCGCGGGGCGCGGGACACCCCTGACCGACCGGCCGGCTACTTCACGCAGGCGCTTCGGGGCAGGCCCGCGACGGCTATCGGGGACTTGCCGGGCGCCTTGGCCTTGCCGGCGATGACCGCCGCCAGGGCGGTGAGCGACAGCTGGCTGGAGGAGTAGGTGGCGACGAGCGTGGGCGACTTCGCATAGGCCAGGATGCCCGGCAGGTCCATCATCACCGTCATCGCGGCATCCGGGGACAGGTCGACGGGCTTGTCGCCGTACCCCACCAATCGGATCTCCTGACCACCAGCGGCCTGGACCGTGACGCCCTGGTCCTGCAACGCCTTGACCAGGGTGGACCGGGCCAGTCCGCGCGACGACGGCGCGGTCACCGTGACCGGGCCGCTGACCAGCGGTCCGGAGCAGCGCCCGCGCAGCACCGTGACCGAGGCCGCGTCCAGCGCGGAGACCGCCCGCACGTGCTGCTCCGAGCCGACCACCTCGAGGCCGGGCTGCGGGGTCGCCGCGGTCCGGAACTTGAGCGTCAGGATCCGGGTCACCGCCTCGACCAGCCGCGCCCGCTTCAGGCTGCCGCTCTTCAGGCCGGCCAGGATGCCGTCCCGGGCGGCGCCGATGTCCGGTGGCATGAGCAGCATGTCGTTGCCCGCGTTGAGCGCCCGGACCGCTGCCTCGCCGGCCGGCCACTTGCGGGCCGGCGCCATGTTCATCGCGTCGGTGATCGCCACCCCGGTGAACTTCAGCTGTCCGCGCAGCACGTCTGTCATCACCTTGTGCGAGAACGTGGCGGCCACGCCCTTGTCGACAGCCTGCAGGTCCAGGTGGCCGGACATCACCACGCCGGCGCCGGCCTGCACGCCGGCCTGGAACGGCGGCAGGTCCCGGGTACGCCAGGCGGACGCGCTCTGCTTGATCACCGGCAGCTCGTCGTGGCTGTCGCCGCTGGTGTGCCCGTGACCCGGGAAGTGCTTGAGGGCGGCGGACACCCCGGCGCCCTGCAGGCCGCGGACGGCGGCCGCGACCTGGGTGGCGTTGGCCTTGGGGTCCGAGCCGAACGACCGGGAGCCGATCACCGCGCTGCCGGCCGTGCCGAGCGTGTCGGCGACCGGAGCGAAGTCGACGGTGATGCCCATCGCGGCCAGCTCTTCGCCGGCCGCGTGCCAGGCCGCCTCGGTCAGTTCGGGCTTGCCGGCCGCGCCGGCCGCGAGCGCCGAGGGGAGCGCGGTGACCCCCTCGGTGATCCTGGTCACGATGCCGTACTCCTGATCGGTCCCGATCATCAGCGGCGCGGCCGCGGGCAGTTGCCGGGCCGCCGCCTGCAGGCCGTCGGTGAGCTCCCGGACCTGCTTCGGGTTCTCCACGTTCGACGTGGGGTTGGTCCCGCCGGTCGGGTCGTTCTGGGTGAACGAGACCAGGATCAGGCCCCCGAGCCTGTACTTGGCGATCATCTCGGCCGGCGTCGCGACCCCGGCCAGCTGCTGGTTTCCGGCCGCCGACCCGGCGTCCACCCGGGTTGCCGACCCGCCGTAGGCGTACGGCATCAGCACCTGGCCGGCCAGGTCCTCGTCGCTCAGCTTGGCCACCGTCCCGGCGGCGCGCGCCGCCGGGTCGCCGGGCGGCGCGGACGCCGACTCGGAGATCGGGGCGGACGCGGCCGACCCCACCGGGGCGGCGCTGGGCGTGGCCCGCGGCGTCTTCGTGTCGTCCCCGCAGGCCCCGGCGAGCAGCAACAGCGGCGCGACAAATGCGACACGCGACAACTTTTTCACGACCGCCATCGAATCAGGTCGCGGAAATCGCCGCCACGTGATCCCCCCAGGTACGTCCACCGATCGCGTGTTCTCGGGCCCCTGGCCTCGTATGCGCGTGCCGCGGGACAGGGTCTAGCCGACCCGGGTGAGAAGCGTCACCGGGGCGCCGTCGCCGGCGTACCGGTACGGCTCGAGCTCGGCGTCCCACGCGGTGCCGAGCGCCTTCTCCAGGGCATGCGCCAACGCCTCCGGAGCGCGGGCCGAAGCCATGATGGCGCGCAGCCGGTCCTCGCCGAGCTGGATGTCGCCCGAGGCGCCCATCGTTGCGTGGAACAGCCCGCGGCCCGGGACGTGCATGAAGCGTTCGCCGTCCAGTCCGGGGCTCGGCTCTTCGGTCACCTCGAAACGGATCATGGGCCACTGCCGGAGGGCAGCAGCCAGCTCGGCGCCAGTTCCCGCGCGTCCGGTCCAGCTGCACTCCGCTCGACGCATGCTGGGGTCGACCGGCTGCACGGTCCAATGCAGGTTGACCGGCGCGGTCAGGACGCGCGCTATGGCCCACTCGACGTGCTGGCACACGGCGAGCGGGGTTGAGTGGACGTATACGACGCCACACGTTGGCACGGTGACCTCCCGGAGACCGAGGTGCGTCTTCCCCTACGACCTCGACCGCGGTTGATCGTGTCCCATGATGCCGGTTGGTACGGATGGTGCGCCAGAGAATCCGCAACATCGACTGCGGGACCAGTCGTAGTGGCATATCCGGTCCAACGGCTGTACCTGCTCCGACGGCACGGTCCGCGGCCGGTCGTGTAGAGTTGGTACGGCCTTTTTCTCTCTGCTCGAGCTTTTCCTCAAGGAGTACCGCCGTGGCGAGCAACACCTCAAAGACCGCCCGCGCATCAGTCCGCGCCGGCCAGAGCACCGGTGGCGCCCTCAGCGTGCTCGGTGAGTACAAGTACCTCATCCCGCTTGCCAACGGCCGCTTCGCGTACGTGCGCAACCTGACCAACGGCAAGACCACCCACCTCAAGACCGACTCGGACGCCTTCGTCGAGGAGATCCGCGTGCTGGCCGGGGCCGGCCACGGCGCCAAGATCCGCGCCGAGATCAACTCGCTGCACTCGACCAACCCGGAGCACGGCTGGGCCGACACCGAGAAGCGTCTCGTCGACGCCGGCGTCTTCGAGGGCTGAGCAGGAACGGTAAAAGGCACCTCCCGGCCGCGGCCGGGAGGTGCCTTTTCACATCTGCTGATGATCAGCCCAATCTGATCAGTCCTTGCGGTTGAGGAACTCCACCCAGCCGGTGTCCAGGTCGTAGATCGCGCCGACCACGTCGATCCGCCCCTCGGCGACAGCGGTGGCCAGCGCGGGGCTCTCCCGCAGCCGCTCGGTCGTGCGGATCACGTGCGCCCGGATCACCTGGTCGGTCGCGGCCGGGTCGTCCAGGTCGACCCCGTCCACCGCCGCGGCGATCTCCTCCACCAGGTAGCCGACGTCACCGCCGGGACGGTCGTCGGAACGGATCGCGTCGACAGTGGCGGTCACCGCGCCGCACCGCTTGTGCCCCACCACCAGGGCGAGCGAGACGCCGAGCGCCGACACCGCGAACTCCACCGAGCCGACCAGGGACCGGTCCAGCACGTGCGCGCCCGAGCGCGCCACGCAGATCGAGCCGAACGGCTGGTCGAAGATCGCCTCGAGCGGCACGCGGGAGTCGATGCAGCCGAGCACCACCGAGTGCGGCTGCTGCCCCCCGGCCGTCGCGGCGGCCTGAGTGACGTTGTGCCCGTATTGCGGATTCCCGTACACGAAGCGCTTGTTGCCCGTGATGAGCTCGCCCAAGGCGGTACTGGGCGTGATGGCCTGGGCAGCGCGGATGGCTGTCATGTCCTTGATTCTCGCTGCCCGGGGGGCGAACGAAAGTGATTGGGAGGCAGTTCACCGTGATCGTGTCGCACAGTAGCGGATCGGAAGATCGCGAGTGATGATTATTACCCGTGGGTACAGCGGGGGGCGTACGTGCGATACGCGGAGGTGCCCATGTCCGAGCGAACCGAGATCACGCTGGCCGACGGCGTGCGCCTGCACGCCGAGATCGACGGGCCGCGGGACGCCCCGGTCACCGTGGTGCTGGCGCACGGCTGGTGCCTGGACCGGCGGACCTGGCGGCACCAGGTGGACGCGCTGCGCGGGCTGGGCCGCCGAGCGCCACGGGTGATCACCTACGACACCCGGGGACACGGCCGCTCGTCGGCCACCCGGCGCCGCTCGGCCACCCTGGACCAGCTCGGCGACGACCTGGCCGAGGTGCTGCGCCGGCTGGCGCCGGCCGGCCCGGTGGTGCTCGGCGGGCACTCGATGGGCGGCATGACCATCATGGAGTACGCCCACCGCCACCCGGACGAGTTCAGCGGCCGGGTGGCCGGCCTGCTGCTGGTCTCCACGACCGCCGAGGGCCACACGCACACCCGCTACGGGCTGCCGGAGAGCGTGGCCGGCGTGCTGCGGGTGGGTGAGACGCTCGGGGCCGGCGTGCTGGCCCGCTCCGGCGCCTGGCGGCCGCACCGGATCGTGCTGCCCGCCCTGGCGCCCGCGCTGCGCTGGCTGCTCTTCGGCGACCAGTGCGCCGACGACGCGCTCGGCCTGACCCTGCGCGGCGTGGGACGCGCGTCGCTGCGCTCGATCGGCGGCTTCCGCGCCTCGATCGGCGCCCAGCAGCGGCTGGACACCCTGGCCGCGTTCGCCGACGTGCCGGCCGCGGTGCTGGTCGGCGACCGGGACCGGCTCACCCCGCCGCCGTGCGCCGAATCGATCGCCGGGGCGCTGCCGAACGCCCGGCTGACGGTCTGCCCGGGCGCCGGGCACATGCTGCCGCTGGAGCGCCCGGAGGAGGTCTCCGCAGCGCTGGTCGAGGTGGTGCGCCGGGCCAACCGGGCCACCCGCAGGGCCACCCGCGCCCAGTACCGCAAGGCCGCTTGACCGGAACATCCGCACCTCGCCGATCGTTTGTGAGAGGTTCGAACGATGCGGTGACGCCAGGCCGCTTCGACGCACGTTGCGGGGCAGGAGTAAGTTCGATTGCCCCCTTCGCGCGAGCGCTGGTGGTGCGCATGAAAGGGAGAACGACCGACTTGAGCGACGCCACCGTCCTGCAACAGGAGATCGCGGTCGAGCAGCAGCACGTGGACCGGGTCTACGCCCGTCTCGCCGAGCTGCGGGCACTCGCGTCCCGCGCCGAGAAGGAGGGCTATCAGCTCGCCGGAGTCGGCACCTTCGGAGCCCTGGTCGAGCGCGACGCGATGGTCTACCACGCGGCCCGCCGCCGACACGCCCTGGACACCGAGTACGAGGGGCTGGTCTTCGGCCGCCTCGACCAGAAGGACGGCGCCACCCACTACGTGGGCCGCATGGGCATCCGCGACGACAGTTCGAAACCGCTGGTCGTCGACTGGCGGGCGCCCGCCGCCGCGGCCTTCTACCAGGCCACCCCGGCCGAGCCGCTGGGCGTGATCCGGCGCCGGATGATCCAGTCCAGCCGGGAGAAGGTCACCGGCATCGAGGACGACCTGCTGGACCCGGAGTCGGCCCCGCCCGGGATGCGGGTGGTCGGCGACGGCGCCCTGCTGGCCAGCCTGGCCAAGGCGACCGGCCGCGGGATGCGCGACATCGTCGCCACCATCCAGCGCGAGCAGGACGAGGCGATCCGCTCCCCCGCCTCCGGGGTGACGATCGTGACCGGCGGCCCGGGCACCGGCAAGACCGCTGTGGCCCTGCACCGCGCCGCCTACCTGCTCTACTCCGACCGCAGCCGGTTCGCCGGCGGCGGCATCCTGGTGGTCGGCCCGTCCGGCGTCTTCGTGGAGTACATCGCCACCGTGCTGCCCTCGCTCGGCGAGGACACCGCGACGCTGCGCTCGCTCGGGTCGCTGGTGCCGGGCTGGGACGCGACCCGGGTGGACACCGGCGAGGTGGCCGCGATCAAGGGCTCGCTGCGGATGCGCCGGGTGCTGGAGCGGGCCTCGCACGACGCGGTCCCGGACGGTCCCACCGAGCTGCGCCTGCTCTACCGCGGCACGCTGCTGCGGGTGGACTCGGCCGGGCTGGACAAGATCCGCCGCGCCGCGCTGCCCCGGGGCGCGCGCCGCAACGAGGTTCGGGGGCACGGCTTCGACCGGCTCTTCGACGCGCTCTGGGCGCAGGCCCGGGATCAGAAGGTGGCCGGGCTGCCGGAGAAGCGCGAATTCGAGGCGGAGCTGGCCGACCGCTCCGATTTCCGGGAGTTCCTCAAGGCGTGGTGGCCGCGCTTCACCCCGTTGGGGGTGCTGCGGTGGCTGGCCGATCCGCGGCGGCTCCGGTCGTACGCCACCGGGGTCCTGTCCCGGGACGAGATCGAGACCCTGCAGGGCTCCTTCGACGCCCTGGCCGAGCACGGCCCGACGATCGCCGACGTGGCGCTGCTGGACGAGCTCGACGAGCTGATGGGCCGCCCGCGCCGGCCGCAGAAGAAGACGAAGAACCCCTTCCACGTACGGGACGGGATCCAGGAGGTCTCCACCTTCGCCGACCGTCAGGCCGCGCAGCGGGCCCAGCAGGTCCAGCGCGAGGAGGACTACCGGGACTACGCGCACGTCGTGGTCGACGAGTCGCAGGACGTCTCGCCGATGCAGTGGCGGATGATCGGCCGCCGCGGGCAGTACGCGTCCTGGACGATCGTCGGCGACCCGGCGCAGACCGCGTGGTCCGGCGACCCCGCCGAGCTGGACCGGGCCCGGGAGAAGGCGCTCGGCTCGCGCAAGCGCAACAGCTACGCGCTGACCACCAACTACCGGAACTCATCGGAGATCTTCGCGGTGGCGGCCGGGGTGATCCGGGCGATCCTGCCGGATCTGCCGCTGCCCTCGGCGGTCCGGTCCACCGGCGTCGACCCGGTGGACGTGGTGACCGCTCCCGGCGCGCTGCCGGCGACGGTCCGCGAGCTGACCGAGAAGCAGCTGGCCGACGTGGACGGGACGATCGGCGTGATCGCCCCGGTGCCGCGCCGGGACGAGACGGCCGGCTGGGTGGCCGGCCTGCCGGAACGCGTCCAGGTGGTGACCGCGCTGGAGGCCAAGGGCATGGAGTACGACGCGGTGGTGCTGGTCGAGCCGGGCGAGATCGCGGTGGACCGGGCCGGCGTCCGCACGCTGTACGTCGCGCTGTCCCGCGCCACGCAGCGCCTCACCACGGTCGGCACGAACCCCGGCTGGCATCCGTAGGCGACGTCCGGCCGGGCCGGGGCGCCGCACCCCGGCGGAGACGCCCCTGTGCCGGGCCGGCCCGGGGGTCCGCACCCCGGCGGAGACGCCCCTGTGCCGGGCCGGCCCGGGGGTCCGCACGCCGCTGCCGCGTGAGCCGGAGCAGGCGAACGGCCGGTCCCCGCGTCCTCCGGCCGGAGGCCGCTCGGCTGGGTGATTGTGCTGACCGGCGCGGGCGTCTTCGACGCCGCGGCCGGTTGGGCGGTTACGGTCACCGCGATAACGGCGCGGAGACGTTTCGCGGGGGTACGCCGCACGCACGTCGCCCCGATTCCCGCCCGCGGGAGCGAGTCGGACATCCGATTGCACATATTGCGATGTACGCATACCTTGGCGGCGGTCCGCTCGACGACGGAAGGTAAGAACATGGGAGCCGGTCACGATCACGGCGCCGGGGCGCTGCACGCCGGCGCCGGCCATCGCCGCCGCCTGTGGTGGGCCGGCGCGCTGCTCACCGGCTTCATGCTGGCGGAGGCGGCCGCCGCCGGGCTCACCGGCTCGCTGGCCCTGCTCTCCGACGCCGGCCACATGTTCACCGACGTGCTGGCGATCGCGATGACCCTGGCCGCGATCACCGCCGCCGGCCGGGCCCGGTCGGACTCCGGGCGCACCTTCGGGCTGTACCGCCTGGAGGTGCTCGCCGCGCTGGCCAACGCCGCCCTGCTGACCGCTGTGGCGATCGTCGTGGTGGTTCAGGCGGTGCGCCGGTTCACCGACCCGCCGGAGGTGCCGGCCGGCGCGATGCTGCTGGTCGCGATCGGTGGGCTGGTCGCCAACCTGGTGGCGTTCGCGCTGCTGCGCTCGGGCGCGAAGGAGAACATCGGGGTCCGCGGGGCGTACCTGGAGGTGCTCGGCGACCTGCTCGGCTCGGTCGGCGTGATCGTGGCCGCGGTGATCATCTGGCTCACCGGCTGGGCGTACGCGGACCCGATCGTCGCCGTCGTGGTGGCTCTGATGATCCTGCCCCGCACCTTCGCGCTGGGCCGCTCGGCGGTGCGCATCCTGGTCCAGGCGGCCCCGGAGCACGTGGACGTGGCAACGGTCCGGGAGCGGCTGGCCGCCGTGCCGGGCGTCTGCGATGTGCACGATCTGCACGTCTGGACGCTCACCGAGGGCATGGAGGTGGCGTCGGCGCACCTGAGCCTGGAACCGTCCGCCGAACTCGGCGACGTGCTGACCGAGGCGCGGGCGGCGCTGCACGACGACTTCGCCATCGAGCACGCCACGCTCCAGGTCGAGCCGGCCGGCGCGGGGAGGCACTGTACCCCGACCGGCTGGTGACTATGGCGATCATCACATCGACGATGGAGGATCGGTCCATGACCTCACCGGTGGTGCGCCAGCCCCGGGTGGTCCGGGACGGCGTCCGCGCCGCCTCCGGCCCCGGCTTCGCACAACGGGTGCGGGAACTGCCCGGCCCGCAGACGCGTGCCGAGCTCGCCGCCACCCGGGAACGCCTGGCGGCGGCGTGGATCCGGACCGGCGGGGACCGGTCCGCCGGTGATCTGGAGGCGGGCCGGTGGCGGATCCGGCTGGAGGAACTGCTGCGCGCCCGCCCGGATCCGAACCGCGCGGTGGTCGGGCTCACCGCCCGGGTCTTCGCGTTGTAGAACGGGGCTTCTGCTCTTTTTGCGATCACCCACGCCGGATGCGCAAAAAGATGAGAATGCGAGTCATGAGTGACGGCCGGGTCATGGTCTTCGCACCGGCTCCCCAGCTGACGGTGACCATCGAGCAACACCACGACGAGCCGGAGCTGCACGTGCACCCGGGCGGCCAGGGCATCTGGCAGACCCGGATGATCACGTCGCTCGGCTCCCAGGTGACGCTCTGCACGGCCGCCGGCGGCGAGGTCGGCCGGGTGCTGATCCCACTGATGGCCGGGCTCAGCGGGGTGACCATCCGGCTGGTGCCCCGCGACCACGGCACCGGTTGGTACGTGCACGACCGCCGCAGCGGCAGCCGCCAGGAGATCGCCGAGCGCCCCGGCGTTCCGCTCTCCCGCCACGAGCTGGACGAGCTCTACAACGTCACGCTGGCCGAGGGGCTGCGGGCGGGCATCGCGATCCTCAGCGGCCCGGCCCATCCCTCGGTGATCAAACCGGAGGTGTACGGACGGCTGGCCGCGGACCTGCGGGCGCACGGCTGCCAGGTGATCGCCGATCTGTGCGGCCGGTACCTGGAGGAGGTGCTGGCCGCCGGCCTGGACGTCGTCAAGATCAGTCACGAAGAGCTGATCAAGGACGGGCTGGTCACCGACGGCTCCACCGAAGAACTGGTCAACGCGCTGGTCAAGCTGAACAGCGAAGGCGCCGCGGCGGCCCTGGTGTCGCGGGCCGGCGACGGCGCGCTGGCCCTGATCGATGACGAGATCTACGAGGTCACGCTGCCCCGGCTGGCCGCCGCCGAACATCGCGGCGCCGGCGACTCGATGACCGCCGGAGTAGCCGCCACGCTGGCCGGCGGCGGATCGATGACCGAGGCGGTGCGCACCGGCGCGGCCGCCGGCGCCCTCAACGTCACCCGGCACGGCCTCGGCACCGGGCACGTCGACGCCGTCCGGGTACTTACCGAACGAGTCCGGCTGACCCCGATCAAGAAGGCATCATGACCGCGAACCCGGGCAACCACCGCCATATGAGGATCCTGATCACCAACGACGACGGCATCGAGGCGCCGGGCATCTGCTGGCTGGCCCGCGCGCTCGCGCACGCGGACTACGACGTGGTGGTCGCCGCCCCGCTCAGCGAGTCGAGCGGTAGCAGCGCCTCGGTCACAGCGGTGGTGCAGGACGGCAAGATCGTCTCCGAGCCACGCAGGATCAGCGGGGCCAAACAGATTCCGGCGTACGGGGTGGCCGCGTCCCCGGCGTACATCGTCCTGCTCGCCCTCCGGGAAGCCTTCGGCCCGGCGCCGGACCTGGTGGTCTCGGGCATCAACCGCGGCGCCAACGCCGGCGCCGCGGTGATCCACTCGGGCACCGTCGGCGCCACCCTGACCGCGTCCCAAGCCGGGCTGCGCGGCCTGGCCGTGTCGCTGGACGTGCTCACCCCGGCGCAGGCGACCGCGGCCAGCGGCGGCGCGGCGATCGACGCGATCCACAAGGCGGACGAGGAGAAGCATCACTGGGCCAGCGCCGCCGAGTTGGCGGTCCGGCTGATGCCGTCCCTGCTGCACACGCCGCCCGGAACGGTGTTCAACCTGAACGTGCCGGACCTGCACGTGGACGGGATCCGCGGCCTGAAGCAGGCGGCCCTGGCCCGATTCGGTCAGGTGCAGATGAGCATCGCCGAGGCCGGCGACGGTTACGTCCGCACCGCGGTCCAGGCCGCCGAGGAGGATTTGGACCCGGGGACCGACCTGGCCGCGCTGGCTGACAACTTCGCTGTGGTGACGCCGATCCGGGCCCCGCACGAGGACATCGGTATCCGGGTCAACGTGGACGGCGTCCGGATCCAGTCCCCGGCCATCTAGGGACGGTCCGGTGGGCGCAGAGCACGGCCCATGCGAAATGCCAGGTGAACGGCGCGCCCCTGGAACGCGAGCGCCGCCGCGCCCCGGTCAGGCGCCGCCCCCGCACGGTCCGGGCGCGGACAAGCCGAGGGAATCAGGCGCCGGACAGCGCGGCGTCCTCCTGGTGCGGCTGCGGGTTGCCGAACAGACCCAGGAGCCCGGTCACCCACAGCTGTTTGTGCGCGAACCGGCTGGGCCGGGTGACGACCACCTTGACACCACTGACACCGGCGAGCTGGAAAGCCGCCACCAGGGCGCTGATGCCGACGGAGTCGATGAAGGTCACGTGCTGCATGTTGAGCTCGATGCGCGCCGGAGAACCATCGAGCTGGGCTGCGACGGCTTCCCGGATCTCGTACGCGTTCTCGACGTCGATCTCGCCGCGGGGCGAGACCTCGACGGCGCCGTCAGCCAGCGTCGACGTCGTTATCGACAGCGTCACGCCTCTTCCCTCCACCCGCCCGGGGGCTCCGGGCGTTGTTCCTCGATAACGCGGGTTGTCCACGATCGCCCCGACGAGCAGGGCGGTTGAACTACCCCCGGAAGGTTCGGTGAAACTGACCGAAAGGTTAGGCCCCGAACCTGTTAGACAACTGAGTGGCCCCGTATGAGCCCGGTCAACACTACTGCGGGACGTCAAATCGTTTTGGAAACGTGATGACGTCCATACCGGACGTTTGCCGTTGACCCCAGCGGGGCAGGAATCGGAGTGCAAGGCGAGCGCAGGAGGTAACCGACGATGTTCGCGACGAGGAAGAACCAGGCCGAACGGACAGCCGCCCAGGCCTGGGAATATCTGTCGTCCGCCATGGCGGCCGCCGGGGAGACCGCGCGGGACGCCGGCACCAGGGCGGCGGGCACGGCCGGCCGGGCCGGCGCCAAGGCCGCCAGCACGGCCAGCAAGGCCGCCAACACGGCCGACGAGGCTGGCCGGCGAGGCCGCAAGCTGGCCACCAACGCGGGCAAGCGCGGCCATGAGCTGGCCACCAGCGCCAGCCGGCGCAGCCAGAAGCTGGCCGACAAGGCCAACAAGAAGGCCCGCACGGCGAGTAAGAAAGGTCACCGGGCCGCCGACGAGGCCTGGGCCCGAGCGAACGCCGCGGCGGACGCCCTGGCCGGCCGCAGACCGGGCCGCCCGTGGGGGCTGATCGCCGGTGTCGGTCTGCTCGGGCTGGCCGCCGGGTGGGCGGTCGCCACGACCGCCCGGGCCGCGCTGGAGCGGGAGGCCGAGAACGAGCAGCTCGAGCTGGCCGAGACCGCGGTGGTGGTCACCCCGGCGTACGGAGACAATCAATAAGGGTTTTTCCGAGGTCTCGACCCGACAGGGCATGGCGGCTGGCCGTCATGCCCTGTTCCGCTGTCGTTCAGCCATGTCACCAGGGCGGCCGCTGACCTCCCGTTGATCGGCCCGGCTCTGTACTCTTGAGCGGCGTTGCACACGATCGACTCGTCCAGCGGCCCGGCCGCCTGATCAGAAAAGGTCCACCTGGTGCTCAGTGCGGGACATCTCCTGGACAACCGCTACCGGTTGGACGAACGGATCGCGACCGGCGGCATGGGCGACGTGTGGCGCGGCACCGACGTGGTGCTGGGTCGCGTCGTCGCGGTGAAGGTGCTGCGCACCGCGATGCTGGACGACCCGGAGTTCGCCGCCCGGTTCTACGGCGAGGCCCGGATGATGGCCGCCTTCCGTCACCCGGGCGTGGTCGAGGTCTACGACTACGCCGAGGCCGGCGACGCCGGCGGCCCCGAGACCGTGGCGTACCTGGTGATGGCGTTCGTCGAGGGCGAGCCGCTGTCCAACCGGGTGAAGCAGGGCCCGATCCCGGTCACCGAGACCCTGTCGATCGTGGCACAGGCCGCCGACGCGCTGCACGCCGCGCACGAGGCCGGCATCGTGCACCGCGACATCAAGCCGGGCAACCTGATCGTGAAGCCGACCGGCGCGGTCATCCTGATCGACTTCGGCGTCGCCAGGTCCAACGCGATGACCAGCATGACCGGGCTCAACGCGATCGTCGGCACGGCTCTCTACATGGCCCCCGAGCAGGTCGCCAAGGGCAACCTCACGCCCGGGACGGACGTCTACGCGCTGGGCGCGGTGGCCTACCACTGCATCGCCGGCCGCCCGCCGTTCGACGGGGACAACGCGCTGCAGGTGGCCCTGCGCCACCTGGAGGACGAGCCCGACCCGCTGCCCGACCACGTGCCGTACGAGGTGCGCGAGCTGATCGCCCGCGCGATGGCCAAGCAGCCGGCCGACCGGTTCGCCACCGCTGCCGAGTTCGCCGAGGCGGCGTATGCCGCGGTCGGCACCCCGCAGGACTGGAAGCGCCTCACCGGCACCGCCATGATCGCGCCGAAGAGTCCGATGCCGGTCAGCCCGCCGCCGGCGCTGCCCACCCAGGCGCTGACCCGCCCACGGATGTCGCCGGCGCCCCCGCCGATGCCGGCGCCCGAGGTGGTGAGCACCGGAGCGCGCGGCCAGCGCGGCCTGATGATCGCCGTGATCGCGCTGTTCGTGCTGGCCGGCGGCCTGGGCGTGGCGTTCGCGCTGAACAACGCGAACAAGCCCGCCGACGCCAGCGACAACGGTAAGAGGAACCAGCCGGCGGTGATCGAGACCAGCGACGCGCCGTTCCCGGAGCAGTCCGAGGCCCCGGTGGTCGAGGGCCCCACGCACAAGCCGACAGGCACCAGGCGGACGTCGAAGCCGGCCCCCAGCACGACGATCTCGGCTCCGGTGTCGTCCGCGCCGCCCAGCGTCAAGCCGTCGTCGGCGCCGCCGTCGACGAAGCCGACGGACACCGAGACGAACGAGCCCGACCCGGGCACCACGACGACCACCCCGGCGAACGACCCCACCACGACGACCACCCCGGCGATTCCGGACCTGCAGGATTGACCCGCACGCCGGGTCTGGCCGCACGGTGTGACGACCGTGCCGGGTGTCGGAGACGCCGCGCACGGGGCGCGGCCACCCCGCGTCGGTCACCGGAGATCTGATCCCCCTTCACCCGCGTCCGCGGGAGTCGCCGGAGCGGTCCGGGATCGCGATCACCGGGTGGCCGCCGGCGCACCACAAGCCGGCCTGGCCGGGACGAGACGATCACCGCGCACGTTCCCGATCGGCGATGTCGGGGTGGGCGTCACACCCGCGAGGTGTAACCCGCACTGCCGCCCGGCGAGCTCGCCGACCGGCTCACCGAGGTGCAGCGCCACCGGCCGGCACCGGAATTGCAACCGGCGGCAACTGAATCCTCAACTGCTCCCGGCGGCGGCCGATGAAACCGGGCGGCACGGAAACCGCACCCGAGCCGCTACCGGGAAAGGCCGCAAGATGACCGTCCAGATGTCGCGCAACGAGTATCCCGTGTCGCCGCCGTGGGCCGCCGGCGCCGAGCCGGAGACAGCGGAGCTGGAGGTGCTGCCCTTCGGCGGTACGGTCCCGCCGTACGGCTCGCCGGACAACAAGCACGGCGCTCTGCTGGTCCGCTTCCCGCACGCGCTGCTCGGCGAGGCGCGGCCGCAGGCGCCGTCCTGGCGGCCGGTGGTGGCGTGGACGTTCTTCCTCAGCGTGCTGGGGGTGGTCTCGGCGATGCGGCGGTCCGGCCGGGCCAAGGCGTACGGCCGGGCCCGCGCCCCGTACTGGATCGCGTTCGGCATGACGCTGGTCGCTGGCGCCGCGTTCTGGTCGGCGCTGGTCTTGAACGTGGTGGTGCCGCTGCACCAGCAGCGGGTGGAGGACCGGGCGACGGCGGCGGTGCAGCAGAAGGTGCTCGGCGACGGCCGGATCGAGGCGGCCGTCGGCACCAGGGTGAAGACCGGTGGCTGCGCGCCGTCCGGTGACCGTGGCGCCGCCGGCCTGCGCCCCTACACCTGCACGTTCCAGCTGGCCGACGGGCGGTCCGCCTCGGTGACCATCGAGGCGGACACCCGCGGCAACTGGGAGACCTCCGACTGAGCCGGGCCGGCCGGAAGGCGGGCCCGGCCGGCCGGGAGGCGCCGGTCAGAAGGTGACCGGGACACCCTCGCGGACGAGCTGCCAGTTCCGGACGAAGAAGTCGGCCGGGTCGATCCGGCCCTTCGCCTGCGCCCAGTCGATCAGGAGCTGGCGGATCTCCTTCTGCTCGTTGTAGACCTGGGTCTTCACGATGCCCGGGAACGCTCCGCCGCCGGACCGGCGGTAGTTGTTGACGGCGACGACGAACTGCGCGTCGGGGGCCACCTCCACCCCGCCGATCTGCAGCCGGGTGATACGGCTGCCGATCGGCTTGCTGATGTCGATGTCGTAGTCGACGCCGGAGAGGATGTCGTAGTTGTAGTCCGGGACCGAGCTGTCGCTGATGTTCGCGACGTCGACCGGGGCGCCCACGGCCAGGGTCTTGAAGAACTTCGCCGAGTGCTCCAGGTACGCCCGCACCTCGGCGCCGGTCAGCACCACCGCTTCCAGGGTGTTGTCGTAGATGTAGAGGCCCGCGACGTCCTTGATCTTGACGTCGCCCTTCGGGAACACGGCGGTGCGGCTGAACGGCGCGGCGATCGAGAGGACTGGGAGGCTCGCGTACGGCGTGCCGGCCAGCGCCCGGGTCACCTCGTCGGTCTGCACCTTGTTGATGTAGTCGAGGATCGGGGTGTCCTCGTACCGCGAGCTGGCGGCGGAGAGCTCCCCGGTCGAGGCGGCGACCACCTGGTTGACGTACGCCACGGTCTTGTTGTGCTGGCTCCTCACCACGGCCAGCACCTTCGGGTCGGCCTCCACCGTGTTGGTGTTCAGCGTCGCCGACGCGGCGGCCGTGATCGTCCAGCGGCCGTGCTCGCGGACCAGGTCGAAGTCCATCCTGGTGACCCGCTGGCCCCACTTCGACGGCTCCGAGGTGAGCACCTGCCTACCGGTTCGGGTGTTGGTGACGAACCGCTGCGCGATCTCGGCGTGCGCGTGCCCGAACAGGATCGCGTCGATGCCCGGGACCTGCTGGGCGATCAGCGTCACCGGGTTCTCGTTGGGCAGCTCGTCGCCGTAGCTGGAGGCGCCGCTGTCGCCGCCGTGCGCCACCACGATCACCACGTCGGCGCCGCGGGCCCGGATCACCGGCACCCACTTGGCGGCGGTCTCCACCATGCCGAGGAAGTTCAGCTTGCCCTCGACGTTGCCCTTGTCCCAGATCGCCACGCCGGGGTTGGTCAGGCCGAGGATGCCGACGCGCAGCGTCGGCGCGTGCCTGCCGAGGGAGACCTTCTTGATGACGTACGGCGTGAACGCCGGCTTGCCGTTCCGGGCGCTCACCGCGTTGGCCGCCAGCGCCGGGAACCCGAGCTGCCGGATCCACAGGTTGAGCAGCGGCAGGCCGTAGTTGAACTCGTGGTTGCCGAGCACCACGGCGTCGTAGTTCAGCACGTTCATCGACTTGGCCATCGGGTGCTTCTCACCGGTCGTGGTGATCGGCTCCTGCTTGGCGTAGTACGTAGCCAGCGGCGTGCCCTGGATGGTGTCGCCGGCGTCGAGCACCAGCGTCCCGCCGGTCGCCTCCCGGCGCAGCTTGTTGATCAGCGCCGCGGCCTTGGCGACGCCGACGTCGTTGTGCGCCGAGTCGTCGTACTCGGCGTCCTTGTAGTAGTCCCAGTTGTAGACGTTGCCGTGCAGGTCCGAGGTGCCCAGCACGGTGAGGTGGTATGTCTCCGGGGGCTTCGGGTGGCCCTTGCCGCCGGCCTGCGCCGCGGCCGGGAAGGCGAGCGGCGTCGCGGCGGCGGCCGCCGAGACGGCCAGCACACCGCGCCGGGATACACCGTTGGGAAGCGTCATGGCGAACCTTTCGCAGTTTTCGATGCGCGCCTCGCGGGCGGCGCAACCAGAGCACCCTAACGGCCGATCGGGTCATCGGTCGATCAACGCCGGGTTGCCCGCCGATCACATTTCCTCAAATCTCCTCCGGCGCCTCGATACCCAGCAGGAACAACCCGGTGTGGAGGGTCCGCGCGGTCAGGTCGGCCAGCCCGAGCCGGCTCCTCCGCACCTCCTCGGTCGGCGCCCGCAGCACCGGGCACCGCTCGTAGAAGGCCGAGAACGCGGCGGCCACGTCGTGCAGGTGGACCGCGAGCCGGTGCGGTTCGGCCGAGCCGGCGGCGGCCCGCACGGCCGGCTCGAATCCGAGCAGCACGAGGGCGAGATCCCGTTCGGCCGGCTCGGTCACCGTGATCGTGCCCGCCGGGCGGCCGGCCCTCCGGAAGATCGACCGCACCCGGGCGTGCGCCATCTGCAGGTACGGACCGGTGTTCCCGGTGATCGCCAGCATCCGGTCGAGGTCGAAGACGTAGTCGCCGCGCCGGTCGCCAGAGAGGTCGGCGTACTTGATCGCGCCGATCCCGATCGCTGGCGCGGACGCCCGGCCGGCCGCCTCGTCCAGCAGCCCGGCCAGCTTGACCGTGTCCCCGGCCCGGGTCCTGAGCATCCTGCCGTCCGCGCCGAGGATCGAGCCGAACCCGATGTGCTCGGCGGTCACAACGTCCGGGAGCCAGCCGGCCGCCCGAGCCACCGCGAACACCATCTCGAAGTGGGTGCGCTGGGGGGCGCCGACCACGTAGAGCAGCCGCTGCCCGCCGAGAGCCCGGACCCGGTGCCGAATCGCGGCCAGGTCCGTCGCGGCGTACCCGTACCCGCCGTCGGCCTTGCGCACGATCAGCGGCAGCGCGACGCCGTCACGCCCGGTGAAGCCCGCCGGGAACACGCAGAGCGCGCCGTCGCTCTCGGTCAGCAGCCCCTTCTCCCCCAGCTCGGCCACGATGCCGTCGAGGTCGTCCTGGTAGCGGCTCTCGCCGGCGAAGTCGTCCGGGCCGAGCGTCACGCCGAGCCGCGCGTAGACGTCCAGGAAGTACCGCTCGGACCGGCTGACCAGCTCCCGCCACAGCTCCCGGGAGACCGGATCGCCGGACTGCAGCGCCACCACCCGCAGCCGGGCCCGCCTCCGGAAGTCGTCGTCGTTGTCGAACTTGACCCGGGCGGCCTGATAGAAGGCGGTCAGGTCGCTGATCGAGTGGTCGGCGTCGCCACCCCTGTCGATCAGGTGCTCGACCAGCATCCCGAACGGGGTGCCCCAGTCGCCCAAGTGGTTCACCCGAACCACGTCGTCGCCGAGCCACTCCAGCATCCGGGCCAGGGCGTCGCCGATGATCGTCGACCGCAGGTGGCCGACGTGCATCTCCTTTGCCACGTTAGGCCCGGAGTAGTCGATCACCACCCGGCGGGGCACGGTCGTCCGCGGGACGCCGAGCCGCCCGTCGGCGGCAGTCGCCCGCAGAGCCTCGTCCAGCGCGCTGCCGGAAACGGTCAGGTTCAAGAAGCCGGGACCGGAGACAGCGATCTCCGCGAGGCCGGCCAGGTCCGCTTTCGCGGCCACCTCGGCGGCGATCTCCCGGGGCGGCCGGCCCAACTCGCGGGCCAGCGCCAGCGGCGCGCCGGACTGGAAGTCGGCGTGCGGCGAGACCCGCACCGCCGGATCGACCGGATGCCCGGCGACCGCTTCGAGCGCGGGCGCCAGCCGGTCCTGCAGAAGAACTTCGAGATCCACGAGCAACCCCACATGTCGTACGAAACGAAGCGGGTCGACCGGAAACGGATCAGTCGCCGGCGGGATCGACCCGCCGGCGGAAAGCACAGATCAGCGGCGGCCCTGGGGACGCCCGCGTCGCCCGGTGACGAGCGGGGAGCTGAACGCGCTGTGCATGGCGTGACTATAGCCGGGCTCAGTCGTCGTGGGCGACGTGCTTCATCTGCGGCCAGAGCGCGACCAGGAAGACCAGCGCGCCCACGAACGCCACCCGGAACGGGGCCACCACGCCGTACCGCGAGGCCAGCACGCCGCCGAAGGCCGCGCCCGCCACCAGGCCGCCGTACACACAGATGACGTTGACCGCGCCGACCCGGCCCTGCAGGTGGGCCGGCACCGCCCGCTGCCGGATCGTGATCGCGGTGCTCCGCCAGACGAACTCGTGCACCCCGAACAGGAAGAAGGTCGGCAGCGCCACCCAGGGCGAACTGGTGACGCCGAGGACCAGGTGGGTGCCGGTCTCGATGATCAGGCCGATCCGCATCAGGTTGCCCAGGCTGATCCGGGCGGTGAGCCACCCGTACGCCACGGTGCCGAGGATCCCGCCGACCGCCCCGACCGTGGTGATCAGGCCGTAGCCGACCGCGCCCAGCCCGAGCCGCTCGCTCGCGTACAGCACCAGCATCGACCACGCCGCTCCGAACGCCAGGTTGAAGATCAGCACGATCAGGCAGAGCGTGCGGACCGCCGGGTGCCGCACCACCCAGCGCACCCCTTCCACCACGTCCCGGCGCACGCCGGCCGACGGCTCGTCCCGCCCGTGCGGCGGCAGCGCCATCCGGGCCACCAGCAGCGTCCCGGCGCAGAGCAGCAGCGCCTCGGCGAGCAGCGGCCAGGCTCGTCCGGCGGCGAACAGCGCGGCGCCGACCGGTGGTCCGGCCAACTGGTTCAGGGTGACGAAGCCGGCCTGCAGCCGGGCGTTGGCCAGTGCCAGGTCGTCCCGGGAGACCAGCATCGGGGCGAGCGTCCCGGCGGTGTTGTCGGCGAACACCTCGGCGGTGCTCAACAGTCCCAGGCCCAGCAGGGCGAGCTCCACCGACAGCCGGCCGGCGGCCAGCGTGCCGATCAGGGCGAGCAGCACCACGACCCGGACCGCGTTCGCGACCAGCAGGATCAGGCGCCGGTCGTGCCGGTCCGAGAGCACCCCGGCGTACAGGCCGCAGACCAGCGGCGGGGCCCAGGACAGCAGGGCGGCCAGCGAGATCCGGAACGGGTCGTCGGTGAGCGAGGCGACCAGCAGCGGGCCGGCCGCCGCGGAGATGCCGTCACCGAGGTTCGTCGCCCAGGACGAGGCGACCAGCCAGCGGAAACTCCGGCCGAGGCGTGGGGGCAGGACGGTCCGGACCAGAGGAGCAATCACAAGGGGTGCACCTTACGGAATAACATCCCGGACTGTGACCGAATTTGCGGGTTGGGATCCAGAAGCGGCGGGGGTGTTGCGGCTCCCGTCCGGGCGGCTGGTCCGGGGGCGGGGGCTGCGCGAGCCGATGCCGTCCGGGCATCCGCCCCGGTTCGGCGTCTACCTGCTGGGCTCGGCGCCGCCCGAGTTCGGGTGGGAGAGCCGCTGGGTGCGATGGGCGGATTTCTGGCTGCCGGCCGATCCGTCGTACGCCAAATCGGTCCTGCTCGAAGCCCTGCGCCGGGCGGACCGCGACCGGGTCGAGATCGCCTGCCGCGGCGGCCGCGGCCGCACCGGCACCGCGCTCGCCTGCCTCGCGGTCCTCGACGGCGTGCCGCCGGCCGAGGCGGTCGCCTACGTGCGCGAGCACTACCACCGCGGCGCGGTGGAGACCCCGTGGCAGCGGCGGTTCGTGGCGCGCTTCGGCGGCGTCACGCCCTCGCCGCAGGCCCGGTAGCCGGCCTCCTGGCATCCCCGCGACGCTAGCCGGACTCGTCCTTGGTGTCGACGGTCTTGGCGTCCTGGCTGGCCTTGTAGGACAGGTAGGTGAGGAAGGCCGAGACGCCGCCGAGCAGGGCCGCGATGACGCTGGCCAGCTGGTCGGCGAGATTGGGGCCGAGGCTGGCCATGCCGGCCACCGCCAGGGCCAGCAGCACCAGCAGGCCGAGGGCGACCGTCTGCGCCCGGCGATCCGGGTGCGTGCTGGTCGAGCGGGACGAGGCGCGGCGGTTGGCGACCAGCCAGACGGCCGCCTCGATCAGGATGATCGCGGCGGTCACGAAGACCGGGACCAGCCAGGCCTGCAGGCCGCTGTCGTCGTTCATCGCGAGGCTGGCGTTCATTGCAGGGCCCTCTGCATCCCCTCCACGAAGCCGTCGGTCAGCTCGACCCGGCGGTAGAGGTAGTCGTAGGTGTGCTGGCGGAACACCCGGGCGAAGTCGGCGTACCCGGCGTGCATCGGCCGCGGGTGGGCGTCCTCCACGGCGGACCGGACGATGTCCAGGTGCGGCACCGCGGCCCGCGCCTCCGGATCGTTGTACGCCTCCTGCGCGGTCGGCGCGAACCCGTAGGTGGCCAGCAGTTTCTGGGCCGGCATGCCGGTCAGGAAATGGATCACCGCCTGGGCCTCCTCCCGGTGCTCGCTGCTCTCGGCGATGGCCAGGCCCTGACCGCCGAGGATGCCGATCGGGAGCCGGCCGAGCCGGATCGCGACGGTGCCGGCCTTCTCCCGCTCTCCGCGGTCGATCGCCGGGTACCAGACCGGCCAGTTCCGCATGTAGCGCAGCGTGTCCTTGGTGAACGCCGCGTTGGTGTTCTCCTCGCCGGCCGCCGTCACGATCCGGTTGCCGCGCAGCGCCTCGGCCAGCGGCCGCAGCGCCCGCTGCCACTGGCCCAGGCTGGTGGAGACCACCCCCCGCTCGTCCAGGATGGTCCGGTCCTGGGCGAGGGCCTGCTCCAGCACGTTGATCACGAAGGCCTCGTCGGTGACCGACCCCTCGGTGTTCAGCTGGCCGGTGAACTGCCGGTTCCCGGCGATCACGGTGTCCAGCGTGGGCTCCGGGTCGGCGACCGTCTTGTCGGTGACCCGGCGGAACAGCATGCCCACGTCGGTGTTGAACGGGACCGCCCAGAGCTGTGCCGCGTCCTCCCGAACCTGGCTGACCCGCTGCACCGGCGGGAGCAGCGTGATGCCGTCGGGCGGCCGGAGCGGCGTGATCCGCTCCCGGGCGGCGAAGCGCGGGATGTGGATGACGTCCAGGTTGTAGATGTCGGCGGGGGTGCTGACGAACTTGTCGTACTGGTCCTGTGTGGAGCTGTTGACGGTCACCACCTCGACGGTCACGTCGGGGTGGAACCGGTTCCACAGATTGATCAGCAGGTTCCGGCCACCGGTGTTGTCCACCCCGGTGACCAGCGTGAGGGTCACCGGGGCGCGCCGCGTGAACAGGTAGCCCGCGGTACTGGAGAGCATCCCGGCGGTGAGCGCGCCGGCGATGAAGGATCGCCGTGAGTATAGGTCCGGCATGTGATTTACGTTACTCGATGCAAGCCATCGGGTGCGGCCCGTCACACGGAAACCGGGGGTCGATCGCCGGGAAGCCACACGGAGATCGGCAGCGGGCGCCCCGGGAGTCGGCGGCGCGGGCGGTGTCCGGACCCGGCCGGCGACGGTGGGGCCGGGCGCGCGGTCCCACCATGTGGGCCGGTTAGTTTGATCACTTACGTTGTCCCCGGCCCGGCCGCAGGCACAAGGCTGTAGGTGTGTGCGCAGCCTGTGGTCAGAACACCCATGTGCCGAAGCCGGAAACGCCCCGCCGGTTCGCGGCGTTGCGGAACAAGGACTGCCGGCCGTATCTGTTCGGAGCGGCCCTGGCGATGATGGCCGACAACATCGAGCACGTGGTCACGTACTGGGTGCTGTGGGAGAAGTTCCACTCGCCGGCGCTCTCCGGCTTCCAGGTGATCAGTCACTGGGTGCCGTTCCTGTTCCTGTCGGTCTGGTTCGGCTCGCTCGCCGACCGCTACGACTGCCGCCGGGTGATCCAGGCCGCACAGGTGCTGTTCATGCTGGTCTCGGCGGCCTGGGGGGTGCTGTTCCTGACCGGCACGCTGCAGATCTGGCACGCCTGCGTGCTGCTGGTGCTGCACGGCGTCGCGGGCGCGCTGTGGGGTCCCGGCGAACAGCTGATGCTGCACGACTTCGTCGGCGACGACGAGCTGCCCAGCGCGGTCCGGCTCAACGCCACGTTCCGCAGCCTCGGGGTGCTCTTCGGGCCGGCGGTCGGCTCGGCCCTGCTGCTCGGCCTCGGCCCGACCTGGGGCATCTTCGCGAACATCGCGTTCTACCTGCCGCTCACGCTGTTCCTGTTCCGCACCCGGTTCACCGGGCACAGCCGGGACGGCGGCGTCCCCCGGCAGCGGCAACGCGTCGGGATCATGGATTCGGTCCGGGTGCTGCGGAAGGTACGCGCCGACCACACCCTGGTCAGCATGATCATCCTGGGTGGGCTGGGGTCGTTCTTCGTCGGCGCGTCCCTGCAGTCGGCGATGCCGCTCTTCGCGCAGGATCTGGGCAGCGGGAGCGCCGGTACGGCGTACGGCGTCCTGCTCTTCGCCAACGGCGCCGGAGGCGTCCTGGGCGGCCTGGTCCTGGAGGCGACCGGATGGATCCGGCCCACGGTGATCTCCGCGGTGATCAGCACCGGTCTCTACGGGTTGTTCACGCTCTGCTTCGCGGTCACCCCGAGCTATCTGCTGGCGGTGATCCTGCTGGTCGCGGGCGGGGTGGCGAACCTGGCGTCGATGTCGGTGGGGCAGACCGTGGTCCAGCTGATGGCGCCGCCGGCCGACCGGGGCCGGGTGATCGGCGTGTACGGGATGTCCGCGAACGGCCTGCGCTTCGGCAGCGGCGTGACGGTCGGCCTGTTCGGCGCGATCGTCGGGATCCACTGGTCGCTCGGGCTGAGCGCGGCGGCCCTCTGCGTGGGCACGCTGCTGGCCTGGTGGTACGCGAGGTCCGCCGCGCGGCGGGCCACGCTGCCGACCGCCGGCGCGTGACCGTCCGCTCCCGGACCCGGCGGGTGGGCCCGCGCTCAGCCGCCGCGGGCAGCGGCGCGGCGCGGGGACCGGACGTGCGCCCGGGAAGGAACCTCAGGTAGTCCGCGCCGGATGGACGGCGCCCGGCGTCACCAGGTGAAGCGGTCCGGATACGTGGCCTCGGCCAGCGCGTTCTGGCCCTTGAGGTTGGGGTGGAAGAAGTCGAACGTGTTGACCAGGTCGAGGTCGAAGCGGACGTCGTGCACCCGGCCGCCGTCCCAGCGGCACCGGCTGCCGTACGCCTCGCACGCCTCGCGCAGCTCGCCGTCGTACGCGTCGATCCGGTCCCGCACCGCGCGCCGCCGCTTCTCGGCGGCGCCGGCCGTGGAGGTCGGGTCGGCCAGCATCGACTGGCAGATCTTGCCCGCGTTCCAGGCCCGGACCACCTCGGCGTCGTCCCGGCCGACCCGCCACAGCCGGTACAGGTCCGGGATGCTGACCACCAGCACCCGCGCCTTGGGCAGGCCCCTCCTCAGCCGCGCCAGCCCCCGGTCCACCGCGGCGCGAAACGCCGGGACCGAGGTCATCGCGCCGGCCGACGGAGCGCAGGCGTCGTTCGCCCCGATCAGCACGGTCACGTAGGCGACCTTCGCCTCGACCGCCCGCGTCGCCTGCGCGGCCAGGCCGTCGGCCTCGGCGCCGGGCACCGCGAAGTTGTGCACATTGCCCTTGATCTTGGAGTTCTTCGCCAGGATCCGCCGGTAGTGGCTCTCCACGTCGCCGTCGGCGCCGGTGGACCAGGAGTTCCGGCTGCACGCCAGGTACGCCAGGCAGCTGCCCACCCCGGCGGTGATCGAGTCGCCGAGCGCGGCCATCGACGACGGGTACCCCTGGGCCGGTGGCCGGGTCCGGGGCTTCGTCGCCTCCGGGTCGGCCGCGCCGGCCCCGCCCTCGCAGGCCAGCGCCAGGACGGCGAGCAGACTCAGCACGACGAGGTGCCAGCGGCGCGGCATGATTCCCCCGAAAATGACCGACAGCAACGACTCCGGCACGATATGCCATCAACGCCCCGCCCGTCACGTAACCGGGAATGCCGGAAAATCGCTTACCCCCCACGCCTGTGAATCCCGACAGCGCGCGCTTGCCGCGGCCGCCCAGGAACGCCTTCGCGACGCTCAGCTCGGACGTGCGGCCCGTCGCCTCCCGGCCGGGCCGGGGGCGCCTCGTCCCGCGGGCGGGCCGGGCGGCGGTGCTTCGACTGCCCGCCGGGCCCGCGACGTCTCATGTCGCCGGTGGGCCGGCGGTGATGGTCCGGATCTCGGCGAGGCCGGTGTTCCGGGTGCCGGCGGAGACCTTGGTGACGACGAACCGCAGGCTGGTCACCGTCTTCGGGGCGAAGCGCACGATCAGCGGCTTGCCGTCGTCGGGCAGCGGGCCGACCGGGATCGTGCTGCCGTCGGAGAAGCGGAGCAGACCGCCGGTGATCCGGTCACTGGGGTTCGGCCGGTCGTGGAGCACGACCGCGCCGATCCGCTGCGGCGCCGGCCAGACCAGGCGCAGCCAGGCGCCTTCCCGCTCGCCAGCGGTCGCCCACTCGCCGATCAGGTCGGCGCCGAGCCGGCCGTCCACCGCCTTGGCCGGCACCTGCACGGTCGCGCCGTTCCCGGAGGACGCGGTGACCCGGGCCTGCGCGGCCACGTTGCGCCCGGGGCCGGCCGGCGCGGGGACCGCCACGTCGCGCCGGGCGTAGGCGCCGTAGTTCCCGCGGCCGCACCAGTCCATGCTCTGGCAGACCACCGGGTCGTGCGGGGCGTAGGTGAGGAAGTAGTGCAGCTTGAGGTCGTACTGGGCGGCGGTCAGGTTGGCGGGCCGCCGCGCCACCGGATAGCCGAGGTGCCCGATGGTCCGGTGGGGGACGTGGTAACGCTGCTGCGCGGCCCAGGTGAAATAGGCGGTGGTGTGGTGGTCGTCGTGGTCGCCGTCGCCGTAGGCGTTGTGGAAGTCGAGGGTCCGGATCACCCGCGGCCGGTACGCGTCGAGCATCGCGACCAGCACGCCGAGCAGCGACGACCGGGTGTACGCCTGCTCGCTGCCGAGCGTGCGCACCCGTGCCGCCGGATCGAGCCAGAGCATCTGCAGGGTCTGGTCCGGCCAGCCGCCGACCCGGTCGGGCAGCCGCAGGAACAGCAGCCTGACCGGGGCGTCGGCGAGGGTGGCGCGGTGCACGTCGTACCCCCGGATGGTCTGGGTGTCCTCGATCCAGCGCGCCGGGCGGGCGGCCATCCGGGCATAGACCGCCATCTCCCCCAGCTCGCGGCCGCGCCAGTAGGCCTTGCCGCGGGCGGCGTCGCCCGAGGTGATGTAGACAGTCGTGACGCAGCGCCCGGCGAGGATGTCCTCGCTGATCTCCGGGTTGACGAAGAGCAGGTCGTCGTCCTCGTGCGCGACGACCGTCATGGCCGCCTCGCACGCCTCGGTTCCCGCGGTCGCGGGGGTCGCCATGGTGGTGGTCACCAGGGCGACGACGGACACCACTGCCCGGGTCCAGCGCACGATGATCCCCTTTCGTCCCCTTGACATCGGTCCGGCGCCGGGATGGGTGACGGGCTGTCATGTCCGCAAGATGAATCATTGGCTGGATGAAGTTACGTTCTATTTGCAAAGACTTGCAAAGCCGCGAGCTCGCCCTAGGCTGAGGCTGCCCTGTCCAAAGAGGATGGATCCGGCTTGCCGGACATCACCAGATCTCTCAGGAGAGCCATGCGTTCGCTCAGCAAGGTGTTGCTCGCCCTGATCGCCGCGGCCGCCGGAGCGCTCACGGCGGCCGGCCCGGCCGCCGCGGCCTCGACGCCCCACCAGCTCGGCGGTCTCGACCTCGGCGCCTACTGCCGCTCGATCGGGTATCCGGACGCCGCGCTGACCGGCTCCACCGCCTACGACTGGCACTGCGTGGCCGGCGACGGCAGCCGGCACGACCTGACCCTCGAGGCGGCCTGCCGCTGGACCTACAGCACCGACGAGGCGGTGGACCGGATCGGCAGCTTCACCGACCCCACGTCGGTACGGTGCTGGCGGGTCACCTCGGCGACCGTGTCACCGGCGATCGACGACTACTGCGTCTCCACCGGCCACAGCGCGGCCGCGCTGCTCGGCGGCACGGTCTACGACTGGCGCTGCGTCAACTACAGCCGGGTCGACCCGGTCTACTTCGACGTCAGCCTGCCCGAGGTGTGCCGGTACACGGCCGGCGGCGCCGCGACGATCGACCGCTTCCGCGACTTCTACGACGCCCGCTCCTGGCAGTGCCGCGTCTGACGGGACGAGTCCCGGGGTTGCGCGGTCCGCGCAACCCCGGTTCCGTACGTTCAGGCGGTGGGCGCGGCCGGCTCGTCGTCGGGCAGCCGGGACAGGATCTCGCGGGTGTTGTTGCGGGTCTCGACCAGGATCGTGCCGGCCGCGGCCTGCGCCGTGTCCCGGCCGAACGTGTCGTCCCAGGCGGACGAGGCCTGCTCGAGCTGCGGCTTCAGCTTCGCGTAGACAGCGTTGGCGATCTTCTCGATGTCTTCGGGGGTCACGACGTCCTCCAGGGGCCAGGGTGCGGTTGACGTGTTTCCGGTGTGGTCGTGGCGCGCGCTGAAGTGCGCGTGGCCGGTGTGCGGATCGCTGGAACCGGTGTAGGACCGCCAGGTCCAGCCGCGCGTGCGCGAGGCGATCCGGCGGTTCCAGATGATGTATTCCAGCCGGGAGTCGCCCCGCAGCCGTTCCACCAGGGTGTTGAACGGCATCGGCCACGGTCCGGTCGAGTCGATGTCGATCGCGAGCACCCGGCCGGCGCTGTCCGGGTTGTGGTCCGAGGC
>NZ_BOMW01000018.1 GCF_016862395.1 Actinoplanes siamensis | reverse complement strand
CGAAGGCGCGCCGGACCGCGGTGCGCGCCCACCGCATCCGGCCGAGGGCGCAGTCCGGGTGCTCGCCGAACTCCTGGGCCACCAGCGCCGCGCACTCGGACGCCCCGAGGCGGGAGACGGTAGCGGTGACGGCCTCTCTGATCAGCTCCGCGGTGGGTTCCTGGGAACGTTGTAAGTCCGAGGCGAAGAGCGCTTCGGTCAGTACGTCGTCGATCGTGGCGGGCATCGGTTCCTCCGGCTGAGTTCGGTGGCGCCGCGATGGGCTCGATGATCAGCACACCGCCGCCGGGTGGCGGGACGAGCGCACAGCGGTTGCAGCACGGTTGCACGCCACAATCCGCTAGCTCACTACAAGTGAGTTGATAAGCGGATATGGTCGTCGGAGAGTGACGCCGATCGAGGGGAGCTGCCGTGACCACGGTCCTGGTGGCCGACGACGACGCTGACATCCGTGACCTGGTGGCGTTCAAGCTGGAACAGGCCGGGCTCGAGGTGGTCACCGTCGGGGACGGCCAGGCCGCGGTGGACCAGGCCCGCGCCCTGCGGCCCACCCTCGCCGTGCTGGACGTCAGCATGCCGCTGCTCTCCGGCATCGACGTGTGCCGGATGCTGCGTGCCGACCCGGCCACCGCCGGCATGCTGATCATCATGCTCACCGCCCGGGTCCAGGAGCAGGACGTCGAGGGCGGGTTCAGCGCGGGCGCCGACGACTACGTGACCAAGCCGTTCAGCCCCCGCGAGCTGGTGTCCCGGATCCAGGCCCTGCTCACCAGGACGCGGACCTGACGACGCCCGGCGGCGCGTCCGCGCCACCGGGCGCTCGAAGAACCGGAAGCGGCTCGCGACCGTACGGTCGCGCCACTTCGCGTAGATACGTGCTAGCTGTTGGCGTCCTTGACCAGTTGATCGACGGCGGCCGGCGGGAACGGGCTGCCCGGGAACATCGCCATCCGGCTCAGCGGCAGGCTGTTCAGCATCATCAGCACGTTCGGATCGGACGCCACCGCCGACATCGTGGAGTCGCCGGCGGACGCCGCGGCCTCGGCGAACAGCGCCCCCAGCAGCTCGGCGCCGCGCGGGTCGGCGAACCACTCGCCGATGCTGGAGTCCGCGGTCAGCGGCACCCGCACCGGGTCCCCGCCGACGTGCCGGGTCACCGTGGCCCGGATGTCCCGCGACGACGCGCCGATCTCGAAGACGTAATCGCCGTCCTCGACGACCCACCGGCCGAGGCGGGTGTCCCAGTAGGCCAGATCGTCCCGCTCGACGTGCAGCACCACCTCCACCGTCGCGCCGGCCGGGATCGCCACGTTCGCGAACGCCTTCAGCTCGCGCGGGGCACGCCGCACCGCCGAACCGGGCAGGCTGACGTAGACCTGGACGACCTCGCGCCCGTCGCGCGAGCCGGTGTTGGTCACCGGCACGCGGATCTCCAGGCCCTCCCCGCCGGCCGGGCCGTAGGCGAACGTCGTGTACGACAGCCCGAACCCGAACGGGTACGACACCGGGGCCTGCCGGGCGTCGAAACCGCGGTAGCCGACGTGCAGGCCCTCGCCGTACCGCACATGCCCGTGCTCGCCGGGAAAGTCCAGGTAGGACGGGTGGTCCTGGAGGCGCACCGGGATCGTCTCGGCCAGCCGCCCGGACGGGTTGACCCGGCCGAACAGCACGTCCGCGAGCGCGCTGCCGCCGGCCTGCCCGAGCAGCCAGCCCTCCACGATCGCCGGCACCCGGGCCTCCCACGGGCTGGTCAGCAGCACCGCCCCGTTGGAGAGCACCACCACCGTGTTCGGATTGGCCTCGGACACCCGCTCGATCAGCGTCAGCTGCTCGGCCGGCAGGTCCAGCGACTCCCGGTCGGCCCCCTCGGTCTCGTGCGCGCTGCCCACGAAGACCAGCGCCACGTCGCTGGCCCTGGCCGCCTCGACCGCTTCGGCGACGTCGTCGTAGCCCGCGGCGAACGTGACAGGGGCGTCCGTCGACGCCTGGATCTGGCTCAGCGCGTCGTCCAGCCGCGTCGGCGTGATCTGGGAACTGCCGCCGCCCTGATAGCGCGGCGTCCGCGCGAACTCGCCGAGCACCGCGATCGACTGCCCCCGCTCGCGCAGCGGAAGGAGCCCGCCGTCGTTCTTCAACAGCACGATCGCCCGGCCGGCGATCTCCCGGGCCAGGGCGTGGTGCGCGGCCGCGTCATAGCCGCCGGCTTCGCGCCTCCCGGCCTTCCGGATCATCTCCCGTACCAGGTCAGCGGACTTCCGCAGCGCCGCGGCCGCCAGCGTGCCGGCCCGTACCGCGTCGACCAGCGCCCGGTCGCCGGCCGCGTCCGGGCCCGGCATGGTCAGGTCCAGCCCGGCGCGGACCGCGGCCACCCGGTCGACCACCGCGCCCCAGTCCGAGACGACCAGCCCCTCGAAGCCCCACTCGTCCCGCAGCACCTCGGTGAGCAGCCAGCGGTTCTGGCTCGCGTACACCCCGTTGACCTTGTTGTAGGCGCACATCACCGTCCACGGCTGCGCCCTGGTGACCACCCGCTGGAACGCCCGCAGATACATCTCCCGCAGGGTGCGCTCGTCCACGTCGGCGCTGATCCGCATCCGGTCGGTCTCCTGGCTGTTCACCGCGAAGTGCTTGAGTGACGCGCCGACCCCCTTGCTCTGCAGGCCCCGCACCCACTCGGTGGCCAGCACGCCGGTCAGCAGCGGGTCCTCGGAGAAGTACTCGAAGTTGCGGCCGCCGAGCGGGCTGCGCTTCAGGTTCACCCCCGGGCCGAGCAGCACGGCCACGTCCATCGCCCGGCACTCGTCGCCGAGCGCCTCGCCGAGGCGGCGCAGCAGCTCCGGGTCCCAGGTGGAGGCGCTCGCCACGGCCGGCGGGAAGCAGGTGGCCGGGATGCCGGCCAGCAGATCGCCGCTGGAGGCCTGCATGCGCACCCCGTGCGGGCCGTCGGTGACGGTGACGGCGGGGAGGTCCGCGGACTCGACGGCGGTGGTCCGCCAGAAGTCGCTGCCGCTGGTGAGGGCCGCCTGATCGGCGGTGCTGAGCTCAGGAGTCATGGATCGGCCCGCCCTTACTGAGTACCTAGTAGGTTTTAACTGATTGGTAACGTAGCCGCGGCCCGCACCGTGGGCAAGAGCCGCCGAGGGGAAGAACGCCGTGAACACCGCACCCCGCCGCCGCGACCGGACCCGGCTGCCCGCCGCCGAGCGCCGCCGCCAGATCCTCGACGCGACCACCCGGCTGATCGCCGAGCGCGGCTTCTGGGGCCTGTCGATGCAGGACGTCGCGGACGAGTGCGGGCTCACCGTGCCCGGGCTGCTGCACCACGTCGGCTCCAAGGACAACCTGCTGGTCGCGGTCCTGGAACACCGGGACGCCGAGGATCACCGGTCACTCGCCGACGAGCTGGGGCTGCCCGCCGCCGAACTGCCCGGCCGGGTGCCGCTGCCGTCGATCTGCGCCGCGCTGGTACGCCGTAACGCCGGCCAGCCGGAGATCGTGCGGCTCTTCGCGGTGCTGGAGGCCGAGTCGCTGGCCCCGGACCATCCGGCCCACGAGTACTTCCGGGCCCGTCAGGAGAGCACGATCACGTCGATGACAGCGTTGGCACGGGCCCACGGCGTACCGGAGCCGGAGATCCTGGCGCGGCGGGTGATGGCGCTGATGGACGGGCTGCAGATCCAATGGCTCCGCGATCCCGCAGGGATCGATCTCGTCGCGAGCTGGAACGCCGCGGCGACGGCTCTGTTCTAAACGAGACCCCCGCCCACCTCAGGGGGGCGACCCCGATCCCATTGTCCCAACCCGCCCAAGATCGCGCCGCCACCGTTGTGGACAACTCGCCGCTGTGCACAACCGCTAAGCGCCCAACCAGGCCCTGACCTCGGTGACCTCCTCCTCGCTCAACGCGATCGCCGCCGCCTCCGCCCGGCTGAGCACGTTGTCCGCGAACGCCGAAGCGATCTCCGCGGCCTGCGGCGGCGGCTGGCGGTAGAGCGGGGCGCCGCCGAACGCGGTGCCCCGGGTGACGAACGCGATGGCGCTGCGGCTCACGTCCACCCCCTGCGCCGCCAGCTGGTCCCGGGCCCAGCGGGTCGCCTCGGTCAGGTTGAAGTGGTGCCCGGCCGCGTAGTCGGCGAGCGCCTGATAGATCGGCTGCCACATCTCCCGGGCCAGCCGGGGCAGGCTGAGCAGCGCGGACAGCCGGTTGACCGGTTCCGGCGCGGGCACCGTGCTGAATCCCGACTCGGGCGGGTCGTGGTCTGCCGCGTTCCACAGGAAGTGATTGGAGAATTTCGCGTACGGCAGGCTCAGGCTCTCCAGCGCGCGGACGAACCCGCCGTTGCCGAACCAGTTCGTCTCGTCCACGCTCGGGCCGAGCTGGCGGCGCAGGTCGTGGGCGAGCGACGCCAGGTTCAGCGGGCCACTGGCCGCGTTGTACCGCCAGGCGACCAGATCGCGGAACTGCTCGTAGGAGACCGGCGTCTCCGGGTCGCCCGAGGTGACCGGCGCCTCGTCGCTCTCCACCGGCTCGCCTTGGACCAGCTCGAGCAGCTCCTGACTGGTGATCAGCCGGTCGGCGACCGCGGTGAACGCCTCGGCCGCGTCCGACGGGGAGACGATCGTGGTCCGCCGGTCGGCCCGGCGCAGCCGCAGCAGCAGCGGGGTCATGTCCGAGTCGCCGGAGCCGATCACGAACTCCTCGAACGTCACCGGGTCGGCGAGCGCGTCCACCGCGTCCACCACCATCCGGATGTCCGCGGCGTTCTTGGTGTGGGTCAGCCGCGGGCAGTCGATCACCTCGAAGCCGGCGTTCACGAAGAACGGCCGGAACTGCGAGTAGTAGAGCCGCTGCTGGGGCGCGTCGGTGTCCGGGTTGGGCACCCAGCCGCCGGGGTTCATGTAACAGCGCAGGATGAGCCAGCGGCGCGGGCCGTCCACGGTCAGCGACGTGGTCAGCCGGACCAACCACGCGGCCGGGTCCTTGGCGAACTGGATCGCCGCGTCCGGGTCCTGCTTGATCAGTCCGCTGAACACGTTGTCGAAGTCCAGATAGAGTGCGGCGCGTACGCGGGCCATGTCGCAGAACCTACCGTGCCCGCGCCGCCCGCACCGTGAACTGCCTGCCTAGATCCGTCGACGCCGCCCAGCGCCGGCGACCAGTGTCACGCCAACGGCGGCCAGGCCGACCTGCAGGGCCAGCTCGATCCAGTCGACGCCGTCGGTGTCGTCGACGCCGACCGCCGCCGCGACGAAGGTGCCGGCCAGGCCGGCGACGACGCCGACCAGCAGCGTCGCCCAGACCGGCAGGCGCTGTCTGCCCGGCACCACCAGGCGCCCGAGCGCGCCGATGATCAGGCCGAAGACGATGCCGGTGAAGATGCCGTTGATCTCCATGCCAGGACTCCCTAGTCGAGTTCGACGATCTCGCGGCCGAGCGGCCAGAAGGCCACCGGCGCCAGCTTGAAGTTCGCGATCCCGAACGGGATGCCGATGATCGTCACGCACTGGGCGACGCCCACGACCACGTGGTGCAGCGCGATCCACCAGCCGAACAGGACCACCCAGAGGATGTTCGCCACGCCGGAGGGCGCGCCGGCGCCCGGGCGGGACACCACGGTGCGGCCGAACGGCGCGAGCGAGTAGACCGCCAGGCGCGCCGCGGCGACGCCGAACGGGATCGTGACCACCAGGGCGAAGCAGATCAGGGCCGCCAGACCGTAGCCGAGCGCCATGAGGAAGCCGCTGCCGAAGATGAACCACAGGACGTTGAGGATGAAGCGCACAGGAACAGCATGAACCCGGGTGGCCACCCTTAGGGGTACGCCCGGGCCGTGTCGCACAACCGGGACGGCGCCCGGACGTACGGCCCTCGTTGGGTGTTGCCGTGCGACTCGCCCACGTGCTCGACATCCTGCAGGACCTGCACCTCGCCAGCGGCCACCCGGAGATCGCCGCGGTGCAGCGCTTCGGCGCCGACGCGATGCCGGGCGGGCCGTCGCCCTCGGGGCTACGGGTGCGTTACGACACCGGGTCCGAGGCGTACCTCTGGGGTGCGGTCTGGCCGGGGGAGACGGCCCTGCCGATCCCGGAGGTCCTGCCTCCGCCGTCCCGGCGCGCAGAGCGCGCGGCCGTCTTCGCCGCGCGGCTGCTGGAGGCCGCGCGTCCCGGCGCGTTCCGCGCCTGGGACCTGGTCGCGCTGCCAGACCTGGGCCCGGTGGGCGGGCGTGGCAAGGTTCCCCTGGGGTTGCGGATCAACTGCCTCGACGGTACGGCGTTGCTCCTGCGCGCCACGGCCGCCGGCGGCCCGCGTCGCGAGCCGGACACGGAGCCCCACCCCCCACTACCGTTTCCCCGCCCGACCCCCGGACACTTCCCAGCCCCTGCCGTCCACCGCCGGCCGGCGGCGAGAGGCCCTTCGAGGCCGTGCGGCGGCTCCGAGCGCCAGCCGGCGGTGGACGGCTGGGCGTGAGGGGATGGGGGTGGAACAGGTCGGCGGAGGGTGAAGGCCTCACCGCGTGGAGTGAGCGGCGGTCGTGCCCGCCGGCCGGGGATCCGGAGCACGCCCGGCGGGAACGCGGCCGCGCCGGGAGAGCAGGAGCAGCCGCCGGATCATCTGCCGGTCTCGCGCAGCCGCTCGCGGGTGATCTCCGCGATCGTCCGGGCGCCGCTCAGCGCCATGGTCAGGTCCAGTTCGGCCAGCACGTTGCGGATCACCTCGGCCACGCCGTGCGCGCCGGCCAGGGCGAACCCGTACAGGTGCGGGCGGCCCAGCAGGACCGCGTCCGCGCCGAGCGCCACAGCGGTGAAGACGTCCGCGCCGGTGCGGACGCCGCTGTCGAACAGCAGCACCGGCTCCGGCCCGACCGCCTCGCGGACGCGCACCAGCGCGTCCAGCGCGGCGATCGCGTTGTCCACCTGGCGCCCGCCGTGGTTCGAGACCACTATCGCGTCCACGCCGATCTCCAGGGCGCGGCGGGCGTCGTCCGGGTCCAGGATCCCCTTGAGCACCACCGGGAGCGCCGTCCGGCGCTTGAGCGTGGCCAGGTGCTCCCAGCTCAGGCCGGGGTTGGAGTAGATGTCCAGGAAGGTCTCCACGCTGGCCCGGGGGATCGGCGAGCGCAGGTTGGCCCAGAACCGGCCGGGGTGGTTGCGGGACATCGCCAGCAGCGTGCGGATCGCGCCCAGGGTGATCCGCGGGCGCTCCCGTGGCTGCCCGGCCCGTTCCGCGACGATCTCCTGGAACACCGGGTCGGAGGTGTACTGCGCGATGCCCAGCCCCTTGGCGAACGGCAGCGAGCCCAGGTTCAGGTCCTGCGGCCGCCAGCCCAGCACCGTGGTGTCCAGGGTCACCACCAGCGCCCCGGCGCCGATCCGCTCGGCGCGGGCGATCAGGCTGTCGACCAGCCGCTCGTCTTTGCTCCAGTAGAGCTGGAACCAGCGCGGCGTGCCGCCCATCGCGGCGGCGCACTCCTCCATCGGGTTGCAACCCTGGTTGGAGAGGATGTACGGCGTCCCGGTCGCGGCCGCCCCGGCGGCTATCGCGAGATCGCTGTCCCGGCCCATCAGCGCTCCGGCGCCGACCGGGGCGAGCAGCAGCGGGCTGGGCAGCCGGGCGCCCAGCAACTCCACCGACAGGTCGCGGTCCACCGCGCCGGCCGCCATCCGGGGCACGATGGCCCAGCGGTCGAACGCCTCCCGGTTGCGCCGCATGGTCCGGCCCTCACCGGCGCCGCCGGCCACGTAGGCCCAGGCCTCGGCGCTGCTCGCGCGTTTGGCCAGGCGTTCCAGTTCGGCGAAGTCGCAGGGCACGGCCGGGCGGCGGCCCAGCGTGCCGGCGCGGTAGACGGTCGACTGACGGGCCAGTCCGGTGTCCGGCATCTCCAGGCTCCTCTTCGTTCTCCGTGCCCGGTTCTCTTGTCGTACCCGGTGCGTAGGCTGCGGGTCGTGAGGGGGGATCCGAGCATTCTGCACGTCGACCTGGATGCGATGTTCGCCGCGGTCGAGCAGCGGGACAAGCCCTCCCTGCGGGGCAAGCCGGTCGTCGTCGGCGGAGTGGCCGGCCGCGGCGTGGTCTCCACCGCGTCGTACGAGGCGCGCGTCTTCGGCGTGCGCTCGGCGATGCCGATGGCGCAGGCCCGCCGGCTCGCCCCGTGGAACACGGCCTATCTCTCGCCCCGCTTCGCGGCCTACAAGCGCACCAGCGAGGTGGTGATGCGGCTGCTCGGCGAGGTGTCCCCGCTGGTCGAGCAGGTCAGCATCGACGAGGCGTATGTGGATCTCGCGCCGACCGGCGCCGACCCGAGCGTCACCGGCGTCACCGAACTGGCCCGCGCGCTGAAGGCGGAGATCGCCGCCGCCACCGGCGGCGTCACCGGGTCGATCGGCGCGGCCTCCTCCAAGCTGCTCGCCAAGATCGGATCGGACCTACGCAAGCCGGACGGCCTGACCGTGGTCCCGCCCGGCGAGGAGCTGGCGTTCCTGCACCCGTTGCCGGTGAGCCGGCTCGGCGGGGTCGGCCCGGCCACCGAGCAGCGGCTGCACCGGTCCGGTGTGCGCACGGTCGGCGACCTGGCCGCGGTCCCGCTGGAGCACCTGGTCGACTGGTTCGGCCAGGCGCACGGGACGGGGCTGTTCCGGCTGGCCCGCGCGCAGGACGACCGGCAGGTGGTGAGCGAGCGGGAGGCCAAGTCGGTCTCCGCGGAGGAGACGTTCGACGTCGACGTGACCGACCCGGTGCGGCTGCGGCGCGAGCTGGATCTGCTGTCGGCGCGGGTGGCCGGCCGGCTGCGGTCCGGCGGGCTCGCCGGGCGGACCGTCAACATCAAGGTGCGGCACGGCGACTTCACCACGGTGACCAGGGCGTTCACCCGGGATCACCCGACTGACGACGGCCGTCTGGTAGCGCAGCTGGCCCGCCGCCTGCTCGGCGAGGTGGACACCTCGGGCGGCATCCGGCTGCTCGGCGTGGGCGTTTCCACGCTCGCCGACTTCGCTCAGGACGACCTGTTCTTCGAGAGCCGCTCCGATCTATTCGCCGCCGTCCCGGTCGCGGCCGATCCGGACGCGTCCGCCGTCTCCGGGGAGCCGGCGGCGGCCGCGCACGTCGCCGCCGCGACGCTGCCGGATCCGGACCCCGGACCGTCCGCCGCGGGACCGTCCGCCGGGGCGTCGCCCGGCGGCGCGGACCTGGCCGGCGCCGAGCCGGTGGGGTGGCGGCCGGGGCAGGACGTGTGGCACGACGACCTGGGCGCCGGGTGGGTGCAGGGCAGCGGCCTGGGCCGGGTGACGGTGCGCTTCGAGGGTCCGCGGACCGGGAAGGGGCCGGTGCGCACCTTCGCGGTCGGGGATCCCCGCCTGCGGGCGGCGGAGCCGCCGGACTGGGTGGAGTCGTGACGGTGCCCCGGCCGTACGGGAGCGGGCCGTTGATCTGAGTTTTGCTGGTTTTTCGGATGGTGCGGCTCGGCAGGGTTGACCGAGAACGATGGATGTGGCGCGGTTGGCAACGCGATTTGGGGGGAGTACGAACAGGTTCGAGCGCTTTCCGGCAGGAGGCCCCCATGACCACCGTCGCGCCGCGACCTGTCCAGACCCGCCCGTGGCCGGTCCGCCGGCAGGTTCGCGGGTCCTGGCTGGCCCGCACTCTGCGCACCACGGACGCCAAGCAGATCGGGATCATGTATATGGCGACCGCGTTCGGGTGGTTCGTCATCGGTGGCCTGCTCGCTCTGATCATGCGAGCCGAGCTGGCCCGGCCCGGCATGCAGCTGCTCTCCCCGGAGCAGTACGACCAGCTGTTCACCATGCACGGCACGATCATGCTGCTGTTCTTCGCGACGCCCATCGTGTTCGCGTTCGCCAACTTCGTCGTTCCGATCCAGATCGGCGCGCCGGACGTCGCGTTTCCCCGGCTCAACGCGTTCGCCTACTGGCTGTACCTGTTCGGCGGCCTGATCGCGCTCGGCGGCTTCGCCACGCCCGGCGGCGCCGCCGACTTCGGCTGGACGGCGTACGTGCCGCTCAGCGACTGGGAGCACTCGCCGGGCTACGGCGGCAACATGTGGGTGGTCGGCCTGGCGATCTCGGGCGTCGGCACCATCCTCGGCGCGGTCAACATGATCACCACCATCCTGACCCTGCGCGCGCCCGGGATGACCATGTTCCGGATGCCGATCATGACGTGGAACATCCTGCTCACCAGCCTGATGGTGGTGCTGGTCTTCCCGTTCCTGGCGGCCGCGCTCTTCGCCCTCGCGGCGGACCGGGTGCTGAACGCGCACGTGTACGACCCGGCCACCGGCGGGCCGATGCTCTGGCAGCACCTGTTCTGGTTCTTCGGCCATCCCGAGGTGTACATCGTCGCGTTGCCGTTCTTCGGCATCATCACCGAGGTCATCCCGGTCTTCAGCCGCAAGCCGGTGTTCGGCTACAAGGGCCTGGTCTCGGCCACCCTGCTGATCTCCGCGCTGTCGATGAGCGTCTGGGCGCACCACATGTTCGCCACCGGTCAGGTCCTGCTGCCGTTCTTCAGCCTGCTCAGCTATCTGATCGCGGTGCCGACCGGGATGAAGTTCTTCGTCTGGATCGGCACCATGTGGCGCGGCCAGCTGTCCTTCGAGTCGCCGATGCTCTTCGCCGTCGGGTTCCTGGTGACCTTCCTGCTCGGCGGCCTGACGGGAGTGTTGCTGGCCAGCCCGCCTGTCGACTTCCACGTGCACGACAGCTACTTCGTCGTGGCGCACTTCCACTACGTGCTGTTCGGCACGATCGTGTTCGCCGTCTTCTCCGGCATCTACTTCTGGTTCCCGAAGATGTTCGGCCGCAAGCTCGACGACCGGCTGGGCAAGGTCCACTTCTGGCTGACGCTCATCGGCTTCCACACCACGTTCCTGGTGCAGCACTGGCTGGGCGCCGAGGGCATGCCCCGGCGGTACCCCGACTATCTGCCCACCGACGGCTTCACCACGCTGAACACCGTCTCGACGGTCGGCTCGTTCATCCTCGGGGCGGCGACGCTGCCGTTCCTCTACAACGTGTGGAAGTCGTACCGGGTGGGCGAGGCGGTGACCGTGGACGACCCGTGGGGCCACGGGAACTCGCTGGAGTGGGCCACGTCGAGCCCGCCGCCGCTGCGCAACTTCGACCGGATGCCGCGGGTGCGGTCGGAGCGGCCGGCGTTCGACAACAGGTTCCCGCACCTCGCGGCCGGGGCGCAGACCGAGCCCGGCCCGCCGGAGGGCGGGGCCCGGCCACTCACCGAGGAGTCGCACAGCGGGGCGACTTATCCCGAGGATGGGCATTAATAGGTATTTGCCGGTATGCCCGAATCGTGAGCGCATGCCGCGGTGGCCGTAGCCGGATGAAGGGCTGCTCCGATGACACATCGGACACTTCCTCCTTTATCCGGAAGGACGCATCATGCCGATCCCCCGCCGTGCTGTCGCCCGCCCTCTGGGGGCCGTCACAGCCGCCGCTCTCGCCCTCGCCGGACCGGCGACCCCCGCGTCAGCCGGCGGGTCAGCCTGCACCATCGGGAAGTTCACCGCCACCTCCCAGGCCGACCTCGCCAAGATCTCCGTCCTGGACCCCGGCCCGCTCGCTCCGGACCTGCCGGCGCTCGCCGACGTCCGGATCGCCCCCGCCCACGGCGACGTCACCGCCGGCCGCAGCCTCGCCACCGCCTCCTACACCCACGGCGAACTGCTCGGCCTGCCGTCGCCCGGCGCGGTCGCCACCGATCGCGCGCCCGGCTCCCCGGCCGGCGGCGTCCACGTCCCGCTCGCCGCCCTGAACGCCGGTGGACTCGCCTCCGCCACGCTCGGCAAGGCCACCGCCGAGGCGACCTGGACCGACCGGTACAGGTGCGGAAGGACCGGCCCGCTGACCCGCGCCACGACCATGGTCGAGGGGCTGAGCGTGCTCGGCGGGACCCGCACCGTCCCGGCCATCCAGGCGGTCAGCGCCACTCAGGCGGCCAGCCGGACCAGCCTGCTCCGGGTCGGCCCGACCGGCTCCACGCAGAGCGCCACCGACCTGGTCGAACTCGCGGGCGGGCGGATCGGCGTACGCTCCGGCGCCGGCATCGCCCTCGGCGGCCTGACCCTGTTCGCCGGCACCCCGCAGGAGATCTCCGCCAAGGTGGTCACACAGCCCACGCTGGAGGTCGTCGCGGGCGGCAGCCGGAAGCGCTCCACGGTCACCTACCGGCCCGCGGTCCTCGCGGTGACCTCCGCCGGCAAGGCGGTGCCCGGCCTGGACGGCGACCACACCAGCGTGTCGCTCGACCTGCTCGGCAAGATGGCGGCGGACCGGCCGGCGTCCCGGTTGTCGGTGCGCCTCTCGCTCGGCTCGCCGAACCAGGAGATCACCGATGCCGAGGTACGGGCGGACGCCGCGGCGCTGCGGGTCGAGGTCCGGACCGGGCCGGCCTGTCTGCTGGACGTGGCCCTCGGTCACCTGTCGGTGGCGGCGGCAGCGCCGGGCCGGGTCGGGGCCTCGGTCCCGCGCGACCAGGTCCCGGCGGACGCGTCCGATCCCTACGGCTCGGGCCGGGGGGCCGACTCCCCTGGCTCCGGCCTGCCGGGCGCCGACTCGCCCGGTTCCGATGCCGCGGATGCCGACTCGCCCGGCTCCGATGTTCCGGACGCCGACTCGCCCGGCTCCCCCTCTCCGGGCTCCGACTCGCGGGATACCGGCGGACCGGTGGCCGGTGAGCCGGTCGGCCTGCCGGCGCGGACGGCTCCGTCCGGGCCGGTGGCGGCCGGAGGGAACCCCGGATCCGGCGCGCCCCCGGCCGGTGGCCTCGCGCTGACCGGGGCGAACGCGGCCGCGGTCGGGCTCGGCGGGCTGGCTCTGGTGGTGGGTGGCCTGGTCACGCTGTTCCTCACCCGGCGTCGGCGGACCGGCGCCCACACCGCCCAGCGCTGATCCCGGCGCCCGCGCCGCGCCGCCCCCTGCCCACCCCGATGTCCTCGATCCTGCCTGCTCATCCTTTTGTTCCCGCTGCCCCAGGATGAGCGGCACGGATCCGCGGCGCGAAGCGTTCCGGCCCGGCGCCGGTTGCCCTCGGGACCCCGACGTGGTCGGGTCCGCGTCCACCGAGGAAGTCACTCGGTGAGCCGATCGGGTCGGCGTGCTGATCGGGGCCGGCGCGCGGGGTCCGGCCGGTGAGCGCTCCGGCGGCCGGTCACCGCCCCGGCTGGGGATTCGCTCCGGTGGCCGGCCGCCGGTATCTCCCGGACCGCCCTGTTTCCGCCACGCGGCCGGAAGACCCCCGCGAGTGTGCCGATGGGGCCGGTGAGCTCACTGGGAAACCGCCATAAGATGATCGTGTGCCGCCGCAGAACCTCCCACCCCGTGACGCGATTCGTCGCGCGGCCGGGGAGCTGTTCGTCCGCGACGGTTACGCGGCCACCACGGTCCGGGCCATCGCGGCGGCGGCCGGTTGCGATCCGGCGCTGGTGATCCGGCACTTCGGCTCCAAGGAGGGGCTGTTCCTCGCCACGGTCTCGGTCTCCGGGGACCTGAGCACGATCCTCGCCGGCCCGCTGGAGTCGATCGGCCGGGAACTGGTCCGCTACGTCCTGGAGGGCGCCGAGAGCCCGGTCGCCGGGGTGTACCGGGCGATGCTCAGCGCCTCGGACCGCCCGGAGATCAAGGAACGCCTCCGCGCCTCCATCCACGACGTCTTCGTCGGGCCGCTCGCCGAGCGCGTCGGCGGCGCCTACCCGGAACTGCGCGCCCGGCTGGCCGCCGCCCAGTTCGCCGGCCTGATCAACGCCTTCTGGCTGGTCGGCGACCCGGCCCTGGTCCGCGGCGAACGAACCGCCATCATCACCCTCTACGGCGACGCCATCCAGCGCCTGCTCACCTGCGAAGACCCCACCCACTGAATCCCGGTATCCCGAGCCGCCCGCCGCGGGCTCGTCCTGGAGTGCGTCTCAGCCGGTTGAACACACCACCGGCGCCCGGCCGCACGGCGCCGGCTGGTCCCGGAGTGTGTCTCCGGGTCCCGGACACACTCCTCGCTGCCAGCCGAGGTTCTGCGGCTGGGTCCTGACGGGTGGGTGCCCGGAAGGGTCAGCTGCGGGCGGTGAGGTGCTGACGGCGGTTGCGATGCCAGGTGCGCAGGCGGCCGGGCGGGCGCTGGTTGAGGACACCGGGGCTCGGCTGGCCCAGGCAGAGACGGGCCGTGGGGATCGGGGCCAGCGTGCCGAGGCAGGCCAGTGCCGCCGAGAGGTCGTCGGTGGAGCGGTAGGCGTGGGAGGCCGGCGTGGTGACGGGAGTAGCGGTCGTCCCGGCCGGGGCGGTGTTCTGGCGGAAGGAAAGCGGGCGGCCACGCGGGTTCCGCCGGGTGCGACGGTCCGGTGCGGGCGCGGCGAGAGGTGCGCAGGAAGCCGTCGCCGCGGGCGCCCGGGAAGCGGCGGGCGCCGGGGCGGCGGTGGCCGGCGGTGTCGCCGGAGCCGGGGAGGACTTCGCGTGGCGGCGGGTGGAGAAGACCCAGCCGCGGAGGACGACGTAGCGGGCGCCGCCCACCAGGCTGCCGGTCAGGGCCAGGACCAGGGACTCGGTCAGCGAGGACGGGTGCGGACCGGCGAGGCCGGTGAACCACGGGGCCACCACCAGGTTGGCCAGGTAGACGGCCACCGAGGTGAGACCTGCCTCCCAGTGCAGGCGGCCGACCGCGGTGGTGGTGACGTTGAACGTGATGCGGCGGTGGGCCTCGGTGTTCGCCGGGGTGACCACGAGCAGCGCCAGCCAGCTCGCCCAGGTGGCGGCGAGCACCTCGCGGACGGAGACGTACACGATCGTCTGCAGGACCGTGCTCAGTGCGCCGACCAGCATGAACCAGAAGAGCTGGCGGGGCACTGTCGCGTTCCACGCGGGTGGGCGGGCGAGCCGTCCGGAAGGACTGGACATGACTGAACGCTTTCGGACACCGATGGTTACTGCCGTAGTGTCAACATCGTTGACGGCCCATGTCAACGACGTTGACATGGTGATACGGGTTACCCTGTGCCATCGCATGGTGGCGGTCTGAGGTGCTTTCTGTCCGGTTTCGTAGACCGACTCAGGGTAGAAGATCCCGTTTTGCCGGTGCGGTTCGTGCGGCTCGACGCGCGGGCGCGCCGGGCAGACTGCAACCTTGCCGTTACCGCTCTGTTTCCGATCAGGGATGCCGCGGCGAGACGGGGCTCACGTCTCGCGTCGGAGGGCGACGAGGCGGGGCAGGTGCGGCGCGGGCGCCATCGAGGCGGGACTGGTCCGCGGTGTGGCGGGCGCTAAGAGGGATTCCTATCTTCCTAGGATGCTATAGACGGCGACGCGGATGGCATAGCGGTGATCAGGTGCGCACGGTAGCCAGATAGTCCGCGAATGATCGGGCGGGCCGCCAGCCCTGCGCGCGGGCGCGGGAGATGTCGAGCACCACCGGCGCGGTGAGCTGCTCCAGGGCGTACCGGGACAGGACCGGCTCCCGCCGGGTCAGCCGCGCCACCGCCGTGCCCACCCCGGCGACCGCCTGGGCCAGGGACAACGGCACGTGCCGGACCGGCACGCCGCAGGCCGCCGCGACGGTGGCGTCACGGGGATAGGGCTCGGCGTCGGTGATGTTGTACGCCGCGGGCGGCCAGCCGGGCGCCGCCAGGCACGCGTCGGCAAGGTTCTCGACAGCGGTCAGGCTCAGCCGGATGTCCGGTCCCGGCATCAGCACGCGGCCGCCGCGCACGGCCCGGCGCAGGCGCGGGAGCAGGTGGGGATCGCCCGGCCCGTAGACGGCGCGCGGTCGCAGGATGACGGCCCCGGCGGCCGAGGCGAGCCTGTCGCCCGCGGCTTTCGACGCGCCGTACGCGGTGAGCCCGCCCAACGGCTGGTCCTCGCGGATCGGCCGCGGACTGGGGGAGTACACGCTCGCGCTGCTCACCCAGACGAGCGGCCGCCCCGCCACGGCGTGCAGCAGGCGGGCCGTGCCGTCCACGTTCACCGCGTGGAAGGCGGCAGCGGCGGCCCGGCCCGGCGGCGGATCACCGACCGCCGCGGCCAGGTGCAGCACCAGATCGGCGCCGCTGAGGTCGGGGAGCGTCCGGGTGGCGTCCCAGAAGCGGTGTTCGCCCACCGGTCCGGGGCGGCGGCCGAGACAGATCACCCGGGCGCCGGACGCGGCCGCGGCCCGGGCGACGGCGGAACCGCAGAACCCGCTCGCCCCGGTGACGGCGATCGTGGTCATCGGGTGGGCGCCAGGACGAGCCGGGCCCAGCCGGGCAGGGCGCTGCGGCGGTCCACCCGCGCGGTGACCACCCGGGGGCGGTGGACGGCCAGGGCGCGGAGCGCGTCGGCGAGCTGGAGGCGGGCCAGGCGGGCGCCGGGGCAGGCGTGCGGGCCGGTGCCGAAGACCAGCTGGGCCACCTGCGGCGGGGCCGGGTCGGCGGGGTCCGGGTCGGTGCGGTGCGCGTCCACGGCGTGCCGGGCCACCAGGATCAGGCGGTCGCCGGCGTGGACCGGGCAGCCGCCGACCGTGCCGGGGGCCGCGGCGACCCGGGGGAGCAGCGGGGTGGGGGCGGTGACGCGCAGCAGTTCCGAGGTGAGCGCTTCGGGGTCGGTCTCCGCGAAGGACCACAACCCGGCGTCGGCGCACCAGGCAGCGGCCCGGGGCAGGGCGGCGACCGTGGTGTTGATCGCGGCCACGGCCAGCATCGCGGCCAGCCCGGGGTCCGGCCGGGCGGGCCCGTCGTCGGGGTGGGACGGCCCGAGCAGGGCGATGAGGCGATCGGTGGCGGCCCGCGCGGCCCGGCGGGCGCCGGGCCGCGGCGGTCCCGGAAGGTGCTCGCGGGCGGCGGCGGCCGCCGCGGCACGTGCGGCGGCGGCCAGGGCCCGGGCGTCGGCGTCGGCGCCGAGCAGGGCGGCGGCGGTCGCGCCGGCAAGCTCGGCGGCCACCGCGACGAGATCGATCCGGCCGCCCGCGGCCAGCGGGGCGAGGCGGTGGTCCAGGACGGCGGTCCAGACCGGGCGCAGGCGATCGACGCCTTCGGCGTTCAGCGCCATCGCGGCGGTACGGCGGGTGCCCCGATGCCCCGCGCCGTCCTGATTGAACAGCAGGTCGCCGCCGGCCAGGTCGCTCGCCGCGCCACCCGTGGTCCGGGCGGCGGCGCGGTCCAGCGGGACGCCGACGAGCCCGTCCCGGAACGCCTGTGCGGAGTGGGCCAGCACGGTCCCGCCCAGCCGTAGCGCCGGCCACCGCCGGGTCGCCGCGAGCAGCGCGAACAACACCGGATGGCTGCCGAGGTACACCCGCCGGTCCCGCCGCCGGGCATGCCGCAGGTCGCGCCGGGCGGCGGCCGGGCGGGAAGCGGGCGGGCGCGTCATCTGACGTGCACCTCGGACGGCGTGGGCGGGCGCCACCGCCGGTCCCAATACCAGAGCAGCGTCCGCCGGGCCCCCCAGGCCCGCAGCCGCCGCAGGCTGTTCTCCACCACCAGATCCTCCGCGCGCACGATCCGCCCGGTGTGGCGCCGGGCCCGGTTGAGCAGCGTCAGGTCCTCCGACCCGTCCTCGAGGCGCTCCCGTGGGGTCCCGCCGCAACGCTGGTACAGGTCCGCGGTGATGGCCAGATTGTGCCCGTGGATCAGGACATAGGGGGTACGGAATCCACCCCGCCGGTGCGCGGCCCGGTAGCGCCCGTAGAGCGCCGCCAGCCGCACCACGGCCGGGAACACGTGGCGTTCCGCGAACGACGGCCGCTCGTCCCGCCGCGGCACACTGCGGCCGCACACCAGTTCCGCGCCCGAGCACAGGTGGCGGCGGGCGGTGGCCACCCAGTCCACCGCCGGCCGGCAGTCGGCGTCGGTGCGGGCCAGCAGCACGGCTCCCCGCGCGATGGCGTGCCGGAAGCCGGTGTCGGCGGCGGTGCCGGCCCCGCGCTCGGGTTCGGTGACCACTTCCACCGGGAACGGCGCGGCGAACCCGCGCACCACGCCGGCCGTGTCGTCTGTCGACCCGTTGTCGACCACGACCAGCGTGAAGTCGGTGTCGGTCTGGGCGGCGAGCGCGGCGAGCGTGGCGCCGATCGACCCGCTCTCGTTGTACGCGGGGACGACGACCGCCAGTTCGGGACGGCTCACCGCCGTACCGCCGAGTTGGCGAGGGCCGCGGCGGCCGCCCGGTCCGGCTTGCGGGACCGCCCGGCCAGCGGCACGGGCGCGAAGAGCACCCGGTCCGGGCGTGCCGCGCCCATCCGCCGCAGCGGGTCGCGAAGCGCGGCCCGGACCGCCGCCCGGTCCGCGCCGGGCGACGTCTCCACGATCGCCACCAGGTTCTCGTCGCCGTCCCGGGCGGGCACGCCGACCAGCACGGCCAGCGACACCCCGGGCACGTGCAGCGCCGGCTCGTAGAGGCCGGGATAGATGTTCTCGGCCCGACGCAGGATCATGTCCTTGGCCCGCCCGGCCAGTACCACGCGCCGCCCGTCGAGCCGCGCGACGTCGCCGGTGGACACCCACTCGTGCGGCGGCGAGCCCAGGTAGCGATCGCACACTCCGGCTCCGGCCAGCCGCAGCTCGGCGGTGCCGGACAGGTCCGCGCGGACGCCCGGCAGCAGGTCGCCGACCAGGTCACCCTCGCTCCGGTGGGCGGCTTTCACGGTGGCCTCGACCGCGGCGGCCGGGAAGACCTCGGTCAGCGCGTAGACGCACCACGCCTCGTCCGCCCCGGCCGCCCGGACCCGGTCGAGCAGCGTCGCCGACACCGGCGCGGAGCCACTGTAGACACGGCCGTGGCAGGGCACGCCGGCGTCGAGCGCGGCGCGCAGTTGCGGCGGCGTCAGGTAGGTGGCCTGTGGCCGCAGCGAGACGACCTGGCGGGCCAGCGATCGGGGCCGGCGGGCCGGCGCGGCCACCGGCGCGCCCGACGCCAGCGCCGGGACCAGCACGAAGAACATCCCGCCGAGGACCGGCACGCCGGCCCGCGGCCGGACGAGCTCCGCGACCGACCGCATACCGGCGCCCAGCCCGGCGCGCGTGTGCACCACGGCGCGTGGGCTGCTGGTCGTCCCGGAGGTGAAGATCACCACCGCGTCCCCGTCGCCGTCGAAGGCCGGGGGAGGCGGGCCGCCGGGTCGCAGCGCCGGCGCGGAGCCGGGCAGGCGGCGGCCCACGGTGACGGCCGGGGCGATGCGGGACAGGTCGGGCAGCGCCAGGCCCGCCCGCCGGGCCAGCGGCGCGGCCCAGCCCGCGACGGCCTGCGCGGCCGCGTCCGCGACGACCAGGGCCGGCGAGGCCAGCCGGAGGCGGGCGAGCAGGACGTCCGGGCCGGCCGAGGGGTCCAGCACGGCGATCCGCAGACCCATCCGGTACGCCGCGAGCAGCACCGCCAGGGAACGCGCGCCGGGTCGTACCGCGACTCCCAGCGTGTCCCCGGGTCGCAGCCCGCGGGCGTGCAGCGCGCCCGCGTACCGGTCGCGCAGTTCCGCGAGGTCTCCCCGGGAGACCGTGCGGCGTCCCAGCAACGCCGGGGTGTCGTCGCCGGGCCGCAGGCCGGCGTTCAGCTCATCGAGCATCGTCGCTCACCTCGGGTCCGGGCCGAGCCGGCCGCTGCCCTTGTCGAGGTACCACTTCGCGGAGCGGACCACGCCGTATGCCCGGATCCGGCGGGTCGAGTTCTCCACAACCATGTCGCGGCGGTACGCGATGGCCGCCGTCGTGCCGCGCACCCGGTTGAGGAACATCCGGTCGGTCGGCGACGGTCGCCGCGGCATCCCGCCGCAGGCCAGATAGAGCTCGGCGGTGATCGCCATGTTGTTGCCGGCGTGCATCCGGTACGGCGCGAGGTAGTGCGGGCCCCGGTGTGCGGGGCGGATCCGGCCGAACGCGGCGGCCACCGTGACCAGGGCGGCGAAGAACGCGCGCCCGGCCGGCCCGTGCTCGTCGCGCCGCGCGGTGATCCGCCCGCAGACCATCCCGGCGCCGCCGCCGAGCGCGTCGCGGGCCGCGGCGACCCAGCCCGGGCGGGGCAGGCAGTCCGCGTCGGTGCGGGCGATCATCCGGGCGCCGGAGGCGATCGCGTGCCGGAAGCCGGTGTCGACCGCGCAGCCCACGCCCTTCTCCGGCTCGGTGAGCACGTGTACCGGGAACGGCGCCGCTAACTCCCGGACGATGTCGGCCGTGCCGTCGGAGGACCCGTTGTCGACCACCAGCAGGGTGAGCTCGGTGTCGGTCTGCGCGGCGAGCGCCCGCAGGGTCGCGCCGATCCGGGCCGCCTCGTCGAACGCCGGCACGACCACCCACAGGTCGCCGGTCACGAGCGCTCCCACACCATGGTCATGATGCTGACCCCGCCGCCCAGGCCCAGGAACAGCACCCGGTCCCCGGGCTCGAGATCCGGGAGAACACGATCCAGTTGTACGCCCAGGGTCGCGCTCGCCACGTTGCCCAGCTCGGCGACCGTGACCTCGAGCCGATCGCGTGGCACACCCGTCACCTCCAGGAACCGGTCCAGGTAGGGCAGTGTCACCTGGTGCACCAGGATCCTGGCGAAGTCGGTGTGTTCCAGTCCGGTGCGGGCCCGGACCCGGTCCAGGATGCTGGCGCCGACCTTCTCGAACACGCCGCGCAGCCGGTGTCCGTCGCCGGCGAAGTAGGTGTGCTCGTCGCCGCGCGGGTGCCGGGAGCCGCCGCCCGGGATGCCGCCGACCGTCCAGTGCCGCGAGTGCGTCTCGGTGTCGATGTCCAGGATGCCGCCCCGGTGCACGGGCTCGACCACCACCGCCGCCCCGGCGTCGCCGAAGGTGAACCCGGCGAACGAGCGGCGGGCCTGCTCCCGGCTGTCCACCCGGCCGCGCATCACCCGGCTCGGGGTCTCGCCGGTGACCACCAGAGCGCGGCGGGCCCGGCCGGCCAGGATCATCGAGCGGGCCAGGTCGATGCCGTTGACGAAGCTGTTGCAGGCGTTGGTGACGTCCAGCGCGTGCGCGCGGCCGCCGAGTTCGGCCTGCACGATGTGCGCGGTGGCCGGCTCCACCATGTCCCGCGAGGCGGAGGCGAACAGCAGCAGGTCGATGTCGAGCGGGTCGAGGTCGGCGCGGGCCAGCGCGGTGCGGGCGGCGTGCACGGCCAGCGTGGACGCGTACTCCCCGGGGCCGGCGACGCGGCGCCGTTCGATGCCGGTGAGCCGGGCGAACAAATCGCGGGGCAGGCGGATGCCGCCGGCCCGGGACACGCCGTCCTGCAGCTCGGCCGTGGTGATCTCGCGTTCCGGAAGGTACGCGCCCACCCCGGTGATCCCGACATACATGGCTGCACATTCTGCCCTAGCCGAAAGAGTCCAGGACAATAGTGAGTTTGGGCAGGTCAGCCATCCATTCGGACCGTGGTGTGCGCCACTCGACGAGGTATGTCCCGCCGGCCGCGCCGGCCACCCGCCGCACCCCGCGCATCGGCCCGGTCTCCGGGTCGGTGAACGTGTACTCCCAGACCGCGTCCGGTGGCTCCGGCAGCGCCTCGATCCGCACCCGTCGGTAGTCCGGCAACCGGATCGACCGCTCCTCGGCGAGCAGGGCGGCGACCACGTCCCCGGGCGGGTGCGGCCAGCGGCTGATCCGCAGCGTGGCCCGGTCGCCGGGGCTGCTGAAGGTGACCCCGCCGAAGGTCCGGCCCGGCGTCCAGCCGGACGGGACCGCCAGCGCGAACCCGGCCGGGTCGGGCCACCAGGTGAATCCGGCCGGCGTCGGGCCCGGCCGGGCCCGTTCGACGCCCTGCGCGCCGCCTCCGACGACCAGCGTGGCGATCAGGGTGAGCGCCGTGGCCATCGCCGGCACCCGCCGCCGGACCCGCGAGCGCGGCGGCTCGGCGATGCGGTGCAGCAGCTCGGCGGCGCGCGCGTGGTCGATGCGCCGGGCCGGCTCGGAACGCAGCAGGCCGGCCAGCACCGGGGTGAGCGGGCCGGCCCGGCGCGGGGCGTCCGGCGGGCCGCTGGCCAGGGCGCGCAGGGTGGCGGCGGTGCTGCTGCGCGCGTACGGCGGCCGGCCCTCCACCGCGTGGTAGAGCGTCGCGCCCAGCGACCACAGGTCGGAGCGGGCCGTCGAGGAGCGGCCGAACAGCCGTTCCGGGGCGATGTACTTCGGCGAGCCCAGCACCACCCGCGCCGCGGTCAGTGCGGCGATCCCACCCGCGGTCACCGCCGGGCCGAAATCGATCAGCACGATCCGGCCGTCGTCGCCGACCAGCACGTTGCCCGGCTTGACGTCGAGGTGCAGCAGCCCGGCGCGGCCGGCCGCGTTCAGCCCGGCCAGCACGGCCAGGCCGATCCGGGCGACCCGGGCCGGCGGCATCGGGCCCTCCTTCTGGATCACCTGTTGCAGCGAGCGGCCGGCCACGTACTCCATGATCAGCCAGGGGCCCTCCGGCGCGGGCAGTACGTCCAGCGTGCGGATCACGTTGGGGTGCCGGATCCGGGACACGGCCCGCGCCTCGCCGGCCGCCCAGGCCCGTACCACGTCCTGCTGGTCCGGGTGCAGGCCGGCGGGCACTGTGCACTGTTTGATCGCGACATCGATGTGCCGCACGTCGTCATGGGCAAGCCAGACGTGGCTCATCCCCCCGGAGCCGAGCGGCCGGATGACCCGGTAACGCCCGGCGATGACCGCTTGCACCGTGACCACTTTCGACCCCCGGTGTAGGCCAACAGTAATCGTCACGTTACCTGGCGTAGCCGCCTGGTGGCCTGTCGGATATCGGGCGGTGCGGCTCCTTCGTGGACGGCCGCCGGCCCGTACCGCCGATCGTGGGCCTGGAGAAAGAGTGAAGCTGATGACATTCTCATTACCGGCCGGTAACGTGACTCGTCGGTAAGGGGGTGGGACGTTGCTCTACGGAACCCCGACTGCGCGTCGCCGGGACGCCCAACGCAATCGTGCGGCCATCGTCCTGGCAGCCAGCGAAGTGCTGACCGGGCCCGACCCGGTCGCCCTGATGCCGGAGATCGCCCGCCGCGCCGGGGTCGGCCAGGCCACGCTCTACCGCCACTTCCCGGACCGGCAAGCGCTCACCACCGCCGTCCTCGAACACCAGCTGGACCTGCTCGCCGAGGCCGTCGCCGGCCCGGCCGGCGAACCCTGCCAGTTCCGCCGGCTCCTGCGCTCGGTGCTGCACACCCAGATCGCCATGCGCGGCCTGGTCGCTCTGGTCCGCCGTCTGGACGTGCCCACCCGGCGCCGCTACCGGCAGCGTGCGCTGACCGCGCTCAGCGGCCCGCTGCGCCGGGCCCAGGAACACGGCCACGTCCGCGCCGACCTGGTCCCCGAAGACCTGGCGCTGCTGTTCACCATGGTGCAGGGCGTCGCCGAGGCCACCGCCGACGCGGCCGCCGCCCGGGCCGCCGCGGACCGCTCGGTGGACCTGATGCTGGACGGCATCTGCCTGACCGGTCCCGACCGGCCCGCTCATCTCCCGCCGGGAGCCGCCGATACCTGACCTCGGAACGGACATGAGGGTGGGTGGCTGTGCGGGTTCCCGAGGGTGTGGCGCTGGACGTGTCGGAGCGCATGGAGCTGGAGCGGCTGCGCCGGGCGATCGCGCACGCGCCCGACGGGTTCGTCGGCATCGACGAGGCCGGGCTGGTCACCACCTGGAACGCGGCCGCGACCCGGCTGCTCGGCTGGGCGCCCGACGAGATCGTCGGCCGGCCCCTGGGCGAGGTCCTGATCCCCGAGGAACTACGCGCCGCACACCGCGCCGGAATGCTGCGTTACCTGGACGGCGGCGCCCCGGCGGTGCTCGGCCGGCCGGTCGACCTGCCCGCGCTGCACCGCGACGGCCACCGGGTGGTGGTCGAGATCACCATCTGGCCATCCGGCGCCCCCGAGGACCGCAACTTCCACGCCTTCCTGCGCGACACCGCGCCCCGCCGGGCCGCCGCCGAGCAGTCCGCCCGGCAGACCCGGGCGCTGCTGGCCGCCGTCGAGACGCAGCGCGCGGTCACCGCCGTCGCGCAGGACCGCGACCAGGTGCTGCGTGTGGTGACCGAGCGGGCGGTGGCCGTGTTCCCGGCCGCCTGCGGCGCCATGATCGAGCTGATCGAGGGCGACCTGCTGCGGTACGTGGCCGGCGCCGGGACGCTGGCCGCGCACGTCGGCAAGCACCAGACCATCGCCGACTCGGTGAGCGGGGCGGCGCTGACCGAGGGCCGCGCCACGCACTGCACCGACGTGGAGACCGACGACCGGGCGAGCCGGGGCATCTGCCGGGCCACCGGGGTGCGGTCGATGTGCGTGAGCCCGCTCTACCACGGCGACCGGGCGATCGGCGTGCTGAAGATCGCCAGCAACCGGCCGCACGCCTTCGACGCCGACGACGCGTACCACCTCGACCTGGTCGCCGGCACGGTCGGCGCGGCGCTGCGGCACGCCGAGGACTACGAGGCCAACGTCGCGCTGCTGGCCGAGCGGACCGGCAACCTGGCCGCGCTGGAGGCGATCCAGACCCGCTTCCGGTACACCTTCGAGAGCTCGCCGCTCGGCCTGAGCCTGTGCAGCCTCGACGAGCGGACGTTCGGCCGCTTCCTGGAGGCCAACTCGGCGATGACCGAGATCACCGGGTACACCGCCGAGGACCTGGCCGGGATGTCCTTCCAGGACCTGCAACACCCGGACGAGGTGGCGACGGCCGAGGACGCGCTGCGCCGCCTGGCCGCCGGGGACGCCGAGACGATGCAGGTGGAGCGGCGGTGCCTGCGCAAGGACGGGAAGCACATGTCGGTGGTGGTCCGGGTGGCGCGGGTGCGCGACACGGTGGGCGCCGAGCAGCCGTACGTCGTGGTCCAGGTCGAGGACGTCACGGGCAGCCGCGTCGCCGACGCCGCCATGCAGCGCCAGGCGCGCCTGCTGGAGCTCATCCCGGCCGCGGTGATCGTCCGCGACCTGTCCGGCGGGATCCTCTGGTGGAACACCGGCGCCGAGCGCCTGTACGGCTGGTCCGCGGACGCCGCGCTGAGCCGGATCACCCACCGGCTGTTGAACACCACCATCCTGGGTGGCGCCACGCTCGCCGAGCAGGACGAGGCTTTGCGGCGCCACGGCCACTGGGACGGCGAGATGCAGCACCTCACCGCGGCCGGCCGCACCGTCACCGTGCTCAGCCGCCAGGTCGTGCACCGCCCCGCCGACGGCGGGGTCCAGGTTCTGGAGATCAACACCGACGTCAGCGCGGCCCGCGCCGCCCAGCAGGCGGTCGCGCTCAACGAGCAGCGCTTCCGAGCCCAGTTCACCCAGTCCACGGTCGGTCAGGTGGTCTGCGGCCTGGACGGCACGCTGATCGCGGTGAACAAGGCGTTCGCCGGCATGCTCGGCCGCCGCGCCGAGGAGGTGGCCGGCACCACGGTCGAGGAGCTGATTCACCCGGACGACCGCCCGGTCGCGCACCGCAACCTCGCCCGCCTGTTCACCGGCGAGGCCGACGGGTACGCCCACGAGGTCCGGCTCCGGCACGCGGACGGGCACTGGGTCGACGCCGAGGCGACGATCTCGGTGGTCCGCGGCCCCGGCGGCCGCCCCAAGCACCTGATCGTCGTGGCCACCGACATCTCCGCCCGCCGCGCCGCCGAACGGGCCCGCGACCAGGCCGCCGCCGCGCTCTCCGAGCGCAACCTCGAACTGGAGGCCGCCGACCAGTTGAAACTCGACATGATCGGCATGCTCGGCCACGAGATTGGCAACCCGCTGTCGTCCATCCTCGGCTACAGCGACCTGCTGGCCGACGAGATGGACCCGGAACACCCGCACGCCGGCCTGATCAAGATCATCAACCGTCAGGCCGAACGCCTCGACGAGATCGTCCGCGAGGTGCTGGCCATGGTCACCCTCGACGCCGGCAACATCAACGCGGTCCGCTCGACGCTCTCCCTGCGGGCCGAGGTGGCCCGCGCCCTGGAGGGCACCGACAACCGCCACATCCCGATCCTCGGACCGGACGCGGACGTCCTCTTCCACGTGTCACATCTGCAGCAGGTGGTCGTCAACCTGCTGTCGAACGCGGCCAAGTACGCCGGGGGAGCCGGCGCCCTGCGCATCGAGCCGGCCGGCGACCGCGTCCACCTGCGCGTCGAGGACTCCGGTCCGGGCGTGCCGCCGGAGTTCCGCCCGCGCCTGTTCGAGCGGCTGGCCCGCGCGGACGACACGGCCGGGACCGTGCGCGGGACCGGTCTGGGCCTCTACATCGTGCGGAACCTGGCTCGCGCGAATGCCGGTGACGTCCGCTACGAGCCCAACCCGGGCGGCGGCTCGGTCTTCATCCTGGAAGCCGACAGCGCCCCACCCGCACAACACCCCTGACCGAGCCGGGGCATCACGCGATCCAGCACCAGCCCCGACGAACGCGGCTGCCCGGCAAGGGTCTCTCGCGCCCCCGCAGGGATCTCCCCGCGCCGGCCGCCGGCTCGCGGCCGGCAGTGAAGGGAGGGTCCCTCGCGGCCCGGAGGGGCCTCTGGCCGCCAGCCGGCGAACGCCCTTCCCGCATCAGCGCCACCCCCCGTGTTCGGGCAGCCGTGGACGATCAGCGGTCGCCGTCTTCCTGGAGGACCTTCTGCCAGGTGATGGTCTTGCCGAAGACGTAAGCGGTGGTGGCGATGATCGTGGTGCCGGCGAGCAGCAGGACCGGGCCCCACGCCCGCGCGTCGTAGGAGCAGAAGTCCTTCAGCGGCGTCGTCGGCAGCGAGAGGGCCCAGATCAGGTACGCCGACGCGGCCGCGGCCGGCTCGACGAGCGGCACCCGGAAGCGCGAGTCCGGGGCCACCTGCTTCTGACTGCGGTACGACAGGCCCAGCGTGAGCAGCACCGTTGCCACGCCGAGCAGGACCAGCCAGACCCACCGCGAGGTGAAGTCGGCCTGGCACTCGGCGCGGCCGGGCGGGGCGGTGACCGTGCCCAGAGCGGCCTGGACGGCGAGATAGACCGAGATCGTCTCGGTGGGCACGTACTTCACCAGCTGGGTCAGCACCGACCCGGCGACGCTGGTGCCGGACGCCGAGCGGGCCGCGTTCTCGCCGGCGGTCTTGGCGTCGGCCGGCGGCGCGCCTTTCGCCATCTCCTCGGCGGTGACGGCGGCGGCGGTGGCCGCGGCCGCCCGCGGCGAGACGCCTGGGGTGCCCTGCAGACGCAGCGCGGCGTCCTCGGCCATCGACGACAGGCTCATGACGCCTCCGAATCCGCGCGATAGTTGCAAATCGATGCGACCCTAGAGGCGGTCGCCATACCTGTCAATGAACGACGTCCGCGCTGGTAGACCGGATGATTGACCGGCCCCGGAGAGGGGTGTCGACTTCGTGACGTGCCGATCGGGAGGTACGGCGTTCTGCGGGCGGCGGTGATCGATCGCCGGATCGAGAGCACGGGTGCTCGGCGAAACGTACGCCCAGGCGTACGTTTTCGGGCAGGCCTGGGCGCCGGAAGTTCTCTCCGGCCCGGTGAGGGACCGCCGCCCTACGCCGCGTGGCCGCTGATCCGCAGCCCCGCCCAGAGCGTTACCACTGCGGCGACCAGGCACAACGGCACGGTCGCGACCCCCAGGGACAAGAATTCGGCGGTACGCGGCGCGGCGTCGCGCGCGTGCAGGATGCGCCGCCACAGCAGGGTGGCGAGCGAACCGGCGTAGGTGAGGTTCGGGCCCACGTTGACCCCGATCAGCACCGCCAGCAGCAGCCCCGGCGAGTGGCTGGCCGCGGGCAGCAACACCAGCGTCGCCGGCAGATTGTTCAGCAGGTTGGCGAGCACCGCCGCCAGCCCGGCCACGACGAGCAGCCCGAGCAGGTCGGCGTGCCGGGGCACCAGCCCGTCGATCCAGTCGCCGAGCCCGTTGTCGCGCACCGCGAGCACCACCACGCCCAGTCCCAGCACGAACGCGCAGAACATCGGGTTCGCCTCGGTGACCAGCGTGCCCACCCGCAGGCGGCGGGCCAGCGGGGCGGCCAGCGCGACCGCCCCGGCCGTCGCCACCCAGGCCGGCTCCACCCCGAGCGGCTGCAGCGCGGCGAACCCGGCGAGCGTCGCGGCGAGCACGGTCAGGGCGTACCGGGGAGCCGGCCCGGGCGCGGCCGGCGGCTCGGCGCGGCCGTGCAGGTCACGGGCGAAGAAGAAGCGGAACACCAGGTACTCGGCGACGACCACCATCAGCCAGGGCGCCGCCATCAGCGCCGCGAACCCGGCGAAGCTCAGCCCGCTCGCCGCGAACGCCAGCAGATTCGTCAGATTCGACACCGGCAGCAGCAGCGACGCCGAGTTCGCCAGGTGGGTGCAGGCGTAGACGTGCGGGCGGGGCCGCACCCCGGCCCGGGCGGCGACGGTCAGCACCACCGGGGTGAGCAGCACGACCGTGGCGTCCAGGCTGAGCACCGCGGTGGTCACCGCCGCCGCCGCGAAGACCGCGGTCAGGAGCCGCTTGGGGCGGCCCTGTCCGAAACGGGCCACCGCCGCGCCGGCCCACCCGAAGACCCCGTGCACCTCGGCGAGATGGGCCAGGACCAGCACGGCGGCGAGGAACAGCACGGTCGGGAGCAGAGCCCGTACCTCATCCAGGGCCTCTCGGGCGGAGACCAGCCGGCAGGCGACGCAGAGCAGCGCCGCGGGAACCGCGGCGACCGCCTCCGGAAGGCCGCGCGGGCGGGCGACGGCGAAACCGAGCACCGCGCCCAGCAGCACGAGCGCGATGATCGTGGACACCGCCGAAGCCTGCCCGGTCCGGCCGGCGGGCAAACGCCGCTAGGAAACTGTGGCCGGGCTCTCGGTCTGCACCGGGCGCAGCCGCAACTGGGTGATCGCCCGGCCGGTGATCTCCACCACCTCGGCGGTGTGCCCATGGATCGCCACCGTCTCGCCAGGCGCCGTCGGGATGTGCCCCAGGCGGGCCAGCACCAGGCCGGCCACCGTCGTGTAGTCGCCCTCGTCCTCCTCCTCGATCTCCACGCCGATGTCCGGCAGATCGTGGATCGGGAACGTGCCCGGCAGCAGCATCGCGCCGTCGTCCTCATGGACCACCGATTGCACGTCGCGGTCGGTCTCGTCGTAGATCTCGCCGACCACCTCCTCGACCAGGTCCTCCATCGTGACGATCCCGTCGATCGCCCCGCGCTCGTCGACCACCAGGGCGAACTGTTGGCGCTGGGTGCGCAGCTGGCGCATCGCGTCGGCGATCTTCAGCGTCTCGGGCAGGAAGGTCGGCGTGAACATGTGGTCGAGGACGTGCCCCTCGGAGCCGATCAGGTCGCGCAGGTGGACCACGCCGAGCACGTCGTCCAGACCCAGCGGCCCGGTCACCGGCGCCCGCGAGTGACCGCCGTCGACCAGCACCTGCAGCGCCTCGGAGGAGCGCATCACGGCGGGCAGGATCAGCACGTCGCGGCGCGGCACCAGGATCTCGCGCAGCGTGCGGTCGGCGATGTCGAACGCGCCGCTGATGATGGTGCGCTGCTCCGGGGTGAACTCCTGCTGCTGGGCGACCATGTCCCGGATCTCCTCGGCGCTGACCTCCTCGCGGCCCGCCTCGGGGTCGCCGCCGGTCATCCGCACCACCAGGTCGGTGGCCTTGCCGAGGAACCAGACCACCGGCCGGGACAGCGTCGCCAGCACGTCCAGCGGCCGGGCCACCAGCAGCGCCCACCCCTCGGCCCGCTGCATCGCGATCCGCTTCGGCGCCAGCTCACCCACCACCAGCGTGAAGAACGTGAGCAGGATGGTCACGATCACGATGGCGATCGGCTCGGCCGCCGTGCCGAGGAACCCGAGCGGCTTGATCAGCGGCTGCGCGAGCGAGACCGCCGCGGCCGCCGACGCCAGAAATCCGGCCAGCGTGATGCCGATCTGGATGGTGGCGAGGAACCTGTTCGGATCCCGGGCCAGGCGCGCCAGGGTGCGGCCGGCACGGCTCTGCCGCTCCAGGCGCTGGAGCTGGCTCTCGCGCAGCGAGATCAGGGCCATCTCGCTGCCGGAGAAGGCCGCGTTGAGCAGCACGAGAACCATGACGAGGACGACTTGCCACCCGTATCCGCCCACGGCGGACATCAACTCCTTCGTAGGGATCACCGACTCGGCGCCGGAGACCGGAGCCGAGTCAGGTCAAGGTACCCAGTCAAGCTGAAGGCCATTCTCAGGAAACACGTTTCGTGGCGACCCGGCGACCCCGCTGCGCGCCTCCGGCGACCAACCGCGCGGCCGCGGCTGGCCGCCGGGGGTCCCTCCCGGCTCGGGACACACTCCAGTGACCAGCCGCACGCCCCCGGCTGGCCGCCGGAGGTCTCTCCAGAGGCGGGACACACCCTGCGGGGCAGCCGGGCGTCGCGCAGGCGAGTGTGGGTGGCGGCGGCGGCGAAGGGCTGCAAGTCTTCTGACCGTGGACGTACTGGTGTGGGTACGGGAAGGCGTCTGGCCGGCAGCCGTGGACGCGGCGCGGGACCTGACCGGCCCGGACGACTCCGTGACCCTGGTGCACGCGCTCGACCCCGCCATCGCGGCCGGGGCGCACGGCGCGTATGCCGGCCTGCTCGGCCGTGGCGGGTGGCCGCATCGCGGCCATCAGGACCCGGGGACCGTGGTCGAGGCGGCCGGGGTGGCGGCCGAGAACGAGTTGATGACGGCCGCCCAGGAGCGGTTCGGCCGGGCGGCCCGGACCGTGTTCCGGCGCGGCCGCGTCGAACGCGAGGTGGTCGCCGCCTGTGCCGGGATGGATCTGCTGGTGGCGGCGCGGGACGGGGACGTGGACCGGCCGGGCCCGAAGAGCCTCGGACCGGCCAGCCGGTTCGTGGTCGACCACGCGCCGTGCCGGGTCCTGTTGGTCTGGCCGCAGCGCTGAGGACGGGGGGCCCGCGGTCCGCCGGGCGGCGCGGACGCCCGGAACGGCCGGCGTGCCGACCGGGTGGTCCGAGCTTTCACTACATCTGCGCGCCCCGGGGCCGATGGATGGACGAGGATCCGGATGGTGGAGGAGTAGCAGCGTGCGGTGGTTCGGTTCCCAGCAGCCCGGTCCGGAGGCCACCCGGCCCATCCCCCGTGACGTCGAGGCCCTGGAAGAGTTGGTGCTGGCGCTGGAGACGGCGACCGACGAGATCAACGCCTGGCGGATCACGGTGGCCAGTACCGTGGAGTCGTACGGTTTCGGCTACGGCGCGATCTGGGTGCCCGACGGCCGGCAGCTGCGCCTGGTCCACGAGACCGGCCGGCTCACCCCGCAGCTCCAGGCGGCGACGCCCGGCAGGTCGCTGCCGATGGACAGCGGGTTGCTCGGCCGGGCGTACCGGACCCGGCAGCTGACCAGCGCCGAGTCGCTCGCCGAGTGCGGCGGCTGCCGGCGCTGCCAGACCGCGCTGGGCAGCGGCATGGTCGCCGGCCTGGTGCTGCCGGTCACCAAGGGCAACGAGGTGATGGGCGTCCTGGAGTACTACTCGCCGGTTCCGCTCTACCTGGACGACGCGCGCAAGGAGAAGTTCGCGACGATCGCCCGGATCGCCGAACGTGCCCGCAGCGCGGCGATCGCCGCGGCCGAGCTGCGCCAGGTCGCCGACGACCGGATGGCGGTCACCGCTGTCGTGACCCGGCTGGGCGCGTCCGTGGACAGCCAGTCGGCGCTGCGGGCCGCCCTGGACGCGGTGCGCTCCGCGTTCGGGTGGGCGTACGGGTCGTACTGGGAGGTCGACCCGGACGCGAACGTGCTGAGATTCGAGGTCGAGTCGGGCTCGGCCGGCGAGGAGTTCCGCCGGGTCACGCTGGCCGCCACGTTCGCGGAGGGCGTCGGGCTCTCCGGGCGCGCCTGGCGGGCCCGGGACCTGGTCTTCGTCCGTGACCTGTCGGAACTCACCGACTGCGTGCGGGCGCCCGCGGCGGGCCGTGCCGGAGTGCGTTCCGGGGTCTGCTTCCCGATCACCAGCGGTGACCGGGTGGTCGGCACCATGGACTTCTTCACCACCGAGTACATCGATCTGTCCGAGTCCCGCGCGGCCGCCCTGCGCAACGTTCAGCAGCTGGTCAACCAGCGGCTCGACGTGCTGCGCGGCACTGAACGGGCGGCCGCCAACGCCCGCGCCCTGCTGGACACCGTCGAGCGGCTGCGCGACGCCAGCGGCGACGCCACCGAGGTCGCCGAGCAGGCGGTGACCCGGGCTTCCGCGATGACCGCCGAGGTCGCCGCGCTGGGCCAGGCGTCCACCGCGATCGGCGACGTTATCAAGATCATCGAGTCGATCGCCGAGCAGACCAACCTGCTCGCGCTCAACGCCACCATCGAGGCGGCCCGCGCCGGTGAGGCCGGCAAGGGCTTCGCGGTGGTCGCCGGGGAGGTCAAGGACCTGGCCCGGGAGACCGCCGAGGCGACCCAGCGGGTGGCCGAGCAGATCGCCGGGATCCAGGCCAGTGCGGAGACCGTGTCGGCCGGCATCCACACCACGGCGGAGACCATCGGAAAGATGGACGCGGTGCAGGTGCGGATGAACGAAGTGCTCGCCGAACAGGCGGAAATGGCCCGCGCCTTGGAGAGATGACCGTTTTCTGCGGCACAGTGAGGCCATGACTGGCGTACGGCTACTGGTAGGCACACGCAAAGGCGCGTTCATCCTGACCTCGGACGGGACGCGCCAGGACTGGACGATCGACGGCCCGCACTTCGCCGGCTGGGAGATCTACCACGTGAACGGTTCTCCGGCCGAACCGGACCGGATCTGGGCCTCCCAGACCTCCGGCTGGTTCGGCCAGATCATGCAACGCTCCGACGACGGCGGCAAGAACTGGCAGGCGGCCGGCAACGACTTCACTTACGCCGCCCCCGTCGGTGACCACCTCTGGTACGACGGAACACCCCGTCCCTGGGAGTTCAAGCGCATCTGGCACCTCGAGCCGTCCCGCACCGACCCGGACACCGTCTGGGCCGGCGCCGAGGACGCCGCGCTCTACAAGTCGACGGACGGCGGGCAGAAGTGGGAGGAGCTGACCGCCCTGCGGCAGCACCGGACCGGCCCGTCCTGGCAGCCCGGAGCCGGCGGGATGTGCCTGCACACGATCGTGCTGCACCCCACCGACCCGGAACGGATGTACGTGGCGATCTCCGCGGCCGGCGCGTTCCGTACCGACGACGGCGGTGCGACCTGGCAGCCGATCAACGCGGGCCTGCGCTCGGACGGCATTCCCGACGAGGACGCCGAGGTGGGGCACTGCGTGCACCGGCTCGCCATGCACCCGTCCCGGCCGGACACGCTGTTCATGCAGAAGCACTGGGACGTGATGCGCACCGACGACGCGGGTGGCCGGTGGCACGAGGTCAGCGGGGACCTGCCGACCGACTTCGGCTTCCCGATCGCGGTGCACGCGCACGAACCCGAGACGATTTACGTGGTGCCGATCACCAGCGACTCCCTGCACTACGTGATGGACGGCAAGCTGCGCGTCTACCGCAGCCGCAGCGGCGGGCACGAGTGGGAGCCGCTGACCGCCGGACTGCCGCAGTCGCACTGCTACGTCAACGTGTTGCGGGACGCGATGGCGGTGGACACCCTCGACGGGTGCGGCGTCTACTTCGGAACCAGCGGCGGCCAGGTGTACGCGTCGGCGGACAGCGGCGACACGTGGACCGCGATCGTGCGGGACCTGCCGCCGGTGCTCTCGGTGGAAGCCCAGGTGCTGCCGTGATCCGGGTGGTCCTGCCGGTGCACCTGCGCACGCTCGCCCGGACCGGCAAGGAGGTCCAGGTCGAGGTGGACGGGCCGGTCACCCAGCGCGGTGTGCTGGACGCGGTGGAGCGCGACTATCCGATGCTCGCCGGCACCATCCGCGACCGGGGGACCGGGCAGCGGCGTCCGCTGGTGCGCTTCTTCGCCTGCGAGGAGGATCTGTCCAACGAACCGCCGGACGCGCCGTTGCCGGACCGGGTGGCGCGCGGCGAGGAACCCTTCATGGTGGTCGGCGCGATGGCCGGCGGCTGATCGGAAAGATGGGCGGCCGGGGGGCGGGACCCCCGGCCGCCGCTGATCGCTTGCGGTCCGCTCGGCTCTTTCAGCCGTTTGCGGAGGTACGGCCCCCCGGCCCGAACGGAACGGTGACGCTCCCGGATGGGCTGTTGATGTTCAGCACCGCCGGCAGGTTCGTCAGACGGTGCAGATCCGGCAGGTCCAGGTCGAGGTCCAGGTCCGTGAACGGCCACCAGCCCTGGTAGTTGACCGTCCGTACCGAGGTGGTGCCGCGGTTCACGTGCCAGTTCGCACAGTCCTGGCGGGGCCAGAGGCCGGTCTCGGCGCCAATCCGGTTGAAGGTGTCGCAGGCGGCCTTGACATCTGGGTCGTCGTTGCGCGGACCGGCCTGTGCCGGCCCGGCGGTCAGCGCCAGCGCGGCCAGCAGCGCGCCGCCGGTGATGACCAGTTTCGTCGTCGTTCTCATGTCTCCCTCCCTTGTTCGCACGTCGGTGGATTCAGCCGATCACGACAGCGGCGGCCGCTTCCCGGATCGGGGAAGTGGCCGCCGGCGGGGTCAGCGCACGGAGGTGGCGGGTGGGGTTCCGCCGGTTCCGGTGGTGCCGGTCCCGGTCGTCGTGGTTCCGGTGGTTCCGGTGCCTGTGCCCGTGGTGCCGGTTGTCCCGGCGCCGGTGGTCGTGGCTCCGGTGCCGGTGCCCGTGGTTCCGGTGGCTCCGGTTCCGGTGCCTGTGCCCGTGGTGCCGGTGGTCGCGGTGCCGGTGCCCGTGGTGCCGGTTGTCCCGGTGCCGGTGCCCGTGATTCCGGTGGTGCCGGTTGTCCCGGTGCCGGTGGTCGTGGTTCCGGTGGTCGTGGCTCCGGTGCCCGTGGTGCCGGTGCCCGTGGTTCCGGTGGTTCCGGTTCCAGTTGTCCCGGTCCCGGTTGTCCCGGCGCCGGTGCCGGTGGTGCGGGCTCCGGTGTCACTGGGAGCCGTCCCGCCCGCCGGCGCGCCAGGCCAGCTTGGTAACTCCGGTTGTTGCTGACTATCAAAGTCGGCCACCAGCACGAATATTCGGCGCACTCCGTGGAATGCCTCCCGGCAGTCGGTGCTGTCCCACGCTCCGACCGCCGCCCCGAGCTGGCTGATCGACTCACATGCGGTTCTGGAGTCGTAGAAGCCGAAGATGTCGTCCGGAAGTAGGTTCTGCGCCTGGCTTCTGGTCGCGCGTGCGTTGTCCGGCACGTTCGCCGGCGCCGCCTGCGCGGGACCGGTCAGCGCGGCACCGGCCAGAATGCCCGCTCCGGCGATGGTCAGGCTTCGTGTCGTCTTGCGCATCGTTTCCCTTTCTCCGCAGTTGCATGTCGGGGAAAGCTGAACACGGAAACGCCGATCAGTTCACACGATCGAAGGAATCTGCGGGATTTTTCCCCAAATAAGGGATCTGACGCGGTATGGAACCGCGATCCCCGCCCGGAGCGCGGCATACCATCAGGGAATGGTGAGGCGTACGGGCGCGGCGACGCGTGAGGAGATTCGCTCGGCGGCGACCCGGCTCTTCCACGAGAAGGGTTACTCCCGCACCTCGGTGCGCGACATCGCGGCCCTTGCCGAGATCAATCCGGCCCTGGTGATCCGCCATTTCGGCAGTAAGGAAATGCTCTTCCTGGACACCATGCGGCTCACCGTCGACGACGATCCGCTGCTCGACGTGCCGCCGGCCGAGTTCGGCGAGCGCTTCGTCGAGCGACTGCTGGCCGACGACGACATGCGCGGCGTTTACCTGGCCCTGGTCCGGGGATCCGGCGAGCCGCAGATCAAGGGACGTCTCCGGGCCATCCACGAGCACACTCTCGTCGTCCCCGTGCGCTCCCGCCTGACCGGCCCGGATGCCGACCTGCGTGCCCGCCTGGCGGCGGCGGTGGTCGGCGGCCTGTTCCACGCCCTGTGGGTGGTGGGCGACGCCGAGCTGCTCGCCGCCGACCCGAAAGACCTGGTCACCCGCTACGGCGCCGTCCTCCAGCGACTGATCACCCCGGCCTGACCCAGGCGCGCGTCGCACCGCGAGGCCCAGCCGGCGCGTCGGGGTGATCGCCATGCTTGTTCCTTCCGGCAGCCTGCGGAGCCGGGAGTCTGCGGAGCCGGGAGTCTGCGGAGCCGGGAGTCTGCGGAGCCGGGAGTCTGCGGAGCCGGGAGTCTGCGAAGTAAACTAAGTTTACTTCGTAGGCTGACGTGGTGGGCCCCACCAATTCGAGCGGGCAATCTGGGACAGCATGCGCAAAGCCGGACATCAGCGGACCAGGATCCACCGGCCGAGCCTGATCCCGGCGCGCCGGGTCGGCTAGGGTTCCGCCGTGGGATTGCTGGACCGGTTCGTCTCTCCCCGGCGCCGATTCGCGGCGCTGGCCCTCCGCGTGGCCCGGAGCACACCGGGGGTGGAGCGCGCGGAGAGCCGGCCGGAGGAGTTCGCCATCGCGATCTACCGCACCGGCGCGTCCGGGCCGGCGCACCTCTATCTGGCGAACATCTTCCGCGAGACGGAGGGCGCGACGCCGGCGGAGCGCAAGGAGCGCCTCGCGAAACTGGTCCGCATCATGGCGGCTCCGCCGCCTCAGGACGATTGGGATTCGGTACGCCCGAAGTTGCGTCCCGTGCTGCGCCCGGTCACGTTCGGCTCGGCCGGCCCGCCGGGGATGCGTCCGCCGATCTCCCGTGCCGCCCTGCCGTACCTGAAGGAGCTGGTCGTCGTCGACCAGCCGGACGCGATGGCCTACGTCGTCCCGGACCGGGTCGACGAGTGGGGCGTCTCCGCCGAGGAGGTCTTTGCCGCCGCCCGCGCGAATCTCGCCGAGATGGCCCGCAACTCGCTGGACCAGCCCTGGCCCGGCGGCCAGCCGCTGATCAGCATGTTGGACGACGGCGACGCGTATTTCACCTCGCTGCTGCTCGCGCCGGGCTGGCTGGCCGAGGTCGGCGAGCGGCTCGGCGGCCCGGTGCTGGCCTTCGCGCCGGACAACAACACGCTGCTGCTCTGCCCGCTGCCGGAGACCACCGCCGAGCCGTTCTACGCGCTGGTCGACCAGCATTTCAAGGAGGCCTCGCGGAGCCTGTCCCCGGTCGGTTACGTGGCTGGCCCGCACGGCCGCACGATGGCGTACTCGCCGCCGCCGGGCCACCCGCACCACCTCTCCGCGCGCCGGGCCGAGACCCTGCTGGCCCTCACCGAGTACCACGGCCAGACCGACTGGCTGGCCGGGCAGTACGCGCAGGCCGGCGTCGACGTGCACGTCGGCGGCCTGCTCGCGGCCGAGCCGATGGGCGGCGTGCCGGAGACCATCGCGGTGTGGACCGCGGGGGTCAGCACGCTGCTGCCGAAGGCGGACACCATCGCGTTCGTGCACCCGGACGCCGGCCCGCAGTTCCGCGCGCCGTGGGACGCGGTCGCCGAGCGGGTCGGCCTGGAGGCGGAGCCGCTGCTCGCCCCGCCGCGGTACCGGGTGGAGGACTGGCCGTCCCCGGAGGTCCTGGCCCAGCTGCGGACGAACGCCTAGTGTGCGCCGGGGCCGGCCCGCCGCGCCCCGGCGGCCCGTCGGCCGGTGACGGCGCCTCGCCGGCTGCGAGGTGGCGGGAGCCCGCCGCCGAGCGGGTCGTCGCCTGGGCACGGGGCCGCGAGCCGTCCGCGGGGAAGCGGCGGGTGCTCGCCGTCGAGGGGCGCTCCGGTTCGGGCAAGACGACGCTGGCCCGTGCCGTCGCGGAGCGGCTGGACGCGCCGCTGATCCACATGGACGACCTGTACCCCGGATGGGACGGCCTCGACCAGGGTGTGCACAACCTGCGTGAGTGGGTGCTGGAGCCGCTCGCGCGGGGCCGGGCCGCCCGCTGGCGGCGGTGGGACTGGGCCGCCCACGGGTACGCCGAGGAGCACCCGGTCCCGGACGCCGACTGGCTCGTGGTCGAGGGGGTCGGGGCCGGGGCGGGCGTGCTGCGGCCGTACCTCAGCGGGGTGGTCTGGTTGCAGAGCCCCGCAGCGGTGCGCAAGCGGCGCGCCCTGGCCCGGGACGGGGAGGCCTATGCCCCGCACTGGCGACGGTGGGCCGCGCAGGAGGACGCCTTCTACGCGCGCGGCGACGTCGCGGCGGATCTGATCGTCGAGAACGGCGAGTAGTTTCACTCTGCCGATATGTCCTATCGACTTGATAGGATCAGGTCCATGCGTCGATCCCTTGCGCTCTGCGCGGCGATGATCCTGGCCGTGGCCGGTTGCGGCGGCTCACCCGGCGGCGACGACCGCGGCGGTGACGTGCTGCGGATCGGTTACCAGCGATTCGGCGGCCTCAGCCTGGTCAAGGCGCGGGGCGACGCGCCGGGGGTGGAGTGGTCGCTGTTCGAGAGCGGTCCCGCGCTCACCGAGGCGATCAAGGCCGGCGCGATCGACATCGGGCAAACCGGCGAGGCCCCGCCGATCTTCGCGGCCGCCGCGAAGACGCCGTTCGTGATCGCCGCGACCGGCGCGCCTTCGCCGAAGAGCGAGGCCGTGCTGGTCAAGGCGAGCAGGGGGTACAAGTCGTTCGCCGACCTGCGCGGCCGGACGATCGCGCTGAACAAGGGCTCGAACGTGCACTGGCTGCTGGTCAAACTGCTGGAGGCGAACGGGATGACGCTGCGGGACGTGACAGTGAAGTACCTCAAGCCCGCCGAGGGGCGCCCGGCGTTCGACAACGACCAGGTGGACGCGTGGATCATCTGGGACCCCTACTTCGCGCTCGCCGAGCAGCCCGGCGTGCGGGTACTCGCCGATGCCACCGGTCTGGCCAACAACCGGGAGTACCTGCTGGTCGCCAAGGACTCCGCGGAGAAGAAGACCGAGCAGATCAAGACCTTCCTGGCGACGTACGAGAAGACCACCGCCTGGGGGATCGCTCACCCGGCCGAGCGCGCGAAGGTCCTCGCCCCGGAATTGAAGATCGACGAGGCCACCACCGAGCGGGCCCTGGCCCGCGCCGCGCAGCCGGTCGCCCCGCTCACCCCGGCCGTCGGCGACGAGCTGCAGGCCATCGCCGACGGGTTCACCGAGTTGGACCTCATTCCCGGCAGGGTGGACGTCAGGTCGCTGATCGACACCAGGTTCTCCGGAGCGGCGCAGTGACGACGATCGCGGCGCCGGACGCCGCGGTCGCCGGCGGGGCGGCCGTGGGGAACGCGCCCCGGCGCAAGCGGGTCCGCTGGCAGCGGGCGATCAGCCCGGTCGCGATCCTGGTGCTCTGGGAGGCCGGCGGCCGGGCCGGGCTGATCCCCGAGGACAAGCTGCCGGCGCCCACCGCCGTGCTGCGCACCGGGTGGCGGCTGGCCGCCGACGGCACGCTCGGCGAGCACCTGCTCAGCTCGCTCAGCCGTGCCGCGATCGGGCTGCTGATCGGCGGGTCGCTCGCGCTGGCGCTCGGCGCGGTCGCGGGTCTGCTGCGGCTCGGCGACGACGTGGTCGACCCGCCGGTGCAGATGGCCCGGATGCTGCCGCACCTGGCGCTGGTCCCGCTGCTGATCATCTGGGTCGGCATCGGTGAGTCGATGAAGATCACCCTGGTCTCGCTGGGCGCGTTCTTCCCCCTTTACTTCAATCTCTACGCCGGGATCCGCGACATCGACGAGCGGCTCGTCGAGGCGGCCCGGACCTGCGGCCTCGGCACCTGGGCCCGGATCCGGCACGTGGTGCTGCCCGGCGCGCTGCCGTCATTGTTCCTGGGCCTGCGGCTGGCGATCGGCGCGGCCTGGCTGAGCCTGGTGGTCGGCGAACAGACCAACACCCAGAGCGGCATCGGCTTCCTGATGATGGAGGCCCGCGAGTTCAGCCAGACCGACGTCGTGGTCCTGGGCCTGTTCGTGTACGCGGCGCTGGGCCTGATCTCCGACGTGCTGCTGCGCGTCGCCGAGCGGCGGGCGCTGGTCTGGCGCCGCGGATTGCAGGCGTCATGAGCGTGGTGGTGGCCGCGAGGATCAGCCGGTCGTTCGGCGCCACCCGGGTGCTGGACGGCGTGGACCTCACCGTCGCGAAGGGGGAGGTGGTCGCGCTGCTCGGCGGCAGTGGCTCGGGCAAGAGCACGCTGCTGCGGATCCTGGCCGGGCTGGACCCGGAGGCGGGCGGCGAGTCCACCGTGCCGGCCCGGCGTGCTGTCGTCTTCCAGGAGCACCGGCTGCTCCCGTGGAAACGGGTGGTCGACAACGTGGGCCTGGGCATCCGGGATCCGGGCGCCCGCTCCGCCGACGCGCTCGCCGAGGTGGGGCTCGCCGACCGGGCCCGGGCGTGGCCCGCGGAGCTCTCCGGCGGCCAGGCGCAGCGGGTGGCGTTCGCCCGGGCGCTGGCCCGCGAGCCCGAGGTGCTGCTGCTCGACGAGCCGTTCGGCGCGCTGGACGCGCTCACCCGGCTGCGGATGCAGGAGCTGTTCGGGCGGCTGCGCGCCCGGCACGGTTTCGCGGCGCTGCTGGTCACCCACGACGTCGACGAGGCGCTGCTGCTCTCCGACCGGGCGCTGGTGCTGGCCGGCGGGCGGATCGCAGCCGAGGTGCCGGTCGGGCTGCCGTATCCGCGGGTGCCGGACGCCCCCGGGTTCGCCCGGCTCCGCCGCCGGCTCCTGGACCTGCTCGGAGTACCGCTCGCGGCGGGTGCGGGCTGAGCGGCCGACGGTCCGGCCCCGTCGATCTCCGCCGGCTCGAACAGCTCGGCCGGCGGGGTCCGCATGAGGCCGCTGGAGGATGAAGACCGCCACCGGCGGCGTGACCACCACGTTGATCAGCATCAGGCCGGTCAGGCTGTCACGCGGCCGGAGCCGGCCGAACGGGACGTACCGCGGGATGATCATCGCCTGGGCGGGCGCCGCCAGGCCGAGCGCGAAGATCCCGAAGCGATCAACAAGATTGACTAGGGTAAATGCACGTGAACAGGCGACACCTGGCTCTCGGCCGACCGGAGCGGTTCTGGTGCATGCGTCGCCGCGCCCGGCAGCGTGAATGCGAAGATCGTGCCGCCACCCGGGTTCGGGGCGGCCTCGATGCGCCCGCCGTGCCGCTCGACGATCCGCCGGCAGATCGCCAGGCCCAGCCCGGTGCCGGGGTGCGCGGCCCCGTTGCTGGCCCGGTGGAAGCTGTCGAAGACCGCTGCGTGCTCGCCGTCCGGGATGCCGATGCCCCGGTCGGCGATCCGGATCCGGACGCCGCCGTCCTCGTCGGTGCGCGCGGTGATGTCGATCCGCGGCGACTGCCCCGGCGGGGTGTACTTGATCGCGTTGCCGACCAGGTTGTCGATCACCTGCCGGAGCAGCACCGGGTCGGCGTGGACCTCCGGCAGCGGCCCGACGAACACGTCCGGCCGGGCGCCCGGCTCCTGCTCCGGCGCGTCGGTCCGGGTGGTGACCACGTCGTCGACCAGGGTGGGCAGGCTCAGCCGCTCGATGCGCAGGGTGGCGTCGCGGGCCGCGGTGTAGTCCAGCAGCTCGGTGATCAGCCGCTGCATCCGGGCGGCGCCGTGCAGCACCTTGGCGGTGCCCTGGCGGGCCTGTCCCAGGGTGGGCGCGCCGGCCCCGGCCGCCAGGTCGTCGAGAGCCTCGGCGACCAGCTCGGCATATGCGCTGACCAGGGTGAGCGGCGCCTTCAGGTCGTGCGCCACCACCCCGGCGAAGCCGCGCAGCTCGGTCTCCACCCGCTTGCGGTCGGTGATGTCGTGGAACACCGCGACCGCCCCACGCCTGCCGCTCGCGGTGTCGATCGGCCGCGCCGACACGCTGAGCACCCGGCCGTCCGGATGGGTGGCGTTGCGGACCACCATCTCCACGTGGTCCACGCTCTCCCCGGCCAGCGCCCGGACCAGCGGCATCTCCGCGGTCGGGAACGCGGTGACGCCGTCCGGCCGGTACAGCCCGAAGTGCCGCTGCCAGCTCTCCGCCCCGCAGTCCTGCGCCGCCTCCCGGCCCAGTATCTGCCGGGCCGCCGGGTTGTGCAGCAGGAAGTGACCGTCCGGGCCGATCACCCCGACCCCGTCGCTGATGCTGTCCAGCACCGCGCGCAGCAGCACCGCCTGCCGCTTCGTCTCGGACTGCTCCTCGACCAGTTGGGCGGTCCGTGACCGGACCCGGGCGCGGGCCCGTTCCCGGCCGGTGGCCAGCACCCAGACCAGCACCGTGGTCAGCAGCGTGAGCAGCACGCCGCCGCCGGCCACGGCCGCCGGCAGGCCGGTGTCCGCGCCGGGCAGACTGCCCCGGCGGGCGGCCAGCCGCAGGGTCCACATCGAGTCGGCGACCGGCGCCTCCACGGCGCGGCGCAGATCCGCCCGGCCCTCGGCGGTGTCGCGCACGGTGGCGACGGTGACCGGCCGGCCGTCCGCGTTGTCCGCCTCCAGGCGCAGGTCGGCCAGCCCGGATCCGGCTGCCCGCAACGTGGCGCCCATGAAGTCCTGGCCGCGCACGCCGAGCACCAGCCAGCCCAGGAAACTCTGCCCGATCCCCTGCTGGACCGGGGCGGCCAGGACGAACGAGTGCTGCCGCTGAGCGGCCGGCACCCCCTGGTCGACCAGCAACTGGTAGGTGTCCGAGACGGCGACGTCCCGGCTGCGGCGCGCCTCGGCCAGCACCGCCGCGGGGGCGGCGGCCTGCATCATGTCCAGCCCGGCCGTGGCCGAGCCGCCGTCCAGCGGGACGGCCAGCACCGAGAAGGCGTGCTCACCGGTGCCGACCGGGCTCAGACGCAGGCCGTGCGCGCCGCGGTCGCGCCAGGTCCGCTGGACCCGCTCGACGTCGCGGTGCCCGGTCGGCACGACCAGGGCGATCGAGGTGGCGCCGGCCAGCTTCATGGTGTGCAGCGGCGCCATGACGGTGGCGTACTCGCCGGCGGTCAGCGTCTGCTGGGCGCCGACCGCGGCGGCGGTGGTGCGCAGCGTTTCGACGTACCGCTGGGTCTCGGCCCGGACCACGGCGGCGGCGGAGGCGGCCCGGCGGTCCATCTGCACGCCCGCGGTGGACCGCTCGTCGCGGCGCAGCACCGCCCCCATGCCCAGCGCGACGGCGCAGCCCACCACGGTGACCAGGGCGCTGACGGCGACCGCCCAGCTCCGTGGTTGACCACGTCTCCGGCTCACCTCCGACTAATCGTCGGGGGCGGCGGATCCCTAAGCGCGAGCCGCCGGCGAGGGGCCGCCTGCCACTTTCCTCCAGGTTCGATACCTCTTCGAGGGAGTCCTCACGTCCCGGATGTTCAGCCCTTCGCCGTTCGTGCCGAAAGGGGAGACAGAGCTCTCGACGAGACCCGAGGCGATCACTGTGCGTCTTCCGATGATCCCGAGCACCGCGCGGTTCGCGGCGCTCTACCTGGTGGCGATCGTGGCGGGGCAGCTCACCGTGCTCGGCAAGCCCGAGGCCATGCCGGTGATCTGGCCGGCCACCGCGGTCGCGGCGGTCTGGCTGGTCAACCGCAACGACTCCGGCTGGCGGCTGGTGGACGCCGGCGTGCTCGGGGTGCTCACCGTACTGGCCCTCGCGGTCACCGGGATGGACGCCGGCTCGGCCCTGGTGCACGGCGTGGCCGCGGTGACCGAGGCGCTGGTCTTCGCGTTCGCGGCGGCCCGCTGGCTGCCCGGCGTCTGGGTCTCCGGCGGCCGGCCGCTCACCTCGCTGGACGACCTGGTCCGGGTGCTGCTGGTGGCCACGGTCGCGGCGCTGAGCGGGGCGGTGCTCGGCGGCCTCGGCGACTGGCTGGTCACCGGCGGCCTCACCGCCACCGACGTGGCCGTCCTTCTGGTCCGGGACATCGTCAGCGTGCTGCTGTTCGGCGCCGCCGCGCGGCGGATGTGGGAGTTGCCGCCGGACCGGGAGACCTGGCTGGAGGGCGTGATCATCTTCGCCCTCTCGGCGGCCGCCTACTTCTACGTGTTCTTCGTCAACCAGTACCTGCCGATCGGGTTCGTGCTGGTGGCCATCACGGTCTGGGCGGCGCTCCGGTTGCCCACCGTGCTGGTGATCGCGCACGTCATGGTCTTCGGCACCGCCGCCGCCGTGTTCACCCTGCACGACCGGGGCCCGTACGCCGCGGCCGGCTCCAGCAGCCTGATCGTCCAGCTCTACATCGCGGTGCTGACGCTTGTCGGCCTCGCGCTGGCGTTCAGCCGCGACGAGCGCGCCGGCCTGATCCGGCGGCTGCGCGCCTCCGAGCACGAGGCCACCGAGAAGGCCGGCCTGATGACCACGATCGTCAACTCGATGACCGAGGGACTGGCCATCCTCGACCAGAACGGTCGTCTGGTGCTCCGCAATCCGGCCGCCGGGCGGTTGCTGGGCAGCACCGACAAGGTGGCCGGCGGCGCGCTGCTGGGCAGCGACTACGGCTTCTTCCAGCCGGACGGCGCCCCGCTCGCCGACGCCGAGCTGCCCTACCAGCGGGCCCTGGCCGGCCAGGACGTGCAGCCGATGGACGTGCTGGTCCGCAACGCCGCGGTGCCGGAGGGGCGGATCGTCCGGTTCAACGTGGCCCGCCTGACCGGTCCGGGCGCGCAGCAGCACGTGGTGGTGGTGTTCCACGACGTCACCGCGGACCGCCGGCACCGCGACGAGCTGATGTCGTTCGCCGGGGTGGTCGCGCACGACCTGCTCAACCCGCTGACCACGATCGAGGGCTGGGCCGAGGTGCTGGAGTCCGAGCTCGCCGGGTACCAGCCGGCCGAGCGGGTGGCCCGGATCCAGCGGGCCGCGGCGCGCATGCGGACGTTCCTGAACGGGCTGCTGGCATACACCGCGGCCCGCGACGGCAAGCTGATGCCCACCACTGTCAACCTGCAGCTGCTGCTCACCGACATCGCCAACAGCCGGTACGACCAGGCGGAGAGCGCCGGATCCCCGCCGCCACGATTCGCGCTCGGCCGGCTCGATCCGGTCGAGGGCGACCCGGTGCTGGTCCGGCAGCTGCTGGAGAACCTCGTCGACAACGCGCTGGAGCTGGTCCCGCCGGGCGTCCCGCCGCAGATCAGCGTCGCCGCGCAGCCCACACCGAACGGCCTGGTACGCGTCGAGATCCTGGACAACGGGCGGACCATCCCGGCCGGCCTGCTCCAGGCGATCTTCACCAACTTCCACCGCGGCGAGGGCACCTACGGCTCCGGGCTGGAGCTCGCGGTGTGCAAGCGGATCGTGGAGCGGCACGGCGGGACCATCGAGGCCACCGCGAATCCCTACGGCAGCGGCAACCGGATGACCTTCACGCTGCCGGCCGGGCGCTCGGCGTACGCCCGCACGCTGGACAGCGGATGGCAGCAACGGCAGCAGTCGTCCGGGGCGACCGCCCTGCACCCGAGGTAGATCTCATCACCCGGCCGCGGTGGCCGACCTGTAGGGGTGAGGGAAGCGGCGTCGCGAGGGGGAGTGGGATGGCGGCCACGCAGTACGCCGGCGCGATGCTGGAGGAGGAACGTCTCGCCGCACTCCGCGAGTACGAGATCCTGGACACCCGCGCCGAGCGTGACTTCGACGACATCGTGGTGCTCGCCGCGCAGGTCTGTGACAAGCCGATCGCCCTGATCAGCCTCATCGACGCGGACCGGCAGTGGTTCAAGGCGCGGGTCGGCACCGACGTGTGCGAGGGCCCGCGGGACACCTCGATGTGCGCGTACGCCATGCACGACCAGGGCGTCATGCAGGTCCCGGACGCACGGCTGGACCCGCGGTTCGCGGACTGCCCGACCGTCTCCGGCGACCCGTTCATCCGGTTCTACGCCGGCGCGCCGCTGCTCACCCCGCACGGCAAGCCGATCGGCACGCTCTGCGTCGCCGCCCCGGAGCCGGGCGTGCTCACCGCGGCCCAGCGCAGTGGCCTGCTGGCGCTGGCCCGGCACGTGGTGACCCAACTGGAGCTGCGCAAGTACGCCCGCGACGTGCACGCCCTCCACCAGCGGCTGAACAGCGCCGAGCGGATCAAGGACGAGTTCATCGCCCGGGTCAACCACGAGTTCCGCACGCCGCTCACCGCGATCAACGGTTACCTGGAGATGCTCGGCGACCCGGAGCTGCCCTCGGAGAGCCGGGACGGCTTCCTGCGGCGCGTCCAGCGCAACTCCGACCGGCTGCTCGCGCTGGTCAACGACATGCTGCTGGCCGCGCAGGTGAGCGCGGACAGCAGCCAGTTCGACCGGGTGCCCACCGACCTCGCGGTGCTCGCGCGGACCGCTGTCGACGCGAACCGCCCGCTCGCCGAGGCGAAGGGGCTGACCATCGCCGCGGACACCAGCGGGCCGGTCTTCGCCGACGTCGACCCGAGCCGGATGGCCCAGGCCCTGGAACGGCTGATCCTGAACGCTGTCAAGTTCACCCCGGCCGGCTCGATCACGGTACGGGCCGAGGCCCGCGACGGGCACGCGATGCTGCTGGTGTGCGACACCGGGGTCGGCATCGGCGCGGAGGACCGGGCCCGGGTGATGGCGCCGTTCGGCCGCTCCGCCGACGCGGAACGGCAGGAGGTGCAGGGGCTGGGACTCGGACTGAGCATCGTGAAGGCGATCGCCGAGGGGCACGACGGCGAGGTCACCATCGAGAGCGAGCCGGGCGACGGCACGACGGTCGGGATCGCCGTGCCGTCCACCGGCCCCTACCCTCAGCCCTGACCGAAGGCCGTCTCGATCTCGTCGTCGCGCAGGGCGCGGTCGCGGAACGTGGTGGTGCCGGCGGTGAGCAGCTCCCGGGCGGCGTCCCGCATCGCGCCGTAGGCGGCCCAGGCCAGGGCGCCGCCGGTGGAGATCCGCCGGACCCCGAGGGCGGCCAGCTCCGGCACGGCCGGGGCGCCGCCGACGGCCAGCACGTTGACCGGCGCCGGGACCTCCGCGACGACGCGCCCGAGGTCGGCGGGAGCCCGCAGGCCCGGGGCGTAGACGACGTCCGCGCCGGCCTCCCGGTACGCCCGCAGGCGGGTGATCGTGTCGTCGAGGTCGTCCCGCCCGTACAGATGGTTCTCCGCCCTCGCGGTGAGCACGATCCCGTGGCGGGCGCAGGCGCGGGCGGCCGCCGCCACCCGCTCGGCGCCGGTCTCCAGCGTCTCCAGGCGGCCGGTGACCGGGTCGTAGTCCTCGATCGAGATGCCCGCCGCGCCAGCCTCGGCCAGCAGGTCCACCGTCTCGCCGATGCCGGCCGCGGTCTCCGCGAAGCAGCGCTCGGCGTCCACGTTGAGCGGGACGTCCACCGCGGCGGTCAGCGCGGCCACGTGCGCCACCAGCTCGTCCCGGGTGACGTGCTGGTCCGGCTTGCCGAGCGTGGCGGCGAACCCGGACGACGTGGTGGCCAGCGCGGCGAAGCCCAGGCTCGCGAGCAGCCGTGCCGAACCGGCGTCCCACGGGTTCGGCAGGAGGAACGTGCCGGCCTCGTGGAGTTGTCGAAAACGCTCCCGCACCGCAGTCATCCCACGACCTTAGACGGTGAGCACGACCTTGGCGCCGGCGTGCTCGGTCTCCAGGTAGCGGATGGCCTCGGCGGCCTCGGCGAGCGGGTAGGTGCGGTCGATCGCCGGGGTGATCCGGCCGGCGGCGGCCAGCTCGCACAACGCGTCCAGAGTGGCCCGGCTCGGGTCGGGCGTCGGGGCGATCAAGCGGCGGCCACGCAGCAGCGGGGCGATCAGCCGGCCCCGGACGAACAGCGGCATCGGGCCGATCAGGCTGCCGCCGGTGGAGACGCCGCCGCCGGAGAGCACCAGCGTGCCGCCCGGCCGCAGCAGCCGCAGCAGGTCGCTCAGGCGGCGGTTGCCGACCAGGTCGAGGACCACGTCGTACCGCGCGGAGGTCGTGGTGAAGTCGGTGGTGGTGTAGTCGACCACCTGGTCCGCGCCGAGCCGGGTGACCAGGGCGTGGTGGCGGGCGCGGCAGACGGCGGTGACCCGGGCGCCACGCGCTCGGGCGATCTGGACCGCGAACGTGCCGACCCCGCCGGACGCGCCGTTGATCAGGACGGTCTCCGCCGGGCCGGCCTCGCGCAGGCAGGCCAGGGCCGTGCCGCCGGCCAGCGGGAGGGCGGCGGCCTGGACGAACGTGAGGTTCGCCGGGATCGGGGCGACCCACTCGGCGGGGACGCGGACGAACTGGGCGAAGGCGCCCTGCGGATGGCCCGCGTCGCCGAACACCCGGTCGCCGGCCGCGAACCCGGTGACGCCCGGACCGACGGCGACGACCTCGCCGGCGACGTCCCGGCCGCGGATCCGGCGGCGCGGGCGGGTCAGGCCCATCTCCAGGCGCATCAGGTACGGGTCGCCGCGCATGAGGTGCCAGTCGTAGGCGTTCAGAGCGGCCGCCCGCACCCGGATCAGCACCTCCCCGGAGCCCGGGACCGGGGTCGCTACGTCTGCCATGCGCAGTTGCCCAGGGCCGCCGTATCGGTCCTGCACGATCGCCTTCATCTCCGCCTCCCTCCAGGTGTACGGCGTACACCGTTGAGGTCGAGAGTAGGTGTACGGCGTACACCCGTCAATCGGCGAGGTTAGGGTTGGCACGTGGATGTTGCCGAGCGGCGGGCTCCGCTCAACCGGGACCGGGTGCTGCGTGCCGCCGTGGAGCTGGCCGACCGCACCGGGATCGACACGCTGAGCATGCGCAACCTGGCGCAGGAGCTCGGCGTCGTGCCGATGGCGCTGTACAAGCACGTGGCCAACAAGGACGAACTGCTCGACGGGATGCTGGACGCGGTGATCGCGTCGATCGGGTCGGCGCCCGGGGCACCGGACGGCGGCTGGCGCAGCGCCGTCCGGTCCCGGATCCTCGGCGCCCGGCAGGCACTGCTGCGCCACCCGTGGGCCTGGCGGCTGCTCGACTCCCGGGCCGACCCGACGCCCGCCATGCTCGGCTATCTGGACTCGGTGATCGGCCTCTTCCTGGCCGGCGGGTTCACCCCGGACCAGACCCACCACATCGTGCACGCGCTCGGCACCCGGCTGCTGGGCTACACACAGGACCTGTTCGACGACTCGCGGCCGGCGGCGCCGGAGGCCCGGCTGGCGCTGGCGCGCGCGCTGGCCGACAGCCACCCGAGTCTGGCGGCGATGGCGCGGGCCGCGGCGCACGACGAGTCGTCGGTGGTCGGATCCGGGTGCGACGACCAGTTCGAGTTCGAGTTCGCGCTGGACCTGCTCCTGGACGGCTTCGACCGCTTACCGCACTGATCCGGCGGGTCAGGCCGCGGTGATCCGGGAGGTGAAGGCGGTCAGCTTGAGCAGGGCCCGGTCGATCCTCTCGGCCAGGGTGAGGGTCTCCTCGAAGCGCACCAGCCGCATCCTCGGTTGTCGCTTCCCCCGCAGGTACAGCGAGCAGGCCAGGTCCGAGCAGAGGTACTCGCCGACCGAGTTGCCGTTGCGCCCGGCCGCGCCCGCCAGCGGCGCCGTGAACAGGGACACCCCGCCGGCCGCGTGGTCGGTCAGGCACACCTGGCACATGGTGGACCGGGCCGCGGATCCCCGGCCGCCGGCGCGTTCGGCCTTGCGCAGCAGGATGGAGACCCCGGGCATCGCGATCACCGCCCGCTGCGGGGCGGCCGGATCGGTCCAGCCGAGGAAGTCCAGGTCGGCCCAGGGGGTGTCACGGAAGTCGGTGGGCAGCTTGATCCGTGCCGCCTCACCCTTGCTGCAGTTGACGAACGAGGCCCGGATCTTCGCCTCGCTGATCGGTTCCATGAGGTCGGACCCTCGCACATCGGCCGCCGGACGTCACCCGATTTCGGCGATCCCCAGGAGCAGGCTGAAGACGCACCCGTCCGGGCCACTGGCGGCACCGCGAGCCGGGCTTTCCCGTCCGGCCGCCAGTCGCCCGGCGGCCGTGGTGGTCCGTGCCGGCTTTCCCGCGGGCCGTCCGGCGGCCGGTGGTCGTGGCGGCCGGCGACTGTCCCTGTGGAATCATGTGGCGCCGGACGAATGACCGGAACCGAACGGTGGTGAACCGACCGCGTGCTGACCACGATCGGGCAAGCGGTGGTGCTGTTCGCCGTCACCAACGTCGACGACATCCTGATCCTGGCGCTCTTCTTCGCCCGGGGCGCCGGCCACCGGCACACCACCCGCGACATCGCCGCCGGCCAGTACCTGGGCTTCACCGCCATCCTCGCGGTCGCCACCGCTGCCGCGTTCGGCGCTACCTTCCTGCCGGAGCGTGCCGTCCCGTTCCTCGGGCTGCTCCCGCTGGCGCTGGGGATCCGGGCCGCGGTCCGGGCGTGGCGGCTCCGGCACGACGCTGGCGAGGACGAGGAGCCCCGCGCCGGCGGCCCCGGCCCGCTCCAGGTGGCCGCGGTGACCTTCGCCAACGGCGGCGACAACCTCGGCGTCTACGTCCCGGTCCTGGCCACGGCCGGGGTGGGCGGGATGGCGGCGTACCTCGTCGTGTTCCTGATCCTGGTCGCGGTCTGGGTCGCCGCCGGCCGGTTCTTCGCCACCCGCCCGCCGGTCGCTCGGGCGCTCGGCCGGTGGGGTCACCTCCTGCTCCCGATCGTCCTGATTGGAATCGGCCTGCTGATCCTTGCCGAGGCTCTGTGACATCCCGGCTGGGGCCCTGTGGCGAGGTGCCCGTCGAGGTCCTCGCGGCTGCGGATAGCGTGAGGTCGTGTCCACGGTGTGGTTCGTCGGGGTGTCGACCGGGCAGTCCCTGATCAACGAGGCGTTCCCGGTCTGGATGAAGGACCTCGGCCGGGAGGCGCGGCTGGTCGGGCGCGACCTGCCGGTGGGCGCGCCCGCCGGGGCCTACCGGGAACTCGTCGGCGAGCTGCTGGCGGACGGCGAGGTGCTCGGGGCGGTGATCACCACGCACAAGGTGGCCCTGGTGCGCGCCGCCGGCGACCTGCTCGGGACGCTGGATCCGCTGGCCGCCGAGTGCGGCGAGGCGAACTCGCTGCGGCGGCGGGGAGGCGTTCTGGAGGGCTTCGCCCGCGATCCGCTGTCGATCGGCCGGGTCGTCGACGAGATCTGGCCCGCCGGGGGAGAGGTGATCTGCCTCGGCGCGGGCGGGAGTGCTGTCGCGCTCGGGCGCCACCTGCTGACCCGGGCGACGACGCCGGCGCGGCTGGTGTTCGCCGATCGGGACGAGACTGCGGCGCGGCACCTGCGCGGCGTGCTGGCGCCGTGGGCGCGGCGGCGCGGCGGCGACGTGAGCGTGCTGGTCGGGAACGGGCCGTGGGACGAGCTGGTGGAGTCGGGTACGGCGGGGACGCTCGTGGTGAACGCGACGGGGCTCGGGAAGGACCGGCCGGGCAGCCCGCTCAGCTCGCGGGTGCGGTTCCCGGCGGGCACGGTGGTCTGGGAGCTCAACTATCGCGGCGATCTGGCGCTGCTGCGGCGCGCGCGGAAGCGCCCGGACCTGGTGACACACGACGGGTGGGGACTGTTCTGCCACGGGTGGGCGGCGGCGCTCGGCCCGATCCTGGACCTGCCGGACGAGGTGGCGACCGCCCGGCGCTTCGCCGAGCTCGCCGCGCCGCTGCGCCCCTGAGCGGAGACCGCACGCCGTTGCGCCGGCCGTCGCCGCGGGGCCGGTGCGGCGGAATCGGCGGGTGGTGGGGGATCGGCGGGGTGGTGGGGGCGCAACCGGAGGGCCGGAGGGGCGGAATCGGTCAGGGGACCGCGCCGAGCATGGTGAGGACGTCGGTGAACATCGTGGTCGTCGCGACCGGGTTCAGGTGTTCGGCCTGCCAGCCACGGGACCGGACGCCCTGCAGCACGGCGATCATCGTGGTCCGGACGGTGCGCAGCGTGGCCGGGGAGAGCAGCACCGCCGAGGTGCCGTCGGCGTGCGCCGCCCGGGACGCCGCGCCCAGGGCGACCAGGGCCGCGGCCGAGCCGTTCAGGATCTGGGCGACGTGCAGGCGGTCGCGGTCCAGGTTGAAGGCGGCGACGTGCACGGCCAGGCCCAGCGCGGCCAGCAACCGGCCGGTCTCGTCGCCGCTGAGCACGGCCGGCATGGTGGCGGCGTCGCTCTCGGTGGCCGCGATGCCCTCGCCGAGGCCGGTCACCAGCTCCGCCGCGATCTCCGGCGGGACGCTCATGCCGGCCAGCGGGACCCCGGGCAGGCGGCGCCGCAGCGCGGCCTCGACGGCGTCGCGGATCACGAAGCCCGGCACCACCCGGTGCTGCTCGGCGAGCCGTCGCATGATCACCGCGACGAGGTCGTCGGGGGTCATCGGCGGCTCCATCCACCCACCGTATCGGTGCTCAGCCCAGGCCCGGCAGGGTGACCCGGGCGGTGGTGCCGAGCATGTCGCTGGTCACGTCCAGTGAGCCGAGATGCGCGGCGATCGTCGCGCGGGCGATCGTCAGGCCGAGGCCGACGCCGGGAATCGCCTGCTCGCGGGCGTGCCGGCCGCGGTAGAAGCGGTCGAAGACGTACGGCAGCTCATCGCCGGGAATGCCGACGCCCGCGTCGGTGATCTCCACGGCCGGCTGCGGGGCGGCGGAGGCCCGGACGGTGATCGGCCGGTCCGCCGGGGTGAACAGCAACGCGTTGCGCAGCAGCTGCTCCAGGGCCAGCGCCAGCCGGGCCAGATCGGCCTGGACCAGCGCCGGCGGCCCGGTCCGGACGTCTATCGGCTCGGTCCGCAGCGCGGCCAGCGGGCGGCAGGCGGTCAGCGCGGCCGCGACCACGATGTTCAGGTCGACCGGGCCGACCGGGGCGGGCGGCGGCGCGTCCGGCGGACGGGTGCCGGCCAGGATGTGGTCGACCATCGAGACCAGCCGTTGCCCGTTGCGCTGGATCGGTTCGATCAGGTGGCGGTACGGCGCCAGCTCCTCGTTCTCGCCGAGCAGCTCGAGGTAGCCATGGATGCTGGTGACCGGGGTACGCAGCTCGTGCGTGATCGTGGCGACCAGGTCCTCCTCGCGCTGCGCGGCACGGGCCAGGTGGTCGCCCAGTTCGGCCGTGCGCAGCCGGCTGCGGATCGCGGCCAGGTGCGTGGCGGCCTGCCCGGCGAACGTGGCGAGCGCGTCCACCTGCCGGTCCGAGACGTCGCGTGGCTGGTCGTCGATCACGCACATCGCGCCCAGCACGAAACCTTCCTCGTCGATCACCGGGGCGCCGGCGTAGAACCTGATGTTCGGCGCGTCGAGCACGTTGCGGTACCTCGCGAAGTCCGGGTGCCGCCGGGCGTCCGGGACGATCAGCGGTGACCGGGCCGGCACGACGTGCGCGCAGAACGAGACGTCGAGCGGGGTCTCCCGATCCGCCAGCCCGACGTTGCCGGCGAACCACTGCCGGTCCCGGTCGACCATCGAGACCGCCGCCATCGGGGTGTCGAACATGGTGGCGGCGAGCCGGGTCAGATCGTCGAGCACCCGGGGCCGGGGCTGGTCCAGCACCTGATACGTCTGCAGCGCGGCGAGCCGGGCCTCGTCGTTCACAGCGTCCCACACAGCCTGACCATCGGCTCCGCTCCGGCATTGCTGAGGGCAGGGGCGGGGCGATGGGCGGTGGACGCGACGCGGGCGCCGGCTCAGCCTTTGGTGGCGACGGCGCGCTTGCCCACCGCCTTGACCGACCAGGTCACCGTGGCCCCGGTGAACGGATTCTTCGCGCTCACGTGCACGCCGCCCTTGATGTCGGTGACCGCGACGACCTTGAAGCCGAGCTCGTCGTTGACCGTCCGGGCCTCGGACCGCGCCCAGGTGCGGATGGTGCTGGCCCGCACCGCTCTGCCGCCCGACTTGGCGGTGGCGGTCGCGGCGCCGGCCAGGGCCGCCCGCCGCACGCTGCCCGCCATGTCGAGGTACGCGGTGGCCTTGTCCAGCAGCGCCTTGGCGATCACCGAGGAGTCCGGTGGCAGCGTCACGGTCTGCGGGCCGTAGTCGAAGGTGAGGGACGCCCTGTCGGTGCCCTGGGTGACCTCGACGGCGCCGAACAGGCCGGTGGCGCTCGTGGTGAAGACGAAGGTGGCGTGGTCCGCGTCGGTGTAGGTGTAGTCGGTGGTGCCGTCGTCGTGGACGGTCTTCGTGCCGGGGTGCCGGGCGTCGCCGCCGATCAGGCCGGACGGGACGGGCACGCCCTCCAGCCAGGCGTCCAGGGTGAGCGCCGGGTCCGGCTGGAAGGAGTAGGTCGCGGAGGGGTGGCCGGCCATCTTGGCGGCGGCCGGCCCGGTGCCGGTCAGGGACAGGTACTCGCCCCGGCCGGCCGCCGCGTAGAAGCTCGCCGGCCCGGACGTGACGGCGCCGGTGGTGGTGACGTACCCGAGACCGTGGTCCGGGTCGACGGCGAACTTCCCGGTGCCGGTCGCCGTCGCGCCGTCCTCGGTGACGCTCATCCGGTAGTCGCCGCCGAAGCCCGCCAGTTCGGCGGCCGCCGTGGTGCCGGCCACGCCCTTGAGCGCCGCGTACATCTGCGCGCCGGTCAGCGACGTCGTGGTGTCGGCGGCCCGGGCGGGCGCGGGCGCGATCACGGCGCCGGCCGCGACCATGGAGGTCAGCAGGATGCGGTACACCAGCGGAGTCCTTTCGAGATGGGATACGGCCGTGTGCGCGCCGGCCGGTCACTCCGCCCGGGTCTGCCCCGCGTCGTCGATCACGTGGGACGGCATTCCCAGCTTGCGGGACACTGCGGCGTGCTGCCGGGAGTTCGCGGAATTCGTCGGCCGGACCGCCGTGCGGGCCTCCGGCAGGGCGCGTGGATCACCGCGAATGCGCGCTGCCGAGCGGCGGGACTCCATGATCTGGAAGCGTAGAAGCACTGGTCAGAGCCCGTGTGCAGATTCCGTGAAATCAGACAAAGGAGCCGGGCGGTGGGATAGAACGACCGATAGACAGAGGGAATGAAAGACGACGAACGGGGTACGAACGGTGGCCACTCCCACCCAGTCCGAGGTCCGTGAGGACGACTTGGACCAGGAACAGAAGCGGAAGAGTCTCAGCACCGCGGCGGCGCGGAACCTGGCGACCACCACCAAGACGGTTCCGCAGATGCAGGAGATCACCTCCCGGTGGCTGCTGCGGAAACTGCCCTGGGTGCAGGTCTCCGGCGGCGTCTACCGGGTGAACCGGCGGATGACCTACCGGATCGGCGACGGCCGGCTCAGCTTCACCAACGTCGGCGCCCAGGTCCGCGTCGTTCCCGGCGAGCTGCGTGAGCTCTCCGTGCTCAGCGAGTTCGACGACGACGAGGTGCTGAGCACGATGGCCGACCGGTTCGTGCAGCGGGAGTACGAACCCGGCCAGGTCATCGTGGAGTTCGGCTCGGTCGCCGACCATCTGTACCTGATCGCGCACGGCAAGGTCAGCAAGATCGGTGTGGGTGACTACGGCGATCCGGTCAACCTGGGCGTGGTCGCGGACGGCGAGGCGTTCGGCGAGCAATCGCTCACCGAGGCGGAGCGGATCTGGGACTACACCGCGAAGGCGATGACAGCGGTGACCCTGCTGACCATCTCGCGGGCCGCGTTCACCGAGATCCTCGACCACAGCGACCGGCTCCGCGCGCATGTCGAGAACTTCCGGGCCAAGACCCGCCGGCCGCAGAACAAGCACGGCGAGGCGGCGATCAAGGTCGCGGCCGGTCACCAGGGCGAGCCGCAGCTCGACGGCACCTACGTGGACTACGAGCAGACCCCGCGGGAGTACGAGCTGAGCGTCGCGCAGACCATCCTGCGGGTGCACACCCGGGTCGCCGACCTCTACAACGAGCCGATGAACCAGGTGGAGCAGCAGCTCCGGCTGACCGTCGAGGCGCTGCGCGAGCGCCAGGAGTACGAGATCGTCAACAATCGCGAGTTCGGCCTGCTGCACAACGCCGACCTGCGGCAGCGCATCCACACCCGGAGCGGCCCGCCCACCCCGGACGACCTGGACGAGCTGCTCAGCATGCGGCGCAGCACCAAGCTGTTCGTGGCCCATCCGCAGGCGATCGCGGCGTTCGGCCGGGAGTGCACCAAGCGCGGCATCTACCCGCCGATGCTGGAGCAGGACGGTGGCACGTTCCTGTCCTGGCGCGGCGTGCCGATCCTGCCGTGCGGCAAGATCCCGGTGACCGAGACGCACACGACGTCGATCCTGGCGATGCGCACCGGTGAGGCGGACCAGGGCGTGGTCGGGTTGCACCAGATCGGGATCCCGGACGAGTACCAGCCCAGCCTGTCGGTGCGGTTCATGGGGATCGACGAGCAGGCGATCATGTCGTACCTGGTCAGCGCGTACTACTCGGCGGCCGTGCTGGTGCCGGACGCGCTGGGCGTCCTGGACCACGTCGAACTGTCGCACTGATCATGTTCGGCACACTGCTGGCACCCGACCCGGGGCTCGCGATGCCCGACCCCGGCAACGACCTGCCCCACCTCGGGCGGGAGATCGTGAACGACTTCACCGACGCGCCGTCCGGCGATCTCGGGGCGGTGCTCGGACCCGTACCGCGCGGAATCGGCCTCGGGCCGAGCGGACTGGGCACCTCCGCCGCCCGCATGTTCCGTCCGGAACCGCCGCCGCGGGCGCCGGACGAGCCGCGGCTGTTCTGCCCCGGCCCGCTGCGCGACGATCCCGCGCTGGGCGAGCGGGTCAACGAGGCCGTGGTCAGCTGGGCCGAGGAGGTCGGCATCTATCCCGGCCGCCTGGACCGGCTGCGCGCGGCGAACTTCGGCCGCTTCATGATGCTCGCCCATCCCGGCGCCGCCGACCCGGACCGCCTGCTCGCCGCCACGAAATGTCTGGTCGCGGAATGGGCGGCGGACGACTACTACGTGGACGAGGTGTCCCTGGGCGCCGACCCGATGGTGGTCGGCTCGCGGCTGGCCAACCTCCACGCGGTGGTCGACCCGGCGTCGCTGCCCCGCAGGTACGCGGCCGAGTTGGCCGAGCACCACAGGCTCCAGCCGATCTCGGTGGCCTTCCGCAGCGCCATGGAACACCTCGCCGGGTACGCGACCGTGACGCAGCTGGCGCGCTTCCGGCACCAGATGGCGATCCTGTTCCTGGCCTGGACGCAGGAGGCGGACTGGCACGCCAACCGCCGTACCCCGCCGGTCTGGGAGTACCTGGTCCAGCGGCACCTGAACAGCTACCTGCCGCCGATGATCCTGATCGACGTGCTGGCCGGCTACGAGCTGCCGCCGCACGAGTTCTACGACCCGCGCGTACGCGCGGCGTTCACCACCGCCGGCAACGCCGCGGTGCTGATCAACGACCTGTACTCCGGCAAGAACGAGTCCGAGACCGATCACAACCTGCCGAACGTGCTCGTGGCCCGGGACAGGCTCACCCACCGGGAGGCGGTCCTGCGCACCGTGGAGATCCACAACGAGCTGATGGACACCTTCGTGACCCGGGCCGCCGAGCTGTGCGCGTCCGGGTCGCCGAAGCTGCGCCGTTTTCTCGCCGACACGTGGGCGTGGCTGGGCGGCAGCCGGGAGTGGCACGCGACCAGCGGCCGCTATCACGACTCCAAGGAGAAGAAACCATGACGACCACCGCCGTCTCCCCGTTGCGCACCGACTTCGAGCGCTCGGTGGCGAACTACTGGAACACCAACCGGGTCGATCCGGTGAACCTCCGGCTCGGCGAGGTCGACGGCCTCTACCACCACCACTACGGCATCGGCGAGCCGGACTGGAGCGTGCTCGACGGCCCGGCCGAGACCCGCGGGCAGCGGGTCGTCGCGGAACTCCACCGCCTGGAGAGCGCCCAGGCCGACCTGCTGCTCGACCACCTCGGACCGATCAAGCCGACCGACGCGGTGCTGGACGGCGGCTCCGGCCGCGGCGGCACCAGCATCATGGCCAACGCCCGCTTCGGCTGCCAGGTCGACGGCGTCTCGATCTCGGAATACCAGGTCGGCTTCGCGAACGAGCAGGCCGCGCTGCGCGGAGTCGCCGGCAAGGTGCGGTTCCACTTCCGGAACATGCTGCAGTCCGGCATGGAGACCGGGTCGCGGCAGGCGATCTGGACGAACGAGACGACGATGTACGTCGACCTGTTCGACCTGTACGCGGAGTTCGCCCGGATGCTCCGGTTCGGTGGGCGCTATGTCTGCATCACCGGCTGCGCCAACGACGCGACCGGCCGGCGGTCCAAGTCGGTGAGCCGGATCAACGAGCACTACACCTGCGACATCCACCCGCGCAGCGACTACTTCAAGGCGCTGGCCGCCCACGACCTGGTCCCGATCAATGTGGTCGACCTGACCGCGGCGACCATCCCGTACTGGGAGATGCGGGCCCGGTCCGACGTGGCCACCGGCATCGAGGAGGCGTTCCTCACGGCGTACAAGGAAGGCAGTTTCCACTACCTCCTGATCGCCGCCGACCGGGTCTGACCAGCCCGGCCGGAGCCCGCCGCCGGGGGCCACCGCCCCCGGCGGCGGTTGCGGCGCGGTGTTTCGCCATTGCGTGGACGGCCTCCCGCAGCCGTCCACAGAGCCCGGTCCTCGTCGGATTCGCACGGAACGGCGCCGCGGCCGCTCGCCGCGGCGCTGGAGAAGCGGTATGCCGCGGACGTGCGAGGCGTCCCGCGGACGATCCATCGTCCGGAGTGTTCCGGTTCCCACGGGCCGTCGAGGGGCGGGCGGCTGATCCGGGAGGCGTCACCCGGGAGGGTGGTGTCCGGTAGTGGACGTGGTGGGTGGTTGGTCCCCCGGCGTCCGGACTGGCATAGGGTCTGGGCGTCACAGGCCGGCCGAGGGAGCACCGACCGATCATGAGTTTCACCCGTGGAGTGGCGGCCCGCTGCGCGAGGGTGGTGGAGGCGTCCTGGTTCAACGCGGCCGGGTTCGCCGTCATCGTGGTCAACGCGGTGGCTCTCGGGCTGGAGACCTACGACCCGGTGGTGCGCGCCGCGGGCAGCGGGCTGCGGGTCGTCGAGTACCTCTGTGTGACCGGATTTATCCTCGAAGTGCTTGTCCGGTTCGGATCACATCTGGCGGCGCCCGTCGGGTTCTTCCGGGACCTGTGGAACCTCTTCGATCTGGCGATCGTGGTGGCGCCGCTGCTGCCCGGGGTGCGGGAGAACGTCACACTGCTGCGACTGCTGCGGCTGGCCCGGATCGTACGGACCTTCCGGCTCTTCCCCAGCCTGCGGGTGATCCTGGTGGGGATCCGGCGCAGCCTTCCCGGACTGGCCAGCTTCCTGCTGGTCACGGTGCTTCTGCTGTACGGGTACGCGATGCTCGGCTGGATGATGTTCGGGCACACCTACCCGGGGCGGTACGGCACCGTGGGCCAGGCGATGTTGACCCTCTTCCTGCTGCTGTCCCTGGACGGGATCACCGACACCCTGCAGGCCGGTCGGGAGGTGACCGAGTGGGCCGTCCTCTACTACGTCTCCTACATGGTCAGCGCCTGCTATCTGCTGACCAATCTGCTGGTCGGGGTGGTGCTGACCGCCCTGCAGGAGGCCCACGAGGCGGAACGCGCCTCCCAGTCACCGGGCCGCAAGGTCACCCCCAAGTCGGCGCCGCCGCTGCCCGAGGCCGCCTCGGTCGCCGTCCTGGCCACCGAGCCCCATTTGGCCCCGCGCCCCGGACCGCCCCCGCGGACGACCGCGGCGACGACGGTGGAGGTGCCCGCGCAGACGGCGGCGGCGGATGTTCCCGGGCAGCTTGCGGTGGACGTGCCCGCGCAGGCAGCGGTGGACGTGCCCGCGCGGGCGGACACGGCGGCGGTCGACGTGCGGGAGCAACTGGCCCAGCTGCGGGCCGCGGTCGACGCCTTGGAAACCCGGCTCACGCCCACCCTGGCTGGCAGCCGCGGGCGCCCGGCGCACGCGCTGGCCGGGCCATCCGGCACAGACCCGGAGCGCCCGGCTGACGCTGTGCCATCCGGCACACACCCGGAGCGCCCGGCTGACGCCGTACCAAATAGGGGTTTTAAATGATTTTATGCAGCAGAGAACACTGGGGAATCTGAAAGTCTCGGCGCTCGGCTTCGGGGCGATGGGCATGAGCCACGGCTACGGCCCCGGCCCGGACCGCGACGCCAACATCGCCCTGCTCCGGGCCGCGGTCGAGCGCGGCATCACGTTCTTCGACACCGCCGAGGTGTACGGGCCGTGGGTCAACGAGGAACTGGTCGGCGAGGCCCTGCAACCGGTCCGTGAACAGGTGGTGATCGCCACCAAGTTCGGCTTCGTGATCGACGCCGAGGGGCGGCAGCACCCCGGCACGGACAGCCGGCCGGAGAACATCCGCCGGGTCGCCGACGCCTCGCTCAAGCGGCTGCGCACCGACACGATCGACCTGTTCTACCAGCACCGTGTCGACCCGGACGTGCCGATCGAGGACGTCGCCGGCACGGTCCGGGAGCTGATCGCGGCGGGCAAGGTGCGGCACTTCGGGCTCTCCGAGGCGGCCACCGGCACGATCCGCCGCGCGCACGCGGTGCAGCCGGTCACCGCGGTGCAGAGCGAGTACTCGCTGTGGTGGCGGCGGCCCGAGGAGGAACTGCTGGACACCCTGGGCGAGTTGGGCATCGGATTCGTGCCGTTCAGCCCGCTGGGCCGGGGCTTCCTGACCGGCAAGATCGGCGCGGACACCGTGTTCGCGGAGAACGACATGCGCAACGGCCTGCCCCGGTTCTCCGCCGAGGCGCGCGAGGCGAACCAGACGCTGATCGAGGTGATCGGGCGGATCGGCGCGGCGCACGGGGCCACCCCGGCGCAGGTCGCGCTGGCCTGGCTGCTGGCCCAGCGGCCGTGGATCGTGCCGATCCCGGGCACCCGGCGGCTGGAGCGGCTGGAGGAGAACCTGGGGGCGCTGGCGCTCACCGCCGCGGACCTCGGCGAGATCGAGTCCGTCCAGGTTCAGGGGTCGCGTTACCCCGAGCGGATGGAGCGGATGACGAATCTCTGAAGCCGGGTGAGACGGCCCGACCGGCACGATCCCGGCCCGCCGCGCCCCGCACTGCCAGCCGGCCGCTCCCGGCTGGCACGCAGGGCTTCTGAGGAGCCGCTGAGCTCCGGCCGACGGGGGCGGCTGGTGCGCACGGGCGTGGCTCGGGCGCGCCGGGCCGGGGGCGGGGCGCACGGGCCAGGACGCGCCGGGCCGCCGGGCCCGAGCGCTGGACGGGCGTGCGGGGCCGCCGGGCCAGGCCGGGGCGGGACGGTGGGAGGGGCGGGGTCAGCTGACCGCGGCCCGGCGGGCGGTGTATTCGGTTCCGCGCTGGGCCGGGTACGGGATGAGGTTGCCCGGCTTCTCGTCGTACGACTCGGACCAGCGACGGCTGTTGCTCTCCAGCGAATCGGCCTCGTGGACCGGCCGCCCGTGGAACCGCTGCGCGTAGTCCAGCATCCCGTCCACCAGCCGCTCCACGTCCGCCGCGGGCCGCACCACCAGGCGCATGAACTGGCTGGTCATGCCGAGTTTGTTCCCGCACTCCCGGGTCATGATGCCGTGGTTGGCCACGAGGAAGTCGCGCAACGCCACGCCGGACCACTCGGTGGGGAGTTTGACCAGGTAGAAGTTGCCCTGCGAGGGGAACACGGCGAGCCCGGGGATGCGCTGCAGCTCGCGGCCCATCGTCCGGCGGTCGCGGCCGAGCAGGCGCAGGCTCTCCTCGTACTCCATCTCATGATCTTGAATCATGTGGACGACCTTCTCCGCCAGGGAGTTCAGGTTCCACTTCGGCAGCGTCTTCGCGATCTTGCCGGCGATGGCCGGGTTGGCCAGCATGTAGCCGAAGCGGATGCCGTGCAGGCCGAAGTTCTTGCCGAGCGACTTGAGCACCACCGCGTTCGGGCGGATCACCGCGTCCGGGCCGACCGAGGGGTAGCGCTCGGCGTCCGAGAAGTCGATGAAGGACTCGTCGACGACGACCAGGTCCAGGTCGCTGAGCTGGTCGAGGAACCGGATGACGTCGCGGCGCGGCAGGTAGTTGCCGTCCGGGTTGTTGACGTTGCAGATCACCGCGACCCGGGAGCGGCGCTCGCGGATGAACTCGACGTACTCCTCCAGGTCCAGCCGGAAGCCGTCGCGCTCCTGCAGCGGGAACATGTCCACCCGCTTGCCGGTCTCCAAGGGCTGGTCGGTCCATCGGCCGAAGGTCGGGATCGGGATGGCCAGGCTCTCCTTGACCAGCAGGTGGTCGATCCAGGTGATCAGCTCGGTGGAGCCGTTGGCCATGGCCACCGTCTGCGGGTGCAGGCCGAGCACGCCGGCCAGCTTCCTGGTGATGGTCGCCGAGTCGCTCGGGTAGTACTTCAGGATGCTCCTCAGCTCGTGGCTCAGCTCGTCGAACATCTCCGGGGTGGGGAAGTACGGGTTGCACGGGATGCAGAAGTCGACGATCTCCGCGCCCTCGCCGGCCGCTCTGGCCAGGTCGAAGTAGGAGGCGCTGTGTGCTCCCTTGTGCAGGATCGAAGTGTCGATTCCGGTCCGCGCCACGGTTCCTCCCGATGCCCCTGAAGTGACTGTGCCGCCGGCGGGTACGGGGATCGCAGCCCGATCGTTCACAACATCGTTGATCCCCGCGGAGGATTAAGCCGGACGAAAGGAACGACATGCGGGAGATCCTGCGTACGGGTCTGATCGGGTGCGTGGTGCTGGGATCGGTCACCGTGGCCGACGAGGCACGAGCCGCGCCCGGCCCTCCCGGAACGGTGTGCGCGGTGGCCGGCGTGACGCGGGAGACGCCTCCGGTCCGGACGGTCGAGGCGCTACGGTGAGAGCGTGACAACCGGCTGGCCGGCCGCTCCGGCGATCTACGAGATCGATACCTGGCCGTGGCTGACCGGCCTGGCCCGGCGACTGGGCCGTCCGGTCACCCTGGCCGACGTGCCCGCCGGCGTCTGGGACGAGGTCGCCACGCCCGGGATGGACGCGGTGTGGCTGATGGGCGTCTGGGAGCGCAGCCCGGCCGGCCTCGCGGTGGCCCGGGGCGACGGCGGGCTGCAGCGGGCGTTCCGGCACGCGCTGCCCGACCTGGCGCCGGCCGACGTGGTCGGCTCGCCGTACTGCGTCCGGCGGTACCGGGCCGACGACCGGCTCGGCGGCCCGGCCGGGCTCGCGAAGGCGCGGGCCGCGCTGCGCGAGCGCGGGCTCAAGCTGATCCTCGACTACGTGCCGAACCACGTCGCCCCGGACCACCCCGCGGTCACCCGGCACCCGGACTGGTTCATCCAGGGCGCCGAGGAGGACCTGGCCGGCGATCCGGCCGGCTGGTTCCACGCGGGCGGCCGGGTGATCGCGCACGGCCGCGACCCGTATTTCCCGCCCTGGCCGGACGTGGCCCAGCTGAACGCGTTCTCCGCCGGGGCGCGCGCGGCCAGCCTGGCCGCGATGTCCGACATCGCCGGGCAGTGCGACGGGATCCGCTGCGACATGGCCATGCTGCTGACCAACGAGATCTTCGGCCGAACCTGGGGGAGGTACGCCGGTCCCGCCCCGTCCACGGAGTTCTGGCCGGAACTGATCGGCGGGCTGCGGGAGCGGCATCCCGAGGTGGTGCTGATCGCCGAGGTCTACTGGGAGACCGAGTGGCTGCTGCAACAGCAGGGCTTCGACTTCTGCTACGACAAGCGGCTGTACGACCGGCTCGCCCACGAGGACGCCGCCGCGGTGCGCACACACCTGACGGCGGGCCGGGACTACCAGGACAAGCTGGTCCGCTTCCTGGAGAACCACGACGAGCCGCGGGCCGCGGCCACCCTGCCGGCCGGGCGGAACCGGGCCGCGGCGGTCGCGACCGCCACCCTGCCCGGGGCGACGCTCTGGCACGACGGGCAGTTCGAGGGGCGGCGGGCGCACCTGCCGGTGTTCCTGGCGCGCTGTCCCGACGAACCGCTGGACCTGCAGTCGCGTGACTTCCACCGGCGGCTCGTCGAGGTGGCCCGGCGGGTGCGGCAGGGCGAGTGGCGGCTGCTGGAGGCCCACGGGTGGCCGGACAACCCGTCGCATCGGGATCTGCTGGCCTGGTCCTGGGACTCGGCCGTGGTGGTGGTGAACTTCTCCGGGCACGCGTCACAGGGGCGCATCCAGCTGCCGTGGCCGGGGCTGTCCGGGCGGGCCTGGCGGCTGACCGACCGGCTGGACGGCCGGGTGTTCGAGCGGTCCGGCAGTGAGCTGGCGACCGACGGCCTCTACGTGGACCTGCCCCCGTGGGGCTTCCACGTGCTCACCCTGGCGTAGGGCCCGGTCACCCGCGCGGTGCGTCATGCGGGCCGGTTTCCGGGGGATGCCCTGCCCGGGAGCGGGAATGGACGCGGTGAAGGAGAGCGCGCACTGCTGGACCTCGGCCGGGACCGCGCCTGCACGCGCGGGTGGGCACAGGTCGGCCCGCGCTGGAGCCGTGACCGGCGCTGGCGCCGGCCGGGCGGGTGACGCCATGATGACCTGGTGAGCAGCCACGAGCATCGACTGCGCGACCTGGTCCGCCTGCGCCGGGTCCGTGACCGGATCGACCGGGACTACGCCCAGCCCCTGGACGTGGAGGCGCTGGCCCGCGGCGCGAACCTGTCCGCCGGCCACCTCAGCCGGGAGTTCAAGCTGGCGTTCGGCGAGTCCCCGTACGGCTATCTGATGACCCGCCGCATCGAGCGGGCCATGTCCCTGCTGCGCCGGGGCGACCTGAGCGTCACCGAGGTCTGCTTCGCGGTCGGGTGTTCGTCACTGGGCACGTTCAGCACCCGCTTCACCCAGCTGGTCGGGATCTCGCCGAGCGCCTACAAGAAGAACGCCGCGGGCGCCACCGACGGCATCCCGTCCTGCGTGGCGAAACAGGTCACCAGACCGGTCAGGAATCGAGAAGTCCGCGCCGTCCCGCGTTCCTAGCATGGTCGGCATGGACATCAGCATCCACTCGTGCTTCCTGCCACACGACGACGCCGACGCCGCGATCGGCTTCTACCGGGACGTTCTCGGATTCGAGGTGCGCAACGACGTCGGCTACCACGACCTGCGCTGGATCACCGTCGGTCCGAAGGGCCAGCCGGTCTCGATCGTGCTGCACCCGCCGGCCGCCGACCCCGGCATCACCGAGGACGAGCGCCGGGTGATCGCCGAGATGATGGCCAAGGGCAGCTACGCGGCGCTGACCCTGGCCACCGAGGACCTCGACGGCGTCTTCGAGCGTCTGGTGGCGGCCGGCGGGGAGGTCGTCCAGGAGCCGGCCGACCAGCCCTACGGCATCCGCGACTGCGCGTTCCGCGATCCCTCCGGCAACCTGATCCGGATCAACCAGCGTTAGTAGCGGCCCGTGTCGTCCACCAGGACGTCCAGGGAGCAGGTCTCGAACGCCGTCACCGACATGAGGATCCTTTCCACCGGGGGCCCGCAGCCTGGTCTCCCGGGCGGCGGGCGCGTGCGGTCCACGGTCGCCGCCCGCGGGTGCCGGCGGGTTGCGCTTCCCGGTAGCGCCGGGTTGCCGGCGCCAAAGCGGAGCACCGCCGACGCAGCCCCCGTGGAAGGCCCGCACAGCTTCCCGCACCGCCCCTTCCGGCAGCCGCCTTTCGCGCTGGGCCGGGGGCGGCTGTGCGGAGGGGCTTTGGTGACGGTACGTGCCGGACCGGGCGCGCTGCGCGGAGATGCGGTTTCGGCGCCGTTACAGTTCGGGGTCTTGACAGATAACGAGTGTCGATGGAATGTGTTGGAACCTGATCGGACAAGTGAGTGATCAGCAGCTTTTTCGTGTGAAGCCGTTGGCTTCGAGGAGGCCTCGGGTTCAATCACGTAAGTTCCGTGCGCCTTGACACCGTCGCCGCCTGTGCCGCGGCCGCCCTGCTCCTCGGCTCGGGCGCCTGCGCGAAGAGGGAGGACTCCGGTACCACGACCGGCGGCGCGGCCGCCGCCCGGCCGGCCCGCTGAAGAAGTCCCTAAGGAGCAGCATGCGCCGCCTCGTCCTCCGAGCGGTGGCCGCATTCGCGCTGGTCGCCGGTGGTCTCGTGGCCACCGGCAGCCCGGCGTCGGCCGTCACCCCCAAGACCCCGCCGCTCACCACCCCGTGGACCGACCAGGTCTCCACCGCCAACCCCCTTCCCGAATACCCGCGCCCGCAGATGACCCGATCCGACTGGCAGTCGCTGAACGGCGAGTGGCAGTTCCTCAACCCGGACACGGTCGACCGCAACGCCGCCCCGCCGATCGGCCAGACCCTGCCGGAGCGGATCCTGGTGCCGTACCCGGTGGAGTCCGCGCTCTCCGGGATCATGCGCAACGACGCCCGGGACCTGATGTTCTACCGCCGCACGTTCACCGTTCCGGCGTCCTGGAGCGGCCGGCGGGTGCAACTGCACTTCGGCGCGGTCGACTACGAGGCCACGGTCTGGGTCAACGGCCGCCAGGCGACCACGCACCAGGGCGGTTACGACCGCTTCGAAGTGGACGTCACCGACTTCCTCAACGGCGGCACCAACGAGATCGTCGTGCGGGTGTACGACCCGACCGACGGCCGTGGCGAGGAACAGCCGGTGGGTAAGCAGACGAACAACCCGAGCGGCATCTTCTACACGCCCACCTCGGGCATCTGGCAGACCGTGTGGCTGGAGCCCACCGCGGCGACGTCGATCTACTCGGTCGACATCTATCCCAACATCTCCTCCGGAACCGTCCGGGTGCGCGTGTTCACCAGGGGCACCGCGTCCAGTCTCGTCGCCGAGGCGCTGTCCGGTAGCACGGTGGTGGGCAGCACCACCAGCGGCGTCACCGAGTTCACCGTTGCGGTGCCCAACGCCCGGCTCTGGTCACCGGACGATCCGTTCCTGTACAACTTGCGCGTCTCGCTGCGGAACTCGTCCGGGACCACCGTCGACCAGGTGACCAGCTACTTCGGCATGCGCGAGGTCGGCACGAGGGCGGTCAACGGGGTGCTGCGCCCGATTCTGAACGGCCAGTTCGTCTTCCAAGCCGGCACCCTCGACCAGGGCTTCTGGCCGGACGGGCTGTACACCGCGCCCACCGACGCGGCCCTGGCCTCGGACCTGCAGAAGCACAAGGACCTGGGCTTCAACATGGTCCGCAAGCACATCAAGGTGGAGCCCGCCCGCTGGTACTACTGGGCGGACCGGCTCGGCCTGCTGGTCTGGCAGGACATCCCCTCCGGTGGGGACGCCACCAAGACCACCGCGCAGATCGCCGAGTACGAGAAGGAGGCGCGCGAGATCATCGATGAGCACCGGTTCAGCCCCGCGGTGATCACCTACGTGCCGTTCAACGAGGGCTGGGGCGAGTGGAACCTGGCCGAGACCCAGCGGATCACCCGGGACCTGAAGAACTACGACCCGACCCGGCTGATGAACCCGCACAGCGGCTTCAACTGCTGCGCGTCCAAGGGCGACCCGGGCACCGGGGACATCATCGACTGGCACGTGTACACCGGTCCCGACTCGCCGGCGCCCAGCTCGTCCCGGGTGGCGGTCCTCGGCGAGTTCGGCGGGCTGGGCCTGCGCACGCCGGGGCACGAGTACAGCCCCAACGGGCAGTACTTCGCCTACGAGCAGATGGCCTCGAACGCCCAGCTCAACGACCGGTTCACCGGGATGATCCGGGACTCCGAGCGGCTGATCGCCGCGAAGGGCCTCTCCGGGTTCGTGTATACCGAGATCACCGACGTGGAGGGCGAGTACAACGGGCTGTTCACCTATGACCGGCGGGTGCAGAAGGTGGACACCGGGCAGGTGCGGACGGCGCTGACCAACCTGATCAACGCGTCGAGGAACCAGAACGCGGCCGTGCCGCTCACCCTCGGGCACGTCCGGTCGTTCCAGGTGACCACGGCCGGCTACACCAACCGGTACCTGCGGCACGCCAACTCGTTGGCCCGCACCGACGTGATCGCGGGGGACACCGCGCGGCAGGACGCGTCGTTCCGGACCGTCGCCGGCCTGGCCGATCCGCGCTGCTACTCGTTCGAGTCGGTCAACTTCCCCGGCCGGTTCCTGCGCCACGCCGGCGGCCAGGTCCGGATCGACGCGGACACCGGCGGCACGTTCCGGGCCGACGCCACCTGGTGCTCGCGGGCCGGGCTGGCCGCGGGCGGGACGTCGTTCGAGTCGTACGACGTCCCCGGGTCCTTCCTCCGGCACCAGTCGGAGAACGTGGTCCTCGGGGCGTTCGACGGCTCGGCTGGCTTCGCGGCGGACGCCACCTGGAACGTCGCCAACCCGGCGCAGTGGCGCAGCTCGGTGATCCTGCCCTTCGACGTGCGGCGCTCGCTGCAGGTCACCACGTGGGGCTACACCGACAGGTACCTGCGGCACGCGGACAGCCTGGGCTGGACCGAGCATGTCGACGCGGGCAGCGCCGCGCTGCTCAAGCAGGACGCCAGCTTCACGCTGCGGCACGGCCTGGCCGACTCGTCCTGTTACTCGCTGGAGTCGGTCAACTTCCCGGGCCAGTTCCTGCGGCACTCGTCGAGCCGGATCCGGCTGGCAGCCAACGACGGCTCGGCGCTGTTCGCCGCGGACGCCACCTTCTGTGCCCGGCCCGGCCTGGGCGGCACCGGCGTGACCCTCGAGTCGATCAACTTTCCCGGCCGCTACCTGCGGCACTTCGACTCGCAGGCGTGGATCGCCGCGGGCACGGGCACGACCTGGGACCGGCCCGGGCAGCTGTCCGCGGACGCCAGCTGGAACGTGGTCAACGGCTGGGCCTGACCCCGGCGCGCCGGCTGCCGTCCCGTGCACCGGGCGGCCGCCGGCGCTCCGGCCGGCTGTGTCAGGATTCCGTTCCATGGTTGCCGACCGGACGCGGATCAGAACGATTCTGGCCGGGGCGATGCTGCTGTCCGGCGGCGCCGCGGTGGTGGGGTCGTTCCTGCCCCGGGCGTACCTGCGCTTTCCGGTCGTCGGCGAGACCGGGATCTCCGGCAGCCTCACCTCGGAGCTGTTCACCGCGTTCCTCGGCGTCGTGCTGGCCGGGTACGCGGTGCCGGCGTTGCGCGGGGAGCGCCTGCCGCTGCGCGTCGTGCTGGTCGCGTCCGGCGCCGGGCTCCTCCTGTTCCTGCGCGGGGTCTGGGAGAGCGCACATCTCACGTCGCTGGCCGCCGCGCTGATCGCGGCCGACGACGGTGCGCGCATCGGGCCGGGGCTCTGGATGTGCATGATCGGGGGCCTGGCCGGCGCCGTCGCGGCCGCCGGCCTGGCGTTCCGCCGGCCCCGGACCGCGGCCGATCAGTAGCGGAGCTCGGCGACGAGGGGCAGGTGGTCGCTGCCCGTCCGGGGCAGGGCGCGCAGCCGGGTGACAGTCATCGACCGGGCCAGGACCTGGTCGATGCGCGCGACGGGCGTCGACGCGGGCCAGGTGAACGCGAAGTCGGCGGGCGGGGCGGTCATCCGGTGGGCGACCGGACCCAGTCCCCGGTCGTCCACTGTGGTGTTCAGGTCGCCGACGACGAGGAGCTTGTCGGCCGGGTCGGCGCGCAGCAGTTCGCCGAGTTTGCGGGCGCTCTCGTCACGTCGTGCCGACGCGAACCCGGCGGCCGAGATCCGCACCGACGGCAGGTGGGCGACGTAGACCGCGATGTCCCCGGCCGGGGTGCGGGTCACCGCCCGCAGCCCGCGATTCCAGTCCGCGCCCAGGTCGTGCGGCCGGATGTCGGCGCTGTCCGCGGCGACGAGCGGGAACCGGGACCAGAGCGCCACCGTCCCGCGCATGGCGTGGAACGGAAGTTCCGGGTCCAGCACGCCGGCATAGGCCGGCGCGGCCTCCGGCAGCACCTCCTCCAGAGCGATCAGATCCGGACGTACGTCGAGGAGCGCGCGAGCCGTCATGGCCGGATCCGGGTTCTCGTCGCTGACGTTGTGCTGCACCACCACCAGGTCCGGCGCGCCGGCGTCGCGGGGGAGTAGCTGACCGCCGAAACCGATCAGCCACGCGGTGAGCGGCAGCAGGGTCGCCGCGAGGCCGCGCAGGGAGCGCCGCAGGACCGCGAGGAGCAGCAGGAGCGGCACAGTCAGGCCGGACCACGGCAGGAACGCCTCGACCAGGCTGCCGAGGTTGCCGAGCACGTTCGGTATCGCGCGGTGGCCGAGGATGACCAGAGTGCTGAAGACAGCGGTCCACAAGATCGGCACCGGGAGATGGTATCTTATTTCGCATGCGAAATAATGAGCCGGTGCGGATCCCGGTCGTCACCGGCGGTGCGATCACGGCCACCCTGTTCCCCGCCCCGGAGCCGGTCGCCGTCCTGGTCGTGCACCCGGCGACCGCCACCCCGCAGGGCTTCTACGCCTCGTTCGCCGGCTACCTCGCGCAGAACGGGATCGCCACGGTCACCTACGACTACCGCGGCACCGGCCTCTCCGGCTCCCCGCGCGACCACCGAGACCTGGGCATGCGTGACTGGCTCGGCGTCGACGCCCCGGCCGTCGCGGGCTGGGCCGCGCAGCGTTTTCCCGGCCTGCCCCGGCTCGCCGCCGGCCACAGCCTGGGCGGGCACGCGGTCGCCCTCGGCGCGGCCGGCACCGACCTGGCCGCCTCCATGATCATCGCGTCGCACGTGGCCGCGCTGCGCACCATCCCGTCCTTTCTGGAGCGCGTCCGGGTGCGGGTCATGCTGCACCTGCTGGGCCCGGCCCTCGGCCGATCGCTGGGATACGTCCCGGCCCGGAGCCTCGGTCTCGGCGAGGACCTACCGGCCGCCGCGATGATCGAATGGGGCGCCTGGGCCCGGATGGAGAACTACTTCTTCGACGATCCGTCGATGCGTGCCCGGGAGCGCGCCGCCACCCTCACCGGCCCGGTCCTGGCCATCGGCACCTCGGACGACCCGTGGTCCACACCGCGGCAGATGGACGCCCTGACCGGCTATCTGACCGGCGCCGAGGTGGAGCGGCGCACCTACACGCCGGCCTGCGCCGGAGTGCCGGCGATCGGGCACCACGGGCTGCTGCGCCGCGCGCTGCGCGACTCGGTCTGGCCCGAACTGCTGGCCTGGTTGCACGCGCACGCGGAGAAGGCGTCAAGATGACCGCGTGCGCCTGCCTCGCCTGATCTTCCTGCTCTTCAACGCCGACCGCTCGGTCCGGCGCTGGATCGACGCCCGTTCCTCCGACACCGGGATCGGCGCGTCCGGCGCCGGCGTGCTGTTCTACCTCGCCGGGCACGAGAACGCCCTGATCGGCGACGTGACCGCGGCGCTCGGCGCGTCACCCTCCGGAATGAGCGGCCTGGTCGCCCGGCTGGAGCGGAGCGGCTGCGTGTCACGCTCGCCGGATCCGGGCGACGCCCGCGCCGTGCGGCTCGCCCTGACCCCGCACGGCCAGCGGGCGGTGGGCCGGGCCCGGGAGCTGGTCGACGACCTCAACGTTCAGCTCACCGCCGGTTTCGACGAGGCCGAGGTGGCGGTGGTCCAGCGCTGGCTGGAGCACGTGACGCGGGTGTCCGTGCAGCGCGGGTGAGCCGCTGGGCGGCGGTCGGGATCGTTACTTGAGGTAACGGTCGGCCATAACTCCGGGTCTCTCCGGAGGATCTGCGGGCGGTGCGGGGGTCGGCACACTGGGTGGGCCCTCCTCCCTCTTTCCGTCAAAGGAGCCCCATGGCTGACTCCGTCGTCTACGACCAGATCCCCGTCGTCCGGGCCATCGGGCGGGGCGCCACCTCGCTGGCCGCGTTCCACGACGCCCTGGTGACCATGGAGTGCGGTTTCTACAACCTGGTCCGGCTCTCCAGCGTCATTCCGCCGGGCACCGCCGTCGACCCGAGCGGCAAGGCGCCGGTTCCGGTCGGGGCCTGGGGCGACAAGCTGTACTGCGTCTACGCCGAGCAGCACGCCAGCCTGCCCGGCGAGGAGGCGTGGGCCGGCATCGGCTGGGTGCAGCGGCGCGACGGGCGCGGTGGGCTGTTCGTCGAGCACGAGGGCACCAGCGAGGCGTACGTCCGGCAGGCCATCAAGGCCAGCCTCCGTGACCTGGTCAAGGGGCACGAGGACGAGTTCGACGGGCCGGACTACGTGGTGCACGGGGTGGTCTGCGACGGCGAGCCGGTCTGTGCGCTGGTGCTCGCCCCGTACGAGACCGCTCCCTGGCGTGGCGTCGCCGCCTCGCAGCCGCCGGCGATCAACTGACGCTCACCCAGCTCGAAGGCCTCGCCCTCCCCCGGGGCGAGGCCTTCTTCCTCGGTTCCGCCGGCCGGCGGCCCGGTCGGTACCAGTGGCGCGCCCGGAAGCGGCACTCCTTCCGGATATACGGCCGCCGCCTGGCCCGGCCGTTCCCGGCTGCGGGGGTTGAGCAGCAACGAATGACGCCCGTCGTCTCTGACACGTGAGTGTCAATCCGTCGGGCCCAGCGCTACCGTTGCGCCTGCAAGGTCCCGGCCATCAGGGGAGCCGACATGCCGCGCCGCGCCGTTCCCATCAACCCGTCCATCGGGGAGCGCATCCAGACCCGCCGGGAGCTGCGCGGCTGGAGTATCCGCCACTCGGCCAGCCGGGCCGGGGTCGCACACACCACGTGGTCCCGGATCGAGCGCGGAGAGCTGCGCACCGACCGATATATGGTCGCGGACATCGCGGCGGCGCTGGAGTGCTCGATCACCGACCTGACCGGCCAGCCCTACGCCCCTGCCGACCGGCAGCTAGAGGCCGCGCACATCGCGGCCGAGCGGCTGTGGCAGACCATGATGGCCCTTCCCTTGGATGAACCGCCGTCCGCCGGGAGCGAGCCGACCGGCGACCTGTGGCGCGAGTCCGAACTGATCCGCGACCTCTACGCGCGCACCGATTACGCTGGCGCCCTCGGCCGCCTCGTCGGCCTGGTGCCGGTGCTGCACACTGCCGCCCACGGCCCCGACTCAGCCGCCGCGCTGACGGCCGCCGCCCAGGTCTACGGGGTCGGGATGGGGGCGCTGCTCAGCCTCGGTCATCCGGCGTACGCCTGGTTGGCCGCCCAGCGCTGCATCGAGGCCGCCCAGCGCCTGGACGATCCAGCCGCGCTCGCTGTGGCGGCGGTCAACCGGGGCCGGGTGTCCGCGAGCACCGGTGCCTACGGCCCGGCCTTCTCCACGGTGGATCGGGTCGCCGAGGAGTTGGAGCGGCACACCGACTCCCCTGCCGCGCTGGACGTGCTCGGGTTCACCCACCTGGCGCGTGCTCACCACGCCACCGGGATGCGTAACGAGAGCGCCGCCGCCGAGCACTTGGCTGAGGCCGCCCGGCTGGCCGAGCGCACCGGTGAGACCAACGCATGGGATCTCCAGTGGGGCGCGCGCAACGTCGGCTTGTGGACGGTCGCGCATCAGATCGACACCGGGCGCCCCGGAGAGGCTGTGGAGACCGCCACCGGCCTGGACGTGGCGACCCTGCCCCCGATTCGCCAGGTCTACCTCTACACCGACCTCGCCCGCGCGCTGGCCGACGTGAAGCGCAACGACGAGGCGGTCCGGATGCTGGTGACCGCCGAGCGGTTGGCACCCCAGCATGCTCGGTCCTCGACCGCCGCCCGGGAGACCGCCCGGCTCCTACTGCACAGGGCTCGCCACGCTTCGACCATCCAGGGCCTGGCCGAGCGGCTGGGCGTCGCGGACTGAATTCCCTGGTGCGTAACCGCACCAGCACTGGCGACCAACGACCGTAGCGTCCGCAGCACGGGTGCGGCGGCCGGATGGTCCTCCTGAGGTCGGCTCGTCGCTCCCTCCGGTCGATCGAGGGGAGGCGGCAAAATGGGCGCGATCTTGGCCGTAGGACCGCGCAAGCTGCCGGATCACGGGACTGTCCAAGTGTGGGTGGACAGCGGAAGCGGCGGCGGCCATGAGATCACCGTTCCTGCGAACCACCTTTCGGTGGCCGAGATGGACGACGGACAGAGCGAGACTGCGATCTACACACTCCAGGCGCGCGAGTGCCGGGGCTGAGGCTGTGGAGCACACCGAGGCTCGGCCGAGCTGGGATTGCCGTGCCTGTGGCAAGCCCTGGCCATGCGACCCGGCCCGGGAGCAACTGGCCACCGCAATGACCATGACGGAGCTGCGGACAGCCATGTGGATTCGGCTGGAAGAGGCCGCCCTGGAGCTTCCACCCGGCCCGGCCACCGAGCTGTTCGAGCGCTTTCTCCGCTGGGCAGGCTGATCCGAACAGGCCCGGCCCCGGCAGCGCCTCACCGAGAACAGGGCCGTCTCTGGGAGGGAGTTCGAGCGCCTGCTGGACGAAGCACACCGGAAACAGGTGAGGTGCTTCAGCTCTTTGGTCACCGACTGGCGAAGCTCGGCCCCGCGGCTCAAAACTTCGCTGTTGGCCAGGTCGCCCATGTCTCGGTCGCTGGCCTTCCAGATGACAGCGATGGCGATGCTCATCTGGGATTCCCAGTCGTCGGCGCTGATCAGGAACTCAACGATGCGTGATCTCAGCTCCGCGCGTCGCTTCTCGGCGCGCTCCATACGCACGACTTGGCGCTGATGCCGTTACGTTGAAGCCACGCCGCCGAGGGTGCCGACGACGGTCAGGAACTGCGGCAAGTAGTCGGTCACAGGGCTATCTCCGGGGCCGCAGAGGTGAGGTCACTACCGCCCGACCGTACTCTGAAGGCGAGACTACAAGGCTTCCGGCCGCTGACCGGCGTCAGACGCCGGTCAGCGGCCGACCCCGATCAGGGGCTTGCGGCCAGGAAGAGGAATGCGGCCAGCAGGCCCAGATGGACTCCGCCCTGGAGGACGTTGGCCCGGCCGGGAACGACAGTCAGCGTGCCCACGACCACGGTCAGAGCCAGGAGCACCATCTGAGTGCCGCCCAGACCCAGCATGAGCGGGCCGTCCAGCCAGATCATCGCCACGGCGATCGCCGGGATGGTCAGGCCGATGCTCGCCATCGCCGAGCCGAGCGCCAGGTTCAGGCTGGTCTGCATGCGGTCCCGGGCCGCGGCGCGCACCGCGGCGATGGTCTCCGGCAGCAGCACCAGCACCGCGATCACCACACCCACCACCGACGGGGGCAGCCCGGCACTCTCCACACCGGACTCGACTGTCGGCGACACTCCCTTGGCCAGGCCCACCACGCCGACCAGCGCGAGCAGCAGCAGGCCGAGACTGGTCAGCGCCGCCCGCCCGGACGGCGGATCGAGGTGCTCCTCCTCGTCGATGACCCGGCCCTCGGTCGTGATCGGCAGGAAGTAGTCCCGGTGCCGGCGCGTCTGCACGGTCACGAAGAGCAGGTAGAGCCCGAGCGACGCGACCGCCGCGAAGGCGAGCTGGTCCGGTGAGAACTGCGGCCCGGGCCGGCTGGTGGTGAAGCTCGGCAGCACCAGGCTGAGCGTCGCGATCATCGCCACGGTGGCGAAGGCCGCCCCGGTGCCCTCCGGATTGAACACCGCGATCCGCCGCCGGACCGCGCCGACCAGCAGCGAGATCCCCAGGATGCCGTTGCAGGTGATCATCACGGCGGCGAACACGGTGTCCCGGGCCAGCGACTGGGACTTCTCCCCGCCGCTGGTCATCAACGTGACGATCAGCGCCACCTCGATGATCGTCACCGCCACGGCCAGTACCAGCGACCCGAACGGCTCCCCGACCCGGTGCGCGACGACCTCGGCATGGTGCACGGCGGCCAGCACGGACCCGGCCAGCAGCACGGCGGCCAGCGCGACGACGGGCGGCGGCAGATCGCGCCCCCAGGTCAGCACGAGCGCGGCCACGGCGAGCACCGGCAGGTGGACCGTCCAGTGCGAGAGGTAGGAACGAATCTTCGGCGTCATCCGCCAACTCTGCCAGAATCCTCCCGGGCCGTCCCGTCCGTCAGCTTCCTCATCCGCCCCCTTCGTCACCGCTGCCCGCAGCGGATTCTCCCGCCCCGGTGCTTCGCCCCGCGGACCACTGATCAGGCGGTTGTGCCCGTTGGGCCGCCGGGCATACTCGATCGTTGTGACGAACCGGACGCCCCGCCTCGAGATCGAATACTGCACCCAGTGCCGCTGGCTGCTCCGTGCCGCGTGGCTGGCGCAGGAGCTGCTCACCACGTTCCCTCGGGATCTCGGTGAGGTGGCGCTGGTCCCGGGCGTCGGGGGCGTCTTCGAGATCCGTCTCGACGGCGAGATCCTGTGGAACCGCAAGCCCGACGGCTTCCCCGATCTCCCGCAGCTCAAGCGTCTGGTCCGCGACCGGGTCGCCCCCGGCCGCGACCTGGGCCACTCCGACCCCAAACCCTCCGCCTGACCCATCGCCGCACCCATCCAGGTCCAGCTGGTCATCCGGGGTGTCTCAAGTGCCTCGAGGCGCCCCTGGGCGCCAGCCGGGTGGCCGGCGCCGGTCGCGGTTGCGGCTGGTTGTCAATGGTCCGGGCTGTCGGCGGGGGCCATGATCCGCAGGGCGTTCGGGTCGACGGCGATGCGCATCGGCGTGGTGCCGCGCGGCTCCCCGTCCACCTCGACCGGCGCCGGCCGATCGGTCTCCAGCCAGAGCTCGCGGACCGCGAGAAAAGGGCGTTCGTGCAGGGTACGGCGATGCCCGGTAGCCGCGTTGCGAGCCGTCTCGCGGAGCAGGTCCCGCCGCGCCGGCCCGCCCACCGGGTACGCCACCAGCAGCCGGTCGTCGGCGTGGGCGTCCGCGGTGATCGGGCGGCCGGCGTGGAAACCGCCGTTCGCCACGTACACCTGATGGGTGTGGAATCGCAGGTCCCGCCCCTCGGCCCGGATGGTGGCGCGCAGCGGGCGGTGCCGGGTGAGCAGCCCCAGTGCGGTGATCGGGTAGGCGAGCCGCCCCACCAGGCGTTTCAGGCCCGGCGGGGCGCTGATCATGACCGCGGCGGAGAGGCCGATCCCGACGTGGTTGGTGAACGGCAGATCCCCGGCCAGCCCCAGATCCACGTCGATCACCTTGCCGCCGACCAGCGTGGTGATCGCGGTGTCCAGGTCCGGTTCGATGCGCACGGTGCGGGCGAAGTTGTTCGTCGTCCCGAGCGGGAGGAGTCCGAGGGCGACGTCACGGTGCGCGAGCATCCGTCCGGCGGTGCTGATCGTCCCGTCGCCGCCGCCCGCGATCAGCAGGTCCGGCCCCTTGCCCAGGGCGTCGGCGAGCAGCGGCTCCAGGTCGCCGGAGCGTTCCATCGCATACGTCCCGAGCAGCTCGAACCCGGCCCGCAGCAACCGCCGCCGGGCATTCTCGTAGAGCTGGCGCCCGCGCCGTGACCGGGTGTTGACGACGAGCGCCGCCCGCCGGTCGCGCCGGATGTCCTCGGTGAGCCGCTGCTTGCTCCGCACCCGCCGACCCTATCCGCGCGAGGTGTCCCGGCCCGGCACGCGGGGCCGGGCAAGACAGGTGGACCCGCCGGTACGCAGGGCCGTGCGAAGGGCCCGGCACGCCGGCCACGGAGGAGAACCCGGGAAAGACGAACGCCCCGCGAACCGGAAGGTCCGCGGGGCGCCGAAACCCGGGTCAGCTGTTGGCGATGAAGTTCGGGTGACTCAACAGGAAGGTGTCCAGGTTGTCCTTCTTGATGGTCTTCAGCAGCGCCATGCTGTCCTCGCTGAGCAGCTCGACGCTACCCACGCCGGGCACGTTCTCGGAGTTCAGCTTGCCCGCGTTGGTCTTGATGGTGATCAGCTTGTCCGGCTTGAGGCTGCGCATCGACAGCGCCCAGTCGGCCAGGTCGACCCCGCCGTCGTCGACGGTCATCGACTTGCCGAACGCGTTCAGGATCTTCGGCAGCTTGGTCGGCGAGTCGAGGCCGTCCTTCATCGCCTGGCTGATGATCGCCTTGAAGAACTGCTGCTGGTGCCGCTGCCGGCCGTAGTCCAGCGAGTTGTCCTCGAGCAGGTCGCGCTGGCGGACGAAGTCGAGCGCCTGCGCCGGGTTGAAGCAGTGATCGCCCTTGGTGTACGTGTTCGGCGTGACCCCGGCGATCGCGTGGTTGATCGTGCCGTCCTTGTTGATTTTGAACGGCTTGGCCGTGTTGCCCTGCCTGTCCTTGCCGAGGTGGATCGACTTGGTGGTGGTGTCCACGTACATGCAGACCCTGCCGAGCACGTTGACCACGTCACGGAAGCCCTGGAAGTCGATGATCGCTCCGGCGTCCGGGGTGATGCCGGTGAGGTCCTTGACCGTCAGGGCGAGCAGCTCGAAGCCGTGCTGGAGCGCCTTGTCCCCGGTCAGTCCACGGGTGCCGAACGCGAACGCGGCGTTGATCTTCGTCTTGCCACCGCCCCACCTCTGCACCCCGTTGTCGTACGCCGGGATGTTGACGTAGCTGTCCCGGGGCAGCGAGATCATGTAGCCGCTGCTGTGGTCCTTGTTGATGTGCAGCAGGATGATCGAGTCGGACCGCAGCGGCTCGCCGTTGGTCTGGTCGGGCCGCTGGTCGATGCCGACGAGCAGGAGGTTCTTGGCGCCGTCGAGGTCGACGTTCTTCCTCTCCTCCTTGCCCCCGTCCACCGGGATCAGTGACTTCTTGTCGATCGAGCCGGTGGCCGCGGCCAGCGTCGCCTTCAGGCCGATCGCCCCGCCCCCGCCGCCCACCAGCAGCACGGAACCGAAGACCACGGTCCAGAAGGCCCAGCGGGGCGTGCGGCGTCTGCGCTTGCTGGTCGTACGCAAGGGGGGTCTCCTCGGTCTCGGGCGGTCGTCTCGCCCTCAGAAATCTAGGACTGTCGTTCCACCCATTCAGACGGGCGCCGCAGGCCGAAAGATTGCCTGTCAAACATAGATTTTTGCTGAACGTAAGGTAAACGTAAGGTAAACGTAGCCGCCCCGGCAGTCTCGACGCCGAGTCGTGCTTCCCGGTTGCTCCACAGCCCGATGCCCTCCGTTAATCTTCACGCCGCTGGGTAGCCCTACGGTCCAGGCGACCGTTCCGACGCCGATAAGCGAGTTGCCATGTCCCCACAGCCGGATGTCAGTGTCGTCATCCCGACGTGTAACCGTCCGGAGCTGGCCGTCCGCGCGGTGCGCAGCGCCCTCGGGCAGACGCACCGGAACCTCGAGGTGATCGTCGTGATCGACGGTCCCGACGAGGCCACCGAGCGGGCACTCGCGGAGATCGGCGACCCCCGCCTCAAGGTAATTCCGCTGCCCGAGCGGGGCAAGGCCCCGAACGCCCGGAACACCGGCGCCCGGGCGGCCCTGGGCCGCTGGACCGCGATGCTCGACGACGACGACGAGTGGCTGCCGGAGAAGGTCGCCCGGCAGCTGGAACTGGCCGAGGCGGCCGAGGTGGAGTGGCCGATCGTGGCCTGCCGGATGATCAGCCGGACCCCGCGCGCCGACAACGTCATGCCGCGCCGGCTGCCCGAGCCCGGCGAGCCGATCAGTGAGTACCTGGTGGTCCGCCGCGGCCTGTTCTACGGCGACGGCTTCGTCCAGACCTCCTGCATCATGGCGCCCACCGAGCTGTGGCGGAAGGTGCCGTTCACCGTCGGCCTGCGCCGCCAGCAGGAGCTGGACTGGACCCTGCGGGCGCTGTGCGAGCCGGGCACCGCCCTGATCTACGCGGAGGAGCCGCTGGTGCTCTGGCACCAGGACGAGAACCGCGAGCGGATCAGCCTGGAGAACCCGTGGCAGGAGCAGCTGGAGTGGCTGCGCAACAGCCGCCACCTGTTCACCCCGCGCGCCTACGCGGCGTTCACGCTCAGCGTGCTCAGCTCGATGGCCGCGCCGACCCGCGACGCCAAGCTCTTCCGTGAGCTGCTCAACGAGGCGCGCGAGCACGGCCGCCCGGGCGCGGTCGACTACCTTACCCACATGCAGATCTGGGCCCTCCCGCCGAGCGTCCGCCACCACCTGCGCGACCTGGTGGTCGGCCGGGGCAACAAGGACAAGGACACCGAGCGGCAGGGCACCCCGCATGCCGAGTGACCGCCGGGTCGCGATCTGGCGCAGCGCGATGCTGCCCGGTTCCGAGACGTTCATCCGCAATCAGGGCGACGCGTTGACCCGCTGGTCGCCCACCTACGTCGGCGCCACCCGCTTGGACTCGGTGCTGTCCCGCCCCGACGACGTGATCGCCTTCCCGGACGGCAAGGGCTTCCTGCGGCTGCGCCTGACCGGCGCTTCACCCCAACTGCAGAAGACGATTGCGGGGGTACGCCCGGAGCTGGTCCACGCCCACTTCGGCGGCGACGGCTGGCTGGTCAGCCACTCCGCCCGCCAGCTCGGGGTGCCCCTGGCCGTCACGGTGCACGGGCACGACGTGACCCGCCAGCCGTCCAGCCCGGGGGCCAAGGGCGTGCGCTACCGCCGCAATCTGCAGTCCGTGTTCCGGCGGGCGGCGCTGGTGATCGCGGTCTCCGAGGTGATCCGTGGCCAGGCGGTCCGCTGGGGCGCCGACCCGGCCAAGGTGCGGGTGCACTACACCGGCATCACCGTGCCGGAGTCCGTCGAGACGCTGCCGAAGAAGTGGGACGTGGTGTTCGTCGGCCGGTTCGTCGCCAAGAAGGGCATCGACGACCTGCTCACCGCGCTGGCGGCGGTCCCGTCGCGGCCGCGTGCGCTGATCGTCGGCGACGGCGAGCTGCTGGACCGGATGCGCGCCCGGGCCGGGGAGCTGCGGGTGGACGCCACCTTCACCGGCAGCCAGACGCCCGGACAGGTGCGCCGCCACCTGCTGGAGTCCCGGGTGCTGGCCTGCCCGTCGAAGACCGCGCCGGACGGCGACACCGAGGGCCTGCCCACCACGATCCTGGAGGCGGCCGCGCTCGGCCTGCCGGTGGTCGCCACCCGGCACAGCGGCATCCCGGAGGCGGTCGTGGAGGGGGAGACCGGCCTGCTCAGCCCGGAGGCCGACCCGGCCGCCCTGGCCGCGTCGCTGACCCGCCTGCTCGCCGACGAGGATCTGCAGCGGCGGCTCGGGGCACGGGCCCGTGAGCACGTCACCAAGCACTTCGATCTGCTGGAGCAGACCCGGCGGCTGGAGGACCTGTACGACGAGGTGGCCGGTGCGCGCTAGGCTGACCAGCCGCTGACCACCGGCCACGCACTTTCCCGTACCTGACGGGGAACACGGGAGAGAACACATGATCTGTACGCACTGCGGCTCGCCGGCGGCGCCGACCGTCGGCAACTGCCCGGGCTGCGGCCGCGCGGTCGACCTGGCGCCGGCCACCAGCGCCTTCCCCGGTCCGCTGTCCGCGCCGGCGCCGGACGTGCCCGCGTCGCCGTATTCGGTGCCTGTCGATCCCTACACCGGCCCGACCACCGGCGACCCGTTCGCGCCTGCGCCGATCGCCGCGGACGGTTCCGGCGCCATGCCGTCCTCCGCGCCGCCGGCCGGCGCCGAGCCGTTCACGCCGGCGCCCCCGCCCTACGCGCCGGCGCAGCAGGCCGCGCCGCAGAGCCCGCCCGCGCCCTACGGCCCACCGCCCGCCGGTCAGCCCTACCCGGACCATCCTTACCCGGGACAGTCCTATCCCGGTCAGCCTTATCCAGGGCAGTCCTACCCGGGGCCGTACCCGGGGCAGCCGTACCCCGGTCAGCCGTATCCGGGGCAGCCGTATCCGGGGCAGCCCCACCCCGGTCAGCAGCCGTATGCGGCGTACCCCGGATATCCGCAGCCCGCGTCGGACAGCACCGTTCTCACCGTCCTGGCCTTCGTCCTGTCCGGCTTCGGCGTCCTGCTCACCTCGCCGATGATCGCGATCGTCGGCCTGGTCCTGGCAGCCTTCGCCAAGCGCCGCCACGAGCGCAACGCCCGGATCGCGATCGGGGTGGCCACCGGCTGTGTCGTCGCCGCGTTCGTCCTGAACATCCTGCTGAAGGGTCTGATCCTCAACTTCTGAGGCGCTCGCGGTCCGGCTCGCCGCCCGGGACCGCGGCGTCCCGCCGGTTGGCGATCAGGCTGGTCACGGTCACCGCGACCAGCACGCCGGCGATCACCGCGATGGTGACGGCCCACGGGGTGGGCGAGGCGATCGACGACACGGAGTCTCCTCGGACATGCGTCAACGTCCGAGGTCTCCCTCACCGTCCTGGCGCAACGGCGAACGCGCGGGGGCATGATCACACGCCCGTGACGCCCACCACGTCCCGGTCGGAGGTGCTCCCCTCGCCGGAAAGGATATCGGGTGCCCGGGATGGTCAGTACTGTCAGTTCATGGGCGAACATTTCGATCTCGTCGTGCTGGGCGCCGGGCCCGGTGGATACGTCGCCGCCATCCGCGGCGCTCAGCTCGGGCTCTCCACGGCGATCGTCGAGGACAAGTACTGGGGCGGGGTCTGCCTCAACGTGGGCTGTATTCCCTCGAAGGCGTTGCTGCGCAACGCGGAGCTGGCGCACATCTTCCACCACCAGGCGCAGACCTTCGGCATCGACGGCAAGGTCACCTTCGACTTCGCGGTGGCCCACCGGCGCAGCCGCACCGTGGCCGACGGTCGGGTCAAGGGCGTGCACTATCTGATGAAGAAGAACGGGATCACCGAGGTCCAGGGGCGTGGCTCCTTCACCGACGCGCACACGATCCGGGTCGGCGACCGCACGATCACCTTCGACCACTGCATCGTGGCGACCGGGGCGAGCACCCGGCTGATCCCCGGCACCAGCGTGACCAGCCGGGTGGTCACCTACGAGGAGCAGATCCTCGACTCGCGGCTGCCCGGCAGCATCGTCATCGTCGGGGCCGGCGCGATCGGCGTCGAGTTCGCGTACGTGCTGCGCAACTACGGCGTCGAGGTGACCATCGTGGAGTTCCTCGACCGGATGCTGCCGCTGGAGGACGAGGAGGTGTCCAAGGAACTGCTCCGGCAGTACCGCAAACTCGGCGTCGACGTCCGCGTCGGCACCAAGGTGGAGGGCATCGAGGAGGGGCCGGAATCGGTCCGTGTCACGGTCTCCCGCAACGGCGCGACGGAGGTTCTCGAGGCCGACAAGGTGCTCCAGGCGATCGGCTTCCAGCCCAACGTCGAGGGGTACGGGCTGGAGCGCACCGGCGTGCGGCTGACCGGCCGCGGGGCGATCGAGATCGACGACCGCTGCCGTACGAACGTCGAGGGCATCTACGCGATCGGTGACGTCACCGCCAAGCTGATGCTGGCGCACGCCGCCGAGGCGATGGGCGTCGTGGCGGCCGAGACGATCGCCGGCGCCGAGACGATGACGCTGGACTACCGGATGATCCCGCGCGCCACCTACTGCCAGCCGCAGGTCGCCAGCTTCGGGTGGACCGAGGCACAGGCCCGGGAGCAGGGTTTCGACGTCAAGGTGGCGAAGTTCCCGTTCACCGCGAACGGCAAGGCGCACGGCCTCGGCGACGCCACCGGCTTCGTGAAGATCCTCAGCGACGCGAAGTACGGCGAGCTGCTCGGCGCGCACCTGATCGGGCCGGACGTGACCGAGCTGCTGCCCGAGCTGACCCTGGCCCAGCAGTGGGACCTGACGGTCACCGAGGTGGCCCGCAACGTGCACGCCCACCCGACCCTCGGCGAGGCGGTCAAGGAGGCGGTCCACGGCCTCGCGGGCCACATGATCAACTTCTGACGTGCTTCGGCCCGGATCCCTGGGCGTCGTCACCCGGCGGCGCCCAGGGGTTCCACAAGAGACTGACGCGGGCGGCGTGCTGCGCCGGTGCGAGCCGCTGATCGTACGATCTTGTGATAGGCAACCGGAGTGGCATTCGACGGGCTGTTCTACACCGAGACCCCTTACGACCGTGCCCCGAGCCTGCGCCAGGATCCCGCCTGGGTGGCCGCCCAGGCGGCCCGCCCGGACGCTCGGGTGATCCCGCTCTGGCGGGACCGCTGCCTGACCACCTCCGGCCAGCCGGTCGTCGCGTCCGGCACGCTCGCGAACGGGCTCTCGCCGGCTGCCGACCATCAGATCACCCTTCTCGGCCTCACCCCGCGGACCACGGCGCCCGGCGCGACCCCGGTCTTCGCGGTCGACCTCAGCGACTACGAGGAGGCCGACGCGCTGCGCGTGGCCGGTGCGGACGCGACCGCCGACCTGCGGTCGCTGGCCGCGACCCTGCCACACGCCGAGGCGGCCACCCTGGCGTACGCCCGTGGTCTGCTGCACTGGAACCGCGCCACCCGGTTCTGCGGCTCGTGCGGCTGCCCGGCGGTCAGCGAGCACGCCGGCCACGTCCGCCGCTGCACCGGCCGGCACTGCGGGCGCCAGTTGTTCCCGCGCATCGAACCCGCGGTGATCGTCCTGGTCGAGGCGCCCGGCCCGGAACCCCGCTGCCTGCTGGCCCGGCACCACGGCGCCGCCCCGGACCGGTTCGCGTTGATCGCCGGCTTCGTCGAGATCGGCGAGAGCCTGGAGGGCACGGTGCGCCGTGAGGTTCTCGAGGAGGCGGGTGTGCGGGTGGGCGAAGTGTCCTATCAGGCCTCCCAGGGGTGGCCCTTCCCGGCCGGCCTGATGATCGGGTTCCGCGCGCGGGCGGTGGACGACACCATCGCGGTGGACGGGGCGGAACTGCAGGAGGCCCGCTGGTTCACCCGGGCCGAGGTGGCCGCCCGCGCGTCGTCCGGCCCGCCCGACTCGATCGGCGGTCATCTGCTGCGCGCCTGGGCCGGCCTTCCGCGCCCTGCCGCCGTGCCCTGAGCCGAAGGCCGTCCCCGGGTTCCGCGATCGTGCCGCAACGACCTGCCCACCGGCTTTGCGGTATGCCTCAGCGGTGTCCTCGTCCTTGCTGACGTGCCACAACGGCCACTCCCGGCATCGCGGCCGCCTCAACGGCCTGCTTTCGGCCCCGGTGGCGGCTCGTCGCCGTGCCGTGCGGTCAGGCACGGTCGAACTGCCGCAACACCGCGCCCAGCCCGAGCGTCAGCGCCGGCCCGGGCAGGCGCGAGCCGGGACCGTACCGGCGCCCCGGGTTCTCCCGGTCCACCAGGTCCGCCCACAGATCCGCCACCGGGTCGCCACCGCCGGGCAACTGGTGGCCGGCCGCGAGCAACAGCCGCGCGAGGTCGTTCTGCTGGCGCAACCGCTGCTGCTCGAAGATCCGGCTCCAGTGCAGCAGCGAGATGGAACTCTCCACGGTGTCCGGAACCGTCTCGTCCAGCATCGGCAGCGGCCGCGCCGCCGCCCACGCCGCCAGTTGCGCCCCGGTCACCGTGTCCGGGTCCCCGCCGGTGCTGCGGGCCAGCGCGTACGACAGCAGCGCCGTCGTCTCCACCAGCAGATGCTGCACCGGCACCAGACCGGGCGGGTCCAACCACCAGTGATCCGCTTCGAGCAGATCGGCCGCGTGCCGGGTCGCCGCCCGCCACCAGCCCTCGTCCCCGGCGGCCAAGGCCTCGGTGTAGGACCACAGAAAGGTCACGCTTCCGTGCTACCAGCGCCGTTTGACACGAGTCAATCACGCGAACGCGTGGCCGCCCGGTTCCGGGCCGCCCGCTCGCTGGCTGTCCGCTTCCGGGCGGCTCGCTTCCGGGCGGCCCACCTGCGGTCGGCTCACCCGTGGGCGCGCCCCCGAGCCCGCAGTGCCAGAGCCGCCACTCACGCGGGCCGAAGCCGCAGCGCGAGGGCGGCGACGGCCAGCAGGGATTCGGACAACGGTGGCAGCCCCGTATCGGTAGGTATCGCGACTATGTACGTCGACATCAGGCGCATCCGCCGGGTTCCCGTGGTCCCCTCCGGTGCGGTAGGCATGAGAGATGACCAGCCGCCGTCTGTTCGTCACCGCCGGGGCCGGAGTGCTGGGCCTGGCCGTGGTCGACACGCTGACCGCCTGTTCGTCGTCCCCGGCGTCGTCCCCTGCGCCGCCGACGTCCCCGGCGCCCGCGCCGACCGCGCTGCCGGCCGGCTGGCACCGGGTCAACCGCAGCTACGTCTCGGCATATGCGCTGCTCCGCGGTAGCGAGGCGGCGGTCGTCGACACCGGCACGCCGGGCTCGGCCAGCGCCATCGAGGACGCGCTGAAGGCGGCCGGCAGCGGCTTGGCCGCGGTCAGGCACGTGATCCTCACCCACTACCACGACGACCACATCGGCGGCCTGGCGGAGATGGCGCCGCGGCTCAAGGCGTCGATCTACGCGAGCGTCAACGACGGCGCCAACATCGTCTCGGACCAGGAGATCAAGACGCTCGGCGACGGCGCCGAGGTGTTCGGCCTGCGGATCGTCGCGACGCCGGGGCACACGCCGGGGCACATCTCGATCTTCGAGCCGGCGACCGGGACGCTGGTGGCCGGCGACGCGCTGCGCACCCAGAACGGGCTGGAGGGCTCCGACCCGCAGTACACGTCAGACCTGGCCGCGGCGAAGCAGTCGGTGAAGAAGCTGGCCACGCTGGACGTCCGGGCGATCCTGCCGGGCCACGGCGAGCCGCTGACCGCCGGCGCCAAGGAGGCTCTGCGGACATTGGCGGCGTCCCTCTGACGAGGTCCGCCGCCCGGGGTCCCGGTCCGCTTATCGCTTCCGATTGATTTTCTGTACGGCGGTACGCGCGATCGTCTCGAGCTCGTGCTGACTCGGCTCCTCGACGTGCGCGAGCAGCACCGTGACGGCCACCCCGCGCACCGCCACCGCGACGGCCTTGCCGCGCACGGTGATCGGCGGGTGGTTCAGCTCCACCTCGAAGCGCACACCGGCCGATTCCTCGCCGAGCTTCGGCACGCGCAGCGGGAACATCGCCATGTGCAGGTAGTCCGCCGTGCCGGGCCGTCCCTCGTCGTAGGTGGGGCAGCGCCGCGGCGAGTCGGCCACCGCGGCGACGATCTTCCGGGCGGCGCGGTCGCCGGCCGGGTTGATCGCCTCGAGCAGGACCGGCCCGGTCTCGCCCTTCATGAAGGCGGCCTGCACGGTCGGGTCCTTGCCGCCGTCGTTGCCGCCGGGGGCCGGGCTGCCGGTCCGTGGCGAGTCGCTGGGCCGCGGGCTGAGGCCGGGCCGGGCCGACGGCCCCACCGGCAGGTCCGCCCGGGCATCCGTTGTCGTCGTGGCGCCCCCCGGAGCCGAGGTCGCCGGGTTCGGCGGCGCGGACTCGGCGGCGCCCGGGGCCAGGGTCATCATGGCCGCCAGGACCGGCGGGACCGCGGCGGTCCGCGGGCTCGGGCGCACCGGCAGCCCGGGTCCGGCCGGCGAACCGGGCGCCACCGGGCGGTCCGGGACCTCGGGCCGGTCCCCGGCCGGCGGCCGGTCGCCGGCAACCTTGGCGCAGTTGCCGCCGCCGGTGCCCGCGCCGCTGAACGACATCATGTCGCCCGGCACCGCCACGTACCCCTTCGGCAGGTCACGGAGGGTGAGCAGGGCCGCCTTCAGACGATCCGGTCCGTCCGGCGCGGTCGTTACCGCCGGGGTCCCGGTGCCCGCCGCGGCTGCTGGATGGGTCAGGGCCAGGTCGGTGGTAAGCGCCGCCGTACCCACACTCGCGGACACCGCGAAAGCGAGAGGAATTCCTAAAACCGCTTTGACCGTTTTATACCGAATAATCTGCATTTCTCCACTTTAGCTGCAGCCTTTCCGCGACAGGCGCATTCCCCGGGACGCGCGGCCCCACCTCGCAAGACAGCCAACGCACCGCTGACCGCCGGCCAAAACCGCTCGGCCGGCAGTGGAGTCCCTCGCAAGGGCTGAGGGGCTTCTGACCGCCGGCTGGCGCCCGGCGGCCGGCACTCATGGGTGTCTCGCGGGTTCGGGGCAGGGGTCAGAGGTTGGTGGGGCTGAAGTGCATGTAGTCCTTGAGGGAGTGCCAGCGGCCGCCCCAGGCGAAGCCGTTCGCGGTGAACGCCGCCGCGGCGCCCGCTTCGTGGATCATGCCGGTGCGGTACGGGCCGCGGGGGATCCACGGCTCGCTGTGCGGGGGATCCAGGTAGTCGCCGCGGATCATCGGGTTCTGGCGCGGGTTGACGTCGATGGCCAGGCCGTAGGCGTGCTGGGACCACTTCGTGGTGCCGGCGACGGTGCGGCACTCGTAACCGCTGGTGACGATCGAGCGGTCGGTCGAGCCGGGCAGGTTCACCGAGGCGGGCTGCATCACCGCGATGGGGAAACGCCACTCGTAGAGCAGGGCGAACGCGCGCTGCGTGGCCGGCGCTATCGACTCGTGCACGATCAGGTTGCCGTCGTGGACGATGCCGTCGAAGTCCATGTACCTGACCCAGACCCGGCGCAGTTCGGAGGCGGGAACCGGGCAGCGCTTGGCCGGGTCGCCGTTGACCTCCGCCGCGGTGACCGGTTCGACGCGGGTGCTCCACCGCGGGCGTACCTGATAAGAAGCGGACAAGCGCACGGCGCCGTCGGGCCTCAGCGTGGCCTTCGCCGCGAGGTTGTTCCAGCGCCGCAGTTCGCCGACCGTGACGTGATAGCGGTCCGCGATGCCGGAAAGCGTGTCGCCGGGGCGGATGATGTGCCCCGGCGGGGTGGCCGAGGCGGCCGGCGCCGCCCAGCCGGCCGGAGACGACAGCAGCAGCACTGCGAGCAAGCGTTTGAGCACGTCATACACGTTCCGGCCGGACCCCGGGACGGCGCAGCGGAACGCCCCCGGACCAACTCGGAAGAGGGCGCCGGCACAAGTCGGGCGGGAGGCGGGACGTTTCGGGCTTGCCCGGGGACGAGTCGTCGGTGTCAGCCGGGCGGCGCGGCGCAACGCCGCCGGTCCGGCCCGGGGGGAGTCACCGCCGGGGCGGGGCGGGGAAACAGAGAGGAAAGTTCAGGTTCCGGCGCCGGCGGCCGAACAGCAGAAGTGCAGACCGCTACGGAATGAGTGCTTTCGGTGACGGATACCCCCCAGACGCGCCCCGCCAGCAGGCCGCACACCGCTGAGCTGACCGGCCTCGAAGTCGTCGAGGAACTGGGCCGTGGCGCTTTCACCATGGTGCACCACGTCCGGCACGAAGGCGGCGACTATGCGCTGAAGCGCCCGCTGACCGACGCCGGCGAGCTGCCCGGGATCCGGACCGCCTTCCAGCGGGAGGCCGCCCTGCTGGCCTGCATCGACGACCCCGGCGTGGTGGGCGTGCACGCGGTCGGCGACGTGGACGGCGTACCCGGTCTGGTGCTCGAGCGCCTCTCCGGCGGCACTCTCGCCGACCTGCTGGTCTACGGCGTGCTGACGCCCGAGCGCACGGTGGTCCTGGCCGCGCAGCTGGCCCAGGGCCTGGCCGCCGCGCACCGGGTGGGCCTGGTGCACCGGGACATCAAGCCGGACAACATCATGATCGCCGCGGGCGGCACGGCCAAGCTGATCGACTTCGGTCTGGCCCAGCTCGGCCGGGACGCCGGCGAGAACCAGGCGGTCGGCACGTTCCTCTACACCTCGCCGGAGCAGTCCGGGATGCTGCGCCGGCCGGTGGACGGGCGATCCGACCTCTACTCGCTCGGGGTGGTGCTCTTCGAGTGCCTCACCGGGCGTCTGCCGTTCGAGGCCGGCGACGTCGGCGAGCTGCTGCGGATGCACCTGGCCGCGCCGGTGCCGGATGTGCGCGAGAGCCGCCCGGAGATCGACCCGGTGCTCGCCGGCGTGGTGCACCGGCTGCTCGCCAAGGACCCCGACGACCGCTACCCGGACGCCGCCACCCTGCTCGACGCCCTGCGACACGCCCCGGGCGGGGAGGCCGCGCAGGCCCCGGCGGCCGGCAAGTGGCAGATGTGCGGCCGGGACGCCGAGGCGGACCGCCTGGCCCGCCGCTGGGAGCGGGCCCGGGCCGGGCTGGGCGGCGTCGTGCTCGTCCACGGCGGTCCCGGCTCCGGGCGCACCCGGCTGGCCGACCACGCCGCCGGGCTGGCCGCCGCGGCCGGCTGCCCGGTGCTCTGGGGCACCTGCCGCCCGGACGAGCCGGCCCCGCTCGCCGTGTTCCGGGAGGCCGTGCGGGCCTCGACAGCCCGGATCCAGAAGCTGCCCGAACCGGCCCGCGCCCACGCCGAGCAGCACATCGTCGCGGCCGTCGCGGCCGCCGGCGCCGCCCAGGTGCACACGCTCTTCGGCGACCTCGGCGGGCTGCTGGAGGACCCCGGCCCGGCGGCGGCCGGCGACGAGCACGTCTTCGCGGCCGGCGCCGCCTTCCTCGGTGAGCTGGCCCGCCGCGCCGACGGCATGATCGTGGTGATCGACGACGCGCATCTGCTGGACACCGCCACCCGGCGGCTGCTCTCCGCGCTCGCCCCGGAGCTGCCCGGCCTGCCGCTGCTCGTGCTGCTCACCGACACCGGCGACGGCGTGGACCTGGGTGTTCCCGGCACGCTGGAGCTGACCTGCACTCCGCTGCCGCCGGCGGTGGTGGCCGAGGTCGTCGCGTCCCGGCTGCCCGGCGCCGAGGTGCCGGCCGAGCTGGCCCGGCACGTCGCGGTGCGCACCGACGGGACCCCGCTGGCCGTGGTCAGCTACCTGATGCGGCTGCTCGACGCCGGCCTGCTCGGGCCGATGTGGGGCACCTGGCGGCTGGACACCGCGGGCGCCGACGCGCTGCCCGCCGCGTCCGGCGTGCGCGACCTGCTCGCCGCGCGGCTCAACGCGCTGTCCCTGCCGGTGCTGGACCGGCTCACCGTCGCCGCGGTGGCCGGGATCCGGTTCCGGCCGGAGGGCCTGCCCGGCGCCGACGACGCGGAGACCCTGGAGGCGCTCGCCACCGGCCTGGACCGGCACGTGCTGGAGGTGCGGCCGGGCGGCTGGTACGCCTTCGTCCACCCGCAACTGCGCGAGAGCCTGCTGCTGCGGCTCACGCCGGACGAACTGTGCCGGTGCCACGCGAGGCTGGCCGCGGCCGCCGAGGCGCTGCCGCCGCAGCTGCGGGACGATGCGTACGCGTACACGGTGGCGCGCTACTACCACGGCGCCGGCAACGCCGCCCCGGAGGCCGACCGCCGCCGGGCCGCTGCCACCGCGGGCCTGCGGGCGCTCGCCGACCAGGCCCCGGCCGACGCGATCCGCTACCTGGGCGAGGCCATCGAGGGCGACCCGGCGCCGGCGCCCGCGCTGCTGCACCGGCTGGCCCAGGCGAATCTGCGGGCGGGCCGGCTCACCGAGGCCGGCCAGACCCTGGAACGGGCGCTGGCCGTCGAGCCGGACCCGCTGCGGCGCGCCGGGATGTACCTCACCCGGATCGAGCTGAGCCACACCACCTGGGACGACACCCGGGCGCTCGCCGCGGTCCGGGACGCGCTCGCCGAGCTGGGCCGCCCGCTGCCCGGCAACGGGCCGGGCCTGGTCGGCTCGACACTGGCGTCGGCGTTCGCCGGTGGGGTGGTACGCCGTACCGGCATCGGGTTCGGAACGGCCGCAGGCCGGCGGCGGGAAGCGCTCGCCGTGCTGACCGCCGTGCTGGACGCCGGCGGCTTCGCCGCGGCCATCGGCCTGCGCCTGAAGGAGGCGGGCATCCTCGCGCTGCGGGCGATGTACGCGGTGAACCGCCTCGGCCCCAGCCCGGAGTACGCCCGGGTGTACGCCCTGGCCGGCTACGTCACCTCGATGGTCGGGCTGCGCGGCGCCGGCGAACGCTGCCTGCGCCGCGCCACCGAGGTCGCCACCGGGCTCGGCGATCCCGCGCTGCTGGCCTACGTCGAGTGGATCCGCGGCTGCTCGATGCTGCTCGGCGGCTACGACGACGGCACCGCCTGGGAAAAGGCGATCACCAGGAACGCCCGCTGGTACGAGCCGGCCCAACTGTTGCCCGGCCACGCCTCCCAGGGTCTGCGGCAGCTGTTGCGCGGCTACCCCGCGGAGGCCGAGCGCGAGTACCAGCGCGGCCTGCGCGGTGTCGCCGATCCGGCCCTGACCTACGGCACCTCGCTCGGCATGCTGGGCGCGATGATCCCCGCCTACCAGGGCCGGTTCGGCGAGGCCGCGACCGCCCTGCAGCGGCTGCGCGAGGCGTTCCCGCCCGGCGCCGGCACCCGCGTGCAGCGCGCCCACAACCTCACCGCGCAGGCCTGCGTGCTGCTCGAACAGGGCGAGGTGGGCGAGCCGTTCGAGGCGGTGATGACCGAGTTCCGTGAGCTCGGGCTGCGCCACCGGGATCTGATGGTCCAGCACAAGTGGATCTTCACGTTCCAGGCGCACGCCCGGCTGATCCGGCTGCGCTACAGCAGCGGCGAGGACCGGCCCGCCCGGCTGGCCGAGGCCGTCCAGGCGATCCGCGAGCTGGGCCGGGCCGGCGGCTCGCCGTTGATCAAGCTGTCCCACGCGCTCTGCCAGGCCTCGCTCTGCCAGCTCACCGGCGACCACGAGCGCAGCGTCAAGCTGGCCGACGAGGCCGAGAAGCGGGCCCGCGACCTGGACGCGCCGATGGCCCAGTACGAGCTGCACCGCATCCGGGCCCGCGCGTTCCGCGCTCTCGGGCAGATCCACGAGGCCGACCGGCAGGCCCGGGCCGCGCTCACGCTGTCCGCCTGCTACGGCTGGGAGCCGCGGCGGCGGCAGACCCGCACCGAGTTCGGCGTGGACGAGGAGGCCATCACCCACAGGCGTACGGTCACCGAACGCCGCGGCGCCGGCGCCGGCCGCAACCGCCGGCTGGAGGCGCTGCAGCAGATCAGCACGGCCGCCGCCACCGTCCTCGACCCGCAGCAGCTGGCCCGGGTCGCGCTCGACGAGATGCTGCGCATCCTGGGCGCCGAGCGGGCGCTGTTCTTCCTGCTCGACGAGGCGGGCGAGCCGGTCCGCTTCGCCGGCCGGGACGCCGCCGGCGATCTGGCCGGCGCCATCGAGTTCGGCGCCACCCTGGTCCGCCGGGTCGCCGAGTCCGGCGAGGCGGTCGTGGTCACCGGCACCGACCAGGGCGCCGCGCTCGGCTCACGCAGCGTCGTGGTGCACGGCCTGCGCAGCGTCCTGGCCGCCCCGGTGCAGTTCAAGGGACGCCTGGTCGGCGTCGTCTACCTGGACAGCCGGCTGGCTCGGGGCATCTTCACCGACGACGACATCGAGGTGCTCACCGCGGTCAGCAGCCACGTCGCGATCTCCCTGGAGACCGCCCGGGCGGCCCAGCTGCACCTGGCCGTGCAGGCCGCGCAACAGCAGCAGGAGCTCGCCGAGATGCTGCGCGCCAGCCTGGCCGAGCTGACCGGCATCCTGGAGCCGGACCGGCTGCTGCGCCGGCTCGGCGGCACCCTGCGGACCACCCTCGGCGCCGGCTCCGGCTGCCTGGTCAACCCGGACGGCGAGGTGCTGGAGCCGGCCGGGATCGCCGGGCGCCGCCTCACCGCGGAGGAGACCGCCCTGCTCGCCGGCCTCACCGCGCCGGCCCTGCTGGACCCGGCCGGCACCGGCGGGCTGCGCGAGCGGCTGCTCGACGGGGAGCCGGTGGCGCTGGCCGTGCCGCTGGACGGCCGGGACGGGCGGGCCGGCGTGGCGCTGCTCGGCGGCGCCGCGCTGGACGACACCAGCCGGCAGGTGGCCGCGGCGCTCTCCTCGCAGGGGATGACCGCTTACGACAACGCGCGCCTGTTCAGCCGGGTGCAGGAACTGGCCACCACCGACGAGCTGACCGGGCAGCACAACCGGCGGCACTTCTACGCGGTGGCCGGGGCACTGGTGCGGGCCGCGACCCGCGGCGGGCGCCCGCTCGCGGCCGCGATGCTGGACATCGACAAGTTCAAGAGCGTCAACGACACGTACGGCCATGGTGTGGGCGACGAGGTGATCCGCACCGTGGCGCGGCGGATCCGGGCCGTCCTGCGGCACTCCGACGTGCTCGGCCGGTACGGCGGCGAGGAATTCGCGATCGTGCTGCCGGACCACGACGGCGAGGCGATGGAGCTGGCCGAGCGGATCCGGGCCGCGGTGGGCGGCGAGCCGGTTCCGACCCAGGCGGGACCGCTCACGATTACGATCAGCATCGGCTTGACCCGTCTGAGTGATGGCGACAGCGCGCTTGACGAACTGCTCGCTCGGGCCGATCACGCCCTGTATCGGGCAAAGGAGTCGGGCCGCAATCGTGTGATGTCCGACTGAAGGACGGATGCGCAGGTGAAAGGGGTCGCCAGGCGGAGAGGTGGCCCCTTATCATCGGTGCGCCTTTCTTGATCACGAGGTGTGCCGTTGCGAAGCTTCTCCGTGCCGGAGCGCATCGGTGGCTTCGGCGTGCTCGTCGCCGGGGCCGCCGTGCTGTGGCCTGCCGTCACCAGCCGTACCGGTGCGGGCGTGCCGTGCATGTTGCGCACGCTGACCGGTGTGCCCTGCCCGGGCTGCGGTCTGACCACCGCTGCCGTCGCGCTGGTGCGCGGCGAGTTCGGCGCGGCGCTCCACGCCAACCCCGTGATCTTCGGTCTGGCCGCACTCGCGGTCGCGGTCGGCCCACTGGTGGCGTTGCGCGCCGCGGGTGTGCTGGCTCCTCCGAAACCGTGGTCGCCCGCCGGGCGGCGACGGACTGAATGGCTGGCCGGACTGCTGGCGACGGCGAGCTGGCTTTTCCAACTGCACCGGCTCGGCGTGAGCTGGGCCTGATAAAAGGATCCTCGAAATGACATATCCCCCGCCCCCGGGCGACCCGTACGGCCAGCAGCCGCAGCAGCCGCAGCAGCCGCAGCAGCCGTACGGCCAGCAGCCGCAGCAGCCGTACGGCCAGCAGCCCTACGGCCAGCCGGCCTACGGCGCGCCCGGTTACGGCCCGGCGCCGGTCACCGGTTACGCCAGCTGGATCCAGCGCGTCGGCGCCTCCATCATCGACAACCTGGTCTACCTGCCGTTCGTGCTGCTGGCTGTGATCTTCGGCCGGGGCACCGACGAGGTGACCGGTGCGCCAACCGTCACCGGCGCCTACTACCTGTTCGTTCTGCTCGGCGTCATCGCCTACGGCTTCAACCGCTGGTTCAACGGCGGAAAGGGGCAGAGCTGGGGCAAGAAGGCCCTCGGGATCCGCCTGGTCGACGCCTCCACCGGCCAGCCGATCGGCACCGGCAAGGCGTTCCTGCGCGACCTGGCGCACATCGTTGACGGCATCATCTGCGACATCGGCTACCTGTGGCCGCTGTGGGACCAGAAGAAGCAGACTCTGGCCGACAAGATCGTGAGCACTGTCGTCGTCAAGTAATTCGCACTTCCCAGGCCCCGTCCGGTTTTCCCGCCGGGCGGGGCCTCCGCTGTGGTGCGAAGGCCTGCGGGAGACCGCCGCGGTCCGGTGCGGCATACCGCGCCGATCCGCGCCGCCGCCCACCTCGGTAATCCCGGGGAGCGCTCAACCTCTGGGCCGGCGCCCGCCCGGCCTCCACCGCCGTGTTGGCGGACGAGCCGCAGGTCCACATTAACGATCGTTAATACTTAACAGGATATTCTCCGGGCGGCGCGATATTCGCTGACGACATCGGGGTAGGTTGATTTCCGGGAATAGAGACCTTCCTGGGGGGAGACCCGGTTCCCGTCCTTTCCGAAAAAGGGGCGGGAGCCGGGTCCGCCCAAACAGATCACCCGGCCGGCTGGATCCGCCCGGTCACCGAGCCGAAGGAGATCCGCGAGCCGTCCGCGGCCGGCGCCGTCGCGCTGATCTCCACCTCGTCGCCGTCCTCCAGGAACGACCGGACCGAGCCGTCCGGCAACGTCAGCGGCCGCGTCCCGTTCTGGGTCAGCTCGATCAGCGATCCCCACTCGTCGCGCGCCGACCCGCTCACGGTCCCGGACGCGAAGAGGTCCCCGGTCCGCAGCGCTGCCCCGTTGACCGTCAGGTGCGCGAGTTGCTGCGCGGCCGTCCAGTACATCCCGCGGAACGGCGGCCGGCTCACCACCGTCCCGTTCAGGCGAACCTCCAGCGTCACGTCCAGCCCCCACGGGTCGTCGTCGGCCAGGTACGGCAGCAGCGGCTCGTCCCGTGCCGGCGCCGCGACCCGCGCCGCGGCCAGGGCCGGCAACGGCACCACCCACGGCGACACCGAGGTCAGGAACGACTTGCCCAGGAAGGGCCCGAGCGGCACGTACTCCCAGGCCTGCAGATCCCGCGCCGACCAGTCGTTGACCAGGCAGACCCCGAAGACGTACGACGGGAAGTCGCGCACCGCCACCGCGGAGCCCAGCGGCGACGGCACCCCGGCCACGAACCCGACCTCGGCCTCGATGTCCAGCCGCCGGGACGGCGAGAACACCGGCTTGCCGCCGTCCAGGACCTGGCCCCGCGGCCGCACCACAGGCGTGCCGGAGACCCGCACCGTCCCGGACCGCCCGTGATAGCCGATCGGCAGGTGTGTCCAGTTCGGCGTGAGCGGCGGCGAGCCGGGCCGGAACAGCCGCCCCAGGTTTTCCGCATGGTTCCGGGAACTGTAGAAGTCCACGTAGTCGGCGACCTCGAACGGCATCCGCATGGTGACCGAGTTCCGGGGCAGCAGGTGCGGCGTGACCCGCTCCTGATGGGCCGGATCGGTCAACCAGGCGACGATCATCGAGCGCAGCGCGGACCACGCCGCCGGGCCCCGCGCCATGAACGCGTTCAGTGACCCGGTGGCGTGCACCGGGTCCCCGGTCAGGCCGGCCAGGTCGAGCACGTGATCGCCGATCGCCACGCCGGTGCGCGGCGCGGACGATCCGGCGGAGAACACCCCGTAGGGCAGGTTCGCGATCCCGAACCCGGTGGATTCGGGCAGATCAAGCCAGGTCATGCGGAAATTCTCTCCGGGAGCAGGCCGAGGCGGACGAGATCGTGGACGGGCTCGGCGACGTCGCACGTGCCGAACGAGGTGAAGACGGATCGCACGCGGGTGATGTCCGAGGGCGACCAGCCGCGTACCTCCGCGGCCATCGCCGTGGCGTCGGTGCGCAGCAGCTGGGTCTCGGCGGACCCGGGGTCGGACGCGGCCAGCAGCACGTTCAGGAAGCCGTGGTGCTCGTCGTGCCGGATCGCGTTGTGCAGACCGGCCGTGCACTTGAACGCGATGCCCCGGGCCACGCACGCCCGGATCGTGCCGGCCAGCTCCGCGGGGGAGGGGAACAGGTCGGGGCGCAGCCCGCCGGTCCGCAGCTTCGCGCGGCACCCCGAGCCGGCGAGCGCGTCGAGCACCTCGTCCCGCCCGCCCGTGCGCGGTACCTCCACGGCGACTGTCACGTCCGGGGGCAGGGCGGCCGTCGTACGTACCACCGATCGCACCTGATCCGCGCCGACCGCGACCGGCGCCTCCACCGCGACCAGACGCAGACCCGGGTGGTCGGCGATCCGGCCGGCGGCGGCCGGCAGATCGGCCGGCGCGGCGATCAGCGCGAGATCCAGCGGTGGCCCGGCGGCATCGAGGTGTACGCCGACCTCCGGCAGACGGGCCCACGGCAATACGAACGGGCCGACCAGGTCGCCCTCGCGGCGCAGCCAGGCCGGCACCGCCTCGGCCATCGGCGCGTTCCCCGGCGGGAAGAGCGCGGCGTCGTCGAAGAGCCGTGCGAAGAGCGCGGTCATGCCGGCGTGGACGGGCCGCGCCCGGACCACGACCAGGCATAACGTCCGTCGTCCGCCTCGAGGCCGGCCTCGCCCAGGTCCAGCGGCCGGAAGGTGTCGACCATGACCGCGGTCTCGTCGAAGAACTGCACGCCCAGCGAGCGCTCCACCGCTCCCGGCTGCGGGCCGTGCGAGTGCCCGCCCGGGTGCAGCGAGATCGACCCCTTGCCGATCCCGGAGCCGCGGCGCGCCTCGTAGTCGCCGTCCACGTAGAACATCACCTCGTCGGAGTCGACGTTCGAGTGGTAGTACGGGACCGGCACGGCGAGCGGGTGGTAGTCGACCTTGCGCGGCACGAAGTTGCAGATCACGAAGTTCTGCCCGGCGAAGACCTGGTGCACCGGTGGCGGCTGGTGCACCCGTCCGGTGATCGGCTCGAAGTCGGCGATGTTGAACGCGTACGGGTACAGGCAGCCGTCCCAGCCCACCACGTCGAACGGGTGCTCCGGCACCACGTGGACGGTCCCGCCGCCGCGGTGCTTCACGTAGATCTCGACGTCCGTGCCCTCGGCGAGCAGCGGCTCCACCGGCCCGCGCAGGTCACGCTCGCAGTACGGCGAGTGCTCCAGGAACTGTCCGTAGCGGCTCAGGTAGCGCGCCGGCGGGGCGATGTGCGAGCTCGCCTCGATCGCGTACGTCCGCAACGGATCAGGCCCGGCCGGGACCCACCGGTGCGTGGTGGTGCGCGGGATGATCACGTAGTCGCCCTGGCCCACGGTGAGCGCGCCGAACACCGTCTCCACGGTCGCGCTGCCGCGCTCCACGTAGACGCACTCGTCGCCGATGGCGTTGCGGTAGTACGGCGACGGCTCGGTGGCCGCCGAGTACGAGATCCGGACGTCCGCGTTGCCCAGGACCAGGCGCCGCCCGGTCACCGGATCGGCGTCCTTGAACTCCAGGGCGTGCAGCCGCAGGTGCCGCGGGACGAGCGGGGCGTTCGGCGTCAGGGTCTGGTCGGGCAGCTGCCACGGGCGCGCGTCGACGAGCGCCGACGGGATGCCGCGGTGGTAGAGCAGCGACGAGTCGGAGGAGAAGCCCTCCTCGCCGACCAGCTCCTCGGCGTAGAGCCCGCCGTCGGGCCGGCGGTGCTGGGTGTGCCGCTTCGGCGGGATGCTGCCCACCTGCCGGTAGAACGTCATTCGTGACCTCCCGGGTCGCCTGCGGACCATCCCGGCGGGTCACGCCGTGACGGTCCCTGGACCGCGCAGTCATCACCAGGGGTGTTGGCGGCGACTCCGTGTGCTACGGAATTTACGAGGCGGTAACAGACCGCACAAGTGGCCTCGCGGTGCGCACAGCGAACAAATCCCGGTAGCCTGTCGCGCGGGAAGGGGATCACGTGCCGAAGATCGTCGATCACGACCAGCGACGTTCCGAGATAGTCGAGGCCTACCTGACGGTCGTGGCGCGCGACGGGATGTCCGCCGCGACGAGCCGCGCGATCGCCGCCGAGCTGAACATAGGCACCGGCGCGCTGTGGCACTACTTCGACGGCTTCGACGAGGTGGCGGCCGGTGCGTACACCCGGATCACCGAGCGCACGAACGCCCGCATCGCGACCGCGACGCGCGGTCTGCGCGGGCTGGAGGCGTTCTACGCGATGATCCGCGAGATCCTGCCGCTCACCAAGGAGACGCTGGACGAGGCGTTCGTGGTGGTCGGCTTCTGGGGCCGGCTCGCGGCGAATTCCAAGATCCAGGAGACCCAGACCGATCTCGGCGACTACTGGGGCGGTCTCCTCCGGCACCGGTTCACCGAGGCCGTCGAGGACGGTGAGCTGGATCCGTCCATCCCGGCGGCCGACGTGATCGACGTGGTGCTGACGATCTGCCTGGGCCAGCAGGTCAACGCCGTGATGGCGCCGCCGATGGTGGACCCGGGCCGGCAGCTGGCCATGATCGACCATTGCCTGCGCCCCTGGCGCCGCTGAACCCCGACCGCGCCTGTACGCCCCGGCCCGCCAGCCCACTCCCACCCGCCCGCACCCCCTTCACCTCCGCCCGCGCGCACCCGGCCCGCGCCTCGGTTCCACGCTCACCCTCGAGGCCAGCCGGCGCCCGGCGGCACAGCGTCGTGGTGACGCCGTTCCGCCCGGCGTGACCGCCGCCGGCCTCGAGACGTGCGAGCTTCCGGCGGACCGCCGTTCCGTAAGGTGATCCAGATGGGGCCCACCTTGAACACCGGAAAGACGCGTTCGGCGATGCGCAACGCCGCCCGCGTCTCCGCCGAGACACTGCTGATCCTGCTGCTTCTCTACCTGTTCCTGGAACTGCTGGGGATCGCCTGGTCGGTGCTCTGGCCGCTGGTCGTGGCCCTGCTGCTGACCACGCTCACCTGGCCGCCGGTGCGCCTGCTGCGCCGCAGGGGCTGGCCGCCGGCGCTGGCCGCCTCGGTGGTCACGGTGCTGTTCCTGGCCCTGGTCGTGGGCATCGTGGTGCTGATCGCGGTGCCGGTGTCGGCGCAGGCCGGCAAACTCGCCCAGGGCGTGGTGGACGGCATCGAGACGGTTCGCGACTGGGCCTCCGGCCCGCCCCTGAACATCAGCGACGACCAGGTCAACAGTGGGTTGAACAGCGCGGTCGACAAGATGCAGGCGAGCGTCGGCAGCATCGCGAACGCCACCCTGTCCGGGGTGAGCACGGTGGTGAACGGCCTGGTCACCACGATCCTGGCGCTGTTCCTGATGTTCTTCTTCCTCAAGGACGGGTCGCGCTTCCTGCCCTGGCTGGGGCGCCAGCTGCCCGGCCGGCTCAGCACCGACCTGCCGGAGATCGCCGCGCGCAGCTGGAACACGCTGGGCTCGTTCGTCCGCGCGCAGGCGTTCGTGGGCCTGCTCGACGCGATCTTCATCGGTCTCGGCCTGTGGATCGTCGGCGTGCCGCTGGTGCTGCCGCTCGCCGTGCTGACCTTCGTCACCGCGTTCGTCCCGATCGTCGGCGCGGTCTTCGCCGGCCTGGTCGCGGTGCTGATCGCGCTGGTCTTCAACGGCTGGGTGAAGGCGCTGATCGTGCTCGGCATCATCCTGCTGGTGCAGCAGCTGGAGGGCAACGTCTTCCAGCCGATGGTGCAGAGCCGGGGCCTCGGGCTGCACGCCGCTGTGGTGCTGCTCGCGGTCACCCTGGGCGGCAACCTGGCCGGCATCGTGGGCAGCCTGCTGGCCGTGCCGGTCGCCGCGCTGGTCGCGGTGATCTGGGGTTATCTGCGCGAGCAGCTCAGCGACCCGCCCGTGGAGCCGGACCCGGCCCCCGGCCCGGCCCGGGAAGAGGCCGCGGCTTCCGAGTAAGCCGGCATCACGCCCGGCTGGCCCGCGGAGGCGCCTCCGCCACCCGGAGAGACCCTGGCGGCCAGCCGGCGGCCGGCGCCGGGAGGCCCCGGCGCCCGCGGGACCCCGCGAGGTGAAATGCTGCGTCCGACCGGAGGAGTTCTGATGAGGTTGTCGCAGCGTGCCCAGGCCGTCGAGCCGTTCCACGCCATGGCGTTCGGGCGCCAGGCCGGCGAGCTGGAGGCCGCCGGCCACCACATCGTCCGGCTCGGGCTCGGCGAGCCGGACTTCGGCGCGCCCCCGGCGGTCCGCGAGGCGATGCGCGCGGTCATGGACGGCCGCCCGCTGCCGTACACACCGGCCTTCGGGCTGCCCGCGCTGCGCGAGGCGATCGCCGGCTTCTACCGGGACCGGCACCGGGTGACCGTCGACCCGGCCCGGATCGCCGTCACGCCCGGCGCTTCCGGGGCGTTGCTGCTGGTCGCGGCCGCCACCACGGATCCGGGTGACGAGGTGATCGTCGCCGACCCGTCCTACCCGTGCAACCGGCAGCTGGTCGAGACGTTCGGCGGCCGGGTGGTCGCCGCGGCGACCACGCCCGCGTCGCGGTACCAGCTCGACACCGCCGCCGTCGACCGGGTCTGGAGCGACCGGACCAGCGCGGTCATGGTGGCCAGCCCGTCGAACCCGACAGGCACCTCGATCCCGTTCGGCGAGCTGGTCGCGGTCTGCGAGCAGGCCCGGGCCCGGGGCGCCTGGCGGATCGTCGACGAGATCTACCTGGATCTGGCCGACCCCGCGCCGGACGGCACCCCGCCGCGCAGCATCCTCGCCGCGGACCCGGACGCCATCGTGATCAACAGCTTCTCCAAGTACTTCGGGATGACGGGCTGGCGCCTGGGCTGGTGTGTGCTGCCTGCCGCGCTGGTCCCGGCCGTGGAGCGGCTCGCGATGAACTACTTCCTCTGCGCCTCCGCCCCGGCGCAGATCGCCGCGCTGGAGTGCTTCACCGGCGAGTCGCTGGCGATCTGCGAGGACCGCCGCCGGGAGCTGGCCGCCCGCCGGGCCATCGTCCTGGACGGCCTGGCCCGGATCGGCCTGCCGGTTCCGGTCCCGCCGGACGGCGCCTTCTACGCCTACTTCGACGTCACCGGTACCGGCCTGACCGCCTGGGAGTTCTGCCGCCGGGCCCTGGAGGAGGCGCACGTCGCGGTGACGCCCGGCCGGGACTTCGGCGCCGCCACCGCGGAAAGTCACGTCCGTCTGTCGTACGCGGCGTCGCGCGAGGCACTGCGGGAGGGCCTCGCGCGGCTGGAGACGTTCGTCACGACCCTCCTCTGAGGCAAGACGCTCATCGGCGGTAAGCCCTCATCCCGGGCGAGGCGCTGATCCGAGACAAGGCGCTTGTCCGAGGTACGTGGTGTCGGAGCCCACCTTGCCCCGGGGCGGCGTGCCGGCCCGCATGCGCTGCCCGCCGCGCATCCGCTCGGAGAAGGCGCTCGATGGCCCCCGCCCCCTGGTGAGTCCACAGTGGTGGGCGTAACGTCGGCGGCCATGAGCGCACTGATCGAAAGACGTCTCTCGGGGTTGCTCGCCGCCGGCGCCACCGCACTGGTCCTGGTGGCCGGCGTGCCCGCACCCGCGCACGCGGGCGGATCGGGGGCGAGCCCGGGATCCGCCGGTCTCGGCGACCGGCTGTACCCGCTGCTCGGCAACGGCGGGTACGACGTGCAGGACTACGACCTGGCGATCCGCTACCCGGCGAAGGACCCCGCGCAGACCGTCACCGGCGACGTGACGATCACCGCGGTCGCCACCCAGAACCTGTCCCGCTTCGACCTCGACTTCGGCGGCGACGCGGTCGGCCGGGTGTCTGTCGACGGCCGCCCGGCGCGGTTCGCCCGGGACGGCGACGAGTTGATCGTCACGCCCGCGCGGGCCCTGGCCAAGGGCAAGGCCTTCCGGGTCACGGTGAGCGGCTTCACGGCGACCCCGATCCCGGCCAACGCGGACTCGCCGGCCGGTTTCGTCACCACCGCCGACGGCACGATCATGGCCGGTCAGCCGGACCAGTCGCACCAGCTGTTCCCGAGCAACGACCACCCGCGCGACCTGGCGACGTACACCATCTCGATGACCCGCCCGTCCGGCTGGGCCGCGGTCGCCAACGGGCGGCACGTCGCCGACCGGACCCGCGGCGCCGCGGTGACCTCGGTCTACCGCGAGTCCAAGCCGATGGCCGGCGAGCTGATCCAGCTCGCGGTCGGCGACTTCACCGTGCACCAGCGCCCGTCGGTGGGCGGCGTGCCGATCCGCGACGTGGTGCCCACCCGGCTCGCCGCCGACCTGCTGCCCAAGGCGGACGTGGAGCGGTCCCAGCTGGCCTGGATGGTGAGCAAGGTGGGCCGGTACCCGTTCGAGAACTACGGCTCGCTGGTCATCGACACCGATCTGGGCTTCGCCCTGGAGACCCAGACCCTTTCGCTGTACGACACCGGCCTGTTCGGGACGCCCGCGTTCGTGCTCGACCCGATCATGGCGCACGAGCTGGCGCACATGTGGTTCGGCGACAGCGTCGCGCCGTACCAGTGGAGTGACGTCTGGCAGAGCGAGGGCCACGCCACCTGGTACGAGCTGGCCTACGCGGACGAGCACGGCCAGTTCGAGGACTACACCGGCCAGCCGGACCTGGAGTCGTACTTCAAGGCGGTCTATGCCCTGGGTGATCAGTACCGGACGAAGTACGGACCGGTGGCCCGACCGCTCAAGTCCGGCTCGATCTGGGACGTCTTCAACCCGAACGTGTACGACGGTGGCGCGCTGGTGCTCTACGCCCTGCGTCAGAAGATCGGCGCCAAGGCGTTCGACGCGCTGGAGCGGACCTGGGTCAGCGCGTACCGCGGCAAGTCGGCCTCGACCCAGGACTTCATCGCCCTCGCCTCCCGGGTCGCCCACCAGGACCTGCGGGTCTTCCTGAACGACTGGCTCTACGGCACCGAGACGCCGCCCATGCCGGGGCACCCGGACTGGACGACCGGGGCCGGTTCCGCCGCCAAGTCGAGCAACCGGCTGCTCGGCGCACGGCACTGAGCGCCGCCCGGGTGAGCCGGCTCGCCGGCCACCCGGGCGCTCGCCCGCCCCGCCGGACCGTCTGCCGCGCCCGCTCCGCCCGTTTCCCTCCCTCCCGCTGGAGACGTGTGGGAGCCCTGGGGACGCGTGGGGGCGCGCGACCCACGGAAGCCCGGGGGCGCGCGGTAAGCCGGAACGAAGGTCACATCGGCCCGTTGCCTTTCTTTGCCGGGCCGCAGTAGCGTGATCACCGTCACTATCCGAGGGGGCGTGGCATGCGGGTGGCGGGTAGGACCCTGGTGGTGACCGGCGCGGGCGGCGGGATCGGCCGCGCCCTGACGCTGGAGGCGGTCCGGCGCGGCGCCCGGGTGGCCGCCACCGACGTCGACGCCGGTGCGCTGGGCGAGACCGCCCGCCAGGTGGTGGCGCCGCTGCTGCTCTCCACGCACGTGCTGGACCTGTCCGACCCGGCCGTGACCGAGGCGCTGCCGTCCGCGGTGATCCGGCGCTGGAGCGAGGTGGACGGCCTGATCCACTGCGCCGGGTCCGGCCGGGGCGCGGCCGATCCGGTGTTCCGGGTGTTCCAGCCGGCGCTGCGGGTCCGGCCCGAGGCGCACCTGGTCGAGGTCGCGGCGGACCACAGTGGGCGGCGCGGGCGGCGGGTCGCGGCCAAGCGGCTGACCGAAGGGCTGCGGGCCGCCTACGCCGGGACGAACGTGCACGTCACGGCGGTCTTCCCGCACCGGGCGAGCACGCCGTACCAGGCCGCGCGAGATGTGCTGGACGGGATGGAGCGCAACGCTTCCCGGGTGCTGATCGGCGCCGAGGCGGGACTGATCGACCGCCTGATCCCGGCCCGCCTCCGGGCCCTGCTGAGTTAGAAGCCCACCCAGAGGAACGAGGTCAGGAAGAGCGCCACCAGCCCCAGGGTGCCGGCGGCGCCGCCGGCCACGCCGGCGATCGCCATCGCCCGGCCGCGCGGCGCCTGGCGGGCCGGGCCGCGGAGCGCCCGCACGCCGAGCACGATCGCGGCCACCCCGCTGAGCCCGCTGAGCCCGACGCCCCCGCAGGCCACCAGCGGCAGCGACGCCAGACCCAGGATCATCGCGATCAGCGGCAGGTTGCCGCCGGCGGCCCGGGGCGCAGGCCGGACCTGCTGGTACGCCACGGCGGGCAACGGCAGGTCGTGCAGCACGGCCGACAGCTCACCCCAGGTGCGTGACGCGTAGGCCTGCCGGGACCGCTCGCTGAACTCCTCGATCGTCAGGCGGCCCTCGGCGGTAGCCGCGCTCAGCCGCGCGACTGTCGACTCCCGGTCGGCGTCCGAGACCCGGACATGCGGCGAGGAATACATGCCGGACAGGCTACCGGCGACCATCCACCGGACGCGTCCACCGGACGGGCGGTCCACGGGAGAGTGAGGTTGCCGGCCCCGCGTCGTCCACTTCGTCGCATCCCGGTGCCCGGTCCGCCGCCGGTTGATACCCCGGACTTGACAGGACCGGACAGAATCCGGGCACTTCTCCTTGCCGGGCTTACGGGGGTTCGACCATGGCAGTGGCAGCGGCTGAGATCCGTACGCCGGAATCAGTTCCGTGCTGAGCCGGCGGGCGGCCATGCGCACCGCTCTGGCGGGTGCCGCCGGAGTGCTCGCCGGCGCCGCCGGCGCCCGCCAGATCCCGCACTGGCTGGGCTGGGACCGCCCGCCGGTCGCCGGTGGCTACGCCGCGGCCGCCGACGTGCTGGACGCGGTGCACCACCCCGGCGTCACGGTGCGGTACTACGTGGAGACCACCGAGCAGCTCGTCGCGTTCACCTTCGACGACGGGCCGGCGCCGCACTGGACGCCGATGGTGCTCGACGCGCTGGACGCCGCGGACGTCCCGGCCACGTTCTTCATGGTGGGCAGCCGGCTGGAGCGCAACGCCGACCTGGTCCGCGGCCGGATGGACCGGCACGGGATCGGCAACCACTCCTGGGCGCACGACGATCTCGCCACCCTCGACCTCAACGGCGTGCTGCGTTCGCTCGGCCGCACCGATGACGAGATCCGCCGGCAGTTCGGGCGCCGGGTCACGCTGCTCCGCCCGCCCTTCGGTCACCTCGGGGGCTCCACCCTGCTGGCCGCCGACCGGATGGGTTACGACGTGGTGCTCTGGTCCAAGGCGATGCGCGAGCTGAAGTTCCGCGACGACCCGATGGGCCAGGCCCGCGACATCGTCGACTCGGTCCGGCCCGGCTCGATCATCCTGGCCCACGACGAGGGCGACGGCCGCCGGCTGGTGACCGTCCGCGGCCTCGCGGTGATGTTCGAGGGCCTGCGGCGGCGCGGCTTCCGGATGGTCACCGTCCCGCAGCTGATCGAGGCCGGGAGGAATCCGGTCCGGCAGGCCTATTGATCCGGTCCGCGGCCCGCTCGCGGTCGACCGTGCCGCCGGTCCGCCGATTCAGCGCCACCTAGGGGACGGGGATCGGGGGAGTGTCCGGGACGGACCCCGATGGCCGGACCGCCTTCGTCCGGAAAGGTGATCTTCGATCGTCCGACCTGAGTGGAGGTGTCCGGTGAATCGACGTTCGTTGCTGGGTGGGGTGCTGGCGGGCGGGGTGCTCGCGACGGTGGGCGGGACTCCGGCGGTGGCCCGGTCGTCCGCCGGCTCGGCGCTGCCGCCGTTGCGGCCGGCGGCCCTTCACGCCGCCATCCATCCGCTCGGCGCCGAGGTCAGCGGCGCCCTGGTCCGGGTCGAGGGCGCGGCCGGACGCTGGCGCGGGCGGGCCGGGGAGGCGGAGATCGGCACCGGGCGGCCGGTCCCGTGGGAGGCACGGTTCCGGATCGGCAGCATGACCAAGGCGTTCACGGCCACCGCGGTCCTGCAACTGGCGGCCGCCGGGCTGGTCGAGCTGGACGCGCCGTTGCGCCGCTACCTGCCGGACCTGCTGCCCGAGGGGTACGCCGGGACGCTCCGGCACGCGCTCGACCACACCCACGGGCTGGTCGCCGCCGAGATCCCGCACAAGGACCCGGCGTGGTTCCGCGTGCACCGGTACGACACCTTCCGGCCCGGCTCGCAGGTGCTGTGGAACGAGACGCCGCTGTTCGAGCCGGGCAGCCGGCAGCAGTACGGCAACATCGGCTACATCGTGGCCGGGCTGGTGATCGAGCGGGTCACCGGCCGGCCGTACGCGGACGCGGTCCGGCGGGGCGTGATCCGGCCGCTCGGCCTGCGCGGGACGTCGCTGCCCGGCGCCCGGGTGGACGTTCCCGGGCCGCACGCCCACGGCTACGAGAAGATCGTCGAGGGGGACCGGATCCGGTACCTCGACGTGACCCGGTCGAACCCGACGCTGCAGTGGGCCGCCGCGGAGATCATCTCGACCACCGGGGACCTGGACGAGTTCCTGGTCGCGCTGCTCGGCGGGCGGCTGCTGCCGAACTGGGCGCTGGACGCCATGCTGACCGTTCCGGACGTACCGACCTGGGCTCCGGGCCGGAAGGAGGACGGCAGCCCCGCGTCGTACGGCGCCGGCCTCACCCGGATCCCGATGGGCGACCTGGTGGTCTGGGGCAAGTCGGGGGACCGGCCGGGCTACAACAACGGGATGGGCGCGACCCGGGACCTGCGCCGCCGGCTGGTCTTCTCGGTGAACACCCTGAACATGGGCGGCGAGCAGCCGCTCACCGCCCAGCGCATCGTCGCCGCCGCGCTGTCCTGATCGCGATCAGGACAGTGTCGCGCGGAAGTGGCGGACCGACTCGGCCACCAGCGGCTCCAGGTCCGTGCCGGTGAAGCAGTGGTCGGCGCCGGGGACGATCCGCAGCGTGACCGGACCGCTCAGGGCGGCCAACCGGTCGTACAACTCCTGGCTCTGCGCGGCCGGGACCACCCGGTCCTCGGCGCCGTGCAGCAGCAGCATCGGCGGGCCGTCCGCGCGGACGTAGGTGACCGGGCCGGCCGCCGCGGCGTCGTCCGGCCGGGTCTGCACCGGCCCGCCGAGCAGCAGGCTCTCCGGCGAGGCCGCGGCGTCGTGGTCCTGGACGCCCTCGGGATGGCTCTGGGCGGCCATGGTCAGCAGGTCGGACGGGCCGTACCAGACGACAGCCGACTGCACGGCGTCGGAGACCGGGGCCACCCCGTGGCGGCCGGACAGCGCCGGGTCGGGGTCGTCGCCGGTCAGCGCGACCAGGGAGGCCAGGTGGCCGCCCGCCGAGTCGCCCCAGACGCCGACCCGCTCCGGGTCCAGGCTCAGCTCGCGGGCGTGCTCACGCAGCCAGCGCACGGCGGCCTTGACGTCGTGCAACTGGGCCGGGAACCGCGCCTCCGCACTGAGCCGGTAGGTGACCCGGGCGACCGCGAAACCGGCGTCCAGCAGACGCTCGGCGATCCCGCCGGGCGTCTCGCCCTTGTTGCGGCCGGAGAGCCAGGCCCCGCCGTGGACGCAGACGATCACCGGGCGTGGCGGCCCCGGCTTGGCGGGGGCGGCCAGGTCCAGGGCCAGCGGCCGGAACCCGGGGATCTCGGCGACGACGGCGTCCCGCCGATGGACCAGGCCACCCTCGGTGGTGGGCGCGGGCGGGCGGAAGCGCTGCGGGAGGTGTGTCGTATCGGCGGTCATGATCTCACCTCGTACCAGAGATGCCGTCCGGCGCAAGGCCGGAAAGCCGGCGGCGTACCGGAAAGAGATGTTCGCCTCTGCCTTGCCCCGGCTACCCCCAAGTGGGACAAGCCGGATATGTCCGTTTAAACTCTCGCAATACGTGATTCTTGGGATGAATCAGTCAACGGCGGGAGGAAGTTGATGGCGCGTGCCGAGGGACCCGAGTCGCGGCGCATCGCCGCCCGCACCGTGGGCGACGGCCCGACATGTCGTTGAAGGTGTTGTACATCGCCGGGTGGGGGCGCAGCGGCACCACCATCGTCGACAACATCCTCAACTCGTACGACGGCGTCTTCTCCACAGGCGAGCTGTTCTATCTCTGGAGTCGCGGGCTCACCGAGGGGCGCAGATGCGGGTGCGGCGTGGTGTTTCCGCGCTGCCGGTTGTGGGGTGACATTCTCGACGCCGCGTTCGGCGCCGACCGGCCGTGTCCGCAGCACATCTCGCGGCTGCAGCGCGAGGCGATCCGGGTCCGCCACACACCTGCCCTCACCGGTCCCGCGGCCAGCCCCGAGGCCGAGGAGTACCGCCGGGTCACCAACCGGCTCTACCACGCGATCGCCGAGGTCACCGGCGCGCGGCTGATCGTCGACTCGTCGAAGGTGCCGTCGGTGGCCGCGCTGCTGCCCGGCATGTCCGGCATCGAGCCGTACCTGCTGCACATGATCCGCGACCCGCGGGCCGTCACGCACTCCTGGATGCGGGCCACCCCGCAGGTGGACCGCGCGAAGGCGGCACTGATGCACCAGGAGGCGCCGGCCGCCAGCACCATGCACTGGCTGATCCGCAACGCCCTCCTGGAGCGGCTGGCCGGGGCCTACGACCGGCGGTACCGGCTGCTGCGCTACGAGGATTTCGTGGCCGCGCCCCGGGCGACCATCGACGGCGTGCTCGGGTTCGCCGGGATGGACGCGGCCGGTGGGCCGTTCACCGGCGACACCACGGTGCGCCTGGAGCCGAACCACACGATCGCCGGCAACCCCGGCCGGTTCCGCACCGGCGACGTCGTGCTGCGGGTGGACGACAGGTGGCGGGAGGAGCAGAGCGCCGGGCCGCGGCTGACCGCTACCGCGCTGGCGCTCCCGCTGCTGCACCGGTACGGCTACCGCACCCGGACCAGCCGGCCCAACCGCCCGAGCCGCCGGAGCTGATCCGCCGGCGGCGCGTGGGACACCCCGTCCCAGCCGGCCGGTTGGCGGCGCCGGCTGCCCTTCGGCGGGGCCGGGCCGGCCGTGACCCGGGCCGGACGCCGCAGTCGGCGGGCTCCGTCCGTACCGCCGCGATCGTCCTTGGGGAAGCGGACCGCGCCGTGGCGACGGCGGCGCGGGCCTTGGCCCGGCCAGGCGGCGCGACCGGCGTGCGTGGTGGCCCGGTTCGCGGTGAAGCC
>NZ_BOMW01000017.1 GCF_016862395.1 Actinoplanes siamensis | reverse complement strand
CGCGGTGAAGCCGGCCCGGCCCGGAGGGTCGGCGCGGCGAGGCCGGTCACGCCGCACAGGACGCCGCGTGCCCGGATCCCGTGGGGGCCTAATGTTGGGACTGATCAACTCGGGTACGACCGGCAGGAGTGCGGGATGCGGTACGTCGCGATCGGGGACAGCTTCACCGAGGGGATGGGCGACACCCAGCCGGACGGAAGCGAGCGGGGCTGGGCCGACCTGGTCGCCGCCGGGCTGGCGGCCGGGCTCGGCGAGCCGATCCAGTACGCGAACCTGGCCATCCGCGGCCGGTTGCTCCGGCCGATCGTCACCGAGCAGCTCGACGCCGCGCTCGCCCTGGACCCGAAGCCCACGCTGCTGTCGCTCAACGGCGGCGGCAACGACATGATGCGCCCCGGCGGCGACCTCAAGACCCTGGTCGAGATGACCGAGAACGCCATCCGGCGGTGCCTGGACAACGGGGTCCAGGTCCTGCTGCTCTCCGGCGCCGACCCGTCGGCGCGCCTGCCGATGGGCGGCTCGATGCGGCGCAAGGGCGAGGCGCTGACCGCGGCGGTGGCGCCGCTCGCGGAGAAGTACGACCTGACCTTCGTCGACATGTTCCACGATCAGGAGATCCAGCGCGCCGGCTACTGGTCCGCCGACCGCCTCCACCTGAACGCGGCCGGCCATCGCCGGGTGGCCAGCGTGGTGCTGACCGCTCTCGGACATCCGACGCCGGCCCACGTCATCGATCCCGGTCCCGGGGGGAAGGGTGGGCTGCTGGCGGAGGCCCGCTACTACCGGGAGCACGTGCTGCCGTGGATCCAGCGGCGGTTGCGGGGCCAGTCCTCCGGCGACGACCGCACCGGCAAGTACACGAGCTGGATCTCCGTCCCGACCACCCAGCCCGCCTGACCCCACCCATCGGGCCCGAACCACCCGCCTGCCGCGCCCAGCCCGGCCCGGCCGCCGGGTGGCCCAGCGCCCCGGCCCGCCGAGCCGCCCGGCAACGCGCCGCCGCTGACTGGCACGCCCCGGCCTGCCGCCCTCTGATCCGCGGGCGCCTCCCCGGATGCCAGCCGGGATCGTGTGGCTGGGCGCGAGGCGTGTGTTCCGGGGTCGGCGGGACACCCTCACGACCAGCTTGGGGATCAGCCGGCGAAGACGATGGTGTGGTTCTCGTGGCGGATGACCCGGTCCTCGCTGTGCCAGCGGACCGCCCGGGAGAGCACCGCCCGCTCCACGTCCGCCCCGCGCCGCTGCAGGTCCGCCACCGTGTCGGCGTGTGAGACCCGGATCACGTCCTGCTCGATGATCGGCCCCTCGTCGAGATCCTCGGTGACGTAGTGGGCCGTCGCGCCGACCAGTTTCACCCCGCGCTGCTTCGCCTTGGCGTACGGCCCCGCGCCGATGAAGGACGGCAGGAAGCTGTGATGGATGTTGATGATCGGGACGCCCACCCGCCCGATGAAGTCCCCGCTGAGGATCTGCATGTAGCGGGCCAGCACGATGAAGTCGACGTTGCCCCGCAGCAGCTGGAGGTGCTGGGCCTCGGCGGCGGACTTGTCCGGACCGGCGGACGGGACGTGGAAGAACGGGACGCCGAAGAACCGGACCTCGTTCGCGGTGTCCGGGTGGTTCGAGATCACCATGGACACGTTGATCGGGAGCTCGCCGCGGCGGTGCCGCCAGAGCAGGTCGAGCAGGCAGTGGTCGTCCTTGGAGGCGAAGATCGCGACGCGCTTCGGGACGGACAGGTCACGCAGCGTGTACTCCAGCTCGAAACCCTCGGCGAGCTTGGCCTGCAGGTCCAGCTCGACCTGCGGGAGCCGGGCCTTGAGGTGGTCCAGCGCGAAGACCGTGCGCTGGAAGAACGCCCCGCCGTGCGGGTTGTCGGAATACTGGTCCAGCGACACGATGTTGGCGTCGTGCTTGCCGAGCACCGCGCTGATCGCGGCCACGATGCCGGTGCGGTCCTTACCGTGCACGATCAGGACGGCCTGGTTGTCGGTCGGCCCGGGCTGGGTGCGGACCGCGGGTGCGCTCTGGGTCACCGTCACGTCGGTCGTCCTTTCTGTCGCCGGCGTCCGAAAAGCTGATCGAGATCGACGTCGCCGGGTGGCACAAGATCTGATCAGCAATTCTTCCGTAACCGGGCCGATGCCGGTGGCTCGGGTCCAGTGATCGGGACCGGAACCCGGACGCCGCCCACCTGCGCCGCCCGGGTTCTACCGAGCCGCCCTCACTCCGTGGGCGGGTCGGCCAGTGGCCAGCCGCCGGCGGCCGGATGGGCGCAGACCCGGACCACGTCGGCCGGGGTCGCCTCCTGCAGCATCGTCTCGCTGATCAGGTCCTCGATCTCGGCGCCGGTGATCGGGCCGTCGCCGGGGCGGGGCTGGGTGACCAGTTCCCGGGCGATCCTGCGGACCTCGTTCTCGGTCAGCTTGCGCCGCAGCAGGCCGAGCAGGACGACGTAGTCCCGCCGGGGCACCCCCTCCGGGTACCCGGCGCGCAGCCAGCCCACGGCGCGGGTGACGAAGTTGGACCGTTGCTCGCTCATGTCGCTCCCGGTCAGTGCTCGTCGACGATGGTCGGGTAGAGGTGCTCGAAGCTCAGCGCCTTGCCGGAGCCGGTCGCCGCGACCGACGTGATGCCCCTCTCAGCTCGCCGCGCCGGCGGTGACCCTCGGCGCGGCGGCCGGGGCGTCCCACTCGTCGTTGACGTTGTTGTGGCCGATCGGCTGCCGGCGCGAGCGCAGGTACATGTGGACGGCCAGGGCCACCAGGACGGCGAAGACCACCAGCGCGCCGGCCAGTCCGCCGATCAGGTCGCCGGCGAACCACATCAGCGCGCCCACCACGGCCGCCGCGGGCAGCGTGATCAGCCACGCCGCCACCATGCGGCCGGCGACCGCCCAGCGCACCCGCGCACCGGGCTTGCCGACGCCGCTTCCCAGGATCGAGCCGGTCGCGCAGCGAGGCCGAGCCGATCTGGCCCCAGCGGAAGCCGTTCCCGGCGAACCGTGCCGCCACCCCCGCGGTGATCCGGTAGATGATCCAGGTGCCGGCCGCGGCGACCAGGCCGGCGATCACCGGCGACATCAGCGCCGGCAGGATCACCTTGCCGACCACGCCGTCCAGTTTGCTGCCGTCGCCGGTCCACTTGACGCCGGACCAGCCGAGGCCGGCCACCGCGGAGCCGATCAGGCCGCCGAACAGCGCGTGCGAGGAGCTGGAGGGCAGGCCGAGCAACCAGGTCAGCAGGTTCCAGAGGATGCCGCCGACCAGGCCGGCCAGCACGATCAGCAACAACCCCCGGCCACCGTCGGACAGCAGCTCCGGTTTCGGTATGCCGTCGCTGTTCTGGATTCTGACCACCGCGTTCGTGACGGTGAGCGCGACCTCCACGGAGAGGAACGCGCCGACCAGGTTGAGCACGGCGGACAGGAGCACGGCCACCTTGGGACGCAGCGCGCCGGTGGCGATCGAGGTCGCCATCGCGTTGGCCGTGTCGTGGAAACCGTTGGTGAAGTCGAAGCCGAGGGCGGTGACGACCACGAGAACGAGGACCACTGTTGTTTCGGTCACGGGAAAAGCGTCTACCCCGTTCCGCGGGGCCATCCAGCGTCCGGGCGCCGGTTGTTCACATTTCGTCGATCATTGGCCGCGATGAATAACGGCGTTAACCGCCATTTCGGCTGCCGCGAGGTTTCAACTCTCGGCGGCCTGGTGACCGGCGAGCTGAGCACGTCGTCGGGGATGGCCGGGTCGCGCCGGGCGTGGTGGTCGCGACCCGGAATGGTACGGCCCGCGGTCACCACCAGCCGGGCCACCTCGATCGCGCCGTGCGCCTGGAAGTGCGTGTTCTCGGCGACCCCGTCCGGATGATTCGGCGAGGCGCCGGCGCCGAGCCGGAGGAAATGGTCCTGGGCGCGGGCAATCGCGGGGTACGGCGGAGCAGCCGGCCACCTGTCGCATCGGTGCGCCCCTGATTCCGCCGGGCCCCGACTGGGTATGCCGCGCGCACGACCTGGGGAGGTGCGATGGCCGACGCGAAGGCCGAGCGGGAGCGGCTGGACCGGGAGGACGAGGAGGAGCGCGAGCTCGTCCGGCCACCCGACGTCAACCGTGACTCCAACCGCTCGGCGACCCGGCTGGAGCTCTTCTTCGACCTGGCTTTCGTGCTGTTCGTCGCGCGCTGCGCGGACGTGCTGGCCGGGCACGAGACGCTCAGCGGCGGGTTCCGGTTCGTGGCGATCCTGGTGGCCGGCTGGTGGGCGTGGGCGAGCACCACGCTCTACGCCAACCGGTTCGACACCGACGACGCGATCTTCCGGCTGCTGACGCTCACCGGGATGGCCGGGGTGATCGTCATGGCCGCCTCGGCCGAGCAGGCGATCGGCGAGCACGCGCGCTGGTTCGCAATGGGGTACGTGCTGCTGCGCGTGGTGCTGATCGCCGGGTACCTGCGGGTGTGGCGCAACCTTCCACAGGCGCGGGCGGGGATCCGGCCGTACCTCTGGGGTCATGCCGCGGGCGCCGCCTGCTGGACCGTCTCGCTCGCCCTGCCCGGTCCCGCCCGCTACGTCCTGTGGGCCGTCGGCGTCCTGCTGGACCTGATCGGGCCGACGCTGGCGGCCCGAGTCCCGGACGCGCCGCCGCTGCACATGCAACACCTGCCGGAGCGTTTCGGGCTCTTCGTCATCCTGGTGCTCGGCGAGTCGGTGACAGCAGCCGTGGTGGGCCTGCGCGACGGGCACTGGGCGGCCGAGGTGGTGGTCACCGCGACCTTCGGCTTCCTGGCCGCGGCCGCGCTCTGGTGGTCCTACTTCGACCTCTCCGGCGGCGCGGCGAAACGCCGCCTGGTCGAGGAGGGTGGCGAGCACACCCGCCAGGGCGTGCACGACTTCTATGTGTACGCCCATCTGCCGCTCGCCGTCAGCCTCGCGGCCGTCGCGGTCGGGCTGGAGCACGCCGTCCTGCACGGCGCCGAGGACCATCTCACCTCGGGCGCCCGGGGCGTGCTCGGCGCCGGACTGGCCGGTTACCTGCTCAGCGCGGCGGTCGTGCAGGGGGTGCTGTCCCGGCGGTGGCGGGCCGCGGTGCTCTGGCCCGGACTCGGGGCGCCACTCGTGCTGCTGCTCACGCTGCTGCCCGGGCTGTCGCCGGTCGGGGTGGTCGCGTCGTGCGCGGCGGTTCTGGTCGGCGGGGTGGTCACCGGGGTGCTGCAGCACCGGGCCGGGGAGGTCCGGGTCGCCAAGGTGTGACATCCGACCGTGCCCGAAGTCGCAGGTGCCGAGTAATTACATTTACTTCGGACAATGCGCTTAGGGGGTGGGGCGGGTGGCCGGCTGGTGGCGCAAACGGTGGCCTCGAATGATCGGATTCGACGCCGGGTTCATCCCGCAGTTGCTCTGCGTGGGTGACCGGACGCCGGCCGCCCTGCCCGGCGCACTCTGCGTGATGGTGGTGTCCCTCGCCGTCGGCGTCGGGCTGTGGCAGGCCCGGGAGCCCCGGCGGGTGTCCGCCGGCCGGTCGATGTGCCTGGGCTCGGTGCTCGGCGTCGGGCTGCACGCCGCGGTCGCCGTCCACCTCGGGCTGCCCTGACCGGCACTGGGCGCCCGAGCCTCCGGCCGGTACTATCCGTGACCTGCACGCAGTGGCCCGGGCGTGCTCCTGCTCACATCGAGCCTGGTCAGCGGCTTCAGGGCCGCGTGATCATGCCCACGGGCGGTAACGTGCCGCTGTTGCGTAGGATTTCGGGCCGCACCACGTCCGCCGACGGGAACCGAGGAATGCGATGCCGCTCACCCCAGCTGATATCCACAACGTGGCCTTCAAGAAGCCGCCGATCGGCAAGCGGGGGTACGACGAGGAGGAGGTCGACGCCTTCCTCGACGAGGTCGAGCAGGAGCTGATCCGCCTGCTCGAGGAGAACAACTCGCTCCGCAGCCAGGCATCGCGCGGCGGTGGCGGTGCCGGCGGCAACCCGGCCGCGACCATGGTGATCACCAACGAGTTCGCCGACCTGCAGGCCCAGCTCGAGCGCTTGCAGGAGGCCCGCGCCCGGGCCGAGCAGAACGCCCGGAACATGCAGTCCCAGCTGGAGCGGGCGCGCAGCGCCACGCCGTCCGGCGCGCTGCCGACAGTCGGCGACGACGACCGCAACGCCCGGGTGCTGATGATGGCCCAGCGCACCGCCGACGAGCACATGCGCGACGCGCAGCGCGAGGTCGAGGCGCTGCTCGAGGCCGCCCGCGGCAAGGCCGACCAGCTCACCGCCGAGGCCCAGATGAAGGCCAGCACGATCGAGAGCGACGCGCGCCGCAACCACGCCGAGGCGATGGACAGCCTGGTGGAGAAGCGGGCCCAGCTGCTCGACGAGATCGAGAAGCTCGGGCAGCTCGCCCAGGGCTACCAGCAGGCGCTGACCAACCACGTCACGCAGCAGCTGATGGACCTGACGAACGGTCCCGACTCCACCGAGTGACCTCCGGTCGTCGGAGCCCCGCGGACTTTTTTCGTTCCGCGGGGCTTTTTCATTGAACGCGCTCCATCTCTCCGCTGTATTCGGCGGCACAGGGGGTGAGCGCCACTTCACACGGCGTTCCCCCGATGGCCGATGTGGAGGGCGCCATGGGGGACTTCTCGTACGGTCCGGGCCGGTCGTCCGGCGCATCCGCCGAGGCCGCCGACGGCCGGGTCCGGGTCGAGCTGGACGCGGACGGCCGGCTGGCCGACCTCTATCTCGATCCGCGGGTGGCGTACCTGCCGCTCGACGAGCTGCGGGCCGCGCTGATCGAGGCGTTCACCGCGGCCCAGGACGAGGTTCGGGAGCGGGCCGGCTCGCGGTATGACGGGGCGGCGGCCCCCGAGCGGCTCCGGGACGCGCTGGCCGAGTCGTCGGACACCGCGGAACGGCGGTTCGCCGAGATGTCCGTCGCGCTGTACGACCTGAGCCGGCGGGCGGCCCGGCCGTGGTGAGCGGGCGGCTCCGGATCGACCCGGACAGCGTCGCGGCGGCCGGGCGGGACCTCGCCGGGGTGGCCCGGCGGATGGCCGACGACCTGGGGACACTGGAGACGGCGGTCGGGGCGTCGTCGAGTCCCTGGGGCGCGGACGAGGCCGGGAGCGTGTTCGGGCTCGCGTACCGGGCCGCTGCCGATCTCGCGCTGGAGGCCATCGGGTCGTACACCGAGCAGGTCGGCTTCGCGGCGGCGACGCTGATCGTGCAGGCCCGGTCGGTCGTGGCCGAAGACGCCGCGGCGGCGTCCGATCTGTACGCCGCCGGCTCCGTGTCGTCCCCGGGCGGCGGGGGGTAGCCGCCATGACCATCACGCTGCCGCCCGAACTCATCGAGCCGCTGAGCTGGATCGGCCTGGAGTGGCCGGAGGCCGACGAGGACCAGCTCCAGGCGGACGGCCGGGCGTGGATCGAGCACGGCACCCGGATGCGGGCCCACGCGGAACAGGCCACCGCGACCGCCCGTCAGGTCTGGCTGGCCAACGAGGGCGCCGGCGTCGAGGCGTTCGAGCGCTGGTGGAACGGCGAGGACGGGCCCGGCCGCCACCTGACCGAGGCGGCCACCGCCGCGGAGCTCATCGGTGGCGCGCTGATCGCCATGGCCGGTGTGACGATCGGACTGAAGGCGGCGTTCCTCGCCCAGCTCACCGCCCTGGCGATCGAGGTCGGTCAGGCGGTCGCGACGGCGACTGTCACCGCCGGGGCGACGCTCGCCGAGATCCCGGCGTGGATCGCGCTGACCCGGACCGCCTGCCGCAAGCTGATCCACGAGGCGATGGCGCTGATCGAGCGGGAGATCGCCGCCCTGCTCCGCAAGGCCGCCGGGATGCTGGAGCGGGCCGGCGCCCGGACGCTCGCCGAGAAGACCGTCGACGGCAGCCGCAGGACCGCCTTCCGGGGCCTGATGCACGAGGTGGAGAACGCCGACGTGCGCAGCCCGGTCAACGGCGCCACCTTCTACTCCGGCGAGCAGCCGGGCGGCGAGAAGATGCGGTCGTTCGCGGAGAAGCAGGTCGACGGCGTCACCTCGACGACCCTGGAGATGACGCCGGGCGGCCGGCGCTTCGACGACATGCGGCTCTTCGAGGCCGGGTCGCCGGTCGCCCGTAACCAGGCGTACGGCATCTGGCAGCGGCTGTCCGAGCGCTACGCGCAGAACGCCACCGGCGAGGCCACCGCGTGGACGCACAACGCGTGGTCGCGAAGCGTCTGGAACACGGCGGAGAAACCCGCGTTGCAGGCGAACCCGAACATCACCAGGATCATTGAGAACGATCCGTTCGGCGTGACCTGAGCTGGGAGGCCACCGGCATGACGGTGCGAGCACTGCAGGCGCAGAAGGCGCTGCACGTGGAGAGCGGCGTGACGCTGGCCAGCGCCGGCCGCGAGGACGTGATCCTCCAGCTCGGCGCGCACACGCTGCTGATCGCTGTGGAGTCCGGGGTGTCCCGGATCCGGTTCACCCTGCCCGCGGCGCCGCGCTGGGACGACAACGGCGAGCCGCTGCCGCCCGAGCTGGCCGGCAACCTGCGGGGGATCATCACGGAGATCGCGCGGTTCTGGGAGCAGGAGCCGGAGTTCGAGATCGCCTGCCGCTAGCCGGCCGGCCCGGCGGTTGCGCACCGGACCGGCCGACCGGCTGGATCAGGCGGCCGGGGCGTCCCAGAAGACGTACAGGGCCTGGTAGGGGACGCTGGTCTTGTCACCGGCGGCGCACGCGCCGGCCGGGGCCACCCCGCCCGAGGTGTAGAGGCGGCTGACGTAGTCGGCCTTGCTCAGCACTCCCTTGCCGGTGTGGCTGTTCACCTGCAGCAGCAGCTCCGGGATGGTGCCGGTGCGCGGCGTGTCCTTGACCTTGGTGGCGGTCACCAGTGAACCGTCCCGGACCGACTGCCAGCTCGGCCCGGCGAAGTGGTGGATCCTCCCGCCGGTGCCGAGCAGCTGCGCCTCGGGCGTCGACGCGCCGGTGTAGCCGCCGGCGGCGCCGCCGGCCGGGACCACGCAGGTGTAGGTCTGGGTGCCGGTGACGACCACGTAGGCGCCGACCGGCTTGGAACCGGCCGGCGGGCGGATCGCCTCCGGGATCGCGGAGAGCGCCGGCGCCGCCGCCTTCGGCCACGGCGTGGCGGCGCCCGCCGCGGCCCGCGCGGCGTCGGCGACCTGGGCCGCCGGGGCGGCCGGGGTCACCGGGGCCGTCTCGGCGGCCGAGGCGTCGAACGTGACCGCGCCGATCGTTCCGGCGGCGGCTGCCAGGCTCCCGGTCAGAGCCAGGGCACGGATCCGGGCACGCTTGGTACGAAACATGAATCCCCCTGCGAGTACGGGTGGGCCCCCTGCCCACCGTCAGCTGTCACGGAGTTCCGTCCACAACGGATCGAGATCGACGGGGACAATGTCCGTTCGTACCACCCATTCCCGTTGATCGTTGCCGGTCGGGTGATGTGCGGTCCAGCCTCCCGCGATGATCCGGTCGACCTGATCGGGCGCCGAGGGGAGGCGCGCGGTCAAGACTCAGAAGGTGTGCCGGTAGAGGGAGCACCCGCGGCACACGTCCGGTGGGTCGGCGCTGTCCAGGCGGCGGCGGAAGTCGCGGTACGCCGCGCCGTGCCAGATCTGGGTGAAGCTGGACTCGTGGAGCGAGCCCAGACTCACCCGGTCGTCGCCCATCACCATGCAGCACGGCTGGACCACTCCGGCGCTGGTCACGTACGCCGCCTCCCACGGCCAGGCGCAGTTGCCGCCGCCCTCGCCGGTCAGGCTCGGCAGGCGCAGGCGCAAGCCGGTGTCCGCGGCGGCGTCCGTCGCCGCGGCGAAGGCGCCGCGCGCGGCCAGCTGGTCCGCCCCGGTCCACAGGGCCTGGGCCGCGGTGAACGACCGGATCTCGTCGTACCCGGCGGCCGCGTCGTCGAAGCTGTGCGACAGGTTCTGCACCCGCAGCTCGTTCACCCCGATCCCGGCCAGCAGTCGGACCAGCGCGGGCAGCTCGGCCACGTTGTCGCGCATCGCGACGAACACCACCCGGATCCACGGCGTCGCGCTGCCGGCCGCGCGCTTCGCCGCCACCAGCCCGGCCAGGTTGCCCAGCACGGCGCCGAAGCTGGCGCCCTCGCGGATCGCCTCGTAGACCGCCGGGCCGGCCCCGTCCAGCGAGACGTGCAGCCAGTCCACCCGGCTCGCCACCAGCTCGTCGGCGCGGCGCCGGCTGAGCAGCGTGGCGTTGCTGTTGAACCCGACCCGGATCCCGCGGCCGACCGCCGTCGCGATCATCTCCGGGAGGTACGGCGACAGCAGCGGCTCGCCCAGGCCCTGCAGGGTCAGCTGCCGCAGCGGCAGCTCGTCGACGAGCCGGTGGAACAGCTCCGGTGGCATCGCCCCGGCCAGCTTGTTGACCGGCGGCCGGTACCGGACCAGGCACATGGTGCAGCGCAGGTTGCAGGCCGAGGTGACTTCCAGCTGCAGATGGGCGGGCAGCGGCGGAACTTCGGTCAGGGCGGGCATGCCGGGCGCATGCCCGCCCTGATGCCGTCAAAACCGGATGACGGTGACGCGGTACGTCCGCGTCCGCGATCAGGTCTCCCGGGCACTCACCGCCGCCGGGTGGAGGTTCTCGACGGCCGCGGCCACCTTGTGCAGCAGGTCGGCGGCGGTGAACGGCTTCTCGACGAACGCGATGTCGCCGTCCAGCACGTGGGTGCTGCCGAGCAGCCCGTTGCTGTAGCCGGACATGTAGATCACCGGCAGGCCGGGCTGCCGCTCGGTGAGCAACTCGGCCAGCCGCGGCCCGGACATCTCCGGCATGATCACGTCGGTCAGCAGCACGTCGCAGCCGTGCTGGTGGTATCGGGCCAGGGCCTGTCGACCGTCGGTGGCGGCCACCACCTGGTAGCCGTTCTCGGTCAGGATCCGGGTGATGATCCGCTGCAGGGCCGCCTCGTCCTCGACGACCAGTACCGTCCGGCCGTCGCCACGCGGCGGGCCGGCGCCCGGCCGCTCCCCGCGGGTCACGTCCTCCGGAGCGTCCACCAGCGGCAGGTAGATCCGGAAAGTGGTGCCGACGCCCGGCTCCGAGTACAGGTTCACGCTGCCACCGGCCTCGGTGACGATGCCGTACACCGTGGCCAGGCCCAGTCCGGTGCCCTTGCCGCGCGGCTTGGTGGTGAAGAACGGCTCGAAGATCCGCTCGGCCACCTCCGGCGGCATCCCCTCGCCGGTGTCGCTGATCTCCAGCCGGGCGTACCGGCCGGCCGGCAGCGGCGGCTGCATGTTCAGCTCGTCGCCGTCCAGCTCGGCGGAGTTCGCCTCGAGGACCAGGCTGCCGCCCTCCGGCATCGCGTCGCGGGCGTTGATCGCCAGGTTGAGCAGCACTTGCTGGAGCTGGCCGGGGTCGGCCCGCACGGTCAGCGGCACCTCCGACGGCGCCACCACCAGATGGATGTGCTCGCCGATGGTGCGCTCCAGCATGGCCTGGGTCTCGGCGAGCACCGCGTTGAGCGCCACGTTGCGCGGCTGGATGGCGTCGCCGCGGGTGAAGGTGAGCAGCTGGCGGGTGAGGTTGGTGGCCCGCTCCACGGCGGTGCGCACCTGGATCAGGTCGTTGTGCACCTCGGGCCGGTCGGCGGTCTCCTCCAGCGCGAACTCGGTGTAGTTCGCGATGATCGCCAGAATGTTGTTGAAGTCGTGCGCCACCCCGCCGGCCAGGTTGCCCAGGCTCTCCATGCGCTGCGCCTGCTGGGTCCGCTCCTGCACGGCGCGCTGCCGCTCGGCGTGCTCCTTGGCGGCGGTGACGTCCCGGGCCACGGTGGAGATCCCGGTGAGCGCGCCGGTGTGGTCCCGGATCGGGGTGACCATCAGCGAGACGTCGACAGGGGCGCCGTCCTTGCGCAGGCGCCGCGTCTCGTAGGTGACCCGCCGGGCGCCCTCGCGTATCCGCGACAGCACCTCCCGCTGATGCGCGTCGCCCGCCCCGGCGTCGGCCAGCACGCCGACCGGCTGCCCGATCATCTCCTCGGTGGGATAACCGAAGATCCGTTCCGCGCCTTGGTTCCACGCGGTGACCAGGCCGTCCGGGGTGAGCCCGATGATCGCGTCGTCGCTGTGCTCGACGACGGTGGACAGCGTGATCCGGTGTGCCTCGGCCACGTCCCGGGCGGCCTGTTCCCGCGCGTCCGCCTCGTCCAGCCGGCGGTGGCTCCACGGGTCGACGTAGATCGCGCCCTTGCCGAGCAGCATCCCGTAGCTGCGGCGCAGCGACCAGTAGTAGACGGCCACCGCCGCGGTGCAGGCATCCCAGATCGCCGACGTCCAGAACCAGTCACCGGGCGGGGCGTGCCCAGGATGCCCGCCATGCGGCCGGACCGCTGCCAGCAGAGCGATGAACGCGTGCAGCCCGTGCCCCACCGCGCAGCTGAAGAAGATCATCGCGGTGGCGATGGCCAGCTTGTTGGTACGCAACTGGCCGGCCCGCGTCACGGGCACCGCGATGGCCATCGTGATCGCCGAGTAGGCGACCATGATCACCAGGTTGGCCAGCAGGAACATCTGGTCCGGCACCTCCGTCTGTTCGGCCGCCGGCCGGCGGAGCTGAGGGCCGTTGTGCTGGGAGCGCTCCCATGCAGCGATGTCGGTCACTGCCCGCCCCCGGAGGGAACGCAGATGCGCGCACTCGCGCGGCTGGCCCTGGCCACCTGTGTGCCGTTCGGCGGGGAGGCCTTCGGCTGCCAGGTGCGTGCCGGCGGCCGGCAGCCAGGGGCGGGACACGTCTCGGGGTGCTGGGGGTGGAGCCCGGCACGGCGGCGGAGAGCCCCTTGCATCCGCATCACCGTGCCGGGCCGTCCGGGGGGACCTAGAAGAGACGGCGCGGGACAGCGGCGGCCAGCGCGCCGTACCCCGCCGGATTCAGGTGCAGGTGATCTCCCACGTCGAACGCCGGGTCGAGCCGGCACGGCGCCGCCGGATCGGCCACCGCGGCGGCGAAGTCGACATAGGCGTCGAACACCCCGCCCCGGATCACCCCGTTCACCGCCACCCGGGCACGCTCCCGCAGGCCACCGGGATCGTCGTAACCGGTGTTCCCGCCGAACGGGGTGATCGTCGCGCCGTACACCCGCAGGCCCCGGGCGTGCGAACGCTGGACGATCTGCCGGTACGCCCCGGTCAGCGCCGTGATCACCTGACGCTGGGCGGCCTCGGTGGCCTCGGCCGTGCCGATGTCGTTGACGCCCTCGAAGACCAGCACCCAGGCCGCCCCGCTGACACCCAGCACGTCCCGGTCGAAACGGGCCAGGACGTTCGGTCCGAGCCCGTCGTGCAGCACCCGGTTGCCGCCGGCCGCCTGGTTCAGGATGGCCAGCCGCGGGTCGCGCCACCGCGCCGCCAGCTGGTCGGGCCAGCGGTCGTTGCCGTTCGTGGTGGAGCCCCGGCCGTCGGTCAGCGAGTCGCCGAGGATCACCACCCCGGCCGCGTCCGGGGCGGTGACCTCGACGCCGCTGAGCAGGTACCAGTGGTCGACAGGCGTCGCGCCCGGCAGGTCCGGCTCGGTCACCCGATCACCGTCGGCCAGCCAGGAGGTGGTGCGCGATCCGGGGTGCGAGGTCAGGTTCAGCCCGGCCTGCCCGGTGGCGAGATGGACCGTGACGGCCAGCGCCGACCGGGCCGCCACCGGGATCGCCACCGGGTCGGAGACGATCTGCGCGCCGGCCGGCACCACGACGGACGCCTCGCCGCCGAAGGTCAGCGCCCGCGAGCTGCCGGGCACGATCTCGGACGTTCCCGATCGGCCGCCGGCCGGGAGCGCGATCGCGGCCCGGGTGAGCGGCAGGTCGGTGGTGCCGAAGGCGTTCGAGAACCGCACCCGCAGCGACTTCCCGCCGATCGAGGTGCGCACGGTCTGCCGCAGGGTGCTGTCCACCAGCACCGCGTCCGTCCCGGTGAAGGGCGCCGGTGGCAGATTGCCCGGTTCGGTGAGCTGCGGCATCGCGGTCCAGGTGTGCACCCAGCCCGCCCGGGTGGAGCCGGGCGTGGGTGGGGCCGCGGAGGCCGGGTCCGGCACGAGACCGGCCGCGGCCATCCCGGCGGAGCCGGCCAGAAGAGCACGCCGTTTCATGATGTCAGAACCTCCGGCTGGTGGGCGGGCCGAGATAGCTGTACTTGACCCCGCCGGTGTCCACGATCAACCGTTGCAGGATCACCGCTGAGTCGATCGCCAGGAACGAGACGGTGTGCGTCCCTGCCCCGGCGATCTCGTGCGTGGTCGTGGTGACGTTGACGTTGTCCGAGGTGTTGCGGGCCCACTGCCGGTTCATCGTGGTGTCGTTGGCCCCGGTCGCGGCGACCGCGTCGACGGTCTGCGGGGCCGCGCCGTCCACCGAGATCGCGTACCGCAGCTGCCCGTTCCGCGGGGCCAGCAGGGCAGAGATCCGCACCGGCCCGGAGCTGGTCAGCGTCACCCGGTAGTCGAGCCGGGAGCCGCCGCCGGCCGGCGTCATGCCGTCGCCGGCCTTCCCGATCCCGGGCAGCACCTGCCAGGCGCCGGCCTTCCGGTCGAAGCCGGTCGCCGGGATCGAGACGTAGCCGTTGGCCTCGGCGAAACCCCGCGGCGTGAGCGCCGGGTTGCGGATCGGCGCGCGCACCAGGACCGTGCTTCCCGCGCCTTCGACCTTCAGCTGTACGTCGGTGACCCCGGCCGGCGCCCGCCGCCAGTCCACCGACACGCCCGCCCGGATCTGCTTGTCCACCGTCCCCGAAGCCGGCGTGACGTGCACCCACGGCTGCCCCGCGGTGATCCGGTACCGGAACGGCGCCGTCCCCTTGTTGTAGACCTCGATGTACTGCCGGGCCTGCGCCTGCCACGGGCTGAACTCGGGCAGCGTGGTGGCGTCCCCGCCGTCCAGCGCGACGCCCAGCGAGGAGCCGGCGGGCACCTCGATCCGCCGCAGGTACGGGTAGATCTCGTCCGGCAGCGCCACGTTGTTCAGTTCCGGCTGCTGCCAGGGCGCGTTCGGGCCGTAGCGCGCCACGTTCCCGTACCCGATCTTGGGTTGCAGCTGCCAGTCCTTCCACTTCCCGCCGGCCAGCTCGGTGTTGTAGTAGGCGTTGAGAGCCTGGTCCTCGGCGAACCGCGCCTCCGCCTCGGCGGCCAGGTCGTTGGTCGCGGCCCGGCCCTGCGCCGCGTAGCGGATGTTGGTGAACTCGGCCCGGCGCAGCTCGTACAGGTTCGCGGTCGCCGCCACCTGGTAGTAGACGAGCTGGAAGAACGCGTCCCGCCAGGCGTCCGGCACCCGCTCGCGCAGGCGGGTGGCGCGATCCGCGAGCGCGACCCACTCGCCGACGACCCGGTCCATCTCGGCGTAGTCGGTGAGGCTGAACGGGTTGCCCTGGTCGTCGTAGATCACCGCGGACGGGTCGGTGTGTAGGTCCTTGGCCGGGTCGACGGTGATCCGCCGGTTGAGCAGCTCGGGCTTGCGGCGCGACTGCAGAACGCCGTACCGGGACAGGATCTCCGCGATCTCGGCGGACAGCGGCGTGCCGAAGTTCTCCGCCGCGTAGCGGCGTTCCCAGGCCTTGATGCCGTCCAGCGGAATCGCATCCGGGTTCCACGCGTAGTCCAGGAAGAACTGGGTCGGCTCCTCCTCGTTCTTGAGATCGCCGACGTTCGCCACCCAGAGCCGGTCCACGCCGGACGTGTACGCGCGGTGCAGCTGTTCCCAGGTGTTGACCAGGTTGGCGGTGTCCACCCACTTGTAGTTGCGGCCGTCGCCGACGTAGTCGAAGTGGTAGTAGAGGCCGTACCCGCCGCTGCGGGCCGGCAGCGACGGGTCGGGCAGCTTGCGCATGTTGCCCCAGTTGTCGTCGCAGAACACCACTGTCACGTCGTCCGGCGGGCGGTAGCCCTGGTCCCAGTAGCGCTGCACCTCCTTGTAGAGGGTCTGCACCTGGGGCGCGCCGAGCATGCCCTCCTCCGCGAGGATCTGGCGCTGGGTGTCGATGATCGAGTCCATCAGGTCGGTGCCGTCGCCGTCCGGCAGGCTCACGTCGCCGTTGCCGCGCATGCCGAGCGTGACCACGCCCTCGATGTCCTGGTCGCGCATCCGCTCGATGCCGGCCCGCCAGTAGTTCTTGATCGCGTCCGGGTTGCGCCGGAAGCTCCACTCGCCGGTGCCGGCCGGGTGGCGGTTCCACTCCTCGATGCCGCGCATCATCGGCGCCTCGTGCGAGGTGCCGATCACCACGCCGTAGTAGCTGGCGGTGGCGTGGTTGGCCGGGTCGTCCTCGGCGAACGCCCGCCCCCAGACCGCCGGCCACAGGTAGTTGGCCTTGAGCCTGAGCATCGTCTCGAAGACCTTCGCGTAGTAGTCGGCGTTCAGCCCGCCCGGATAGCCGGGGGCCTTGCCGGGGCCGAAGTAGGCCGGCGCCCAGGTGCCGGTGGCCGGGTTCTCGTCGTTGATGAAGAACCCGCGGTACTTGACCTTCGGGGTGCCCTGGCTGTGCCGGCCGGGCAGGGCGTAGAGCGCGTCGGCGTGCGGGACCGGCACGTCGTCCCAGAAATGCCAGGGCGAGACGCCGATCAGGCGGGACACGTCGTAGAGACCGTAGATGGTGCCGCGCTGATCGCTGCCGGCGATCACGAACGCCCGGCGCACACCCGGAAGCGGGTGGTCGACGACCTGTTGCAGCGAGGTCTCCCATTTGCCGGCGATGCCGCGGGTGTCCAGCCGGCCACCGGCGACCATCCGGTCGATCAGCGCGGACCTGCCGATCGTGCCGACGATGATCGGATCGCGGCCGCCGGGGAACGCGTCCTGGGCGGCCCGCGGGGTGACACCTGTCGCGGCGCCGAGGTCGGACCGCAGGTCACCGGCCGCCCGCAGCACGCCCGCGTAGTCGTTGGCGCTGGTCACGATCGGCGCGGCGACGCCGCGGGCGACGAGTGGGAACCGGCCGGGCCCGGCCTTGGTGGAGAGATAGCCGCTGTCGCGTTCGGGGGGCGCGGCGCGGGCGGGGACCGGGGTGAGGAGGGCGAGTGCGGCCAGGGCGGCCGCGAGGTGACTTCGCATGGGGGTACGCCTCCGGTGGTCGAAGCGCTCCAAAAGTTTCGGGAACATGCCGATCAGGTACCGGCAACGTATAGCCACGCATCTATCGAGTCAATGCTTACGGAAAGGCCTGCCGTCCCGAACCGGCTCACCGAAAATTCCGATCGGAAAACGGAAGATCAGTTGATCCGGGAACCGGTCCCTGGGGACCCGGCCGGAGGGCGGCGTGCCGGTGTCCGGTGTGGTCCGGTCCGCTGCTCCCGGGGCGCCACGATGACCTGCGGGAACGAGAGTGCGGGCCGGTGTTCGTCCGGCGCCGCGGCGCGACGCCGGACGGATCCGGCCGGCTGTGGCCGGGTTGCCTCGGTGGCTGCTCCGCCGCGGCCGAACGGGGGCGCCGGCGTGGCCCGGCGGGCAATGACGAAGGGGCACGGCCACCGGCCGTGCCCCCTCGTGCCCGATCGTGAACCGCGTCAGGAGACGCCGGGAAAACTGATCTCGCGGGTCAGCGTGGTGAGGACCGAGGCGATCTGGCCGCCGAAGGCGGAGAAGGCGGCGATGCAGACGCCGACGACGATGGCGGCCAGCAGCGAGTACTCGACAACGGTGGCGCCCCGGTCGTCGGCGGCGGCGAAGTAGCGAGCATGGAGGTAGGTGACCAGCATGTTCAGCTTTTCCATGACGCTTGTCCTTCGTCGGCGGGTGGCGCGGGTGCTGCGGCGGGGGCATCATCAACTTCGGAACGTTCCCGGTGCGCTGAAGGCTTGTGGAGTTGCAGAACAGTTGTCGCGCGTTGCCGAAGTGAGCGGTGGACAGGCGGCAGTGGCCGGCGCCCGGTCCCCACCGGCGGAGCGGAGCGGAGGACCGGCTTCTCCAGGCGCGGCGGCACGAGCGGCTGCTGGGCCGCCTGTGTGGCTGCGGGGCGATCCGGGTCCGGGAGTTGGCGCGCGACCTGGGCGTCAGCGACCTGACCATCCGCCGGGACGGCGCGCGGCGGCGGGGTGATCAAAGCTCGGCCGAGATGAGTGCGCTCGCCTTACTGGTGACGGCTTATCTCCGCCCTCCGAATTCCCAGCGATGTACCTCGATGAGACAATAATGCTCCCGACTAAGAATCGTGCGCGCTTCGTCTGAATCCTGAGCGACCAACAACGCGGCGGTTCCCACCCACGTCGTGCCATCGTCGGACAACAGCGGCCCGTACGCGATCAAATGATCCTGATCGGAAGGCACTGTGATGTCAGCGCCCGGGCCGTGGCCCAAGCCGAGCACAAAGTACCGGTTGCCGTCCGCCGGGCCTCCAGGGAAGTCCCACATGGTGCGCCCCAGCGCGTTGCGCCACCGCCGCAAAAGCACGTCTTGGTATACCCCGGCCTGGTAGTTGGGCTCGTCGAATGCGAACGCGCGCGCGGCAGCCGGGTCGTTGAGGTCCACAATATGAAGACTCCCCGACGGGGTATCGCCATCCGAGGCGAAGGTCGGACCACGGGCGATCAATTCCGCTTCGAACCTATCCATATACGCCCAATGTTGTTCCGCCAGCTCGTAACGCAACGCTAGTGAGCCGGGCCGGTCGCGGTGATAGCAGACGAACTCCATTTCCGCAGCCTTTCATACCGTCACCGGGCCTGATGCCGGGCCAGCCGGACACCGTGCGAACTCGGACGGCGCAGGCGCACGGATCCGCCGCCGCCCGCGCGTCACTCCATGGCCCCGTCGGCGCCCGTTGGAGGTCGCTACGCTGTCCATATGGTCCGGGACGAGCTGCTGCGGCTGCGAGCGAGGGCGGAGGCTGAGGCCGCGACGCTGGGCCGGGATCTGGAGGCGCTGTTCCTGGCATCGCGCGATTCGAATGCCGACGACGAGCACGACCCGGAGGGTGCCACCATCGGCTTCGAACGCGCCCAGCTGACCGCGCTGCTGGCGACGGCGCGGGAGCGTATCGCCGAGGTGGATGACGCGCTGCGCCGGGTGGACGCGGGGACCTACGGCGTCTGCGAAGGATGCGAAGGGCCGATCGGCGATGAACGGCTCGCCGCTCGGCCCTTCGCCCGCTTGTGCATGGCATGCGCATAGAGGATCGAGGAGAGTGAGACGCCCGCTGGGCTCGAGATGTGCCGGGCTGGCATTTTCATCGAAAGCCATGTCTTTCCTTCGATCGGCCCGGCGCGGTTGATCGGAATGGTGGCGCCGGTTCGTTGAACCCGTCGCTACAGGCGCGAACAGCACTGGCGTCCGGTTGCGGCAGCGGCACGCCGAAGGCTCGAAGGTGGAGGTGATCAGCCGAGAGCGGTCATCGTTCACTCGGCCCTCAACTCGCTGCATGATCGGTATGAATCCTAGATAGCCGACCCCTGGCAAGATGATCATCAAGCCTGCACGTACCTGAATGAGTTGGGCGTTGTCGAGCAGCATCTCAATGCTCGTCATCACGAAAAAAACGGTGCACCCGCCATGAAGCCGAATATGCCGATCACAAGTTCACCGCACCGTCAAAAACCAGCTAACCAGCTCTCCCTCAAGATCCGGGCTTGACAGTCGGACCTTTTCCGGCGAGGGGTCCGGCTGCGGTAGCCGCCCCCTCGCCTCAGATTCGCCTTGGATACGACATTCCTGTGCGATGCTGAAGGAAAGGAAGCGGGGGAGCGCCGAGACATGGGCCGTTGGTGGCGGAACCGGGGCGTCCGGACCAAAATGCTGCTGGTAACCGCGATCTCGGGGATCGCCACGGTCGCGGTGGGCGCCGGCGCCCTCATTCAGCTGAATTCGGTCGCGGCCACGGCCAGGACCATCACGGATGATCAAGTGCAGCAGGCCCTGCGCATCAACGAGGCCCGGACGCAGCTGTTGCAGGAGGACTCCACCCTGCTGGAGCACGTCGCGCTCACCGACGAGGTGTCCCGCAGGCGGGCCGACGCGGAGATCCAGGCCGGCGACGCGGCGTACGACGCGGCGTGGTCGGCGTACCGGGGCGCCAACATCGCTCAACCCGGCACCATCGCGGCCACCGAAGGAATGATCGCCACGTACCGCCAGTTGCGCGACGAGACGATGTTGCCGGCCAGCCGGGCGCACGACGTGGTGAGCTTCCAGAACGGGCGGTTCGTCCAGGGCGCCGCACTGGATATGGCCAAGGACAACCTCGACGAACTGGCCCGCTTCGAGACCGACGGCGTCATGGCGGGAGGTCGCGCCATTCGGCAGGCGAAGACCCAGGCCATCGAGCTCGTCGTGGCCCTGCTGGTCGTGGGCCTGGCGCTTGCCGGCGCTGCCGCGGTGTTCCTGGCCGGTGCGATGGTGCGGCCCGTGAGGCGGGTCGAGGGTGCTCTCGCTGCGATGGCGGGGGGAGATCTCACGAGTCCTGCCGAGGTCGATTCGAATGACGAGATCGGGCGGATGGCGGCCGGCTATGAGCGGGCCCGGCAGGCGATGCGGGACACCGTCGCGGCGCTCGCCACCGCGGCCGAGGCGGTCAACGAAGCCTCCGGGCGGGTGCGCGCGGCCGGCAGCAGGCTCGGCGCTTCCACGGCCGAGAGCGCGCAGCAGGCGCACGCGGTGGCTGAGGCCGCGGGGCTGGTTTCCCGCAACGTGGAAGTGCTGTCCGTGGGCGGCGAGGAGATGGGTTCGTCCATCGAGTCGATCTCGTACAGCGCCAACGAGGCGGCCCGGGTCGCGGCGGCGGCGGTGACCGTCGCGGCGGAGACCACGCAAACCGTAACGAAGCTCGGCCGCTCCTCGGCGGAAATCAGCGACGTGGTCAAGGTGATCACGGCGATCGCCGAGCAGACCAACCTCCTCGCGCTCAACGCCACAATCGAGTCCGCCCGGGCCGGTGAGGCCGGCAAAGGCTTCGCTGTGGTGGCCGGGGAGGTGAAGGAGCTCGCTCAGGAGACCGCCAAGGCCACCGACGACATCGTGCGCCGGGTGCAGGCGATCCAAGGCGACACAGGCGGAGCCGTCGAGGCCATCATGCAGATCAGCGGGATCATCACGCAGATCAACGACTTCCAGCTCACCATCGCCTCGGCGGTGGAGGAACAGACGGCGACGACCACCGAGATGAACCGCAACGTCTCCGAGGCGGCCGGCGGCTCACGGGAGATCGCATCGACCATCGAGGTGCTGGCCGGCTCAGTGCAGGCGGCCGCCCAGGACGCCACCAGCACCCAGGCCGCCGCGGCCGACCTGGCGGAGACGGCGCAGCACCTGCGCGAGGCCGTCCACCGCTTCCGTACCTGACCAAACTCCTAGGGCACTCGAGGACCACGATGATCAGCTCTGTCGGGCGCCGCCGCGCGCTTCCGGTGGCCGCCGCGTGTGCGCTGGCTCTGATCATGGCCGGGTGCGGCAGTGCCGCGACGATGGACCGCGCCTCGGTGGCCCGCTCGGCCGAGTGCGAGCCCTACCGGCCGTACCAGGGCCACGACGGCACGACCGTCTCCATGCTGGGGCCGGTCACCCATCTGGAGGCCAACAAGCTGGCGCAGGCATGGCGGCACTTCGTCAACTGCACCGGCATCCGAATCGACTACAAGGGCTCGTCCAACTTCGAAAAGGACTTGCAGGACCGCGTGGACAAGAACGACTTGCCCGACATCGCGCTCTTCTCCCAGCCGGGGCAGATGCAGGGCTTCGTCGCTGACGGCAAGCTCAAGCCCGCGTCGGCGGCGGTCAACACCGCCGCTCAGAAGGGCTGGTCGACTGACTGGCAGAACTACGGCATGGCGAACGGCACGCGGTACGCCACCCCGCTGGGCGCCAGCGTCAAGTCGTTGGTTTGGTACTCGCCGCAGGCCTTCAAGAAGCGGGGCTACGAGGTGCCGGAGAGCTGGGACGACCTGATCGCCCTGAGCGACAGGATCGCCGCCAGCGGTGCCAAGCCCTGGTGCGCCGGCATCGAGTCCGGTGCGGCCACCGGCTGGCCGGCCACCGACTGGATCGAGGACGTCGCCCTTCGGCTGGCCGGTCCGGCGGTCTACGACCGGTGGGTCAAGCACGAGATCACGTTCAACGACCCGCAGATCGTCGCAGTGGTCGACAAGGCCGGCACCATCCTGCGAAACCCACGGTACGTCAACGGTGGGTACGCCGGCGTGGCCAGCATCGCCACCACCTCCTACGTCAGCGCCGGCCTGCCCCTCCTCACCGGCAAGTGCACCCTGCACCGGCAGGCGTCGTTCTACGGCAACCAGTGGCCGCGCGGGACGAAGGTGGCCGAGGACGGCGATATCTTCGCGTTCTACCTCCCGCCCATCGATCCCGCCAAAGGCAAGCCAGTCCTGGTCGCCGGGGACTTCGTGGCGGCGTTCGCGGACCGCCCGGAGGTCGAGGCCGTGTGGGCATACCTGGCCAGTGCCGAGTTCGCCGCGAGCCGCGCGCCACTCGGCGGCTGGGTATCCGCGAACAAGAACATCGACCTCGGGCTCTTCACCAACCCGGTGGACCGGCTCTCGGCCGAGATCTTGCGGGATCCCAAGTCGGTCGCCCGGTTCGACGCCTCCGACCAGATGCCGGCCAAGGTCGGTGCGGGCAGCTTCTGGACCGGCATGACCGCGTGGATCAAGGGGCAGGGCACCAGGGCCACCCTCGACGCCATCGAGGCGTCCTGGCCGTGACGCGTGCCGTTCAGGTCGGTAATTGCCCCGAACGATTCGGCCATCCGAAGAGATCGGTGTCAAGGTGGTCCGGGCGGCATCGCAGCCGGCTCAAAGCCGACGGCGAGCAGCACACCGCCCATAACGCTGCCGTCAGTGTCGTTGCGGCTGCCCGGCCGTATGCGACGACCGGTCGTTACCGGCCTCACTACTCAGCTTCGGCGGTCTGTGGACGATGGGCTAGCGCGGCAAGTCGCGGCTGAAGATAGTGGTGAGCCTTGTGATCGACGGGCAAACGGACTTTGAGTTCGGCAAGGTCGGTAACGACTCGTTCCGGGCGCTGGTGGAGCTGTCGCCGGACACGATCTTTGTGATTTGCGAGGGTTATCACGCCTTCGTGAATGCTCGTGGACTCGCGTTGCTCGGTGCCCGGACCCTCACCGATTTGCAGGACCGGCCAGCGATCGAGTTCATGCACCCGGACTACCGGGACCCGGGCGCGGCCCGGATGCGCTCGTTGACGGCTGACGGCACCCCGTTGCAGTACGTCGAGGAGAAACTGGTCCGCCTGGACGGGACAGTCGTCGACATCGAGGCCGCCGGCACCCCGCTGGAGTTCAACGGCCGCCCCGCGGCACTGATTGTGGCTCGCGACATCACGGAACGTAAACGGGCCGAATCCGAATTGGCAGCCGCGCAGCAGCGCTTCCACGCCGCGTTCCGGCATGCGCCCACCGGGATGGCGATGCTCGACGCCACCGGGTCGATCACGGAGGTAAACCCGGCGCTGGAGGCGCTACTTTCCGCTCCGGCCGCGGAGATCGTAGGCGGGGCCTACTGGGACTGGGTCGACGTAGCCGACCGCGAGCAGGCCCAAGCGGCCTTTCACGTGATGGCCGACGGGACTGCCGGCACCTGTGAGGGCGACCTCAGCTTTCGCCGCGCCGACGACCGGCATGTCTGCCTGCGCATATGCGTGGCACCACTGGCTGACAACGGCTCGTTCATCGCCCACGTGATTGACGTGACAGCCGCCAAGGCGACCGAACGTGAACTCGTCCACCAGGCCCGGATGGACCCGCTCACCCAACTACCCAACCGCGCGGCCCTGCTGGACCAACTTGCGCGGGCATTGACCAAGCGGCTGACCCGCGTAGCGGTGCTCTTCCTGGATTTAGACGATTTCAAACCGATCAACGATCGATACGGTCATGCGGTCGGTGACGAATTGCTCCAGTTGATAGCCCATCGCCTACGCCGCGCAATCCGAGCCGACGACCTGGTGGGACGGCTCGGCGGTGACGAGTTCGTCGTGGTCCTGGCCAGCCCGGACTGCAAGCAGCGAGCCGACGCGTTGGCCACACGCATCTGCGAAGTGGTTGAACGTCCGGCGACGCTGACGGCCGGCACGATCCGCGTCGGCGTGAGTATCGGGATAGCCGTCGGCACCGGAGTCGAATACGACGCCACCGGGCTGCTGGCTGCCGCCGACACTGTCATGTACCAGAGCAAGGCGGCCCGACGCTGAGGGCAACCGGGCGACCCCTCGCGCATCTGCCGCGGGGTCGGGCGTTACACGGTCACGCCTGCGTCATCGCCCGGCTCGCGCTCGTAGCCGAAAAGAGAGCGACAGCCCGGACGTCTAGACCGAAGCCTGGCCGGGCCGCAGTCCTAGAGCAATGAAACAAGTAGCCGCTGTCCGCGCTCCTGCCGACGTCCACGTTAAAGCCGACGTTCGCGCTGCCGACGATCGCCTTACGGGGGTGCGGCATGGTCGTACTCTCAGGAGCCCGGGGCCCCGGTAAACATGAAGTGCTTCAAGGACCCGTACACCGGCTACGACCTGGGGACCGGGCACGCGAACCTGAATACGTCGACAGAGAGGCCGATGCAGCGTTGCTGAGCTCGGAGCGTGCCGCTTCCCTTCTGCCCTGCGTGCCACTGCTGGCCATCCCGGCCTGGAGCGTGTGGCGAATGGTCCGCGGCGTGCGCCTCGGCGACTGGCGCCGGCCAGGATGGTTCGGCCACGCCGCTTGGGCGTCCTTCCTCCTGCTGGCCTTGGCGTGGCTGTGGGGAACCCTGTCGAGCGGACTCGACATTGAGGAGACCTGCGGACGGCGACATCACGAGCCGTACGACGACGCGTATTACCAGGCTCATCGAGACGACTACTTCCGGCTCTTCCCCCTGAGCCAGAAGTGCAACGCCGACTACGACCTGGTCGCCCCCTGGGTCAACCCCGCCGTGGCTGTGCTGTTCCTGCTCCTGCTGGCCAGCCTGGCGGGCCTCGGATGGACATCGACACGCCGGACAGCCTGGAAGAAAGGAAAGCGGCAATCGTCGTGAATGACGTCGGTTGTCGCGCCGCCGCATACTCGGCGCGGCGGCACTCACCGGTGCGGCTGTTGCCGTCGCCCTCCACCCCGGGGGTGCCGCGCGGGCAGCTCCGGCGCCCGGCAAGGCGCAGCCCTGGCGTGGCTCGAAGTCGGCGAGCGGCTGGCGCTTGAGATGTTCGCGCCGTGCCCGGCGGTGGTGGCCGCCGGGAACGCCCTAGGCTCGGCGGTCGTGGATCTCGAACAGGCCGGGCTGCTGCTGCTCGGCGGCGTGGGGTCCGGCCTGACCGGCTCGATCGCCGGGCTCGCCTCGCTGGTCAGCTATCCGGTGCTGCTCGCGGCCGGGATCCCGCCGGTGGCGGCCAGCATGACCAACACCGTGGCGCTGCTCGCGGCGCCGGCCGGGACCGCCGCCGGCGCGCGGCGCGAACTGCGCGGGCAGGGCCGGCGGATCAGGCGGGCCGGCGGGATCTGCGCGGCCGGCGGGATCACCGGGGGAGTGCTGCTGCGGAGTACGCCGGCGTCGGCCTTCGAGGTCATCGTGCCGTTCCTGATCGTGCTCGGCGCGCTGGCCCTGCTGTTCCGGGAGGGACTGCGGGACTGGTACACCCGGCCCGGCCGGCTCGGGACGGCCGGGCCGCCGGGTGTCCGGCCGGCGTGGCGGCCGCCGCTCGGGCCCGCGATCTTCCTGATCGGCGTCTACGGCGGCTACTTCGGGGCGGCGGCCGGGGTGCTGCTGCTCGCGGCCATGGCGGTCGCGGCGAGCGAGCCGATCGCGGTGACCAACGCGGTCAAGACGGTGGTGCTGGGCGCCGCCAACCTCGCGGCCGCGATCCTGTACGCGCTGACCGGGCCGGTGCACTGGGGCGCCGCGGCCCTGCTCGGCGCCGGCTGCCTGCTCGGCGCCGGGATCGGTCCGGCAGTGGTGCGCCGCAGCCCGGAGCGCCCGCTGCGGGTGGCGGTCGCCGTCGCCGCGTTCGGCCTGGCGATCTACCTGTGGTGGCAGGCCGCCTGACGGGCGCCGGGCCGGTCACAGCCGGCGGCGGCTCGACGTGGCGGGCCGCCCGGGAACTCCTAGACCGGATCGATGCCGAAGATCTCGGCCAGGCCGGTGACCTCGATCGCCTGCCGCACCGGGGCGGACGGCCGGACCAGCACCATCGTCATCCCCGCGGCCGCGGCGCTGTTGCGCACCCCGACCAGGGCGCCCATCGCGTACGAGTCGATGAACGTCACCTCGGCCAGGTCGAGCGCGAGCTGCCGGCAGGGCGAGCCCGCCACCGCCTTCTCCAGGCTGTCCCGCAGCTCATCGGCGACGTCGACGTCGAGTTCCGGGGCAAGCAGCATCGCTTCCAGCGTGCTGCCGTCGGCGCTGGGCCGGAAGGACACGATGGCATCTGTGGTCATGCCGGATGACCCTACCCAGCGCGCGCCACCCCTACTCATGATCGCCAACCCGCGGGCCGCGGCGATCTCCGGGCCACCGCGCGAAGGAGGACGCCCGGAGCGCGGACGAAGGCGCGCGGGGGAGGACGGGCGCGGGCGGGGAATCGCGGGCGTGGCGGGGCAGGACGGCCGCGACTGTCGTCAGGGCGTCGGTGGGGGAGCGGTGGAGGCCCGCACGCGCAGGGCCGGATTGATCACGACCCGATGAGTCGGGCGATCAGGATCGGCCAGACGGTCGGCGACCAGGCGGACCGCGGCCCGACCGATCGAGCGGCGCGGCGGCCGCACCGCGGTCAGCGCCGGACTGAACAGGCCGGCCACCTCGTCGTCGTAGGCCACCACGGAGAGCTGCCCGGGCACCGCGATCCGCCGCTCCTCGCACCGCTGCACCAGCGCGATCGCCTCGGCGTCGGCGTGCACGAGCACCGCTGTGGTCCCGGTCGCCAGGCAGCGGTCCAGCACCTCGTCCAGGGCGGCCGCGCACTCGGGACTCCTCGCGTCCGGCACGCGCGCGTCGACCGGGGCGTCCAGACCCAGCTCGGTGACCGCCTCCCGCCAGCCGCGGTGCAGGTGCGGGCGGGTCGGGCTGTGCGTGGCCAGCACCACGCCGACCCGCCGATGTCCGAGACCGGCCAGATGCCGCACGGCCATCGCGGCGCCCAGCGCGTGATCGGTCACCACGGACTCCAGCGCCACGTGGAACGGCCCGGTCGCCGCGGTGCGTTCCAGCAGCACCACGGGCAGTCCGGTGCCGGCCAGCCAGTCGACGGTCCGGGTGGCGGTGGGCACGTCCAGGCGCGGCGCGACGATCAGCGCGTCCACTCCCTGATCGACGAGGCGCAGCAGTCGCGGCCGGTCGTCCTCGGTCTCGTACGACGACCCGCGCAGCACGATCCGCATGTCCAGCTCGCGGGCCGCCTCCTCGGCGCCGCGCGCGACCGCGGGGTAGTAGTAGTCCAGCGACGGCACCAGCATGCCCAGCGCCGGGGAGAGACCGGGCTCCGGCGTGGCCTCCGGCGACGGCAGCGTCACGCCCCCGTGCACCCGCCGGACCAGGCCTTCCGCCGCGAGTTGGGCGATGTCGCGGCGGATCGTCACGGCCGCCGCGCCGAGCGTCTCGGTCAGGTCGGAGATCCGCAGCACGCCGTCGCGCCGCAGCGCCTGGAGCAGCCGGGCGCGCCGGGTCTCCGGCAGCGGACCCCGCTTGTCCGATGTGTTCACCGCTGCTCCTTCACGGTCAGGTCGAGGGTGCCGATCGGGCCGAGCCCGCTCACGTCGATCTCCAGCCGGGTCAGCCGGTCCCCCCACACGCCGCGCAGCATCGGGTCGTCCAGCTCGCGCACGGTGACCGTGGCCGGCACCGGCGGGCTCCAGCCGATCCGCAGCCGGCCCGCGCCGTCCAGGGCGGTGACCACGGCATGACCGTTCCCGGTCCGGACCTCGCCGGCCAGCACCAGGTGGATACGGGTCGGCGCCCGGCCCGCGGCGGACAGCTCCCACTGATCCCTTACGGTCACGGACCGTTTGACCCGATCGAGCCGGGCGGTCCGGCGCCAGGCCCGGATCCCGGCCGCCGGGTAGGCGTCCGCAAGATCCAGAGTCAGTTCCGAGTACGACGCACGCACGGTCGCGCTCACCCCGCCGGCGGCGTGCTCGGGGCCGGCGGACTGGGCGACGCCCCGGATCTCCGGAACGTTGTGCCACGAGCTCTGCATCATCCACAGCTCGTAGCGCCGCGGCCCGAACGTCCGCGCGGTGTACGTCGGCCGCCCCGGATCGACCACCACCGGCACCCCGTTCAGCGCCACGATGAAGCTGCCCACGTCGTTGTGGTTGTGGTTCTCCCCGTTGTGTCCGCCCTTGACCACCAGCGCCGGCCCGGAGTCCATCCGGGCGATGAGCACCTGCGTGGACGGCAGCCACACGTCGCGTTGCAGCCAGGAGTCCGGGGCCGCCGGGGTCGCCGAGACCCACTCCGGATCGGTCAGCGCCCGCAGCAACCGTCCCAGCCCGTCGCTCTCGTGGGCCACCGGTGAGCCGGGCCGCCGGTGCGCCGCCGCGTGCGCGACTGCCGCCTGGTCCCCGACCCGCCGGGCCTCCCGGTGCAGCTCGTGCCACGGTTGGCCGCCGGACGGGCGGGCCGGGCTGTCGGCGAGGTTCACATACCAGGGCCCGCCCAGGTGCATCCGGTGCGGGAACGCCACAGTCTCCCGCAACACCCGCGGGGGCGCGGCGCTCAGCACCCCACCGGACGCGTGCGCGAGCACGTCGAGCGCCTCGAGCAGCCGTCCCGCGCCGTTCCACCAGTACGCGTACCCCTCGTCGACCGCGCCGTCCGGCGGCAGCGCCGCGACGTACCGGTCCAGGCCCTCGATCACCAGGCGCGTCAGCGCCTCGCGCCGCTCCCCGGCGTGCACCAGTTGCAGGGTCGCGACCAGCACGTTCCCGTGGATCCACGGGTTCCAGTTGTGCACCGGGCCGTCGAGGCCGAGCCAGTGCCAGTCGCGCCGCTCCTGGAACGGCCGCAGCACCCGCCGCTCCACCTCGTGCCGGATCCGCTCGCGCAATCCGGGTACCCCGTCGTCCAGGGGGTCGCCGAGCAGGTGGTCGATCCAGGCCAGGTCCGCTGCCACCTCGCCGGCCCCGAGGTCCAGGTACGGCTCGGTGACGGTGGGAACCACCGCGCCGTGCCGCTCGAACGTGTCGTCGTGCGCCGGCCAGCACCAGCTGCTCTGCTCACACCAGAGCGTCACCCCGTCGGCCACCTCGTCCAGCCACCGCTCGTCGAGGGTGACCGCCGCGAGCACCGCGGCCCGGGCGACTCGCTCATGCCGGGCCCGCAGGACCTGCTCGTACCCGTCGCGGTCGCCGTCCCGGAAGTACCTGGCATATCCGCTGGCCAGCGGCACCGGCCAGGGTGCGCCGAGATCGCCGGCCGCCCGGGAGCGCAGCTCGCGCACGGTCGGTTCGTCGGGATCGGCCCAGACGGCCCGGTCGGTGGCCGGTGGCACCGGCAGGCACCGGCCGGGTGGCAGCAGGGGCCCGGGGCCGGCCGTCGGCCAGGCCGCGGCCAGGGGTCCGGTGAGGTGGTCGCTGGTCATGTCCCCCGTCCACGACGATCGATCGCGATCGTAACAGATCACTTTGACGATCATGAATGCTTGCCCGAGCGGGGCCGGAAGCCCCACTCTGGACCGTGGGAGTGGATAACTCCAGGTGGATGAGGTCAGATCGCTTCTGACCGCATCAGTCGGTTCAAGACATTGACATGCTTGATTGTGAGCGTTTAACGTCCTCGACACCGAGCCGTCCGATTGATGTCGGAGAGTGCCGCGTGTCCGAAGAGTTGCGAACGCCCATCCCCGCCGACTGGAGCCGGGACGACTGGCTGCGCCTGGCCGACCGGATGCTCACCGCCGCAGGCCGGCACGCGAGCCCCGGCCGCGCCCGGATCCTCCTGCCCGGCGCCGAGGGCGGTTACGGCCGCGACGTGGACGGCCTGGAGGGCTTCGCGCGGACGTTCCTGCTGGCCGGCTTCCGGATCGCCGGGGCGGGCGGGACCGGTGTCGACGAGTTGGTCGAGCGGTACGCGACAGGCCTGGCCACCGGCACCGACCCGGCCTCGCCGGAGCGCTGGACCCGGCTCACCGAGCACGGCCAGGCCAAGGTCGAGGCGGCCGGCATCGCGCTGATCCTGGATCTGACCCGCCCGTGGATCTGGGACCACCTGGACCCCGGCGTCCAGGAGCGGATCGTGGACTACCTGTCCCCGGCGGTCGGCGACCCGACCTACCCGCAGATCAACTGGGTCTGGTTCCGGCTGGTCGTGCAGACCTTCCTGCGCTCGGTCGGCGGCCCGTGGTCGGCCGCCGAGATGGCGGCGGACCTGGCCGCGCACGAGTCGTTCCGGCGCGCCGGCGGGTGGCTGTCGGACGGGCCGAAGCGGGCGTACGACCACTACACCGGCTGGGCGTTGCATCTCTATCCGATCCTCTGGGGCCGGATGCGCGGCGCCACCCCGGACCGGCGCTGGGTGGACGACCTCGACAGCTACCTGCGGGACGCGGTCGCGCTGGTCGGCGGGGACGGGTCGCCGCTGCTGCAGGGCCGCAGCCTGATCTACCGGTTCGCGGCGGCCGCGCCGTTCTGGGCCGGCGCGATCGCGCGGGTGCCGTCGGTCCCGCCCGGGCAGTTGCGGCGCGCGGCCGACCGGATCGTGCGGCACTTCGTGGAGCGCGGAGCGCCGGACGCGGACGGGCTGCTCAGCATGGGATGGCACGGGCCGTGGCGGCGGCTGGCGCAGTCCTACTCCGGACCCGGCTCGCCGTACTGGGCCAGCAAGGGGCTGCTCGGCATCGCGCTGCCCGCCGACCATCCGGTGTGGACCGCGCCGGGCGAGCCGCTGCCCATCGAGCGGGGGGACGTGCTGCGGGTGGTGCGCGCGCCGGGCTGGGTGATCTCGGGCACCCGCGCCGACGGGATCGTCCGGGTGATCAACCACGGGACCGACCACGGCGCGGAGGGGCAGGCCAGTGCGGACTCGCCGCTCTACGCGCGCATCGGCTACTCGACCGCGACCGCGCCGGTGCTGGACGAGTCGGGCTGGACCCGGCCGGTGGACCAGTCGGCGGTGCTGGTGGACGCGGCCGGGAACACGACGCATCGCGCCGGCATGCGGACTCTGGTCGTACACCAGCAGGGTCTTGTGGGTCTTGCCGGTTCGGCCGGCCCGGTGCACTGGGCCCGGACCGGCGGCAGCGGCCCGGACCACGGCGAAGGCCGGCCCGCGACCCTTCGGCCGGCCGGGCACCTCACGGTTCTCTCGCTGGTGCGCGGGGCCTACGAGGTCCGGCTGGTGCGCGTCGACGCCGTGGACGGCGCCGCGGTCCGCCTGCGCGTCGGCGGCTGGCCGGTCACCGAGGGCCCGCTCATCTCGCAGCTGGCCGCGATCCGGCCCCCCGCGAGCGACTCCGGCGCCGCCTGCCACGACGACGCCGGGCCGCTCGGGAGCCCGGTCCGCGTGCCCTGGATCGACTACCCGCCGCAAGCCGGCGCCTGGACCGCCACCCTGATCGCCCTCGGCGCCGGCCTGCCGGCCGGCCCGCGCTGCGCCGTCGAGATCGGCGACGACGTGCGGGTGACCTGGCCGGACGGTGTCACCACGGGCCACCCACATCTGAAGGAGACGCGTTGGAACGCTCGATAGCCGCCGTCCTCGGCGCCGTCACGGCGCTCTCGCTCACGCTCGCCGGGTGCGGATCCGGCGACGACGCCTCCGGCGGGGACGGGACCGCCACGCTCACCCTGGCCGGTTGGAGCCTGGCCACGACGCCGGAGTTCAAGGTGCTCGCCGACGGGTTCCACGCCGCGAACCCGGGCGTCAGCGTCGAGCTCAAGGAGTACGACCCGAAGAACTACGACACCCAGATGATCGCGGACCTGGCGGCCGGCAAGGCGCCGGACCTCTACGTGCAGAAGACGCTGAAGAACTTCTACACGTACCAGAACGGCAAGCAGTTGCTCGACGTCTCGGACGTCGCGTCCGGGCTCGGCCGCGGCGCCAACGGGCTGTCGTCCTACCAGGTTGACGGCAAGACGTTCGCGATCCCGTACCGGCAGGACTCCTGGGTCGTCTACTACAACAGGGCGCTGTTCGACCGGGCGCGGGTGAAGTACCCGGACGGCTCGTGGACCTGGGACGACTACGCGGCCGCCGGCAAGCGGCTCACCGAGGGGCTGAAGGCGTCAGGTTCCCCGGCGCTCGGCATCTACCAGCACGTGTGGCAGTCGACGCTGCAGGGGTTCGCGCTCGCGCAGACCCCGGGCGCGGACCTCGCCAGCGGGGACTTCGGCTTCCTCAAGCCCTACTACACCCGGGCCGTCGGCCTGCAGCAGGCCGGCGCGCAGGTCGGCCTCGGCGACGCGACCACCAACAACCTGACCTACCAGGCCCAGTTCGGCAAGCAGCGGGCGGCGATGATGACCATGGGCACCTGGTACATCGCCACCCTGCTCGGTCAGCAGAGGAGCGGCGACGCCGACAAGTTCGAGTGGGGCATCGCCCCGGCGCCGCAGCGGGACAAGTCCACCACCGGCGCCTCGGCCACGCCGGTCACCTTCGCCGACCCGACAGGCATGGGAATCAACCCAAAGATCAAAAAAGCGAGGATCGACACCGCGAAGAAGTTCCTGGCGTACGTCGGGAGCGCGGACGCCGCGAAGGCGCTCGCCGGCATCGGCATCACGCCGGCGAACACCGACGCCGCGGCCGGCACGATCTTCGCGATCCCCGGCGTCCCCACCGACGACGTCTCCCGGTTCGCCTTCACCAGGCACGACACCAAGCCGGAGAACCCGGTCGGCAAGTACACCGCGCCGCTGCAGAACATCCTCAACGACCTGCACACCGCGGTGCTGTCCGGCACCGAGGACATCGACACCGCGATCGCCGAGGCGCAGGACCGGGCCAAGAACGAGGTCCTGAACAAGTGACAGCGCCGGGCTCCGCTCCCGCCCGGCGGCGGGTGGGCCGCAACACGCTGCTCGGCTGGAGCTTCCTGCTGCCGAACTTCCTCGGCTTCGCGGTGCTCACCATGGCGCCGGTGGCGCTGCTCTTCTACTACGCGTTCACCACCTGGGACATCTTCGGCGGCGCCGAGTGGTCCGGCCTGGACAACGCCCGGCAGATGATCCACGACAGCACCTTCTGGAACGCCGTCCGGAACACGCTGTACTACACCGTCTTCCACATCCCGCTCACCCTGGTCGTGTCGCTCGGGCTGGCGGTGCTGCTGAACAAGCGGCTGCGGGCGGTGGCGTTCTTCCGCACGGTGGCGTTCTTCCCGTACATCGCCTCCATCGTGGCCGTCGCCCAGGTCTGGAACATGCTGTTCAGCCCGGGGTACGGGCCGGTCGACGCGCTGCTGCGGGCGGTCGGCGTGGACCATCCGCCCGGCTGGACGACGTCGGCGGACTGGTCCATGCCGGCGGTCATCCTGGTCGGCACCTGGCGGGAGATGGGCTACTTCATGCTGATCTTCCTGGCCGGCCTGCAGACCGTGCCGGCGCAACTGTACGAGGCGGCCCGGGTGGACGGCGCGAACGCCTGGCAGCGGCTGTGGGCGGTCACCCTGCCCGGCCTGCGGCCCACCACGTTCTTCGTGATCGTGATGCTGACCATCAACAGCTTCAAGGTGCTCGACCTGATCCTGGTGATGACCAACGGCGGACCCGGCCAGTCGACGCTCGTGCTCGCCCAGTACGTCTACCGCAAGGGCTTCGAGGAGAACCAGTTCGGCTACGCGTCGGCCGTGTCGGTGGTGCTCTTCCTGCTCTGCTTGCTGGTCACCATGGCGCAGTTCGCGGTGAACCGGCGACGGGAGGCCTGAGATGACCACCCACCCGGCCCCGCCCGCGCCACCGGTCCAGACGCCGTCCGGGCGCAGGCGCAACTCCCGGATCGGCCGCGTGCTCGGCTACCTCGCGACGGCCGTCGCGTCGGTGGCCGTGCTGCTGCCCTTCTACTGGATGGTCGTCTCCTCGCTGAAGACCGACAACGAGGTGTTCACGTTGCCGGTGCGGTGGCTGCCGTCGGCGGCGCAGTGGCACCACTACGCCGACATCTGGACCCGCTCGGACCTGACCACCTGGCTCGGCAACACCGTGCTGCTCTCCGTGGCGGTCACCGTCCTGCAGGTGCTGACCGGCAGCTTCGCGGCGTACGGCTTCTCCAAGATCCGCTTTCCGGGGCGGGACGCGCTGTTCCTCACGTACGTGGCGACGCTGGCCGTGCCCTGGCAGTCGTACATGATCCCGCAGTTCGTGCTGCTGTCGAAGATGCACCTGTCGGACACGCTCTGGTCGATCATCGCGATCCAGGCGTTCGGCGCGCTCGGCGTCTTCCTGATGCGGCAGTTCTACGAGTCGATCCCGGACGAACTGGTCGACGCGGCGCGGATCGACGGCATGAGCGAGTACGGCATCTACCGCCGGATCATGCTGCCGCTCTCCACCCCGGCGCTGGCCAGCCTGGCCCTGCTCACGCTGGTCAACACCTGGAACGACTTCCTCGGACCGCTGCTCTACCTGCGCTCCAGCAACCTCTGGACGATCCAGCTGGGCCTGCGCACGTTCATCAGCCAGTACAGCGCCGAGTACGCGCTGATCATGACCGGATCGGTGCTCTCGGTCCTGCCGATCGTGGTGATCTTCCTGCTCGGCCAGCGGTACTTCGTCGAGGGCGTCGCCACCACCGGACTGAAGGGATGACCGGGATGCCCCGCCTGCGTCACGAGACCCTGTCCGGCCTGTTCGACCTGCTCTATCTGGCGCTGATGACGAACGTGCTGCTGTCGGTGGCGCTGCTGCCGCTGCTGGCCGCGCTGTTCAGCCCGGTGTTCCTGCTGACCGCGCCGCTCGCCGCGCCCGGCCTGTGCGCCGCGTTCGCGGTCTTCGCCGCACACCCGGGTCCGGTGGTCCGCACCTTCGTCACGGCCTGGCGCTCGTCGTTGCGGCGCGCGGCCGCGCTCGGCGTGCTCACCACGGCGGCGCTTGTCGTGCTCGGCGTGGACGTCCGGGCCGCGGGGCGGCACCCGGCCGGGGCGGTGGTGATCCCGGTGCTCGCGGTGCTGATCGCGCTGATGGTGGCCACCACGGTGCTCGCGCTCGTGGCGCTCGCCGAGCGGCCGGCCGCGCGGCTGCGCGACGTGCTCCGGGCCGGCCTGGTGCTCAGTGTGCGCCGGTGGTACCTGACGTTGCCGTCGCTGGGCGTGCTCGGGCTCCTCGAGGCCCTGTTCGCGGCGAAGCCGGCGCTCGCGCTCGCGCTGGCGGCCGGCCCGCTGCTCTACCTGGTCTGGGCGAACAGCCGCTGGACACTGACGCCCGCCCTGGGCACACGGCTGGTGTCCGGAGTCGCCTCGAACCCGCCGAGACACCGCTGAGCGCCGGCCGCACGCTCCCGGCCGGTCCCCAGGGGTGTCCCGGGGCTCCTGAGGCCCCGCTGAGCGTCGGCCGCACGCTCCCGGCCGGGTCCCAGGGGTCTCTCCGGAGCGCGGAGACAACCCGGGGACCAGCCGACAGACCGACCGAGAGGACCTCATGACGGCGATCGACGCGACCGCCGCCGCGGTGACCGCGGCACTGTCCACCATCGACGCGAACCTGGCCCGGTTCGGGGACCGGTATCCGGACGACACCACGGCCGGCGACCGGTATCCGCTCCGGCCCGCCAACACCGGCTGGACCACCAGCTTCTGGCCGGGCATGCTCTGGCTGGCGCACGACCTGACCGGCGACGGGAAGTATCTGGCGGCGGCGCGCGGGCACGTGCGCAGCTTCGCGTCGCGGGTCGCCGGCCGGGTCGACATCGACACCCACGACCTGGGCTTCCTCTACACGTTGTCGTGTGTGACGGCGTACCGGCGTACCGGCGACGAGCAGGCCCGGGAGGCGGCGCTGGCGGCGGCCGGCCACCTGCTGTCCCGCGTCCTGGAGCCGGCCGGAATCATCCAGGCGTGGGGCGACCTGCGCGACCCGGCGCAACGCGGGCGGACGATCATCGACAGCCTGATGAACACGCCGCTGCTGTTCTGGGCCTCGGCGGAGACCGGGGACCGGCGCTACGCGTCGGCCGCCCGGCGCCACGCCGAGCAGTTGCGTGATCACCTCCTGCGGCCGGACGGCAGCACCTATCACACCTTCTACTGGGACGCCGAGACCGGAGCGCCGCTGCGCGGGGAGACCGAGCAGGGGTACGCCGACGACTCGTGCTGGGCGCGGGGCCAGGCCTGGGGGATCTACGGGTTCTTCCTGAACCACAGGCACACCGGGGACCCGTCGTTCCTGGAGGCGGCCCGGCGGTGTGCGGATCACTTCCCGGACGGCGGCGTCCCGTACTGGGATCTCTCGCTCGTCGATGGCGAGCGGGACTCCTCGGCGGCCGCGATCGCGGTGTGCGGCCTGCTCGCCCTCGGGCGCGACGAGGAAGCGGGGCGCATCCTCGGCGCGCTGATCAGCGACTACGCCTCGTCGAGCGGCGACGCGCTGCTGCGGCACGGCGTCTACGACAAGCCGAAGGGCATCGGCGTGGACGAGGGGACGCTCTGGGGGGACTACTTCTACCTGGAGGCGCTCACCCGCGTCACCCGGCCGGGCTGGACGCCACCCTGGTGAGGGCCGGCTCTCACGCGGCCGCCGCGCGGCGCTCGGCAGTGACGATGACGTCTGTCTCGCCGGGCGCCGCCGGCTCCCGGTACGAGCGGTCCACCTCGGTGAAGCCGGCCTTCGCGGCGACCGCGGCCGACGGCCGGTTCGCCGCGTCGTAGCGGATGACCACCCGCTCCACACCGGACAGCGTGAGCGCCACCCGGGTCAGCGCGCGCACCGCCGCGGTCATGTAGCCGCGCCCGGCCCACGGCGTACGCGTCCAATATCCGATCTCCAGCGTCCCCGGGCCCATCCGGGTCATCAGACCGATCGAGCCGACCAGCTCACCGGTCGACGTGAAGATCGCGTAGTTCGACTCGGTGCCGGCCGCCCAGTTCTCCACCGAGCTGCGGATGTACGCCCGGCTCTCCTCCAGGCCGTAACCGGCCGTGGCCCAGGGCAGGAACGGTTCGAGCTCCGGGAGGGACTCGCGTACCGCGGCGGCGGCCTCCTCGGCCCACTCCGGCTCCCAGCGCTTCAGCACGAGTTCGCCGGCGTTGATCATTTCAGGTGCTTCCATGGCGGTCAGGGTGCTCGACAGATGCACCCGAAGCAAATCCTTTCGGGAGTCACGTCGCTGTCCATTCTCCCCGTCTCGCCGGAGCCACGGACGGATTCCCCGGCCGTGCCCGCCAGGACCGGCGCCGTGCACAGCTTTGAGCCTCTTCTCGAAGCGCCGGATCCCCACAACCACGGCGAGGGTCACCCGAATCGTGGGTGCCATCGTCCCGTCATATGCGTGGAAAGCAGTAGATCATCGTTTCCCGGCGGCTGCTGGGGTGGGTCAGCCGAAGGTGGTGGGCTTCTTGGGGCAGCCGTTCTCGGACCGCCACTTCTCGACGGCGGCGACCGGCGACTTGTTCTTGCCGGCCTTCCAGGCGTCCAGGTACGGCCAGGGGTAGACCGTGCCACGCTGGTTCCACCAGTCGCCGGTCCTGGCGCACGGCGGCGAGATCCCGAAGTGGAGGTGACACGCGCTCGCGTCACCGGTCTTGCCGATCTTGCCGATCGTCTGGCCGGCGGTGACCCGGGCGCCGACCTGGACCGTGGGGTCGATCGTCGACATGTGCGAGCCGTAGTAGCGCACGCCGTCGTCGCCGAGGAGCGAGACGGACAGCCCGCCGCGGGTCTCGCCGGCGTTGACCGAGGCCTTCCACCTGTCGACCCGGGTGACCGCGAGGATCGTGCCGTCGGTGACCGCGCGGATCGTGTTCCCGCAGTTCGTGATCAGGTCACTGGCCGGGTAGTCGTGGTGGGTGCGCGCGTACGAGTTGTTGCCGACCACCGGGAAGACGTACTTCAAGGGCTTCTTGCCGCTGGCCGACGGCGAGGCGCTGAGCGAGGCCGCCGGCGGCGCCGAGGACGGCGCCGGTGCGGAGGACACGGCCTGGAGGGAGGGCGCCGGGGTGGCGGCGGCCGAGGAGCCGGAACTGACGAAGTACGGCTCGTCGCCCGTGCCGCCGCAGGCCGTCAGCGCCGCCGTCATGGCCACGAAACCCACGAAGGCCACGATCTTGCGCATCGTGCCGTCCTCCCCGACCGGCCGGACGCCGCGGCTCGCGGTGCCGGCCGCCCACTGACCGGTCGGCGCCGCGACCGCGACACCGATCGCCCACTCTAGGGAACGCCGGAGCGCACGGCCAACCGCACCGCCGGCGAAGTGGTGGGCCCCGGGGGATCGCCGCGCAGCGCCGCGATCGGCGGCACCCTGGGCTCCGGCGTCGAGACCATCGCCGGCCGGTTGGTCACCAGGGAATCCGCCGCACGCCTAGGCTGAACCGCGTTCCGCGCCGATACTGGCCGGTATGGCTGAGTCGACCCGCACGGCGTACCGCACCTGCCCGCTCTGCGAGGCGGCCTGCGGCCTGGAGCTCACCGTCACCGGCGATCGGGTGACAGCGGTCCGTGGCGACCGCGACCACGTCTTCAGTCACGGCTTCATCTGCCCGAAGGGCGCCACCTTCGGCCGCCTGACCGAGGATCCGGACCGGCTGCGCCGGCCCATGATCAAAAAAGACGGGCGGCACGAGGAGGTGTCCTGGGCGCAGGCGTTCGCCGCGGTCGAGACGGGCCTGCGGCCGATCGCCGAGAGGTACGGGGCGCAGTCCCTCGCCGTCTACCTCGGCAACCCCAACGTGCACACCATGGCCGGCGGCCTCTACGTGACGCCGCTGCTGAAGGCCCTCGGCACCCGCAACGTGTTCACCGCGAGCACTGTCGACCAGATGCCCAAACACGTGGCCTGCGGCCACCTCTACGGCAGCGCGCTGACCATCGCCGTGCCCGACCTGGACCGCACGGACTACCTGCTGATGCTCGGCGCCAACCCGTGGGAGTCGAACGGCAGCCTGGCCACCGCCGCCGACTTCCCGGGCCGGCTCAAGGCGATCCAGGCGCGCGGCGGCAAGTTCGTGGTGGTCGACCCGCGGCGCACCCGCACCGCCGAACAGGCCGACGAGCACCTGTTCATCCGCCCCGGGACGGATGCGTTCCTGCTGTTCGGCATCGTGCACACACTGTTCGCGGAGGGGCTGGCCGATCCGGGGCGGCTCACGCCGTACACCCAGGGAATCGACGATGTTCGCGGCCTTGCCGCGGCCTTCCCGCCGGAGGCCGTCGCCGCGACCTGCGACATCGCCCCCGAGCGGATCCGCGGCCTGGCACGCGAGCTGGCCGCCGCGCCGACCGCCGCGGTGTACGGCCGGATCGGCACCTGCGCTGTCGAGTTCGGCACGCTGACCAGCTGGCTCGTCGACGTGACGAACGTGCTGACCGGAAACCTGGACCGCCCCGGCGGCGTGATGTTCCCGCTCGCCGCACACTTGCGGCCGCAGGCACGGCCCGGTGGCAAGGGGTTCCGCACCGGGCGCTGGCACAGCCGGGTGCGCGGACTGCCCGAGGTGAAGGGCGAGCTGCCGGTCGCCACCCTGGCGGACGAGATCGAGACGCCCGGGGAGGGGCAGGTCCGGGCCCTGCTCACGGTCGCCGGCAACCCGGTGCTGTCCGCCCCGAACAGCGGCCGCCTGGATCGTGCGCTGGGCGGCCTGGAGTTCATGGTCAGCGTCGACCCGTACCTGAACGAGACCACCCGGCACGCCGACGTGATCCTGCCGCCGCTGGACGCCACCCAGAAGGGCCACTACGACTTCTCGTTCCTGGCGCTGGCGGTGCGCAACTTCGCGTCGTACTCGCCGCCGGTGTTCCCGCCGGACCCCGGCGGCATGGACGAATGCGACATCCTGGCCCACCTGATCCTGATCGCCTCCGGCCACGGCGCCGCCACCGACCCGTCGGTCCTGCACGCGGAACTGCTTCGCAAAGCCGGCGCGGAGAACTCGGCGGGCACCCCGGCCGAGCGACTTCTCGACGCGGCGTTACGGGCCGGCGCCTACGGCCTCTCGCTGGACGACCTGCGCGCCGCGCCGCACGGCGTGGACCTCGGCCCGCTGCGGCCCCGGATCCCGCAGGTGCTGCGGACGCCGAGCGGCCTGATCGAGCTGTGCGCGCCGCCGCTGGTGGCCGAGACCGCCCGGCTGCGCTCGGCGCTGGACCGCCCGCGGCCCGGCCTGGTCCTGATCGGCCGCCGGCACCTACGCTCCAACAACAGCTGGATGCACAACGTGCCCGCTCTGGTGAAGGGCCGCGACCGCTGCACGCTGCAGGTCCACCCGTCGGACGCGGACCGCCTGACCCTGTCCGACGGCCACCCGGCCACGGTGACCTCCCGAGCCGGCAGCCTCTCGGCCCTTGTCGAGATCACCGACCGGGTGATGCCCGGCGTGGTCAGCCTCCCGCACGGCTGGGGCCACGACCTGCCCGGCACCCGCCTGACGGTCGCGTCGGAGCGGCCCGGCGTCAACTCCAACATCCTCACCGACGACCTGCTCGTCGACCCGCTCTCCGGCAACGCCGTGCTGAACGGCATCCCCGTGGAAATCAAACCCGCCTGACCCCGCGTGCCTGGCACTGACGGTTGTCTCCGGCCGGGCTCGGCGACGATGACCACCAGCCGATCGCGCCCGGCTGGTGCTGGTGACGGTCCGGGGGCGGGTTCGGCGACCGTGAGCACCAGCCGGCCGGGGCGGCGGCAGGACCGGAACCACCGCCCGGGCCGCCTGGCGACCAAGCGCGGCCAGCGGCGGAGAGCCGGGGCCTGGCGGCCATGAGCAGCGACCGGCCTGCGCCAATGACAGTTGCCGGGAGGCAACCGGTTGCTATGCAACGAGTTGCATAGCAGAATCTCGGCATGGCGCTGGAGCACGCGATCCTGGTCTCCCTGCTGGAACAGCCCGGATCCGGATACGAGCTGGCCCGCCGCTTCGAGCGGTCCATCGGCCGCTTCTGGACCGCCACCCACCAGCAGATCTACCGGGTGCTGAAGCGGATGGAGGCGGAGGGTTGGGTGACCGCCGTCGACGTCGAGCAGGACGGCCGGCCCGACAAACGGGAGTTCTCCGTCTCCGCCCCCGGCCGCGACGTGCTCACCGGCTGGCTGCACGAGCCGGTGCAGCCCGAGGCCGTCCGGCACGACCTGGCCGTCAAGGTGCGCGGGGCGGCGTTCGACGACGCGGCCGGGCGGGCGGCGCTGATCGGCGAGGTGGAGCGCTACCGCGCCGGGCACGAGGAGCTGCTGGCCCGCTATCTGGCCGGGGAGAAGCGGGACTTCCCCGACCCCGGGGCATCGACCACGGGTGAGCGGCTTCAGCACGTCGTGTTGCGCGGCGGGATCGCCTACGAGCGGATGCTGCTCGACTGGCTCACCGAAGTCCTGATCGAACTGCGGAAGGAATCCTGAACGGTGCTGTTCAACCCGAACACGTACGACCCGGCGCACTTCGACGCCGAGACCCGCCGGCTGCTGCGCGCCACCGTGGACTTCTTCGAGGAGCGCGGCAAGCGGGCGCTGATCGACAGCTACGTGAACCGCACCTGGTACGCGGACTTCCTCGACTTCGCGGCGAAGGAGGGCCTGTTCGCGACGTTCCTGACCCCGGCACCGGACGCGAACGGGAACCGGCACAAGCGCTGGGACACCGCCCGCAACGCGGCGCTCAGCGAGATCCTCGGCTTCTACGGCCTGGACTACTGGTACGTCTGGCAGGTCACCGTGCTCGGCCTCGGCCCGGTCTGGCAGAGCTCCAACGCCCAGGCCCGGGCGCACGCGGCGCGGTTGCTCGACGAGGGCCACGTGATGGCGTTCGGGCTGTCCGAGCGCGGCCACGGCGCCGACATCTACTCCACGGACATGGTGGTGCGTGGCGGCGTCGCCAACGGCACGAAGTACTACATCGGCAACGGCAACGTGGCCGGCCTGGTGTCGGTGTTCGGCCGGACCGAGGACGGCTACGTGTTCTTCAAGGCGGACAGCCGCCACCCGGACTACCACCTGATCAAGAACGTCGTGAACAAGCAGATGTACGTCAGCACGTTCGAGCTCACCGACTACCCGGTGCGTGACGAGGACGTGCTGCACAGCGGTCAGGCAGCCTTCGACGCCGCGCTGAACACGGTGAACATCGGCAAGTTCAACCTGTGCACGGCCGCCGTCGGGATCTGCGAGCACGCCATGTACGAGGCGGTCACCCACGCGCACCGCCGGATCCTCTACGGCAAGCCGGTGACGGACTTCCCGCACGTGCGGCGGGAGCTGTCCGACGCGTACGTCCGGCTGGTCGCGATGAAACTGTTCAGCGACCGTGCCGTCGACTACTTCCGGTCGGCCGGTCCGGACGACCGCCGCTACCTGCTGTTCAACCCGATGACGAAGATGAAGGTGACCACCGAGGGCGAGCGGGTCATCGACCTGATGTGGGACGTGATCGCGGCCAAGGGCTTCGAGGCGGACACCTACTTCGACAAGGCCGCCATGGACATCCGTGGGCTGCCGAAGCTCGAGGGCACGGTGCACGTCAACCTGGCGCTGATCCTCAAGTTCATGCCGAGCTACCTGCACCACCCGGTCGCCTACGAGCCGGTGCCGACCCGGCACGACGCCGCCGACGACCAGTTCCTGTTCCGGCAGGGGCCGGCGCGGGGGCTCGGGGCGATCCGGTTCCACGACTGGCGCATCGCGTACGACCCATTCCTGGATCTGCCGAACGTCGCCCGGTTCCGCGAGCAGGCGGACGCCCTCGGCGACCTGCGGGTCGCGCCGGAACAGCAGGCCGACCTGGACTTCCTGCTCTCGGTCGGCCAGCTGTTCGCGCTGGTCGTCTACGGGCACCTGATCCTGGAGCAGGCCGAGCTGACCGGTCTCGACGCGCATCTGCTCGACGAGATCTTCGCGATCCTGGTGCGCGACTTCGCGCAGCACGCCACCGACCTGCACGGCAAGACCGCCACCACCGAGGAGCAGGCGGCCTGGGCGCGGGCCCGGATCCTGCGGCCGGTGGCCGACGAGGTGCGCGCCGCCGCGGTGTGGGAGCGGGTCCTCGCGCTGGTCGGCGCGTACGAGATGCGGCCCTGAACGGGCAGCTGGTTCTCAGGGGTGCCTCGGAGGATCCGAGGCACCCCTGAGAACCGGCCGAGGAGCGATAGTCGCGTTGCGGCCGTGAGCGGAGCGGGCTTGGCGCGGCACGGGGTGTGAAGGCGGCGGCGCCGGCCGGAGCCGGCGCCGCGCCGGGTGTGGACCGGAGGTTCCGGGTCAGGTGAACTTGCGGACCACCCGCCGGGCGGCCCGGGCGGTGGCCTCCGGGAGCGGCGAGCCGGTGCGGCGGCGCCGCGGCGGCACCGGCATCGGTGAGCCACCTGTGGAACCGCCCGCATAGGCGTCCAGGAGCTGCGCCGCGACCGCCTCGCGGCCGTAGCGGGCCGCCAGCGCGGCCCGCGCGCCGGGCAGGTCCAGCCCGGCGAAGCGGTCCCGCAGGCGCCGGTACGCCGCGACGATCACCGAAGGGTCGGTGGTCGGCGGGAACGTGGCCCCCGCCGCGTCCCGTACGCCGGCCAGGGTCTCGGCCGGCCCCTCGCTCAGCGCCACCAGCACCGGGGTGCCGGTGGCGATCGACTCGACGATGGTCATGCCGAACGTCTCCCGCACGCTCGCGTGCGCCAGCACGTCGTGCTCGTGCAGCAGCGCGGTCACCTCGTCCGGGCCGACCGGGGGGCGCCGGGTGATCCGCCCGGTGAGGCCGGCCGCCGCGATCCGGGCATCGACCGTCTCGGCCAGCGGGCCGGAGCCGACCAGGGCCAGCGAGAGCGCCGGGTCCTCGGCGGCGAGCTGGGTGAACGCGTCGATCAGCGTGAGCACGCCCTTGTGCTCCATCAGCCGGCCCAGGTACAGCCAGCGGTTCGGCGCCGTCGGCGGCTCCGGGCGGGTGGTGAACGCGCCGAAGTCGATGGCGTTCGGCACCACGCGCAGCTTGCCGGCGTGGCCCGGGAAGAACCCGGCGATCTGGGTGCGCAGACTCTCGCTGACGCAGAGCAGCACGTCGGCGCGGTCCAGCATCTCGGCGTAGCGGCGCTGGGCGCCGGGTTGGGCGAAGACCTTGGCCAGGAACGTGGCGTGCTCGGTGACCACCACCCGGGCGTCCGGGCGGGCCAGCCGGCCGGCCACCACGCCGGCCATGATGCCGGTGTGCGCGTGCACGACCGGGGCCTCGATCCGGCCGGTGGGCAGGGCCGCACGCAGCGCCGCGGTCTGCTCGTCCCCGTACGCCAGATAATCGCCACCGGCCGGGGTGGGCACCGCCACCCGGGAGATCTCCCCTTCCGGGTCGTCGAAGACGACGTTGTTCCCGCAGCGGAGCGCCTGCCGCTCGGCGGCCACGCCCAGCAGCTGGCCGCGCAGCCGGCCCGGCGGGTAGAACCAGCTCTGCGTGTGCAGCACGGCGACCCGCTCGAAGTGGTCGCGGACCGCGGCCGTGGACGCGCGGACGAACGCGCCGGCGAACGGATCGTCGGGCGACGGGTACCAGGGGGTCACCACGGCCAGGTCGGCCGGGCTGGGCTGGCGGTCCGGGTCGGCGGCCGGCTCGGTCCGGGTGTCCAGGCCGTAGACGGCGGCGAGGGCCTCGGCGTCGCCGGCGTACGCCACGTCGGCGGACTGTGCCAGGCGGCGCGCCTCGGCGGCCGAGCCGACCCGCACCACCTGCACGGACGACGCGACGGTCACGGCGCTCCAGGCGGGGTCGTCGCCCCGGGCTAGGGTGACGCGGTGGCCGTCGGCGGCCAACTGGGCGGTGTGTGCGGCGGCCGCGCGGACCCGCCGCGCTCCGAGAGCTAGGTAGATGACGTTCATTTCCGGCGGCACGGTAGTCACCAGGGGAGGCTAGAAGGTGAGCGGACGGGGTCCGAAGGGCGGACGGGTACCTCGGTTGATCTTCGTGGTCCGGGGTGACCGTACACTCGCGCCATCATGAAGGTTGTCATGCTCGTCGACAACGGCGTGCACGGCGATTCGCGGGTCCAGAAGACCGCGCGATCGGCGGCCGAAGCCGGTTGGGACGTAACCCTGCTGGGCTGCTCACCCGACAACACAGAGCACACCTGGCGCATCGGTGACGCGCGGGTGCGGCTGCTGCCGATGGGCGGTGGCGGCGGTGGATCCGGCGGTGGCGGCCTGCGCCGCAAGCTGGTGCAGCGTGGTGGCCTGCCGCTGGCGCTGGCCCGCAAGGCGCGCCGGCCGGTGGAGCACGCCCAGGTGCGGTACTGGCTGGGCAAGGAGGGCGACCGCGCCTGGCGGCGGCTGGAGCCCGGCCTGTGGAACTACGAGCGGGCGTTCGGCAAGGTCATCGACGAGCTGGCTCCCGCGCTGATCCACGCGCACGACTTCCGGATGCTCGGCGTCGGCGCCCGGGCCAAGCAGCGCGCCGCGGACGCCGGCCGGGTGGTCAAGCTGGTCTGGGACGCGCACGAGTTCCTGCCCGGCGCGCGCCCGCGCCGGGACAACGCCCGCTGGCTGCCGGCGCACCTGGCCTACGAGCGGGAGTACGTGCCGTACGCGGACGCCGTGGTGACCGTCTCCGACGCGCTGGCCGACCTGCTGCAGTCCGAGCACGGGCTGGCGCGCAAGCCGGGCGTGGTGCTCAACGCGCCGGCCCGCGCGGGCGACGAGGAGGTCCCCGACCTGCGCGCGCTCTGCGGGGTCGGCCCGGACACGCCGCTGCTGGTGTACAGCGGGTCGTCCAGCCCGCAGCGTGGCCTGGACACGATCGTGCGGGCGCTGCCCGAGCTGCCCGGCGCGCACCTCGCGCTGGTCGTACAGGATCCGTCCGCGCCGCACATCACCGCGCTGACCGGCGCCTCCGACCGGGTGCACGCGGTGCCGTACGTGCCGGCCGACCAGGTGTTCCGGTTCCTGTCGCCGGCGGACGTCGGGGTGATCCCGATCCACCACTGGCCGAACCACGAGATCGCGCTGATCACGAAGTTCTTCGAGTACTCGCACGCGCGCCTGCCGATCGTGGTGAGCGACGTGCGGGCGATGGCCGAGGCGGTGCGCGCGACCGGGCAGGGCGAGGTGTTCCGGGCCCAGGACCCCGCCGATCTGGCCCGAGCGGTCCGTGCGATCCTGGCCGACCCGAAGCGCTACCGGGCGGTCTACGACGGACCGGACAGCCCGCTGCCGGGCTGGACGTGGGAGGCGCAGGCGGACCGCCTGAACACCATCTACCAGGAGCTTGTGGCATGAGTAGCCCTGACGTGACAGTTGTGGTGGCGGTCTACAACACCATGCCGTACCTGACCGAGTGCCTGAACTCGCTGGTCCGGCAGACCATCGGGGCCGAGCGGATGCAGATCGTCGCGGTCGACGACGGCTCCACCGACCGCAGCGGCGCCGAGCTGGACCGCTTCGAACGCCGTCACCCGGGCCTGTTCACCGTCATCCACCAGGCCAACTCGGGTGGGCCCGCGGTGCCGTTCAACCGCGGGATCGACGCGGCGACCGGCCGCTACGTGTTCTTCATCGGCGCCGACGACCTGCTCGGCCCGGAAGCCCTGGAACGCCTGGTCACGGCCGCCGACCGGTACGGGTCGGACGTCGTGCTGGGCCGGGTGGTCGGTGTCAACAGCCGGCACATCTACCAGGACATCTACCAGAAGAGCGACCCGGACGTGGACCTGTTCGACTCCCCGTTGCCGCGGTCGCTGGCCAACACCAAGCTGTTCCGGCGGGAGCTGCTGGAACAGCACGCGATCCGGTACCCGGAGGACATGCGGATCGGCAGCGACCTGCCGTTCACCCTGGCCGCCTGTTTCCACGCGCGCAGGATCTCGGTGCTCGCCGACTACGACTACTACTTCGCGGTCCGCCGGTTCAGCGCCACCAACATCACCTACCTGAGCCGGCACGGTCTGCGGATCGAGACCGTCGACAAGATCATGACGTTCGTGGCGGGCCTGATCGAGGCCGGCCCGCGCCGGGACGCGATCATGGTGCACCGCTTCGACCACGAGGTGGCCCGCCTGCTCGAGGACGACGTGCTGCGCCTGGACCGGCCGACTCAGGAGCAGTTGCACCGGACGGTGGGGCGGCTCGCCGAGGCGTACCTGACCGATGGGATCGCCCGGCGGCTCGGCCCGGAGACCCGGATCCGCCTGGCGGTGGCCCGGCACGGCTCACTCGACGACCTGCTCGCGGTGATCCGGCAGGACGCGGAGGTGGGCGTGCCGCCCACGGTGGAACGCGACGGCCGCCGGTTCGCCGCCTATCCGGGCTTCGGGACGCTGCCGGACGAGTGCTTCGACGTGACAGACGTCGCGGACTGGGACGCCAAGCTGGACGCCACGTCGTTCGCCTGGTCCGGGGACCACCTGGTGATCACCGCGTCCGGGGGACGGCCGGGGAGCGTGAGCGCCGAGGAGATCCCCGCCGACGTCTCCGTCTCGGGCGACGACGTGATCGTCCGGCTCGACGTGGCCGCGGTGCTGGCGCACAGCGGCGACTCCGGGCAGCGGCGGGCCGTGTCGGCCCAGCCCGGCGCGTTCGACGCGGCCCACGCGCTGGGCGCGCAGACCGCAACCGGTGCGGCGGGCGCGGCGGCGGTCCGCGCGGCGCGGGCCCGGATGCCGCGGCCTCTGGTGCGCCGGCGGGGCGGGCGGCTGTTCGCGATCGCACCGACCGTGGACGAGTCCGGCCGCCTGATGATCTCGGTGGTCCCGCTGACCGCGCGGCGGGTGCTGGCCCGCCTTCAGCGGACACCCGTGCTGAAGAAGAGCGCCGGCTGAGCGGGATTGAGGTCACCGAGACCGCGGTGCTCGTCGACGAGGAGTCGGACGAGGCCCTGGTCGGGCTGCGCGGGCCGGGCGTGAGGCCGGCCCTGGACGACTTCGGCACGGCGGCGCCTCGCTCGGCCTGCTGCTGACCTGCCCGGTCACCACCCGGAAGCTGGACCGCTGATTGGTCGAGTAGATCAACACGGTCGGCCGGCAGTCGGCGGTGGCCACCGCGGTCAGCCAGCTGGCGTCGGCGCTGGAGCTGGGCCCGGTGGCGGAGGGCATCGAGACGGCCGAGCGGCGGGATCCGCTGCGCCCAGGCCCGGTCGTCCCGATCGGACGTCGGCCTGCCGGCTGGCCGCACGCCCGGTCCGGCCGTGCGGGGGCCCGGTCGAACCGGGCCCCCGAGAACTTCGACGAAACTACGCCGGCCGCGCCTTGATCGCGGAGATGATCCGCGGTCGCAGCTCGGCGGCGCGGATCACCGCGTCGACCGAGCCGACCTCGACCGCCCGCTGGATGCTGTGCACCTTGTCGAATTCGGCGGCCACCTCACCCAGCTTCTCGGTGCGCACCGACGCCCGCAGGTCGTCCAGTTCGGCGGTGAGCGAGCTGCGGTCCGCGCCGGTCGCCGCGCCGGCCCGGGCCTCCAGCTCCCGGACCCGCGGATCGGCGGCGGTCCGCGCGTTCACGTCGCCGGTGAACACCACGGCCGCGGCCGGGGCGCCACCGAGCACCGACGCGAACGAGCCCTCCAGGGCCAGCACCGTCATGTTCGGGTTCAGCGCCTTGGAGAAGACCACGAACGCGCCGCCGTGGTAGCGCGAGATCACGCAGAACACGATCGGGCCCTGGAAGTTGACGATCGCCCGGCCGATCTCGGCGCCGTACTCCAGCTGGAGCTTGCGCATCGACTCCGGCGAGCCGTCGAAGCCGGACAGGTTGGCCAGCACGACGAGCGGGCGGTTGCCGCTGGCCGCGTTGATCGCCCGGGCCGCCTTCTTCGACGAGCGGGGGAACAGCGTGCCCGCGGTGTAGGTGTCCGGTCCGTCGGTGGGCGGGAAGCCCCGCCGCGGCACCGACCGCGACTCGATGCCGAGCAGGCAGACCGGCATGCCGCCGAGGTGCGCGTCCTGCACCACGGCGGTCTCCGCGTCGGCCATGCCGGCCCACCGCTCCAGCACCGGGTGGTCCTGGTCGGCGAGGGCCCGCATCACCGTACGGATGTCGAACGGCTTCTTCCGGTCCGGGTTGGCAGTCGCGGAGAAGATCTCGCCGACAGTGGTGAAGTCGCTGCCGGCCACCACGTGCGGGAAGTCCGAGATGTCCCGGTCGATCGGGTCGGAGGTCGGGATCGTCCGCGGCCCGGACTCGCCGGGCACCACGTAGGTGTGCTCGTAGTGCGACATCAGCACGTCCCGGGCGGCCATCAGGTTCGGCGCCCAGTACTGCGCCTGCCCGTTCGGCCCCATCACCCGGTCGTAGCCGCCGATGCCGAAGTTGTCCTCGGCCGACACGCCGCCGGAGAAGTCCAGCGACTGCTTGCCGGTCAGCACCATCGCCGAGTCGGGCGTCATGATCAGCACGCCCTTGGTGTGCATCAGCATCGTGGCTTCGGCGTTCCAGTACGGCTGCGCGCCGACGTTGATGCCGGCCACCACGATGTTGATCTCACCGCCGTCCTGGGTGAACTCCACGATCCGCTTGAGCGCCGCGGCCACCCAGTCCATGTTCTCGGTGCCCGAGGTCATCGAGATCCGGGCGCCCGAGGAGAGCGCGTACCACTCCAGCGGGACCCGCAGCGACGAGGCCAGGTCCAGCGCCGCGATCACCCGGCGGCACTCCGCCTCGGACAGCGCGCCGAGCGACTTGGTCGGGTCGCCCAGCAGCACGACCCGCTTGATGCCCTCCGGGTGCCGCGCGGTGACAGTGGTGACCACGCCGGCGACCAGCGCGGCGGTGTTCCGGCCCTTGGGCCGGTCGACCGGCACCAGGGTGTGCGACTCGTCCAGGTCGTACTCGGCGAAGGAGCCGAGGAACTCGGTCAGCTCGTACGGGTAGACGGTGTTCCGGCTGCTGGCCCGCAGCACCTTCTGCCGGTACCCGTCGAGCGGCTCGATCGGGTCGTCGGACGGCGCGCTGAGGACGAGCTCGGTGCCCCCGGTCGCGCTGAACGTGATCCGCACGTTCACCTTGACCAGCTCGCCGGTCTGCTCGTCACGCCGCCGGGCGATGAACAGGATCTCCTCCAGGCCGGCGCCGGCAGTGGTCGGCGACACCCGCCGGGCGATCATCTCCATCTCGTTGTACGTCAGGCCGAGGACCGGCCACACGTAGATGACGATGCGGTTGGTGCTGAACCGCGAGTCCCGGGAGCGCCGCGACTGCGCCCGCCGGATGCTGTCCAGGCAGGTGGCGATGGTGTCCTCGGTGGTCGGCAGCGCGACCAGCCGGCCGTCCTGCTCGCGCAGTTCGGTCAGGTCGCGGATCTGCGCGAACGCGACCAGCCGGTCGTCGGCCGGGTTCTCCCGGGCGACGCACTGGAAGAGGTAGATCTCCTCGTCCGCGGACGGTAGCCGGGTCAGGTCGAACTTGCGCAGCCGCTCCAGCTGCATCCGCTGCGCGATGTACGGGTGCAGGCCCCGGATCAGCCGTTCCTCCTCCATCCCGGCGCTGGACGGCCGGAAGGTGAAGTGGTGGTGCATGACCGCGCCGCTGCGCCCGGCGACGGTGGCGGTCAGCCGGCGCACCTGGGCCGGCAGCGCGATCCCGTTGATCACCTCGTGCAGCGCGGTGGCCATCTCCGCCGGGTCGGCCGGCTGGCCCTCCCAGGACAGGTAGATGTCGGCGTCGATGGCCCCGTCCCCGGAGGCCAGCGCGGCGAGCCCGGCGAGCGATCCGCTCAGCCGGTCGAAGCTCTCCGCGGCGGAGACCAGATGGGTGCCCTCCTTCTCGGCGACGACGAAGGAGAAGCCGGCGGATTCGACGGTACGAACGCCGCTCAGCCCCTTGTTGCCGTAGTACCGCCGGGTCAGCACCTCGAGCAGCACCGAATTGTCCACGCTGTTGCGGACCAGGCGCTGGCCGAGCAGCCGGACCAGCGGCTCGGTGCTGCGCACCATCTCGGCGATCCGCTCGGCGCGGTCCGGCGACTGCGGGGACTCGTCGAGGTGGCGCAGGTGCTTGCGGATCCGGGCGTACACCTGCGCCCGGTTGCGGCGCAGCAGCGGCTGGCCGAACCAGGCGAACACCACGCCCCGGGCCAGGTCGGCGACGGCCGGGAAACGCACCTGGGTGGCCGCGATCAGCCGCTCCAGGGCCAGACCGGCCGGCTCGTGCAGGGTGGCGTCCGGCGGCGGCTCCTGCAGCCAGGCGCGCAGCAGCGCGGCGACCGCCGCGGCGTCCACCGAGGCCCGCTGCTGGGCCAGGAAGATCCGGAAGACCGCGGCCTCGAGCGCGGGGGTGCGCTCCAGCTCGGTCACGCCGTAGTGGCCCAGCGCCTTGGCCAGCCGGTTCTGGAACGACTGCGGCAGGCCGGCCCGCTCCACGTCCAGGCTCTGCAGGTAGGTGTGGAAGAACTCGCGGGCACTGTGCACGTGGGTGTCGCCGCCGTCCTCGCCGGCCGGCCGGTTGCGGCTCAGCTCGGCCAGGTCGGCGAACAGCTCCACCAGCGCGATCTCGCGGTCCAGCGGGCGCTGGCCCTCCTCGGTGGCGGCGCGGCGGGCGGCCAGGTAGTCGTCGAGCACCCGGCGCTCGTCGTGCGGGTCGACGTCGAAGCCGAGCAGCAGGCTGCGCAGGTCCTCCTGGCCGCGGGCGACGCGCTGCCGGGCCGGCAGCGTCTGCGGCGCGGCCGGCAGGTCCACGTCGGCGGCGGTCTGGGCGACGGCCTGCTCGGCCTCGTCGCCGCCGATCGGGTCGAGGCGCAGCAGCGCGGCACCGGCGTCGACCTTGCTGCCGACCGCGACCAGCACCTCCTTGACCCGGGCCCGGAACGGCGCGCGCAGCACCGCCTCCATCTTCATGGCCTCCAGGACCAGGACCGGCGCGCCGGCCTCGACCTCGGCGCCGGGCTCCAGCGGGGTGGCGACCACCAGCGCCGGCATCGGGGAGCGCAGCACGCCGCCCTCGTCCCGGCTGACCCGGTGGGTGACGCCGTCGACCTCGACCAGGGTGATCGCGCCGTGCGTTCCGGTGAGCAGTTTGTGCCGCACCCCGTTGACGGTGATCCGGCCGCTGTGGCGGTCGAAGCGCTCCAGGCTGACGTCGGCGAGGCGAATGTCGGCGCCGGTCTCGATGCCGACCCGGAACCGTTGCGCGCCGACCCGGGCGACCCGGACGCGGTACGTCGATCCGCGCAGCTTCAGGTCGAGCGGCGCCCCGCTCTCGTGCCGCACCTGCGGGCGCCCGCCGAACGCGGTGGAGAGCAGCCGCTGCTGCTCGACCCGCTCCTCGTCCTCGTACGCCTCGATGGCGGCGGCGGCCAGCGCGATGCCGGAGTGCCGGTCGGAGACCAGCCGGCCCTCGCCGCGGACCCGGTCGATCCAGCCGGTGTCGGCGCTGCCGTCGATCACCTCGGGCTGGTCGAGCAGGTCGAGCACGAAGCTCTTGTTGGTGGCGCCGCCCTCGATCACGACAGTGGTCTCGGCCATCGCCCGGCGCAGCCGGCCGAGCGCCTCGTCGCGGTCCTTGCCGTACGCGATCACCTTGGCGATCATCGAGTCGAAGTCGCCGGGGATGCTGTCGCCCTCGCTGACCCCGGTGTCGACGCGGATGCCCGGGCCGGCCGGGAACTCCAGCCGGGCGATGCGGCCGGGCGACGGCGCGAAGTCGCGGTCCGGGTCCTCGGCGTTGAGCCGCGCCTCGATGGCGTGCCCGCGCTCGCGCGGCGGCTCGCCTTCCAGGCGGTTGCCGGAGGCGACGTGGATCTGCGCCTTGACCAGATCGAAACCGGTCACGTACTCGGTGATCGGGTGTTCCACCTGCAGGCGGGTGTTGACCTCGAGGAAGGCCAGCAGGTCCTCGCCCGGGTGGTAGAGGAACTCGACGGTGGCCGCGCCGCGGTAGCCGACCGCGACCGCCAGCCGCTCGGCCGACGCCCTCAGCTCGGCGGCCCGCTCGGGCGGCATCACCGGGGACGCCGACTCCTCGATCACCTTCTGGTTGCGCCGCTGCACCGAGCAGTCGCGCACGCCGATCGCCCACGCGGTGCCCTGGCCGTCCGAGATGACCTGCACCTCGACGTGCCGGGCGCCGGTCACCAGGCGTTCCAGGAAGACCACGCCGCTGCCGAACGCGCGGGCCGCCTCCTGGCTGGTCCGCTCGTACGCCTCGGTCAGCTCGCCGGCGGAGGCCACCTTGCGGATGCCGCGCCCGCCGCCGCCGGCGGTCGCCTTGAGCATCAGCGGGTAGCCGATCCGCTCGGCCGCCTCGAGCGCGGCCTCCAGCGTCTCCACCGGCCCGCGGCTCCACGCCGCGACCGGCACGCCGACCTCCTCGGCGATCAGCTTCGAGCCGATCTTGTCGCCGAGCTTGCGCATGGCCTCCGGGCCGGGCCCGATGAACGTGATCCCGATCCGCTCGCACAGCTCGGCGAAGGCCGGGTCCTCCGCGACGAAGCCCCAGCCGACCCAGGCCGCGTCCGCGCCGGTCGCGACCAGCGCGCGCTCCAGCAGCTTCAGGTCCAGGTACGGCCGGGAGGCGGCCGGCCCCAGGTCGTACGCGATGTCGGCTTCGCGGACGAAGGTGGCGGTGCGGTCGACGTCGGTGTACAACGCGACGGTCTCGACCGGCACGCCGGTCTCCGCGGCCAGCTCCCGGACGGCGTGGATGAGCCGCATCGCGGCCTCACCACGGTTGACGATGGCGATTCGTTTGAACACCCGATCGAGCCCTTACTGGAGGAAAAACCTTCGTCAGGAGAGTACAGGTGGTAGGGGCGGGCCAGCGGCAACCGCCCTGCTCCGGCCAGGTCCGGCGGTTACTCGCGGGTATTACCGCGTGGTGAACGCGCCGCGTCCATCGACGGCGGCGGACCAGGCACGACATCTATGTAAATAGATCTTCGTCTCATCCGGTGAGAGCCCGTGGCGGGTCGCCCTGGTCGCCCGGCCGGACGGGCATACCGGGCATTGGTTGTGGCGAATGCCACGTCCTCCCGGCCGGCGCCCCGCCCGCTCCGGAGGCGGCGCCCGCGCCGGCCGCGTCCCCCGTTCGGGGATCACGTTTCGCATCACCCGAGCCCAGCCCGGCCCCGTCGGCCGCGTCCCTCGATCAGGGTGTTGACCGTCGGATGTCCGACGCAGATCGTTGGCGGCGGTCACGGAACGGCTTCGGACGAGTACCCGCGGCAAGGGGGTTGCGACATGTGGCGCACGACCGGGCGCGACCGGACCATCCGTGGCCGTGTCGTACGGATGCTGGCCCTGCCGCTCGCCGCGGTCCTGGCGCTGCTCGCGGTCATCTACGTCAACGAGATCGCCCGCTACCGCGACGCGGCGGCCACCGAGCACCGGATCACCGTCGTCCTGGCCCTGCAGAGCCTGGTCCAGGAGCTGCAGAACGAGCGTGGCGTGACCGCCGCGGTGCTCGGCGGCAACACCGGCTTCCGGGAGCGCATCGCCCCGGCCCGCCAGCGGGTCGACGACCGGCGCGCCGCCGTGCGGTCGGTGCTGGACGGCGACGCCGCCGGGGCCCTCGGCGAGCTGGACGGCCTGCCCCGGATCCGCGCCCGCGCGGACAGCGGCGAGGCCGCCCGGCCGGACGTCTTCGACCTCTACACCGGGCTGATCGAGGACCTCGGCGACGAGACCCGGCACCTGGAGATCGTCCAGGATCTGGACCTGCGCCGCGGCGCCGAGTCGCTGGAGACGCTCACCGAGGTCAGGGAGGCCACCGCGCAGGAGTGGGTGTTCCTGGACGGCGTGATCACCGCCGGCGGCTTCCAGCCGGGCGAGTTCTCCACCCTGCTCGGCATCGTCGCGGCGCGGGACCTGTCGCTGACCGAGTTCGACGAGTTCGCCGGCGCGGACGCCGCGGCGGCCAAGACCGAACTGCTGGACAGCCCCGCCGCGCGGCGGGCCCGCGCGGTGGAGACCGCCGCGCTGCGCGCCGGCGACCGGCAGAGCCTGCTCGCCGACTCCGGGGACTGGTGGACCGCGGTGGCCACCATGCTCGACGACATGACCGGGCTGGCCGCCCGGATCGGTTCGGACACCCTGGACCGCGCCCACCGGCTACGCGAGCGGGCCACCCTGCGGCTCGCGCTGCTCACCGGTGTGGTGCTGCTCTGCCTGCTCGGCTCGGCCTGGCTGGCGGTCGGCGCGACCCGCTCGCTGGCCGGTCCGCTGTCCGCGCTGGCCGCCGAGGCCGACCGGCTGGCCGGCGAGAGCCTGCCCGAGGCGGTCCGGCGGGCCGCGGCCGGCGAGGACGCCGCACCGCCCGCGCCACTGCCGGTGGCCGCCGGCGCGAGCGCCGAGGTGCGCCGGGTGGCCGACGCGTTCGACCGGGTGCGGACCACCGCGTACGCGCTGGCGACCGAGCAGGCGTCGCTGCGCCGCGGCACCGCCGAGTCCCTCGCCGACCTGGGCCGCCGCAACCAGAACCTGCTGCGCCGGCAACTCGGCTTCATCACCCGCCTGGAGCGCGAGGAGGCCGACCCGGGCGGGCTGGCCAACCTGTTCGAGCTGGACCACCTGGCCACCCGGATGCGGCGCAACGCGGAGAGCCTGCTGGTGCTGGCCGGCTCGGCCAGCGCGCGGCAGTGGCCCGGCCCGCTGGCGATGGCCGACGTGATCCGCGCCGCGGTGTCCGAGGTGGAGGAGTACCGCCGGGTGGTGCTGCGCCGGCTCGACGACGCGCTGGTGCACGGCGGGGCCGCCAGCGGGCTCGCCCACCTGCTCGCCGAGCTGGTCGAGAACGGGCTGACCTTCTCCCCGCCCGACCTCGAGGTGGAGATCCACGGGCGGCGGATCGGCGACGGTTACCTGATCGCCGTCTGCGACCAGGGCGTCGGCATGAACGACGAGGAGCTGGCCCGGGCCAACCAGCGGCTGCGCGGCGAGGGCGACTTCATGACCGGGCCGGCCCGATATCTGGGCCACTACGTGGTCGGGCGGCTTGCCGCGCAGATGAACGCCGACGTGCGGCTCACCCCGTCCGCGGTGACCGGGGTGACCGCCCGGATCACCCTGCCCGCCGCGCTGCTCGCCGAACCGGCGCCGATCTCCCCGGCGGCGTCGGCCGGACAGCCCCGGGCGACCGGACCGGTCCGGCTCCGCCCACGCGCTCTGGAAGTCGATTACGTCGTGGTCACCGACCGCCCGGCGGCGCCCGCGCTGAGCCCGGCCGGTCACCGGGCGGACCCCGAACGTACCGCCAATGGGTTGCGGAAACGCATCCCCCGGGCACGCCGGGCGGACCCCGGCCCCGCGCCCGCCTCGCGGACCGAACCGACGGTCGAGATCAGTGACTCACCCGACGCGGTCCGCGCGCGCCTGACCGCGCTGCGCGACGGCATCGAGCGGGGCGGCGCCCGCACCTTCGCAGCGACCTCCGAGGAGTTTCGATGAGCGTGGAAGCACCCGCCGGCCGCCACCAGTTCAACTGGATGCTCGGCAACTTCGTCCAGCAGACCGACGGCGTCCGGGACGCGGTGGCGGTCTCCTCGGACGGTCTGCTGATCGCCGGCTCGGACGGCCTGGACCGGACCGAGGCCGACCAGCTCGCCGCGATCGTGTCCAGCCTGGCCAGCCTGGCCCGCACGGCGTCGCGCCGCTACGATTTCGAGGGCCTCAAGCTCATCATGATCGAGATGCGCCGCGGCTTCCTGGTCGTCTCGGTGATCCCGGGCGGCAGCTGCCTGGGCGTGGTGGCCGGCGGGGAGAGCGACCTGGGGCTGGTCGGCTACGAGATCACCCGGCTCGCCGAGCGCTTCGGCGACCTGCTGACCCCCGCGCTGATCGCCGAGTCCCGGCAGAACCTGCCGCGATGATCCGGCCCGGCGGCGAGGGCGACGATCCGGTCGTACGGCCGTTCCTGCTCACCGGTGGGCGCACCGAGCCGATGCGCGACGGCCTGCGGATCGAGACCCAGCTGTACGCGGCGCCGGCCGCGCTCTCCGCGCCGCTGCGCTTCGAGTCGCGCCGGATCGTCGAGCTGTGCCAGGCCCCGCGATCGATCGCGGACCTCGCCGCGGCGCTGGGTGTGCCGCTCGGGGTGGTCCGGGTGATCGTCGCGGACCTGATCACCGATGGTTTCGTGCTGGTGCACCACCTTCCGGGGGAGTTCCCCAGCACGCTCGTGGAGAGGATCCGGGATCGTGTTCGGGCACTCTGAGACGGTCACCGCGTCGCCGCCGGTCGCCGTCAAGATCGTGATCAGTGGTGGCTTCGGCGTCGGCAAGACCACCTTCGTCGGCGCGGTCTCCGAGATCGAGCCGCTGGTCACCGAGGCCGAGATGACCGAGCGGTCGATCGGCGTGGACGACCTCACCGGTGTCGCCGCGAAGACCACCACCACCGTCGCCCTGGACTTCGGCCGGATCACGCTCGACGAGGCGCTCCTGCTCTACCTGTTCGGCACACCCGGACAGGACCGGTTCGCGTTCCTCTGGGACGACCTGGTGGACGGGGCGCTGGGGGCCATCGTGCTGGTCGACACCCGGCGCATCGAGGACTGCTTCCCGGCGATCGACTACTTCGAGGAGCACGACATCCCGTTCGTGATCGGGGTGAACACGTTCGACGGCGCGCGCCGCTTCGAGCACGGGGAGATCCGCGAGGCGCTGGGCCTGGACGCGGAACTGCCGCTGGTCGAGTGCGACGCGCGCCGCCGGGAATCGGTCAAGATCGTGCTGGTCACCCTGACCGAACGGGTGCTGACCCGCCGCTTGGAGCAGGCCGCCGCGCGGAACTGACGGTCACTTCCCCGGTCTCTCGGCTTCGGATCGCCGTCGTCCGCGCCGCCGGGGTCGCCGGGCCGGTCCGGGACGTCCGCGACCGGCCCCGCTCGTGCCGCCGCCAGATCCGCTTGCGCTCGTCGACCAGCGCGTTGAACAGTGCCCGTCGCACGGAGGCGCCCGGACGGTCGGCCGTCCGGAACGCCGCCCACGAGACGTAGAGCTTCGTCAGCGCGGTCCGCACGAGATCCTCGGCGAGGAAGACGTCACCGGCGGCCGGCTCTGGTGGGCGGGCGGTAGTCTCGCGGGCGATGCAGCCGCGGACCGTACTCGCCGTACTCGCCGAGCTGGCCCCCGCCGCCGCCGAGCGCACCCTGGACGTCACCCGGGGCTCGCAGGCGCTGGTCTGGCTCCAGGCCGCGGAGAAGGCCCCGCGGCAGGCGGCGGTCGAGCGCCTGGCCGCCCTCGACACGCTGCACCGCGAGGAGCGCATCCTGCACCGGGGCTGGGGATTCCTGGCCGGCCGGATCGAGGTCGAGGGCAAGCCGCGGAAGATCCGGGTGCCGCTGCTGAGCCAGCCGGTGCACCTGGAACGGTCCCTGCTCGCCTACAAGGTGGTCCCGGCCGGGGACGTCGAGGTGACACCCCTGGTCACCGACCGTGACCTGGCCGCGGCGCTGGAGGCGGCGCCCGGCCTGGCGACGCCCGGCTGGCTGGAGGCGACCGGCAGCCGGTCCTGGCTGCGATCCGTCGCCGAGGCCACCGGGCTGCCGGTGGGCGCGATCATCGGCCGGGAACAGCGGATCCCGGCGGAGGGTCTGGCGCTGGTCGCCGCCCCGGCGTTGTTCGTGGTCCGGGACGTCTTCGGCGGCGGCCTGGCCGACAGCCTCCGCAGCTGGGCCGGCCGTGACCTGTCCGGCACCGCGCTGGCCGCGATCTACGGCGAGCCCCGCACGCCGGTCGGCGACGACCCGCCCGCGACCCGGGTCCGCGGTGACCTCGACGGCCGCGCGGATCCCGTCATCTCGCCGTTGCCGTTGACCGGGCCGCAGGAACGCGTGGTGGTCCGGACCCGATCGGAACCGGTCACCGTGGTCTCCGGACCGCCGGGCAGCGGGAAGAGCCACACGGTCGTGGCGGCGGCCTTGGAGGTGGTCGACCGGGGCGGCTCGGTGCTGGTGGCGACGCAGTCGCCGCACGCCGCGGAGGTGCTGGCCGGCCTTCTGGCCCGCTATCCGGGACCGCCGCCGGTGCTCTTCGGCGATGCCGGCGGCCGGGCCGGGCTGGAGGCCGAGCTCGCGGCGGGAGCAGATCAGGGGGTCGAGGCTGCTCTGATCCGTTCCGGCCAGGAGCGGGTCAGGGCGGCTTCTGATCCGGTACGCGCGGAGAGCGCCGCCATCGGGGCCGAACTGGCCCGGGAGCAGCGTGCCGCGTCGCTCCCGGAGTACCAGGCGCGGCTGCCCGAGCTGTCCGTGCGGGTCCCCGGCGCCTTCGACGACGCCGTCGATCTCGACGAGGTCCGCGAGCTGCTGGCCACCGGCACGGGCGGCGGCGACGCAGGCCGGGGCGACGTGCGCGGCGGTGGCCTGCTCGGCTGGTGGGGGCGGCGGCGTGCCCGGGCCGCTCGGCGGGCGGCCTACCGGCTGCTGGGCGCGGCCGGGTCCGTACCGGACAAGGTCCTGCACGAGGCTCTTGACGCGGCGGCCGCGCAGCGGGCGGCCGCACACCTCGCCGCGACCGGCGGGACCGACCTCGCCGGGCGCTGGTCGAAGTTGCACGCCGCGGAGCAGGAGTTGCGGGAAGCGGCCGGGCAGGCGATGCGGGATTCCGCGCGCGGCGCGCAGCGGTGGGACCGGGACGCGCGCCGGGCGGCCGGAGCGCTGGCCGCGGCGCTGCGGGCGGGCCGCAACCGCCGCCGTGAGCTGCTCGCCCGGATGGAGGCCGCGCCGCTGGTCCGGGCGTTGCCGCTGTGGATCGGCACGGTCGCCGACGTGGAGGATCTGCTGCCGCCCGAGCCCGGCCTCTTCGACCTGGTCGTCGTCGACGAGGCGTCGCACGTGGACCAGATCCGGTCGGCGCCGGTGCTGGCCCGGGCCAGGCGGGCGCTGATCGTCGGGGATCCGCGGCAGTTGCGGTTCGTGTCGTTCGTCAGCGACGTCGACGTGACCCAGGTGCTCGACCGGCACGGCGCCGGCGAGCGGCTGGACGTGCGGCGGGTCAGCACCTACGACCTGGCCGCGGCCTCGGCGCCGACGATCTGGCTGGCCGAGCACCACCGCGGCGTTCCGCACCTGATCGACTTCCCGGCGCGGCGGTTCTACGGCGGCCGGGTCGCGGTGCTGACCCGTACCCCGCTGGCAGACGGGGCGAGCGCCATCGACGTCCGGCACGTGCCGGACGCCGCGCTGGTCAACGGGGTCAACGAGGCGGAGGTCGCGGCGGCGCTGCGGGCGGTACAGGAGCTGGCCGCGGCCGGGTTCCGGGGGATCGGGGTGATCAGCCCGTTCCGCGCGCAGGCGGAGGCCCTGGAGGCGGCCCTGCTGACGGCTCTGCCGGCCGAGCGGATCGAGGAGCTGCGGCTGCGGGTCGGCACGGTGCACGCCTTCCAGGGCAGCGAGGCGGACGCGGTGATCGTCTCGCTCGGGCTGCTGGACGGGGACTCGCCGGGCCGGCGCCGGTTCGTCACCGACCCGCAGCTGTTCAACGTCATGGTGACGCGGGCTCGCCGGCGCCTGGTCGTGCTCAGCTCGCTCACCAGCCCGTCCGGCCTGCTCGCCGACTACCTGACCTACGCCGGGTCCCCGTTGCGCGCAGAGGTGTCCGCGGCCTCCGGCGACCGTTCGCCATCCGCCGCGCCCCCCGTTCCCCGCTGGTCCGCAGGGGTGTCGCCCGGCTCCGGAGAGGCCTCCGGCGGCCGACCGGTCGCCGGCGGCCTGCCGGGAAACGGCGGCGGGGCGGCCGGGTGGGCCGGGCGGCTCGCCGCCGAGCTGGAGCGGCTCGGCGTCCCGGTGCGGCCCGGTTATGTCGTCGGGCCGTGGACCCTCGATCTCTGCGTCGGGGTGGCCGAACTCGCTGCCGGCGTGCTGTGCGGGGTGCATCCGGAAGGGCCGGACGCGCACATCGAGCGGCAGGGCGTCCTGCACCGGGCGGGGTGGCGCTTGATCGACGCGTTCCCGACCCGCTGGCACGGGGATGTGCGCCGGGCGGCGCTGGAGGTCGCGGCGGCGGTCGCTCCGGAACCGGCCGCCAGGCGCTGAGCCGAGCCCGCGGGCGTGGAACCGTCGGCTGGGCCCTGGCCGGAGTCCCGCCGGCGCGCAGCCGGTGGATCAGGCGGGCCGGCGGCCGGCGTGCAGGCGCTTGTAGACCGGCGCCAGCTGTTTGTGCAGGCGGGTGTAGATCGCGTAGATGTCGTCGTAGGTGGCCCGGTCCGGCCCCGGCTCGAAGACGTGGTCGTTGCGAGCGAGGTCCGGGATGTCCGGGAAATCGATGAGACCCGCGCCGACCGCGCCGATCCAGCCGGCGCCGCGGGCGTTGACCAGGACCGGGTTGGCGTCGCGGCGGATCTCGACGCCCAGCACGTCGGCGAAGATCTGGCACCACGAGCGGGACCGGGCCGCCCCACCGGTGATCACCAGGGACGACACCGGCGCCCCGAGGAACCTGTCCACCGCGGCGGCCATCCACCGGGTGTTCAGCGCCACCCCCTCGAACACCGCCCGGAGCAGGTCCGACCGGCTCGTCTCCAGCGAGATGTTGAGGAAACCGGCGCGCAGGTGCGGGTTGTCGACAGGCGCCCGCTCCCCGTAGAGCCACGGCATGTAGAGCACCCCGTCCGCCCCGGCCGGAACCGACGGGATGATCGCGTCGAACGCGTCGAAGATCGTTCCCTCGTCGCGGCTGATCTGTCCCGCGCGGAGCAGCGGATCGTCGTACTCCACGATCTTGTCCCGCAGCCAGGTGAGATTCGCCCCGGCCGTGGCCTGCAACGCGGTCATCAGATACCGGTCCGGCAGCGCGCACGGGATCGAGGCGATCCCGCTGCCCACGTCTGTCTTCTTCGCGGCCACGTGCGCCGCGATCCACGACGACGTCCCCAGGTAGAGATGCGGCTCGTTGTCCCGCACGGTGCCCGCGCCGATCGCCGCCGCGGTGTTGTCGATCGCCCCGGCCACCACCCGCACCGACGCCGGAAGACCGAGGTGATCGGCGGCGTGGGAGACGAGCGTGCCGATCACCTCGGTGCACCTCACGATCGGCGGGAACTTGTCCGCGTCGATCCCGCTGGCCGCGACCAGCGACGGGGCGTACCGGACGCCCGTCGCCCTCCGGTTGTCGGTGACCCAGGAGGTGAGGATCGAGTCGACGGTCGCCACCGTGCGCCCGGTCAGCTTCAGGTTGATCCAGTCCAGGACGTTGAGGAAGGACTTGGTCCTGGCGTACACCTCGGGCATCTCGTCGCGCACCAGGAGCATGTGCGCGGCCGGATCCTTTCCGGTCACCGACGGCATCCCGCCGGTCAGCCACAACCACCGGGCGATCTTCCGGACCGAGATTCCCCGGTACGACGGGAATCCGCCGAACTGACGGCGCAGATGTGCCGCCCCGCGCATGTCGAGCCAGCTGATGCACCGGGTCAGCGGCTCGCCGTGCGCGTCCACCGCGATCGTGCCCTCGCCCTGTGCCGAGGAGCAGATCGTGCCCACCGCGCGCAGGTGCTCCGGGAAGCTCCGCCCGAGGTCCGCGACGACCTCGGCCAGGGCGTCCCACCAGGCGACCGGGTCCTGCTCGGCGCCGCCGCCGGGCAGCACGCGCAGCGGCACCGGTCGCTCGGCCCAGCCGGTGACCGTGCCGTCCGCCGCCACCAGGGCGGCCTTCATCCCGGAGGTGCCGAGGTCGATCGCGAGGACCTGGGGCGGCAGCGGCATCTACACTCCCTCGACCAGCGCGAACACCCGGTCGAAACGGGCCAGCGCGTCGTCGATGACCTCGTCGGTGTCGGCCATCGAGGTGTACATCCGGGAGCCGGCCAGCGTGATGACGCCGTGCGCCGCGTACGCCGCGCCCATCTGCTCCATCAGCGTCTTGCGCGCCTTGTTCTCCTTGAGCAGCTTGACCGGGTTGCGCATGTCCAGCAGCATCACGCCGCTGCACTCCAGATGCACGATCGACCCTTGGTTGTACGCCACGTAGGGCAGCCCGTACCTGTCGATCAGCCGCTGCAGCCCGCGGGTGAGCCGGTCCCCGGCCCGGCCGGCCAGCACCGGCGCGTTGGTGCGGGCCATCTCCTGGATCGCGAAGTACCCGGCCGCGCAGGACAGCGGGTTCGCCGAGAGCGTGCCGCCGACCTGGATGTGCGCGCCGCTCTTGCCGTCCAGCCCGGACCCGAACACGCTCATGACGTCGGCCCGCCCGCCGACCCCGCCGGCCATCGGGTAACCGCCCGAGACGGCCTTGCCGAAGACGGTCAGGTCCGGGGTCACACCGAAGTATCCGGCCGCGCCGCCCAGCCCGGTGCGGAAACCGGTCACCACCTCGTCGAAGATCAGCAGTGCGCCGAACTCGTCGCAGAGCCGGCGGACGGCCGCGTTGTACTCCTCCGGCACCGGGCGGGTGCCGGACTCCGGGCCGAACGGCTCGACCACGACCGCGGCGGTGCCGCCGCGCACCCGGTTCTCGATCAGCTTGCGTTTGAGGGTGCCCAGGTCGTGCGGGAACGTCTCACGGGTCCGGCCGGTGGCGCCCCACGGGATGCCCTTGGCGTTCATCCGGAACGTGCCGGGCACGCGCAGGCCGTACACCATGGTGTCGGACCAGCCGTGGTACGCGCCGCCCACCTTGATCACCATCTTCTTGCCGGTGTGCGCGCGGGCGGCCCGTACCGCCGCCATCACGGCCTCGGTGCCGGAGCCCAGCGACCGGTACATCTCGATGTGCGGCATGTACCTGTTGATGATCTCGGCGAGCTTCAGCTCGTACTCGTGGAAGAGGCCGGTGACCGGTCCGCTCTCCCTGATCACCGCGGCCACCCGCTCGTTGACCGGGCCGTAGTTGCTGCCCAGGATCGTCGGCCCGCCGGCCTGCAGGAAGTCGATGTAGACGTTGCCGTCCCGGTCGATCAGGTGCGCGCCCTCGGCCTTGTCGATCGCGAGCGGGAACGGGTAGTTGAACGCCAGGTTGTGCTGGACGCCGCCGGGGATCCGCTTCCTGGCCCGCTCGGTGATCTCCCTGCTGGCCGTGCACTTGGTCTCGAAGTAGTTCAGCACGTCCAGCAGGGCGTCGTGCCGCAGGCCGCGGACCGGCTGGGCGACCAGCGCCTTGAGCCGCCGCATGGTGTCCGGCACGTCGAGGTACTCGCTGATCATGTATCCCGGCTTCTCGCCGGAAACGATCTGCGGGACGTCGGCCACGCTGGGCGGTTCCTCGTCGTCCGGCACGCGGACCGGCTCGACCGCCTCGGTGATCTGCGCGGCGATCCGCTTCTCGTCCTTGCGCAGCTTGCCGAAGGCGATCTCGCGGATCGTGTCCGGGATCGTGTAGACCCTGCCGGCCTCTGACGTCAGCGCCAGCAGGTACGCGATCGACACCTTCTCCAGCAGCGCCATGTTGAACACCGCGCGGGACGGGTCGGTGCCGACCGCCACCACGCCGTGGTTGGCGATGATGAACGCGTTGTCCCCGCTCGCCACCTTCTTCTGCACCTTCCTGGCGAGCAAGCCGGTGCCGGACGGCGCGTAGTCCACGATCGCGACCTCTTTGCCGAGGAACCGGACCTGCTCGTCGGTGAGCGCCGGGATCGGCTTGCGCAGGAAGGCGAGGGCCGAGGCGTACGGCTGATGGGTGTGCACGATCGCGTTGACGTCCGGGCGCTCGCGGTAGATGTTCGCGTGCATCCCGCATTCGATCGACGGCACGAGCCCGCCGGCGCCGTCCGGGTCCGGCACGTGCCTGCCCTGGAAGTCGACGATGCAGACGTCCTCGACCCGCATCTTGTCGTAGTCGTAGTTGCTCGGGGTGACCGCGTACAACTCGTGGCCCGGGATGCGCACCGAGACGTTGCCCTCGGTCGCCTTCAGGTAGCCGCGGTCCAGCATCGTCCGGCACATGTCGACCACGTGCCGGCGGGACATCCGGTGTTTCACGAGCGGATCCGATCCTGTAGTCGGGTGTGACCGGGACCATCGTCACTCCGCGACGGCGCCGAGGCACCGTCCCGCAGCCAGCAATCTGCGGCGCTCCGGTTGTCACCGGGTGACAAAATCCGACGATGACGACCCCCTGGCAGCGGGTGCCGACCGACCTCGCGGCGGCGATGCGGCCGCGACTGCCGGCCACCGTCCCGGCGATCGCGGACGCGGTCGCCACGGCCAACCCGGCGTTCGCCGACACCGCCGGCGCCAAATTCGACCGCGACGTGCGTACGCCGGTGCAGGTCGCCCTGGAGCGGTTCCTCGATCTGGCCGGCACCGACGAGCCGGCCCTGCCGCCCCGGATCCGCGAGGTGTTCGTCGCGCTGGGCGCCGGCGAGGCCCGCGAGAACCGTGGCCCGGAGCTGCTGCTGGGCGCGTTGCGCACGGCCGCCCGCCTGCTGCTGCGGGCCGCCTCCCAGTCGCTTGCCGAGTCCCGCGCCGTCACCGTCGACGAGATCGTCGACCTTTCCGACGCGATCAGCGCCTTCGTCGACGAGCTCGCCTCGGCCTGCACCGATGGCCTGGCCCGCCAGTTGCGCGAGCAGGCCGGCGAGGGTGACCGCCGCCGCCGCCGGGTGGCCGACCTGCTGCTGCGCGGCGGCGCCCCGGCCGACGTGGCCCGCGAGGCGGTCGCCGCGATCGGCTGGCCGGCGCTGGACCGGGTGGTCCCGGTGCTGCTGCCGGCCGACCAGGCCCGCGACGCCCGATTCCGATTCGCTGCCGACGGCGTCGTCGCCGAGCGCGCCGGGGACGCTGTGCTGTTGCTGCGCGCCGGTCCGCGCGCGGACCGACCGGCGCTGGCCGAGGCCCTGGAGGGCCGGAACGCCGTGGCCGGCCCGGCCCTGCCGTGGAGCGAGGTCCCGGCGGCCGTCCGCCTCGCCGAACGCACCGCCGAACTGATCGGAACCGGACCTGACGCGGTGTTCGTCGAGGATCATTTCGCCGCGCTGGCCCTGCGCGGCGAGCCCGGCGCGCTGGCCGCGCTCTCCTCGCGTCGCCTCGCCCCGCTGGCCGGCCTGCGCCCCGGCCAGCGCGACCAACTGCTGGTCACCCTGGCGGCCTGGCTGCGCCACTGGGGTTCGCGCACCGCCGTCGCGGCCGAACTCTACGTCCACCCGCAGACCGTCAGCTACCGGCTCAACCGCCTCCGCGCGCTGCTCGGCCCGGCCCTCGACGATCCCACGGCCCGCCTCGAACTCCAGCTCGTCCTCACGCAGCTGGCAGTGAGAGGTCCCGCGGGGCCCGCGAGAAACCCTTGAGCGCCGGCCGGGAGCGCGAGCCCGGCGCCACCCGGACCACGTCACGGCATCGTGGGCGAGAACGACAGCGGCGCGGGCCGGCGGCCGGGGCGCCCGGCGCGGGCCGGGCGGCCGCGCCCCGGCCGTGCCGTCCCGTGACGCTTCCGCCGACGCCGCCGACCGGTCGCCTGGTCCACGGCGGAGGGCCCGGCCAGGGCCGCGGGTGGAGCTAGCCGATCGTCGAGCTGATCCAGCCGGCCAGGTTGTCGGTCCGGCCCGCGATCTCCACACTGGTGTGCGGACAGCCCGGGCCGTTGCTGACGACGCCCACCAGCACCGGGCCCTCGCCGGGCTTCTGGGTGAAGTACGGCGCGCCGGAGTCGTAGGGGCAGGGGGTGGTGTTCGGCTGCGGGGCGTACCCGTTCAGGCCGAGCTCCGAGGTGCTCACCGAGATCACCTTCAGCTGCCCGGTCATCAGCCGGGTCGACGGGACCGGGTTGGTGCTGGTCAGCGAACCGAACCCGGTGATCCGCAGGATCGTGCCGACCGCCGGCGGCTGGGTGCCGACCCGGAGCGGCGGAACGGCGCGGACCGGCCTCGCCAGCTTGGCGAGGGCGACGTCGGCGGTGGCGGACTGCTTGACCGCGACGATCTCGACCACCTGACCGCCGGTCTTGGTGAGGTCGGTGCGGCCGACGGTCGCGGTGGTCAGGTCGGCGACCGGGCGGTCCACCCGCACGCCGTTGACGTCCCGGAAGCAGTGGCCGGCGGTGATGATCCACAGGTAGGCGATCAGGGCGCCGGAGCAGGCGCTGTCCCGCTTGCCGCCGTCGGCCGTGGGGATGCCGGTCATGGTGAGTTTGACGGAGAAACGGTAGGAGCCGTCCGGCACTGGTTCGCCGTTGGCGACGGCGTTCGCCGGGGTGACCCCTCCGGCGAGCACGCTCAGAAGGGCCACGGCGGCGACGGCCCAGCGGATTCTGCCTCGCACAGTCGATTGTCCTTTCCGGACTCGGCAGCAAGCCACATCGACATTAATCGCTGGGTCCAACATGACGCGCGGCGGGGCGGGCCGCTACGCCGCGGTACAGGTCAACGTGGGTGTTCCGGCGCTGCCCGAGGCGGTCAGGCCGAACTCGGCGGAGCGGCCGGGCTCCAGTGACCCGTTCCAGGAGACGTTGCGAACCGTCGCGGTGGAGCCGCTGACGGTCAGCGTGCCGTTCCAGACCTGGTTGATCGACTGCCCGCCGGCGAGCGTCCAGGACACCACCCAGCCGCTGGTCGCCCGGCTTCCGGCGGTGACCTTGACGGTCGCCTGGAAGCCGCCCTGCCACTGGCTGGCCACGGTGAGGACCGCTGTGCAGCCGGCGCCCGCCGGGGTCGAGGGGCTGACGGACGCGGAGGGCGACGAGGAGGGCGTGGTGGACGGCGACGAGGGCGGTGTGGACGGCGGGTTGGGCGCGCTGCTGGCCAGGCTGTACGCCAGGTCCGGCTGGAACGACCCGGCCGCGTACCGGCACCCGTCGGCCTCGCCGGGCGGCTTCACCCAGAGATAGGCGTCGACGTCGGCGTCCCCGGTCGCGGTGGTCGGATAGGTCCCGATCCGCCGGTCGGTGTTGTCGTCGCCGCACCAGTCGCCGGACGCCCCGCCGTTGCGGCTGGTGTCGACGACCTGGTGCTTGCCGGTGACACCGCGCCCGTTCAGGACACCGATGATCGCCTTGCCGTAGTTCACCTCGGCCGAGGTGCCGTTGAAGTTGGAGACGTTGGTGTAGAAGCCGTCCGCGCTCGCGACGCCCGCCGCGATCAGCCGGGTGGCCTGCTCGGCGGCGCTGTTCCAGGTCGAGTGCCCGGCGTCCAGGTAGACCCGGGCGTTCGGGTTCGCCGCTTTCAGCGTCCGGGTGGCCGTGGCCAGGGCCTGGTCGCGGGCGGTCTTCTCGCTGGCGCTCAGACAGGTCTGCAGGGCTGTCGAGTCCGGTTCCAGGATCACGATCACGGTCCGGTTGCCGAGGCCGCCGGCCACCCCGTTGATCCAGGTCTGGTACTGGTTGAGGTCCGGCGCGCCGCCCGCGCTGGCGCCGCCGCAGTCGCGGTTGGGGATGGCGTACGCGGTGAGCACCGGGATCTGGCCGGCGGCGTTGGCGGCGGCGACGTACGACGACACCTCGGACCCGATCGTGGACAGGTTGAAGTTGCTGAGCCAGCGCGACGACGGCTGGCTGGCGATCCGGTCACGGATCACGGCGGCCCGTGAGTCGTTCGGGTTGGCGGCCACCCATCGGGCGGCGGCGGTGCCCGGGTCGCGGTAGAGCGTGCCGCTGATCGTGCCGGCCTCGGCGGTTCCGGTGGAGAGCAGGACGGCGCCGGCGGCCGCGGTGGCCGCCGTGGCCGTCGCGGCGACCCATCTGGCGCGGGGGGAGACAGGGGACATGGGCTTCCTTCCGAGGAGAAGGGCCTACTGGGAGCGCTCCCACCGTAACCAGGTAGTCATCGGTTAGCAATCAGCAAGAATCGATAAGATCTTCCAACCTCAGGTGACCTGCGGATTCAGCGACGCCGGGGGCACCGCCTTTCTCGGCGGGCGCCTGACGCGCGGCGATCAACAAGCACTTCCGCACGCCGGGACGGCTCGGACGCGGCCGTGCCCGCCTCAGCGGAACCCGGTGAGGTGCAGCAGGACGAACCCACCGAGGGTCAACGGCAGCGCCCAGAGCAGAACCAGGCCGCGGCGGGTCCAGGTGGGCGTGATCAGCAGGCTGATCCCGGCACCGAGCAGGATCAGGGTCGCGGCGTACGAGGTGAGTTCCGCCCCGGACCAGGACGGATCGCCGAGCCGGCGCAACTGGATCACCGCCTCGGCGAACAGCACCGCGCCAGGCAGCGCCCGCGCCGCGTCCCAGCGGTGGGCCAGCACTCCACCGGCCCCGAAGACCACTGCGGCGACGAGCCCGAGCCCCATCCAGATCACGGCGTTGGCGTCGAACATGTTCGCCGGGTCGTCGTTCTGGATCAGCGTCGCGGCCAGGTAGTACGCCGGGACGGCGACGATCAGCTGGACGGCCGCGGCGAGCACACCCCGCGGCAGGCGCCACCGGTTCGCGAAGGTCAGCAGGAACGCCGCGACCGCCCAGACCGCTATCGAGTTGCCGAGCCCGCCGAACGGGGCCGGCACATACTTGATCCATACGAAGTCCAGGAACCCCAGCAGCAGCCCGGACACCGGCGCCAGCACCGCGGCGCTCCGTCCCGCGCGGCGCCTTCCCGTGCCCTGGAGCGGAGCTGAACGCCGGGCACCCTCGTCGATCGTCATGGTGCCGATCGTAGGAACCCGGCCGGGGGCGCACATCCGACCATGGTCAGGGCCGTCCCGACGGCGTATCCGCCGAAAGGCCGACCCCGCGGGGTCACCCGCGCCGGCCCGGTGCGCCCGGCTGGCAGCCGGCGACGCCCTCCGGGCCGGACGACCACACCAGCGCCAGCCGCGGGTGCCGGGCCGGGGGTGGTTGTCGTGGTGCGGGCGGGAGGGCGGTCAGACCGAGCGCAGGACCGAGACGACCTTGCCGAGGATGGTGGCCCGGTCGCCGTCGATGTCGGCGTAGGCGGGGTTGCGCGGTTCCAGGATCACGTGACCACCGCGGCGGCGGAACACCTTCACCGTCGCCTCGTCGTCGATCATCGCCGCGACGATGTCGCCGTTGTAGGCCTCCGACTGCTGCTTGACAACGACGAGGTCGCCGTCGCAGATGGCCGCGTCGATCATCGAGTCGCCGCGGACGCGGAGCGCGAACAGGGTGCCCCGGCCGACCAGGTCGCGGGGGAGCGGCAGCACCTCGTCGCCGGTCTCCTCGGCGAGGATCGGCGTGCCGGCCGCGATGTCGCCGAGAACCGGGACGCCGATCGTGGCCGGTGCGTCGCGGAGCTGCTCGGCCGGCCGCAGGAACATCCGGACGTCGACCGGCCGGGTGGAGCGCCCGCGCCGCAGGAACCCGAGGTCCTCGAGGATTCGCAGGTGGCGCGCGACCGCCGAGGTGGAGGCCAGCCCGACGGCGTCGGCGATCTCCCGGGTGGACGGCGAGTATCCGTACCGCAGGGCCGAGTCGCGGATGACGGTGAGGATCCGGCGCTGCCGCTCGGTCAGGATCGAGGTGTCGAGTTCGTCATCCGCTGGCACCCGGTCATTTTCCCTGATCGTCACCGGCGCCGGTGATCCGGCCCGCCCGGTCAGCAGTCGAGGGATCGGGTGGAGAGCCAGCGGGCCAGCTCGGGGCGGTCGATGAGGGTGATCCGGCAGCGCAGGGCGACCTCGCGGGCCTGGGCCGTCGGCCGGCCGGTGGTGACCAGCAGCGCCACGTCGGCGCCGTGGATATCCCGGGCGGTGCCGGCGAACTTCTGGACGTGCGGGCTGCCGAGGCTGCCGGCGAGGCGTTTGCACTGGACGACGATCCGGCGGCCGTCCGGTGTGTACGCCAGGACGTCCGCCCCCAGGTCGCCGCTGCCGCCCACCACCCGGACCCCACGGAAGCCGCTGGCCCTCATCAGCCGTGCGGTGAAGTGCTCGAACTGTGTCCCCGACATGCCGTCGGTGACCGCCACCTCGCGTTCGTGCTCGGCGATCCGCCGCCGCTCGCCGTGCCACGCCCAGAGTCCGGCCGCGGTGGCGGCGAGTAGTCCGCAGGCGATCAGCGTGGCCGCCACCGGGTGTGCCCGGGCCTGTTCCACCAGCACCGTCAGCAGCGCGAGGAGTCCCAGTCCGCCGAGGACGGTGAGCAGCCCGTCGTTCCGGCGGCGGCGTTTCCGGCGAGTGACCACATCTGCACGGTAGGCGATGGGTACGACAGGATCTCTCGCCTGGACTTGCAGCGTGTCCGCAGCCCTGACCGGCGGGAGGCCCGCCGTCGCGCCATCCTCCGACCCGGGCCGGCGCGTTCCGTGCCGATTTCGCCGACCGGCCGGGCCGCGCGCTGTCGGTGGTCCGGGCGAGCCGGCGAGCCGCCCGGACCACGGGTCCGGGCGGCCGTGAGCGCTCAGCCGATGTGGTACGAGTCGCCGTAGACCTTGAAGTCCAGCGGCGTGTTCAGGTCGAAGTTGCCGTTGTTCAGGAACACCCGCTGGGCGGTGTCGATCCGGGTCACGTCGGAGTGCGCCTCCTCCTTCTTCATCTCCACCACCCGCTCGTCGAGGAAGGCGGTGAGCCAGGCGCGCTCGTCGCCGCCCTGGGCCGGCGGCCTGGCCTTGGCCAGGGCGCGGCTGCGGATCGCCCGCATGCCCTCGTAGCCGTGCACCACCGCGGCGTCGTAGTAGGCGAACTGGCCGAGCGCCCGGACCCCGTCGGACTTGCCGTCCCGGACCGACGGGGTGAAGTACACCCGGTCCCGCTCGGACTCCTGCGCGGCCTGGAACACCGGGTCCGCCGCGGCGGTCTTCCAGTCCCTGGTGAAGTTCGGGTCGAGGCCGGCGTGCGAGTCGGTGCCGTTCACCGCGCGCAGCGCCGGCAGGTACTTGGCCAGCACGTTCGACGGCTTGGTAGCGGTGTACGCCTCGACCAGCTCGAGCATGTCGCCGGTGCCCGAACAGAAGCCGATGATGCCGGCCGTGTAGCCGCGGCCGTCGCCGATGTCCTCGATGTAGGAGAACTGCGCCCGCCAGTTCAGCGAGGAGTTCTCGGCCGCCGAGACGATCTGCATGGCGACGTCCTTCTTCGCCGGGTCGTCCAGGTTCTTGCCGGCCGGGGCGGTGGTCGGCGCGGACGTCGGGGTGGAGCCGCCGGGCAGTGTCCAGGTCTGGTTCGCGCCGCCGGCGCAGGTCCAGATCTGCAGCCGGGCCCCGTTGGCGGTGCTCCGGTCGGTGACGTCGAGGCACCTGCCGGATCCGGAGTTGATCAGCGTGCCGTTGCTGAACGTCCACTTCTGCGCGCCGGTGGCGTTGCAGTCGTACAGCTGGATCTTGGCGCCGTTGGTCGTCGCCGCGGCCGTGACGTCCAGGCATCTGCCCAGCGCCCGGATGCTCTGGTCGGGGTTGCCCACGGTCCACTGCTGGGCCGCGCTGCCGTTGCAGTCGTAGAGCTGGATCGCGGTTCCGTTGGTGCTGGTGGCGCCGGCGATGTCAATGCACTTGCCGCCCAGGCCCTTGATCGGGCCGGCCGTGGCGGCGCTGGCCGGAAGCAGCCCGAGGACCACTGCCGCGCCCGGGACGACCAGGCCCAGTGCGGCGTAGGCCACTGTCCTCACGCGAATCATGGCGCTCCTGTCGATAGGGGGGTGACGGGGATGGCGCGCGTTGGGGACGGACTCTACGACTGTTAAGTAGCTTTATCAATGCCGGCCTATCCTGGAGTGGCGACTCTTGACACCGGATCGATCCCGGCCTGAGGATGGGATAACTGTTAAATACTTTGCCTATCCCGACGGGGGCCCCGTTGACACGTTTGGCCGGCTCGTCCAAGCTGCTCCGCGCCATGAACGAGAGCGCGGCGCTCGCACACCTGCTCGACCCGGGCAGACTCACGCGGGCCGATCTGCGCAAGCTCACGGCGTTGTCGACGCCGACGATCTCCGAGGTGCTCCGGCGGCTGACCGAGGCTGGCCTGATCACCGTGGTGGGGCACGCCAGCGGACGCCCCGGGCCGAACGCCGAGATCTACTCGGCGAACCCGGAGGCGGCGTACGCGGTAGCCGTCTCGGTCCGCGACATCGGCACCAGCCGGACACCGTCGGTCGCCGCCGCGCTCTGCGACCTGACCGGCGCGGTACGGGCCCGTTTCGAGTCCCGCGTCGACTTCCTCGCCGCCGACCCGGTCACCGCGCTCACCGAGGTGGTCGCCCAGCTCGCCGAGCAGGCCGGGGTCCCGGCCGGTCGGATCCGGCACGTGCACCTGGGCGTGCCCGGTTCGTACGACCCGAAGACCGAGACCATCCGCCTCGTCGAGGTCCCCGGCTTCGCCCGTCCCGGCCTGGTCCCGGCGATCGCCGCGGCCCTGGGCACCGAGGTCGGCGCCGACAACGACGTGAACCTGGCCGCCGTCGCCGAGCGCAGGCGCGGCACCGGCCGGGACGCGGAGAACTTCGCGCTGCTCTGGATCGGCCAGGACGGCCTCGGCCTGGCCATCGACATCAACGGGACGCTGCTGCGCGGCACCCGCGGGGGCGCCGGCGAGATCGGCTACATGCCGCTCTGCTCACCCGACTCCAGCCACCGCAAGCTCGACCTGCAGGACCTCTTCGGCGGAGCCGCGATCCTGGAGCTGGCCCGGGACAACGGGATCACCGGCGACACCCCGGCCGCGGTGGTCGCCGCCGCGGCGGCCGGTGGCTGTGCCGACTTCCTGGCCACCCTGGGCGACCGGATCGCTGTCGGCGTGGCCGCGGTCACCGCGGTCCTCGATCCCTATCTCGTGGTGCTCGCCGGCCCGGTCGCCCAGGCCGGCGGCGACGCCCTGCTCACCGCCGTGACCGGCGCCTTCCGGCGGGCCGCCCCGTTGGAGGCCTCGATCGCGGTGACCACCCTGGACGACGACGCGGTCCTGCTCGGCGCTCTCGACGCCGGTCTGGCCGCGGTCCGGGAAGCCCTCATCACCGCGATCCGCGACAACTAGAGACGCGACCCGCGAAGGAGCGCAGGGTCGTCGACGCCGGCGCCGAGGTCTCCGGGACCGCCGGGCTCCGCACGCGACCGTGAACGTGCCCTCCGCGCCGCCGGTCGCCGGCGCCGGCCTGCCCGCCCTGGACGCCGGGCCGGCGCTCGCCCAAGGGCTCTCCGGCTCGCCCCTGATCGAGATGTGACCGGAACGCATCCGTCACCCGCCCGCTCCCCGGAGGCGTCGAACGGACCGCGGCCCCGGCCCGTTCAGTAGATCTTGGGTGCCCGTGTCGGTGCAGGCTGGTGACCGTCCGGAGTTGACGGATTGCTCACCCGGCGTGCATTCCGGTCCGTTGCGCGGAAGGTGTCGGGAGTCGGGATCGGATTGGCTGAGGGTGCGGTCGGGCGTGGGGACGGGGGCCCGCCGCGACGAGGCCCGCTTCCCTGTCCGTGGAGACACCCACCCTTGACCGACCAGCCCATGCACCCCGGATCGGGCCAGTCCCCGGTCCCGCCCTTCGGCTCGCCCACCGCTCCCGGCGGCCAGCCCGGCCCCGCGGCCTACCCGCCGCCCGGCGCTCCCGCCGGTTACCCGCAACCCGTAGCGCCCGGCTTCCCGCCTGCTCCGGGCCAGCCGGCCTTCGGTGCTCCTCCCGGCTATCCGCCTGCTCCGGGACAGCCCGCGTTCGGTGCTCCTCCCGGCTTCCCGCCGGCCGTGCCGCCGAAAAAGAAGAAATGGCCGTGGTTCGCCGCCGGCGGCGGTGTTCTCGCCCTGCTTGCCTGCATCGGCGCGTTCTCCGGCGGCGACACCACCGAGACCGCCGCCACCGGCAATGACGAGGCCGTGGTCGCCGAGGCCGCCGACAAGCCGGCCGAGAGCAAGGCCGCCGGACCCGCCGCCACGAAGGCCCCGGCCAAGCCGGGCATCGGCGACCCGGTCCGGGACGGCAAGCTGGAGTTCACGATCACGAAGATGAGCTGCGGCAAGACCACCGTCGGGTCGGAGTACCTGAACAAGAAGGCGCAAGGCCAGTTCTGCCTGATCAGCTTGACGGTCAAGAACATCGGCAAGGAGGCGCAGACGTTCGCCGGCTCGGTGCAGAAGGCGTATGACGCCAAGGGCACCGAGTTCTCGAACGACACGGCCGCCGAGATCTACGCGAACGCCGATGCCCAGACCTTCCTCAACGACATCAACCCGGGCAACGCGGTGACCGGCAACCTGATCTTCGACGTTCCGAAGTCGACCAAGCTGACCCGGATCGAGCTGCACGACTCGTTCTTCTCCGGCGGCGTCGAAGTCCAGTTGAAGTAGTGCGCCGATCCCGAGGCTGCCACCCGTGTCGGCCTGGGGGTCCGCTATCAGAACGATGGGCTTCGAGATCGCGGCGCCGCGGGCCGGAGCGACCTCACCGTCAACAGCTCCTCCCTGAACCACAACCGAGCCGCTGGTCGTTCTTTTCCGGACCCCGCGTGTGTACGGCCGCGCCGCGGCCGTACACACGCGGGGTCCGGCCTGGTCGGTCGGCCTGGCCGACGGGCGCGGGATCAGGCCGATCCGCGGACGATCAGCGTCGTCGGCAGCGCCGTGGGCTCGGGGGTCACGGTGCCCTGCAGCATGGCCACCATCGCCTCCGCGGCCGCCGTGCCGATCCCGGTCTTGTCCTGTGCCACGGTGGTCAGCCCGGGTGGGATCAGCGCCGCCACCTCGATGTCGTCGAAGCCGACGATCGCGATGTCCTCCGGCACCCGCAGACCGGCCTCGTGCAGCGCCCGCATGGCGCCGACAGCCATCTCGTCGCCGGCGGCGAACACGGCCGTCGGCCGGGGATCGCGGGCGAGCAGTCGCCGCATCGCGGTGTGCCCGCTGTCCAGATACCAGTCGCCGGCGACGACGTCGGCGTCGTCCAGCGACCGGCCGGCGTCGGCGAGCACCGCCCGGAAGCCGGCCAGCCGTTCCGCAGCCGGCCAGGTGTCCGGCGGGCCGGTGATGGTGGCGATCCGCCGGTGACCGCGATCGATCAGGTGGGCCGCGGCCAGCCGGCCGCCGCCCCGGTTGTCCGAGGTCACGTAGGTGCAGGTGGGGCCGGTGAACCGCAGGTCGAGGGCGACGCACGGCACTCCGGCGTCGGCGAGGGCGAGCACGGCCGGATCCCGGCTGCCGTTGTCGATGATGACCACGCCGTCGACGTTGTGGCGTTGCACCGCCCGCAGGAAGCGTTGCCGGCCGGCCGGCCCGGCGGACTGGTCCGGGGCGAGCATCAGCAGGTGCAGTCCCTGCGCGCTGAGCGCGCTCTTCAGCGCGACGAGGATGTCCTGCAGGAACGGGTGCCGCCAGCCGGGGCGGCGGTGGTCGGTGTCCCACACCAGGCCGACCATGTTGGACTTCTTCGTGGCGAGGGTGCGGGCCGACTCGTTCGGCAGGTAGCCGATCTCGGCGGCCATGTCGAGAACGAGCTGGCGGGTCTGCTGGCTGACGACCTCCGGTGTGTTGAAGACCCGGGAGACGGTGGCGACGGAGACGCCGCACCGATGTGCCAATTCCCTGATGCTGGACACTGCACCGCCCCTATGTAACCGGTTTCAAGACCGTAACAGCGACGTGTCGCGCGGGTCAATCCCGTCGATCTCGTTACATCTCTGTGACTTGACACCCGGCCCATCGATGTAGGCAAACTCTTGGCTCAAAGGGCGCACCCGCTCCGCGTGATCTTCCGGCCGCACCCCGCCGGTTCTCGAGTACCTCAGCTCGCTTCGCGATTTTGCCGTGTCGATCGTGTAACCGGTTTCATGAAACCGGTTACACGTGCCGAAAGGACTGAATGACATGCTCTTGTCCCGAATGGTGCGCACCGTCGCGGCGGCCACGGCCGCCGCGGTGATGCTGACCGCCTGCGGCTCCGGCGGCGGTTCCGGCAGCGACGGCGGTGACATCACCCTCAACGTCAACCTGTTCGGCAACTTCGGCTACAAGGAGCTCTACAAGGAGTACGAACAGGCCCACCCGAACGTCAAGATCGCCGAGCACACCGCGGCGTACAACGACCATCACCGCGACCTCGCCACCCACCTGGCCACCGGGACCGGCGCCGGCGACATCGAGGGGGTCGACACCGGCTTCATCGCCCAGATGCGCGAGGTCGGCAAGCAGTTCACCGACCTGGGCACCGACCGCGCGTCGCAGTACCTGCCCTGGAAGTGGCAGGCGTCGCTGACCAAGGACGGCAAGCAGATCGGGTACGGCACCGACGTCGGCGGCCTGGCCATCTGCTACCGGCGCGACCTTTTCCAGCAGGCCGGCCTGCCCGCCGACCGGGACGCGGTCTCCGCGCAGTGGGCGGCCGGCTGGGACAAGTACATCGAGGTCGGCAAGAAGTACGCGGAGAAGGCGCCGAAGGGCACCGCGTTCTTCGACGGCGGCGGCGCGCTCTACAACGCGATCATCGGGCAGGCGCCGCAGGGCTTCTACAGCGAGGACAACACCATCGTCGTCGGCACCAACCCCGAGGTCCGCAAGGCCTGGAACCTGGTGGTGCAGGCCATCCAGGCCAACCTGTCGGCCAAGCTGATCGAGAGCTCGCCGGAGTGGAACAACGGTTTCGCCAAGGGCCAGTTCGCCACGATCGCCTGCCCGGCCTGGATGATGACCAAGATCAAGGATCAGGCCAAGAGCTTCAGCGGCAAGTGGGACGTGGCGGCCGTGCCCGGTGGCGGTGGCAACTGGGGCGGCTCATACCTGACCGTCCCGAAGCAGGGCAAGCACGTCGAGGAGGCGAAGAAGCTCGCCGCCTGGCTGACCGCCCCGGAGCAGCAGGCCCGGATCTTCACCTCGCAGGGCCTGCTGCCGTCGATCCCGGCGCTCTACGACAAGCCCGAGATCGCCGCGTACAAGGATCCGTTCTTCAACAACGCGCCGGTCGGCACGATCTTCACCACCGCCGCGAAGGAGCTCAAGCCGCAGTACCAGGGCCCGCGCACCGGTGACATCCAGACCACCATCCGCGACGGGCTCGTCCGGATCGAGCAGGGCAAGCAGACCTCCGAGCAGTCCTGGCAGCAGACCGTCAGCGACGTCGAGCGTCTGAAGAAGTAAGCCAACCTCGCACGGCCGGCGGTCCTTGGGGGGACCGCCGGCCACTCCGGTGACGAAGGACCGACGATGGCCATCCCACAACTGACCGCCCCGCGAGCCCGGCTCAGCCGGCTCGACACGTTAGGCTCGCCCTACCTCTACATCCTGCCGTTCTTCCTGCTCTTCGGGGCGTTCGGGCTGTTCCCGCTGATCTACACCGGGTACGTCTCGTTCAACGACTGGAACCTGCTGGACGCCGGCGAGCACCAGTGGGTGGGCCTGGCGAACTACCGCGAGCTGCTGCACGACCCGTACTTCTGGAACGCGCTCGGCAACACGCTGAGCATCTGGGTGCTGTCCACGGTGCCCCAGTTGCTCGCCGCGCTCTGGATCGCGCACCTGCTCAACCATCGGCTCCGGGCGCGCACCAGCCTGCGGATGGGCGTGCTGCTGCCGAACATCACCTCCATCGTGGCGGTGACCATCGTGTTCACCCAGATGTTCGGCCGCGACTTCGGCATGATCAACTGGCTGCTCGGGCTGGCCGGCGCCGGGCCGGTCGACTGGCAGGCCAACACCTGGAGCTCGCACCTGGCCATCTCGGTCATCGTGGCGTGGCGCTGGACCGGCTACAACGCGCTCATCTACCTCGCCTCCATGCAGGCCATCCCGCACGACCTGTACGAGGCCGCGGAACTCGACGGCGCGTCGACCGGCCAGCAGTTCTGGCGGATCACCGTCCCGCAGCTGCGGCCGACGATCATCTTCACCGCTGTCATCTCCACGATCGGCGGCCTGCAGATCATGGCCGAGCCGCTGCTGTTCGCCGGCAGCTCGACGCCCACCGGCGGCTCCGACCGGCAGTTCCAGACCGCCGCGCTGTTCATGTACGAGCAGGGCTTCCGGGAGTTCCGGTTCGGCTACGCCTCCGCGATCGCCTGGACGCTGTGCCTGGTCATCGCCGTCTTCGCGATCGCCAACTTCCTGCTGACCCGGCGCATCGCCAACGACGAGGAGTGAGCCGCCGTGACCGTTCTCGCCAGCCCACCGTCGGCCCGCACCGAGACGCCGGCATCGCACCGCCCGGCCCGCCGCCGCAGCTTCGGCTACCCGCGCCGGGCGTCGGTCTGGACGTACGGCGCCCTGCTCGCGGTCGTCGCCGGATCGGTCTTCCCGCTCTACTGGTCGTTCGTCGTGTCGTCGCAGACCAGCGAGGCCGTCGCCCAGGTGCCCCCGGTCCTGATCCCGGGCGGCCACCTGTTCGACAACATCGCACGGGTCTTCGACAGCACCGACTTCGCCCAGGCGCTGCTCAACTCGTTCCTGGTCAGCGGATCGGTCACGATCTCCGTGGTGTTCTTCTCCACGCTGGCCGGGTTCGCCTTCGCCAAGCTGCGCTTCCGCGGCCGTAAGGCGCTGCTCGCGCTCGCCGTCGCCACCTCGGTGGTCCCGCAGCAGCTCGGCATCATCCCGCTCTATCTGCTGATGTCCAGGCTGGGCTGGACCGACCACCTGGCCGCGGTGATCGTCCCCGGCCTGGTCACCGCGTTCGGCGTGTTCTTCATGACCCAGTACCTGGGCCGCGCGGTGCCGGAGGAACTGCTGGAGGCCGGCCGGATGGACGGGTGCAGCACGTTCGGCCTGTACTGGCACGTCGTCCTGCCGGCCGCCCGCCCCGCCGCGGCGGTGCTCGGCCTGTTCACCTTCATGCAGGCGTGGAACGACTTCTTCTGGCCGCTGGTGGTGCTGCAGAACAACGCCACGGTCCAGGTCGCGCTCTCCTCGCTCGCCAGTGGCTACACCACCGACTACACCCTCACGCTGACCGGCACCCTGCTGTCCACGCTCCCGATCCTGGTGATCTTCATGGTGCTCGGCCGGCAGATCGTCGGCGGCATCATGCAAGGAGCGATCAAGGGATGACCACGCCTTCCGAACTGCCAGCGATGCCGGCCGGCTTCGTCTGGGGCGCTGCCACGGCGGCCTACCAGATCGAGGGCGCGGTGGCCGAGGACGGCCGCGGCGACTCGATCTGGGACACGTTCTGCCGCCGGCCGGGCGCCGTCGCCGACGGGGCCTCGGGCGCGGTGGCCTGCGACAGCTACCACCGCTGGCGCGACGACCTGCGACTGCTGGACTCGCTGGGCGTGGACGCCTACCGCTTCTCGGTCGCCTGGCCGCGGGTCATGCCGGCCGGCTCGGGCCCGGTGAACCGGCGCGGCCTGGACTACTACGACAGGCTCGTGGACGGGCTGTGCGAGCGGGGCATCCGGCCGTTCGTCACGCTCTACCACTGGGATCTGCCGCAGGCCATGGAGGACGCGGGCGGCTGGCGGTCGCGGGACACCGCGGAGCGCTTCGCCGACTACGCCGCGGTGGTCGCCGGGCGGCTCGGCGACCGGGTGCGGGACTGGATCACGCTGAACGAGCCCTACGTGTCGTCGATCGTGGGTTACGCCGAGGGCCGGCACGCGCCCGGCGTCAGGGAGGGGCACGGCGCGCTCGCTGCCGCCCATCACCTGCTGGTCGGGCACGGCCGGGCGGTGACCGCGCTGCGGGCGGTGTCGCCGGGGGCGCGGGTCGGCATCACGCTCAACCTGTCCCCGGCCGTGCCGGCGACCGGCTCGGCGGCGGACCGGGCGGCCGCGGACCGGATGGACCTGATGCTCAACCGGCAGTTCACCGACCCGGTGCTGGGCGGCGCGTACCCGGACGGGTTCGAGCGGCTCTACGCCGGGGTGAGCGACCTGTCCTTCCGGCGTGACGGCGACCTGAAGCTGATCGGGGCGCCGCTGGACTTCCTCGGCGTCAACTACTACTACCGGATCCACGCCGCGGCCGCGCCGTACGAGCAGCCCGATCCGGCCCTGCGCAGCGCCTGCGACATCGGGGTGCGGTCGGTGACCCGCGAGGGGGTGCCGGTCACCGATCTGGGCTGGCCGATCGAGCCGCGCGGCCTCTACGACACGCTGACCGGGCTGGCCGGGCGCTACCCGGATCTGCCGCCGGTCTACGTGACCGAGAACGGCGTGGCCGAGTTGCGCGAGGACATCGGGGCGGACCCGGAGCGCATCCGGTTCATCGCCGGACACCTGGCGGCCGCGGCGCGGGCCGCCGCGGACGCGCCGGTCGACCTGCGCGGGTACTTCTACTGGTCGCTGCTGGACAACTTCGAGTGGGCGCGCGGGTACGGCCCGCGCTTCGGACTGGTACACGTGGACTACCCGACCGGGACGCGCACCCCGCGGGCGAGTTACCACTGGTTGCGCGAGCAGCTGGCCGGTCGTACCGCCGATCAGTTCCTGACCTCCTGAGGGCAGGCGCGAGCCGGGCCGTCCCGTGCGGACGGCCCGGCCCGCGCCTGTTCCGGAACCGCCGGGCACTGTTGACACATAGAACATCGTCGAACAAAGCTGTCTCTCACCAGTGATCTGACATCGATGTCATTGTGGAGGCCGCGTGTTCGGATCCCGTACTGCCGCCGTGCTCCTCGGGGTTGTCCTCACCGTTCCGATTGGCGCCGTCGCAGCTCAGGCGGCGTCTCCACCACTCGTCAAGGATCCGGCCGGGTACGTCGATCCGTTCATCGGCACGACGAACCTCGGCAACACCTACCCGGGCGCGGTCACCCCGTTCGGCATGCTCGCGTGGAGCCCGCAGACCTCCCGCGGCAATCAGATCTCCACCCCGGCGCCCGGCGGCTACCAGTACACCGCGACCCGGATCCGCGGCTTCAGCCTCACCCACCTCAGCGGCGTCGGCTGCTCCGGCGCCAATGGCGACATCCCGGTCCTGCCGCAGGTCGGCGACATCACCGCCTCGCCCACCGCGGACGCCGCCGACGCCGTGTTCGCCAGCACGTTCACGCACGCCAACGAGGCGGCGCGGCCCGGCTACTACGCGGTGCGGCTGGACAGCGGGGCCGGCGCCGAGCTGACCGCCACCCCGCGCACCGGGTTCGGCCGGTTCACCTTCCCCGCGGACAAGACGGCCAGCCTGCTCTTCCGTACCTCCCTGTCGGAGACCGGAAGCGAAGCCGCGACGGTGCACCTGGACCCGGCCACCCGCACGGTCACCGGCTCGGTCAGCGCCGGCAACTTCTGCGGCCCGCAGAGCACGAACAACAGCCACGCGTACTACACGCTGCACTTCGTCGCCCAGCTCGACCAGCCGTTCGCGGCCACCGGCACGTGGAAGGACGCCATGCTCACCCCGGGCGGCACCGACGAGACCGGCGGCAGCGGGTACAGCGCCGCCGGCCGGCCCAACGCGGGCCGGGGATCCGGCGGGTACGTGACCTTCGCCCCCGGCACGACGAGCGTCGGCATGCGCGTCGCCATCTCCTACGTGAGCCTGGCGGGCGCCCGCGCCAACCTGGCCACCGAGAGCGGCCGGGGCGGCTTCGGCGACATCGCGGCCAGGGCGCGGGCCGCGTGGACCACCCGGCTCACGAGGATCGCGATCGGCGGCGGCACCGAGGCGCAGCGCCGCACGTTCTACACCGCGCTCTACCACGCACAGCTCGAACCCACCCTGACCAGCGACGTCAACGGGAAGTACATGGGCGCCGACGGCGCCGTGCACGCGGTCCGCGGCCGGCAGCGGGCGCAGTACGGCACGTTCTCCGGCTGGGACGTCTACCGCGCGCAGGTACAGCTGCTGGCGCTGCTCGACCCCGGGATGGCCAGCGACTTCGCCCAGTCGCTCCACAACTATGCCGGCCAGCGCGACGGCGAATGGGACCGCTGGCTGCTGCAGCACGGCAAGACCGCGGTGATGTCCGGCGATCCGTCGGCCGCGGCCATCGCCGGCATGCATGCCTTCGGCGCGCGGGACTTCGACGTCAGGGGCGCATTCGATTCCCTGGTACGGGCCGCTACCGTGCCCACCGGAAACGACCTGAGCGACGCCGGCTGCAACGTCGAGTGCGTCGGCCAGCGACCGGCTCTCGACAAGTACCTGGAGCTGGGCTACGTGCCGGCCGACAACTGCCACTGCTGGGGCGGCGCCGCGGAGACCCTGGAGGACGCGGCCGCCGACTACGGTCTGTCCCGGCTCGCCAAGGCGCTCGGTGACCGGGCGAACGAGAAGAGGTTCCTGGACCGCTCGCACAATTGGCGCAACGTCTTCGACCCGGCGGCCAAGGCCGACCCGGGCCTGGAGCACAACGTCCGGGAACAGATCACGGCGATCACCGCGAGCGGCGAGAACGGGCCGTCCGAGGGCAAGGCGCAGGCGTTCGACGGCGACAAGGGCACGAAGTGGCTCACCTTCGCCGCCACCGGCTGGATCCAGGCGCGGCTCGAACAGCCGCGGACGGTCACCGGCTACGCGCTGACCTCGGGCAACGACGTGCCGGGCCGGGACCCGAAGAACTGGGAGCTGCTGGGCAGCGCCGACGGCGCCGACTGGGAGGTGGTCGACGCGCAGACCGGGCAGACGTTCACCCGGCGCGGGCAGACGCGTGAGTTCGCGGTGGCGTCGCCCAAGCCGTACCTCTACTACCGGCTGAACGTCACCGCCAACGGCGGCGAGCCGATCGTGCAGCTCGGCGAGCTGGAACTGGCAGACCCGGCGGTGGCCACCCCGGCGCCGCCGGACGGGCCGTTCGTGGGCTGGATGCGGGACCGGTACGCCGACGGAGCCTGGGCGCCCGGCTTCAGCCCGTCCACCGGCACCGGCTTCGTCGAGGGCAGCAGCGCCCAGTACACCTGGATGGTCTACTCCGACGTGCTGGGACTGGCCCAGGCGATGGGCGGCACCGCGAAGGCGGCCGAGCGGCTGGACGCGTTCTTCCGCAAGCCGGACGGCTCGTTCGACCTGAGCGCGACGAGCAGCACGAGGTTCGACGCGACGAACGAGCCGGACATCCAGACGCCGTACCTCTACAACTACTTCGGCCAGGCGTACAAGACCCAGGAGACGGTACGGGCGATCGTCGACGGCAAGTGGAGCGACGGCACCGGCGGCATCCCCGGCAACGACGACGCCGGCACGATGAGCGCCTGGTACGTCTTCTCCGCGCTGGGCCTCTACCCGACCGTGCCGACCCGGGCCGAACTGTCGCTGACCACGCCGCTGTTCCCGCGGGCGGTGGTGCACCTGGCCGGCGGGCGCTCGCTGACGATCGACGCGCCCGGTGACGGCGTCTACGTCACGGGCCTGCGGCTCGACGGCCGGTCCCGGAGCCAGGCCTGGCTGCCGGCGTCGGCGATCCGCACCGGCGGGCACCTGATCTACACCCGGTCGGCCGCGCCCAGCCTGACCTGGGGTTCCGGTCCCAGGGACGTACCACCGCAGAATTAGATCGCCGCCGGCCGGCCCGGGGAATCCCCCGGGCCGGCCGGATGCGGGATCAGCAGGGCACGATGCTCGACACCGGGCTCCAGCCGACACCGGACAGCTGCTGAGCGTACGCACCCGGCATGCGCCACGTGCTCCCGTCCGTGAACGTCAGCAGCGGCCTGGTGCCCGGGGTCTGGTTGTTCACCCAGGAACCCGTGGTGAACCACGGGATGTACCAGGTCACCCCGCAGTCGTACATGTGGATGTCGGAGCCGTTCTGGTACTCGTACTCGTACGCGCAGAACCACTTGTACGCGCAGTAGGTCCCCGCGATGCCGCGCGGGTGCGCCTCGCCGGGCACGGCGACGTGGATGTCGGCGCCCTTGAGCGCGATCGTGTTGAAGCTGACCTGCCGGGCCGCCTTGCCGTACTTGGCCAGGTACAGGTTGACCTCGCCCTGCAGGGCGCGCGCCTGGCCGGCGTCCAGGCCGGCGGCCCGGCCCTCGGCGGCGAACCTCGCCGAGGCGACCTTCGCCGGCCGGGACTTGGCGGTGTCCACCTTGACGCCGGCGGTGTCGGCCGCCGAGGCCGGGGTGCCGAACATCAGCGTGGCGGTGAGGGTCAGCACGGCGAACACCGCTGACGTCAGGCGGTTTGACGGTGATCTCATCAGGATCCCTTCCAGGTGATGGCTGTGGGTCCTGTGTAGATGTCGGGGAATTGTCTTGCTTCCGGTCCGGGGCGCTGGACAATCGACGATGGACAATGTCTGACAACGGGGGCGGGGGCCGATGCCTCGACCGGAGCGTCCACTGGACGACAGGGAAGGACCGGTCGGCGAGTTCGCCGAGGGTCTGCGCGTGTTGCGGGAGAAGGCGGGCAGCCCGTCGTACCGGACGCTCGCGCGGCGGGCGAACTTCTCCACGGCGACGCTGGCGGCCGCCGCCTCGGGCCGCAAGCTGCCGACGCTGCCGGTGACCGTGGCGTACGTCGAGGCGTGCGGCGGGGACGTCGGGGAGTGGACCGCCAGGTGGCGGGCGATCGCCGCGCGCCCCGAACCCGCCCCGCCGGTGCCGCCGGTGAGCCGGTCGCCGTACGTGGGCCTGGCGCCGTTCCAGCCGGACGACGCCGAGTTGTTCTTCGGGCGGCGCCGGCTGGTCGACGACCTGCTGCGGCGGGTGGCGCAGCGGCGGCTGACGGTGGTGTTCGGGCCCTCCGGGGCCGGGAAGTCCTCGGTCGTCCGGGCCGGGCTGCTGCCGGCGGTCCGGGGCGGCGCGCTCTGCGGCGACCGGCAGCCGTGGCCGGCGGTCCTGATGATGCCGGGCACCCGCCCGCTGACCGACCTCGCGCTGCGGCTGGCGGCGCTCGCCGAGATCCCGGCCGGGGCGCTGCTGGACGACCTGTCGGGGCACCCGGCACACGCCGGCCTCGTGGTCCGCCAGGGACTGGCCCGGCACCCGGACGGAGTCGAACTGCTGCTGGTGGCCGACCAGTTCGAGGCCGTGTTCGCCACCGACGTGGACGGCCCCGAGCGGGACCGCTTCGTCGCCGCGCTGGTCGCGCTCGCGCGGGACGACGACAGCCGCACGCGGGTGGTGCTGGTGTCCCGGGCCGACCACTACCCGCGGTTCGTGGAGTACCCCGACCTGCTGGCCGCCATGACCGACGGGCACCTGCTGGTGGGCGGCATGACCCCGGCCGAGTTGCGCGACGCGGTGGTCAAACCGGCCGAGCACGTCGGCGCCCGGGTCGAGGGCGCGCTGGTGTCGGCGATCGTGGCGGAGACCACCGGCCGGCCCGGCGTGCTCCCGCTGGCCTCCCACGCGCTGCTGCAGGCGTGGCAGCGACGCCGGGGCACCACCGTGACGCTGGCCGGCTACGAGGCGGCCGGCGGCGTGGCCGGGGCCGTCGCGGCGACCGCGGAGAGCGTGTACCACGCGCTCGACGACGAGCAGCGCCGGGCGGCGCGCGGGCTGCTGCTGCGGATGGTCGACATCGACGAGCAGGACGTGGTGAAACGCCGGCGGATGCCGCGCGCCGAGGTGGGCCCGGCCGGCCCGGCGAGCACGGTGATCGACCGGCTGGTGGACGCGCGGCTGCTCACCACCGACCAGGACGGCGTGGAGCTGGCGCACGAGGCGCTGATCTCGGCCTGGCCACGGCTGCGCGACTGGGTGGAGGAGGACCGCAACGGGCTGCGCATCCACCGCCGGCTGGCCGACGCCGTAGCCGGCTGGGAATCGCTGGGCCGCGACGAGGGGTCCCTGTACCGCGGGACGCGGCTCACCGTCGCCACCGAGTGGGCCCGGCGGCAGGGAACCGCGCTGACCCCCGCCGAGCAGGAGTTCCTCGACGCCGGCGAGCAACTGCGCCGGGGCGAGGCGGCGGCGGCCCGGCGCCGCCGGTTGCTGGCCCTGGCCAGCCTCGCGCTGGCGTCGGTGCTGCTGGCCGTCCTGGCGGTGGTGGCGCTGGTGCAGGCCGACCGGGCGGAGACCGAACGCGACCGGGCCACCGCCCGGCAGGTCGCTGCCGACGCCCGGGCACAGCGCCGCAGCGATCCCGAGATCGCCTTGATGCTCGCCGTCCGCGCGTACCAGCTGTGGCCCGGCGCGGAGACGGAGGCGGTGCTGCGCCAGGCCACCGCCGACTCGCGGATCCTGACCACCTTCCGGGACCACCGCGGGCCGGTGAACAGCGTCGCCGTCGGTCCCGGCGGTTCCCGGGTGGCGAGCGCGGACCAGGCCGGCCGCCTGCACGTGTGGGATCCGGCCGGGCGCGCCGCGACCCTGACACACGACTCCGACGAGCTGGTCCTGGCGATGGCCTTCACCCCGGACGGCACGCGGCTGGTGATCGCCGGTGTCCGCCCGGCCGGCGGGCATCAGCTGACCGTCTGGGATCTGGGGTCGGGCGAGCTGACGACGATCCTGCCCGGGCTCTCCGACGCCGCCGAGTACTCGCTGGCCGTCAGCCCGGACAACCGATCCGTCGCGTTCGGCGGCGGCGCCGTGGTGGGCCTCGTCGACCTGACCACCCGCCGGGTCAGGTCGGTGCTGCACGGCCGCGCCGGCGCGCAGCCGCAGAGCCTGGCGTTCACCGGACGCGGCAGCGGGCTGGCCGCCGCCGACGCGGACGGGTCCGTCACCTTCTGGGATCTGGCCCGCCCGGATCGACCGGTCGTCTCGCCGGCCACCGGGCCGGGAACGATCTCGGCGTCCTTCAGCGCCGGGGGTGGGCAGGTGGCGTCCACCGACGGCAGCCGGGCCTGGACCGCGCCCGCGGCGCACCCGGAGCGGCAGGTGACGCTGCCGAACGAGGGCGCCACCTCGCAGATCGTGATCTCCGGCGACGGCCGCCGCGTCGCGGGGGTGGACGCCCGCACGATCCGGGTGTGGGAGCTGTCCGACCCGGCGCATCCGCGCACCCTCTACAGCCCGGCCCCGGTGTCCGACCTGGCGTTCAGCCCCGACGGGATGCGGCTGGTCTCCGCGGCCACCGACGCGACGGTACGGGTGTGGGACATCAGCGCCGGGCTCACCCAGGTCCTCGACGTCCCCGCCACCACCGCACCCGGCCCGCTGGCCATGAACGCGAACGGCTCCGCCGTGGCCGTGAGCACCTCGGACGGCCGCATCGTGCTCCACCGCGGCACGGACGGAGCCTCGCTCGTGCTGCCCGGCCCCTCCGGCCAGGCCACGCCGCGGGTCAACCTGTTGCGGGTGAGCGGGGACGGCCGGACGGTGGTGGCCACCGCCGGCGGCCACGTCCTGGTCTGGGACGGCGGTGGACCGCCCCGCTCGCTGCCGTGCGCCCTCGCGGAGCACTCCGACGTGGAGCTGAGCCCGGACGGCCGCTGGGTGGCCGCGGCGTGCGACCACCTCACGGTGTCGGTGTGGGATCTGCGCGCTGACGGCAGCCCGCCGCTGATCGTGCCGGACAGCGCGTTCCCGTTCGAGTTCAGCCCGGACGGACGGCTGCTGGCCGCCGCCGTCCAGCCGGACGCCCGCGCGGTCCGGGTGGTGCGGATCCCCGCCGTGACGACGGTGTTCACCGTGGACCTCCCGGCCGCCGCCGTGCGCCTGCGGTTCGATCCGGACGGCGGCCACCTCGCGGTCCAGGGCGACGACGGCTCCCTGCGGGTGTACCCGGACGACGGGAACTCGCCGGTGGTCCTGGCCGGGCAGCCGCGCTGGGCGTACGACGTCACGTTCAGCCCGGACCGCCGCCTGATCGCGGACGTGACCCGGGACGAGACCGTACGCCTGCAGAACGCGGACGGCACCGGCGAGCCGCTCGTTCTGGAACGCTTCGGGCCACCGATCATGGCCCTGGGCTTCGACGCCGGCGGGCGTGATCTGGTGACCCTGCACCGCGACGGCACCGTCCGGCGGGTGCCCTGCGACGTCTGCCAGCCGATCTCCGCGGTGGCCGCGCTCGCCGGGCGGCGGATCACCCGCGACTTCAGCCCCGAGGAGCGCCGCAAGTTCCTCCCCGGACACGGGTAGGCCGGCTCGGTGGTCCGACGTGGACGGATCGGCCGGGTGCGCCGGCCGGGTCGGCTACCTGGGTGGGCCGGCGTGGGCAGGCCGGATCAGAGCGCGACGAATCGGAGTCCGCGGGCCTGGAGAGCCGGGATGACGACGCTGAGGGCCTGGTAGGTCTGCGAGCGGTCGCCGCCCCCGTCGTGGCAGAGCAGGATCTGGCCCGGTTGCGCGGCCAGCATCCGGTGCTCGATCTTGCTGGCGCCGGGCTGGGACCAGTCGCGGGGGTCGTTGCTCCAGTCCAGGGGGAGCAGTCCGGCCTGGGCGACGGCCCACAGCAGCTGGGGGGACCAGTCACCGCCGGGCGAGCGGAACAGCCGGGGTTCGTACCCCGTCGTCTTGCTGATCTTGGTCTGTGCCTTGTGGATCTCGGCCTGGGCCACCTTCCGCGACTTGCCGCCCAGCTCGGTGGGGTGGCTCCAGGTGTGGTTGGCGAGCTGGTGGCCGGAGCGGGTGACCATCCGGGCGACGTCCTCGTGGCCGAGGACCTGGTTGCCGATCATGCAGAACATCGCCGGGACCTGGTACTTGTCCAGCAGCTTGAGGATCTTCGGCGTCCAGACCGGGTGCGGGCCGTCGTCGATGGTCAGCGCGACCGCGTCGGTGGGGAACGCCGGACCGCCGGTGGCCTTCGCGTAGTCCGCGAGAGTGGAGATCGGGCGGCGCTGGACCGGGGCCGGGGCCTTGCTGACGGCCGTGCTCTCGGGAGCCCGGGAGGTGACCACCACGGGCTGGGCCGGGGTGGGCCGGGAGGCGTCCTCCCCGGACCCGCTGGACGCGGAACGGACGGCGACGGCCGTCGCCGCCACCGCCACCCCGGCCACCCCGGACAGTCCGAGGAGCAGTCGCCGTCGACTCAGGACGAAGCCGCCGGAACCGGACTCCGAAGTGGCCGTCTCCACTGGCTCCGAGGGCGACTGGACGGGCCGCTCCGGGACCGGCGCGGCGGCGGGCCGCATCGCCACTGTGGCTTCTTCGGCCGGGGTGTCTGCGGGCATCGCCACTGTGGCTTCTTCGGCTGGGGCGTCTGCGGGCATCGCCACCGTGGGTTCGTCGGCCGGGGCGTTCGCGGACATCGCCACGGTCGGCTCGTCGTCCGGGTTGCCGGGCCGGATCGGCGCGGTGGCCTCGCCCGCTCCCGTGCCGGCGGGCAGCGCGATTGTGGCCTCCTCGGGCGGGGTCCCGCCGGTGGACTCCTCGGACATCAAAACCTCCCGCTCGCGGTCGCCAGCGGGCGAGGTTAGCACTCCCGGTCAATATCGACCGAAAGGATGATTTTTGTCGATCAATTTCCGCTCTTCAGCAGGACGAACCGGTGACCGTGCCGGCGCGGTCCGCGACCGGCCCGGACGTGGGTGGTCGGCCGTCCATCGTGGACCCACGCTGTCCACACCGGACGCGGGCACGCTAGCGTCAAGGCTTGCAGAGACACTGCTCTATCGCTGGAGAGGTCAGATGAGCATACGCAGACGGACAGCGGCCGCCGCCGGCGCGCTGGTCACGGTGGCGGCTCTGGCGGCGAGCGGCACGGCCACCGCCGCCGCCGCGTCGCCGGCACCGGCCCCGACGGGCGTCACCCACGAGCAGAATCCGCGCGTGCCGGAGGGCGCGGTGTGGACCGAGGCGTACTTCCCGTCCGCCGACCACAGCGGCGTGGAACTCCACGCCGACGTCCTCCGGCCGGCCAACCTGCCACCCGGCGCCAAGACGCCGGTCATCCTGGCAATCGGCCCCTACTTCGGCCACGCGGGCCAGACCGGGCCGGAGGGGTGGACCCGGACCGGCCCGTCCAGCCGGTTCGCGGACTTCACCAGCGGCACCGACCTGTTCGACCGCGGCTACACCTACGTCATGGTCGACCTGCGCGGCTTCGGCGGGAGCACCGGCTGCCTCGACTGGGTGGGGCCGGGCGAGCAGGCCGACGTCAAGGCCGCTGTCCAGTGGGCGGCGAGCCGGCCGTGGTCGACCGGCAAGGTCGGCATGTACGGCAAGTCGTACGACGCGGTGACCGGCCTGGTCGGCAACAACCTCCGCCTCGGCGCGCTGAAGGCCGTGGTGGCCCAGGAGCCGGTGTGGAACATGTACAACTACCTGTTCAGCAACGAGGTTCCGCGGCCCAACGTGACCGGCACGCCGAACGCGTACAACAGCATCGCCACGATCGCGCCGCTGGCCGACGACACCGACAGGTACAAGGCGAACGCCGACTACGAGGCGAGCCACCCCGAGTGCCTCTCCGACAACCTCACCAACAACAACAATCCCGACCTCGGCTCCGCCTACTGGCGCGCCCGCGACCTCGCGGCGCGGGCGAAGGGCACGAGCACCCCGCTCTTCGTCACCCAGGGCTTCATCGAGAACAACACCAAGCCCGAGGACATGGAGGAGTATCTCGGGAACCACCACGGCGTCGAGCGCGGCTGGCTGGGGCAGTGGGAGCACGTGCGCGGCAACGAGACGAACGGCGCGGGCCAGCTGCTGCAGGGCCGCGCCGGCTTCTTCGACGAGGTGATGCGCTTCTACGACCGCTACCTGAAGGGTGACCGGCCGGAGGTGCGCGATCCGGCCTTCGCCGTCGAGGACAACACCGGCGCGTGGCGGGCGCAGCCGACCTGGCCGACGCCCTCGTCGTACACCACCGCGAGCCTGCCGGACGGGCGGTACGTCGACGACGGCGTGGCCTCCACCCTGGCCGCCCCGGTCGCGTCCGGCGACCGGCAGCAGGACATGGAGCACTACACGGATCCCGCCCCGGCCGTCCGCAAGGGTCTCGCCGCGGCAGCCGGTGACGTGCACAGCTACTTCAGCTGGTCCACGCCGGCGACGTCCCGGGTGCGGATCACCGCCACCCCGCGGATCACGCTGACCGCCGGCGCGTCCGGCAACGTCATGGTGCGGCTCTGGGACGTCGCCCCGGACGGGACCGCTGTGATGTTCGACGAGAACGTGGCGCTGATCGAACGGGCCGGCCGGGTCGCGTTCGACCTGAAGTCCACCGACTGGACCTTCGAGGTGGGGCATCAGCTCGGCGTCCAGATCGGCACGATCGGCAGCGGAAGCTGGCTCGACACCCCCAGCGGCAACACCATCGCGGTCAGCCGGGCGCGGCTGGGCCTCGCGCTGCAGAACCCCCGGTTCGACGTGCCGACCCAGGGTGACCGGTCGCCGTTCCTGGACACCTACCTGAGCCAGTACACCCGGACGCTGACCGGCGTCGGCGCGGGCACCTTCCCGCTCACCCCGCGCAACCAGCACTGAGAGCCCGCCGGCAGGCGCGCGCGCCGCACTCCTGCCGGCGGCCTTCGCGGCGTTCCCCATCGGGAACCGCTACGGCGGCCCGGAGCGGGAACCGCTACGGCGGCTTCCGGGTGTCGAGCGCCGGCGGACCGGCCACCTGCCGGCGTTCGACGTCCGGCGGCGAACGGCTCGTCCCGGTCCGGCCGCCGATCCCCTCACCTTCGGCGACGCGCGGTGCCCGGCTACGTCGCGGAGGAGGCCGGCTCGCGCCCGGCGTGGATCCGGACGAGTCCCTCGACGCCTCGCAGGAACGTGTCGGCCACCAGCGCGGGATCGAACAGGCAGCCGGACGCCATGGCGCCGTCGCGCAGCATCACGTAGTGGCGGGCGGCGTCGTCCGGCGAGCCCTCCCCGAGCTGCGCCAGCAGCGTGCGCAGGGTGTCCAGGAACCACTGGCGGTGGGTGAGGATCTGCTGGTGCACGGGGTGGCCGCTGTCCGGGTACTCCGCGGCGGCGTTGAGGAACGCGCAGCCGCGGAACCCGGGCGACTGGATGTTCCGCGCGATGATTCCGGCGACGGCCAGCAGGGCGTCTGCCGGCGTGGGATGGGCCGCGACGGCCGCCTCGATCGCGCCGCGCTCCATCCGGTGCACTTCGCGCAGGTAGGTGAGCACCAGGTCCGCTTCCGCGGCATGAGCCCCAGCCCCGGCCGGGCTGGGGCTCATGGTGGCTGCGGGACGCCGGTAGGGGCGATGAGTCCCAGCTGACCGGGCGGGAATGCGGGACCACCCGTAGGGGAGCGACCAGGGCGGCAAACGGATTGACCGATTTCGTTGAAGCTGGCAGCGTCGGCCGCGTGACCGTCACTTGGGGGGAGACGCACTATGCCTAGCCGTCGATCCGTTCTGGCCGGCTCGGCCGCCGCCGCTTTCGTGGCCGGCGCCGGGGCCGCGTCACCGGCCGTGGCCTCGCCCGGTGGGCTGGACCGGGCCGCATTGCAGGACGCGTTGGACCGGATCGTCACCACCGGGGCCACTGCCGCGCTGGCCAGGGTGGACAGTCCGGCCGGGAGTTGGCGTTCGTCGAGCGGGGTACGGGAACTGGGACGCCCGGGCCGGCCGGTGGCCGGCGGGCAGTTCCGGGTCGGCAGCATCACCAAGACCTTCGTGGCCACCGTGGTGCTCCAGCTGGCCGCCGAGCGGCGGCTGCGCCTCGACGACCCGGTGCAGCGATGGCTGCCGGGCGCGATCCCCGGCGGCGAGCGGATCAGGATCCGCAACCTCCTGCAGCACACCAGCGGGATCCCCGACTACACCGACATCCTGTTCGCGACCGTCGAGGACGTCCTCAACGTCCGGTACCGCACCTTCCGGCCGGAGAATCTGGTGGCACTCGCCGCCGGGCGGCCACCGGTGTTCGAGCCGGGCACCTCCTGGAAGTACTCCAACACCAACTATGTGCTGCTCGGCCTGATCGTGCGCCGGGTCACCGGGCACGCCTACGGCACGGAGATCGAGCGGCGCATCCTGCGGCCGCTCCGGCTGCACGGCACCGAGGTGCCCGGCACCGACGTCACGATCGACGGGCCGCACGCGCACGGCTACGAGGGGGTCGAGGAGAACGGCGAGATCGTGCCGCTGGACTTCACCGATCTCAACCCGTCGATGGCGTACTCCGCCGGGGAGATCGTCTCGACCACGGCGGACCTCAACCGGTTCTACCGCTCCCTGCTGGGTGGGCGGCTGCTGCGCCCGGCGCAGCTCACCGAGATGCTGGCGAATCCGGCCGGCGAGCTGAACTACGGCCTGGGCATCTATCAGGAGCCGCTGCCCGACGGCCGGACGCTGTGGGGGCACACCGGCAGCATCTTCGGCTACCGCTCCTACTCGTTCTCCACGCCGGACGCGGGGACGCAGCTCACTGTCTCGATCAACCCGTATTTCGGTGACTTCACCGCCGCCCTGCGCGACCTGCTGCGCATCGCGTTCGAGGTGCGCACGCCGGCGGCCCGGACGGCGGTCCCGGCCACACCGGTGCCGGTGCTGGGTGTCCGCCTCCCGGCCTGACCGCGGTCGTGCCGCGAACGTGAACCTGATTCCAACAGCGACCCCGGACGGGCGTATTGTGGCCGCTCGATATTGATTCAGATCACGAGGGCCACACATGTCCATACGGGTACGACTGCCGCGGGCGACGGTGGCGCTGACGCTCACCGTCTCCGCGGCGCTGGTCGCCGGCAGCCCGGCGTTCGCGGCCTCGGCGCCGACGTCGCTGCCGGCCGGCCAGTTCACGCTCAGCGCCAACTACACCAAGTTCGACGCGCTCAACACGGCACTGGCCGGCAAGCTCGGCACGGCCTCGGTGTCCGACGTGATGGACAACGCCAACCACGACCGCCAGGGCATCACCGACTCGCTGAACCTGGCCGGCTACAGCACCGGGTTCCAGTTCGACGACACCGACGTGAACGACTGCGCGAACTTCCCGCAGGGCATCACCACCAGCCGGGACGCGGTGGGCACGGCGAACAGCGGGAACTACGACGGGCACCAGCTGATCCTGGTGAGCTGGTACACCAAGGACGGTTGCGGCGGCGGCACCTCGCGCAGCCGGATCACGCTTGTCGACTGGGACGCCACGTACCCGAACAAGTACCGCAAGATTCTGCTGGTCGAGCCGACCGGGACGACCGCCGCGCCGAACTTCAAGGACGTCCTGATCCACGCTGGCGGCGTCTCCTGGTACGGCGACTACCTCTACGTCGCGGACACCGGCCACGGGATGCGGGTCTTCAACATGGCGAAGATCCTCAAGACCAACACCGGTGGCACCGCCGACCAGATCGGCCGGCAGAGCGACACGACCTACTACGCGCACAACTACGCGTACGTGCTGCCGCAGGTCGGCACGATCACCGCCGCCACCACGTCGGGCACCTCGCTGGCCTGGTCGTCGATCTCGCTGGACCGGGCCGACCCGTCGATCGTGATGGCCGAGTACACCTGCTCGTCCGGGTGCACCGCGTACCCGAACCGGGCGCCCCGGGCGGTCCGCTTCCCCTTCGCCCCGGGCCTCACCACGTTCGCGGGCAGCACCACGGCCTCCGAGGCGCTGCAGCTGCCCTGGTACAAGCTGAACGGAGTGGCCTCGCACAACGACCGCTGGTGGTTCAACTCCTCGGGCGACAAGAAGCTGTACTACTGGACGCCGGCCGCCGGTCCCTCCTCGTACAGCTGGGTCAGCGGCGGCGAGAGCATCAGCTACTGGGAGGACACCACCAACCCGGACCTGCTCTGGTCGCTGCAGGAGCCGGTCGGCCACCGCAACGTGTTCGCGGTCGAGCAGGCCAGCTACGACGGCTGACGCCTGGCGCAACCGCGGGCGGTGTCCGGAAGGACGCCGCCCGCGGTTTTTCCGGCCCCGGATCCCGAGCGCGAGTGCTCCCCGCCGCCTGCCCGGCGCGGGCCGGGGCCATGTCGCACACTTGAGCCGCGCGGATTGCCCGACCCGGAAAGGTGGAGGTACGACTCGGGTCCGGTGATCCGGACCGGGCAAGGAGCGGCCGGGCCCACGGTGGGCACGGACGGGGCGGGAGAAACGCGATGAACGGTTCCGGCCTGGTGGCGCGGCGGCAGGCAGAGTTGCGGCTGCGGGTCGGCGAGCACCTGGACCCCGGTGAGGCGCTGCGCGCCGCCCTCTGGGTGGCCCGGCCCTCCGACCTGCCGCTGATCTCCCGGATCACGCAGTGGCAGGGCGCGCCGCAGGGCCTGCTGGGCCTCGGCGGCACGACACCACCGGCGGACCCGCACAGCGGGCTGGACGGCCCGGCGGGCAGCACTGCCGGCGGTCTGGACCGGCACCTTCCGGAGCACACCACGGCGGCGGCGCTCGCCCTGACCGACGCCCGCCTGCTGCTGCTCCTCGTCTCCGGCGCGCCGACGGCCCCGGCGCCGGCCCCGCCGCGCGGGCTGCTCGACCGCATCCGGGCGGGTGGCCGCCGCGTGTTCGGCCGGGCCGGGCCCGTCCCGCTGCCGCCGCTGTCCGTGGCCTGGCAGTGCCCGCGGGCCGTCCTGAGCGGCGTCGTGGCCGGCGACCCGCAGGGGTGGCTCGCCCTGCGCTTCGCCGATGGTTCGGGTCTGTCCGTGGTCGCTCCGGCGCTGCTGGCCACCCCGTTCGCCGAGGCGGCGCGCCACTGACCCGGCCGATGTCGGCCCCGGGCCCGGCGGCCTCCTCGGGGCGCGGCGTTTCTGCGGGAAGGAGGCTTCCGCGGATTGACCGGCGACCCGGGCATTGACGGACAAAGATTGAGGAATCACAATAACGGTGCGTCCGTCCGGCTTCCCCCGTGGCCGGACGGGCGCCTCGGCGACGACGATGGCCGGATGCCCCCGTGGCATCCGGCCATCGTCTTGTCGCGCAGTGTGAACTGGCACCGCACAGTGTGAACTGATGCTGCGTGGTGGTGTCAGCTGGCGCTACGTAGTGCTGGCTCAACTGACAGTTGAGTTGTACGGTCTGTGAGTCTAGACCTACATTCTGGATAGCTGTCAACCAGCAGTTGAACTGCATCAATTGGTCGTTGACGCGGCTCCTCACCGGCAAGGAGGGCTCTCACCGTGTCTGACACTCCCGGCTCACCTGATCTGGCGCATCGCCTCAACCGGCTGTTCGACGAGGTGCGCCCGGCGGGACGGGGTGGGCGCCGGTACACCAACGAGGATGTCGCGGCGGCGGTCAAGGCGATGAACCCACAGATCCGGGTGGGCGGCGCCTACCTGTCGGCGCTGCGCAACGGGACGAAGAAGCATCCCTCCACGGAGCTGCTCGCCGCGCTGGCGCGCCACTTCGACAAGCCGATCGGCTACTTCTTCGACGAGGCCGAGCCGGCGCAGGACGAGCTGGCCCGCCTGGCGGGCAACACCCAGGTGCGCCGGCTGGCGCTGCGCGCGCTGGACCTGTCGCCGGAGGGCCTCTCGGCCGTCGCCAAGCTGGTCGAGCAGGCGCTGCAGGCGGACCGGCGGGGTCGCCCGGCCGACGAGCCGGACGGGCCGCGCACGACCTAGAGTGAACAATGTGGACTTCTTGCGACGGTGGACGACAAGGGCGCGGTGCCGTAAGGCGCTCGCGCAGCTCGGCATCGTCGAGCGCCCGTCGCGGCAGTTGAGCGTGGCGGACGTGCGCGACCGGGTGCAGCGCCGGCGCGGCCGGCCGCTGCTGCTCACCCCGATGGTCACCGGGGCCGGCTGGCCCAGTGGCATGTGGGTCGAGACCGAGCACGCCGACCTGGTGTTGTTCGACGCGGCCACCAGCGCCCTGCACACCGTCACCATCATCGCCCACGAGATCGGTCACATGGTGCTGGGGCACGAGGGCACGGCGGCCGGCTCGGGCGGGAGCGCCCCGATGATGTGGCGCACCGGCTTCGCCGACCGCGAGGAGCACGAGGCCGAGGTGTTCGCCACCATGGTGTGCGCCCGGATGGCCGACTACCGGATACCCGCCGGGTCCGCGCAGGACGACCCGGAGGGCCTGATGGACCGCCTGCGGGCGGTCCTGGCCGATCCGGACGTGGGCGGCTGACGATGCCGTTCGTCATCGCCGCGATCCTGGTGGCCGGTAGTGCCGCCTACAAGGTGTGGCAGCTGCGCCGGATGACCGGGACCACGTCCGTGCGGGCGGGCTGGTCGCTGGTGCTCTGTCTAGGTGCGCTGGCGGTGGCGCTGGCGCTGCAGTGGCCACGTGCCCAGGCGGGTGTCGACGCCGTGCTGGGCGCCTCCGCCACCGCGAACGCCGTCGCCCCCGCCCTCGCGATGATCGCCGCCTGCGGCTACCAGTGCTTCGTGGTGAGCATCAACGATCCGTCCTCCGCCGCCCGGCGCATCCGCCGGCGGGTGGGTCTGGTCGTGCTGGCGGTGGTGGTGCTCGTCGCCGCGAACGCCGTGCACGGGCCGGCCGGGCATCCGGCGCTGCGCGCGCAGGACCCGGTGAGCTATCGCAGCGACTGGTCCGGCGCCGTGGTGTTCCTGGCCTACGTCGGCTACATGAGCGCCAGCGCGGTGGACGTGGCGCGGCTGGCCGCCCGGTTCACGCGCCTGGGCACCGCGCCGCTGCTGCGGCTGGGCCTGCTCATGGTCACCGGCGGCAGCTACCTCTCCGGGTTGTACTCGGCGCTGAAGCTGGCCGGGTTCGCCGCCGGGCTGGTGATCGACCGCAACCTCGACGTGGTCACCGCGCACGCCACCCGGCCGCTGATCATCGTGAGCGCCCTGCTGATCAGCATCGGCTCCACGCTGCCCTCGTGGGGACGCTCGGTGGGCGCGCACCGGCCGGCGCAGTGGATCGGCTCCTACGTCTCCTACCTCACGCTGCGGCCGCTCTGGGAGGCGTTGTACGCGGTCAAGCCGCAGATCGCGCTGCACCCCTACACGCGGTGGGCGGACCGTCTGCTGCCCGGGGATCTGCGGTTCCGGCTCACCCGGCGAGTCGTGGAGATCCAGGACGGGTTGCTCCTGCTGCGGCCGTACCGCAGCGGAGAATCTCATGCCGTGGCCACCGACCTCGCCCGGCGCGCGGGTCTGCGGGGCGCCGAGTTGGCGGCGACCGTCGAGGCCGTCGAGATCGCGTGGTCGTTGCGGGCGGTGAGCCGGGCCGGCGACGCCGGAGCGACCGGCACGCCGGAACCCGCCGCCGCCACCGCCGCCGACGTCGGCGGCGTCACCGCCAGCGTCCTGGCGGAGGTGCACTGGCTGAGCCAGGTCACCCAGGCGTTCCGGCGCTCCCCGGTGGTCCGTGCGGTGCTGGATGAGGGGGAGGACGGCCCGGCCGCGTCCGACCCGGCGCGACAGGCGCGGCCGAGCGGGTAGCCTCGGCCTGGTGTTCTCTCCTCAAGGACCGTCTCTGCGGGAACTGTGTGTCCAGGCGCTGTCCTCGGTCGAACGCGGCTACGACCACCTGGCTCCCAAGTTCGACCACACGCCGTTCCGCACCCCGGAGAGCATTCTGGACGCGAGCGCCCGGGCGCTGTCCCCGGCTGGGCCGTTCCGCCGGGGACTGGACGTGTGCTGCGGCACCGGCGCCGGCCTGACCGTCCTGGAGAGGTTGTGCCGGGAGCGGGTCACCGGCGTCGACTTCAGCGTGGGCATGCTCGAACAGGCGCGCGGCGCGGTTCCGGCTGCCGCGCTGGTGCGCGCCGACGTCCGGACGCTTCCGTTCGCCGGCGGCTTCGACCTCGCGCTGACCTTCGGAGCGCTCGGGCACTTCCTGCCCTCCGAGCGGCCGGCGATCTTCGAGGGAGTGCACCGGGCGCTCGTCCCCGGCGGGCTCTTCGCCGTCGGGCTCGGCGAGCTGCCGGCGCAGACCACCCGGGCGTACTGGGTGAGTCTCGGCTTCGACGTGGCCATGCTGGTCCGCAACTCGGTGGTGCTGCCGTCCTTCGTGATGTACTACCGCACCACGACGGTGCCCGCGGTCCGCCGTGACCTGTGGGCGGCCGGTTTCACCGTGGAGACGCTCGACCTGACCGCCGAGGAGCCGGCCGGCGGTCTGCGCTTCTCGCTGCTGCTCGCGCGCAAGCCTCGCTGACGCCGGCCGCCCGCCCGGGCTGACGCCGGGCGGACCGGCCGGCGTGGTGGTCGGTGGTCAGGAGCCGGCCGCGGGGAACGGCGGCAGGTCCTGGGCACAGCGGGCGCCCACCGGCGGCAGCTCGCCGGCCAGCAGATACCTGGTGTACCAGTCCTGCACGCACGCGCTGTAGCCGCTGGTGTGTCCGAACCCGTCCAGCGTGAGCAGCCGCGCGTTGCCCAGCTCCCGGGTCATCCGCCGGCCGAAGTCGTAGCGGGTGGCCGGGTCGTACGTGCCGTTCACCACCAGGACGGTGTGGGCGGTGCGCTTGTTCCACGGCCCCGCGTAGCGTTCCGTGACCCGGGGCCAGTTGGCGCAGCCCACCTCGCTGAACGCCTCGGACCGGCCGAAGGTCGGGTTCGCCTTCTCGAAGACGGCGGCGAAGGTGGGGTACAGCGCGGGGTTGCGCGGCAGCGGCGCGTCGGCGCAGTTGACCGCGTAGAAGGCGTCGTTGGAGGTGTACCCGTAGGCGTCGGGCATCCCGCCCCGGGCCGGCGGAGTCGCGGGCATCGGGGGCGCCTGGGCCTTGGTCAGGGCCGGCGGGCCGCCGAACAGCTCGCCGTAGAGGATCTGCAGCACCTGCGCGGTGTCCGGGAAGCTGGCGACGTCGTACATGCTGCCCGCGACGAACCCGGTCAGGTCGTCGATGGTCACCACCCCGTAGGTCGCGGACGTGACCGGGCCCTGCCGGATGCGGTCCCGAAGCTTGCCGAACTTGGCCTTGGCGTGGCCGGCGAACGCGCAGTCCGGCCCCGCCGCGTCGCACTCGCGGAGGAAGCCGGCCAGCGCGATCTCGAAGCCACCGGCCCGTTCGAACTTGTTGGCCAGCCGGTGGTTGGCCCGTTGGTCCGGGTCGACGTTGCCGTCGATGACGACCGCCCGCACCTTGTCCGGGAAGAGGTTGACGTAGGTGGCGCCGATCATCGTCCCGTACGAGTACCCGATGTAGGTCAGCGCCTTGTCGCCGACCGCCTGGCGCAGCCGGTCGAGGTCCTTGGCCACGTTGAGCGTGCTCATGTGGGTCAGCAGCGGGCCGGCGTTGCGCTTGCAGGCCTCGGTGTACTCCTCGTTCGCCCGGAGCGTCTCGGTGATCTCGGCCTTGGTGATCGGCACCGACCTCATCCGCGACAGCAGCGCCTCGGCCTCCTCGTCGGTGGCGAAGCACTGCAGCGGATCGCTGGCGCCGATGCCGCGCGGGTCGAAGCCGACGAGGTCGAAGCGGGCCAGCACCTCGGGCCGCACGATCTGGGCGGCCGCGGTGACCAGGCCGCGGCCGGGGCCGCCGGGCCCGCCCGGGTTGACGAAGACGGTGCCGAGCTTGTGCGCCTGGTCGCCGGCGGGCCGCCGGGCCAGCGCGATGGTGGTGGTGGGGCCACCGGGGCGGTCGTAGTCGAGCGGCACCTCATAGCTGGCGCAGTCGAATCCCGCCAGGGTGGACTCGGTGCAAGCCGACCAGCCGACCGCGGGGGCCGGCCCGGCCTGGGCCGCGCCGGGAACGGCCACCGCTGCGGCCGCCAGCGCGAGGACCGCACCGGCCCGCGCGAGAATCGATTGACGTACGGCCATGTTCACACCTTCCGTTGGAAAGCAGGACCAGCCGCCACTCTGCCACGGATAGACAAGCTTCGTTGCGACCGAGCCGCCGGGTGGGCCGCGCTCCGGTCGGCGGCCCAGGCCGGTGAATCCTTTCAGGAATTTGAGTCGGTCTATGGAACGCGTTATCCCGGGTGTTACGGTCCGGTTAACCGCTTCAGTAGCGGTGCGTCCCCGTCCTCAACCACGTTGGGATCCCCATGCGACGCCAACTCCTGTGCGGCCTGTCAGTGGCCGCGGTCCTGCTCACCGCCGGCGGGATCCCCACCGCCGCCAGTGCCGCGGACACCTCCACCACGGCCGTGGACACCTCCACCGCCGTCGACGACCTGGACCGCGGGCTGATCAGCCTGCGCACCCCGGCCGGGAACTTCCTGTCCTGGCGGCTCCTGGCATCCGACCCGGCAGGTATCGCGTTCAACGTCTACCGCGGCGCCACCAAGGTGAACACCACACCGGTCACCAAGGGCACCAACTTCACCGACGCCGGAGCGCCGGCCGGCGCCTCGTACACCGTCCGGCCGGTGCTCGGCGGCGCCGAGACCACCTCGCTGAAGGCGGCCGCCCCGACTCCCGCGCTCGCGGCGGCCTACCAGGACGTGCCGATCCAGATCCCGGCCGGCGGCACCACGCCGGACGGCGTCGCCTACACCTACTCGGCCAACGACGCCTCGGTCGGCGACCTGGACGGCGACGGCGCCTACGAGATCGTGCTCAAGTGGGACCCGTCCAACGCCAAGGACAACTCGCAGTCCGGCTACACCGGGCCGGTCGTCATCGACGCGTACGAGCTGAACGGCGCCCGCCTCTGGCGCCTCAACCTGGGCCGCAACATCCGGGCCGGCGCGCACTACACCCAGTTCCAGGTCTTCGACTACGACGGCGACGGCAAGGCCGAAGTGGTCATGAAGACCGCGGACGGCACCACCGACGGCACCGGCGCGGTGATCGGCAACTCGTCCGCGGACTACCGCAACTCGTCGGGCTACGTGCTGTCCGGGCCGGAGTACCTGACCGTCTTCAACGGGCAGACCGGCAAGGCGATGGCCACCGCCGACTACGTGCCGCCGCGCGGAACTGTCTCGTCGTGGGGCGACAACTACGGCAACCGGGTGGACCGGTTCCTGGCCGGGACCGCGTACATCAACGGGTCGTACCCCAGCATCATCATGGCCCGCGGCTACTACACCCGCTCGGTGATCGTCGCCTGGGACTACCGCAACGGCGCGCTCACCCGTAGGTGGACCTTCGACAGCAACTCCTCCACCAACGGCTCGGCCTGGGCCGGCCAGGGCAACCATCAGCTCTCCGTCGCCGACGTCGACAACGACGGCAGGGACGAGATCCTGTACGGGGCGATGGCCGTCGACGACAACGGCGCCGGCCTGTGGGTCAACGGCCAGGGCCACGGCGACGCGTACCACGTCGGTGACCTGATCCCGAGCCGCTCCGGCCTGGAGGTCTTCAAGGTCGACGAAAGCACCACGAAGCTGGCCGCGTGGATGGCCGACGCCCGCACCGGCGCGATCATCTGGTCGAACGCCTCCTGCGGCTGCGACAACGGCCGCGGTGTCTCGGACGACATCTACGCCGGCAGCCCCGGCGCCGAGTCCTGGTCGTCCGGGGTCTCCGGCCTGTTCAACACGTCCGGGCAGAACATCGGACGCAAGCCGTCCAGCGCCAACTTCGTCATCTGGTGGGACGGCGACGCCCAGCGCGAACTGCTCGACGGCACCCACATCGACAAGTACGGCACCAGCGCCGACACCCGCCTGCTGACCGCCAGCGGCGTGCACTCCAACAACGGCACCAAGGCGACCCCGTCCCTGCAGGCAGACATCCTCGGCGACTGGCGCGAGGAGGTCATCTGGCCCACCACGGACAACACCAAGCTGCGCATCTACTCCACCACCGACAGCACCAGCATCTCGCGCACCTCGCTGATGCAGAACCGGATGTACCGGGAGGCGGTCGCCTGGCAGAACACCGCGTACAACCAGCCCCCGCACCCGTCGTTCGCCATCTCCTAGATCGGTGCCGATCATGTCGCGAAGAATGACTCCCCTGGTCGTCGTGCCGGCCCTGCTGCTCGGCGTCGCCGCCATCCCCGCCCGGGCCGCCACCACGCTGACCGTCGCGGCCGACGGCTCGGCGACGTACCGCACCGTGCAGGCCGCCGTGAACGCGGTCCCGGCCGGCAACACGAGCCGCGTCACGATCACCGTCAAGGCCGGCACCTACCGGGAGAGCGTGGTCATCCCGGCGGACAAGCCGTACATCACCCTGGAGGGCCTCGGCTCCAGCGCCGCGGCCACGGTGATCGTCAACAACAAGCCCGCCTCGACCGCCGGGACCACCGGCTCGGCCACCGTCTACGTGCAGGCCAAGGAGTTCTACGGCAAGAACCTGACGTTCAGCAACGACTACGACGAGGCCGCCAACGGCTCGTCGCAGGCGCTGGCCCTGGCGCTCTACGGCGACCGGGCCCGGCTGGGCAACGTGCGGGTCACCGCCGACCAGGACACCCTGCTGATCTACAACAGCGCCCGGGCGTACGTCTGGAGCTCGTACATCGAGGGCACCGTCGACTTCATCTACGGCAACGGCAGCGCGGTCTTCCACGCCTGCAAGATCTACGAGAAGCGGAGCACCGGCGGCTACCTCACCGCTGCCAACACGCCGGCGAGCCAGACGTACGGCTTCCTGATCTACAAGTCGACGTTCACCGGCGCGACCGACAACGTCACCTATCTGGGCCGGCCGTGGGGCGCCGCGGGGCAGGTCACCGTCCGCGAGTCCAACCTGAGCGCCACCATCAAGGTCGCCCAGCCGTGGACCGACATGTCCGGCAACTCGTGGAAGAACGCCCGCTTCTACGAGTACCGCAACACCGGTGCGGGCGCGACACTCAACAGCAACCGGGCGCAGCTGACGGACGCGCAGGCCGCCAACTACACGCCGCAGAAGTACCTGGCCGGAACGGATGGCTGGAACCCGGCCGGCTGACCGGTCACCGACCCGCGCCCGCCACCGGCGGGCGCGGATCTCCGGGCGTACCGGGAACAAGATCCTCCCGGGCGGACGCTGAATCCCTCGTGAGCACCGCGGAACCCCGGCTGTCCCTGCTCGACCGCTCCCGCACCCGGGCCGGCGAGCCCGACACGGCGGCGCTGCGAGGCACCGTCGCGCGTGCCGCCCACGCCGAACGGCTCGGCTACCACCGGTTCTGGGTCGCCGAGCACCACGGGGTTCCCGGCATCGCGGGCGCCGCCCCGGCCGTGCTGCTGGCCGCCGTCGCCGGCGCCACCGCCGGCATCCGGCTCGGCTCGGCCGGCGTGATGTTGCCGCACCACCAGCCGCTCGTCGTCGCCGAACAGTTCGCCACGCTGTCCGCCTTCGCGCCGGGCCGGGTCGACCTGGGGCTGGGCCGCTCGCCCGGGTTCACCGCTCCGGTGCGCCGGGCGCTGCGCCAGACCGACCGCGACTTCGCCGCCGACCTGGCCGAACTGCGCGGATTCCTCACCGGCACGGCGGAGATCACCCTGCACCCGCGACCGGACCGGGACATCCCGCTGTACGTGCTGGCCACCGGGAGCGGCCTGACGATCGCGGCGCGGCTGGGACTCCCGGTGATCGTCGGAGGGCCGCTGCTGCGGGCGGGCGGCGAACAGGCGCTGGCCGACTACCGGCGTGCCTTCCGGCCCTCCGCGCAGCAACCCGCGCCGTGGGTGGCGATCAGCCTCGACGTGCTGGTCGCCGATACCGACGCGGACGCCGCCGACCTGCTGCTGCCGGAGGCGTGGGCGATGGCGCAGAGCCGAACCACCGGGGTGTTCCCGACCCTGGAACCGGTGGCCGCGGCCCGGGCCGCCACCCGTACCCCGCGCCAGCAGCAGTACCTGGAGCAGACCGCGGCGGCGGCGATCACCGGCACACCGGACCGGGTCGAGCGCCGGCTCGCCGAGCTGCTGGACCGCACCGGGGCGGGCGAGCTGGTCGCCGCCGGCAGCACCTTCGACCGGGACGCCCTGCGCGCCTCGGACGCGGCGCTGGCCGCGATGTTCGGCCGGCGCTGATCGGGCCGGCGCCGGCCGCTTCGTTCAGGTGGCGCCGCCCGCTTCGTTCAGACGGTGGCGGCGCCCAGCACGGCGGCGGCGGTCAGCCGCACCGACTCCACCCGGTCCGCGATCAGCGTCGACTGGTGGGCCAGGATCAGCTCGTCGGCCTGCGCCTTCTCGGCGAACGCGGCGAGATACGCGCCGACCTCGTCCGGGGTGCCCACCGCCGAGTACGTCAGCATCGACGCGAGCTGGCGGCCGTTCGGCGTGGTCAGGAACTCGTCGATCTCCTCGTCCGAGTAGTCCGGCGCGCCCGGGGCCCGCGTGACCAGGCCGCGCACCAGGATCCGGCGGGCGGTCTCGAACTGCTGCCGCGCCGACTCGGACGTGGCGGCCGCGACCACGTTCACCCCGGCGATCACGTACGGCTCGGACAGCTGGGCCGACGGGGTGAACTCGGCGCGGTAGGCGGCGACCGCCTGCTCCAGCAGGCCGGGCGAGAAGTGCGAGGCGAAGGCATAGGGCAGGCCGTACGCGGCGGCGAGCCGGGCGCCGAACATCGACGAGCCGAGGATGTACAGCGGCACGTTCGTCCCGGCGCCCGGCGTCGCCCGCACACCGGGGACCCGCGACTCGTCCGCCAGGTAGCCCTGCAGCTCCAGCACGTCCTGCGGGAAGCTCTCCGCCGACATCGGATCACGGCGCATCGCCCGCATCGTCACCTGGTCGCTGCCGGGCGCCCGGCCCAGCCCCAGATCGATGCGCCCGGGGTGCAGCGACGCCAGGGTGCCGAACTGCTCGGCGATCGTCAGCGGGGCGTGGTTGGGCAGCATGACGCCGCCGGCGCCGAGGCGGATCGTCGACGTCTTGCCGGCGACGTACCCGATCAGCAGGCTGGTCGCGCTGGAGGCGATCCGCTCCATGTTGTGATGCTCGGCGTACCAGACCCGCTCGTAGCCGTGCTCCTCGGCCGCCCGCGCCAGGGCGACGGAGTTCTCGAAGGCCTGCGCCACGGTTCCGCCGGGCGCGATCGGGGCGAGATCCAGGATCGATAGGCGCGGCGTCGCCGGAAAGGTACCAGTCATGCGGCCTTGCAACGCCCGGCCGTACCGGATCGTTCCCGCCGGTGCGTTGGAACACACCGGGGGAGGCCTCCGGCGTGCTGGGATCGGATGCGCGCCCGCGGTTGCCCCCGGCCGGACGGAGGCCCCACCCGGTCCCGGACCATGCCGGACCTCATGATCGACTGAGACGCTGTTGGCGACGATTGGAAGGGAGCAGCTGGTGGGCTTCGGTGCCGGGCACGACGAGCAGGTGGCGGCCGCGGTGCGCGAGCACCTGCGGCCCGGCGAGGAGTTCCGCGCCGCCGTCTGGGTCAGCAAGGCGGACGGGCGCACGTCGACCGGGATGACCCGCGCCGAGATGTCACCGTTCCGGTTCCGCCGGCTTCCGCCCACCGGCCGCCGTGGCGCGGACGGCCCGCCCCGCAGCCTCGCCGAAGAGCTGGACCAGCATGTCCGCCTGGTCACCGATCCGCGGGTGCTGGCCCGCACCGACCGCCGCCTGATGGTCTTGTCCCAGGGTGGCGGGTTCTGGCGCCGCCTGCTCCACCCGGCGTCCGGCCGGCCGCCGGGCCTGCGCCTGCGCTGGGAGTGCCGGCGGCCCGAGCTGGTCTCGGCCACGGAGAAGGACCGGCGGCTGCGGCTGGCCTTCGCCGACGGCTCGACCATCCTCCTGCTCACCCCGGCCGCCCGGATCCAGCCCTTCCTCACGGATTGACAACGGCGACCGCGCCTCGCGGTAGGGCGAGGGCCGTGCTGGGTCACGGCGAGTGCGGCGGTTCCCGCGCGAGCTGGTGCTCCTTGTCGCTACCGCCGGCTTTTGGCCACCATGCGGGCCAGCCTGGCCCGGGCCTGTTGCTCGATCACTTACGGGGCTCGGCCGTGGCCGTCAGGATGGCGACGGCGGCTACGCCCAGGACCATGATCACCGCTCCGGTGACCACGTTGTTGATCATGATGGGCCAGGTGCTGGCCGACCGCTCGATGATCCACTGCGATGCGACGACCCATGCTCCGATGGCCGCGGTCGCCCAGCTCACCCGCACCATGCGGGCCGGCATCAGGGTCAGGCCCAGGGCCGTCACGGCGACCGCGATTCCCATGATCAGGTTGCTGGCCCGGACCCCGGGCGCGGTCACGTCGAACCGGATGACCCAGGGCGAGACGGCCAGCCACAGACCGGCCAGCAACGTCATGCCGTCGGTGATCACCGCCGGGCCGCTGGCCGCCGCCCGCTCGTACCGGATCTGCATCTCGATCAGATCGGGGTGGGTGCCCAGCGGCACGTACCCCATGGTCTCGTTCATCTCTCCCACCTCTTCCGACAAGAACGCTGGACAGGTGGCATACCCCTTCAGCGTGGTCCCCACCGGCCCGGAACGCCGGCGTTCCGGGATCGTGGGCCCGGCAACTGTCCGATACTCAACGGTGCGCATCGGCATCCTGCTCTCCGGCGGCAGGGTGGGGTGCGTGGAGATCCTGGTGCTGGGACCGCTGACCGTCCGGCAGGGCGGGCGGGACGTCGTCGTCCGCGCCGCCAAGGCCCGCGCCGTGCTGGCGTACCTGGTGGTGCACCGCGCAGAGCTGGTCACCCCGGAGGCCCTGGGCGCGGAGGTCTGGCCCGGCGGTCCGCCGGCGAGCGCCGCGAACACCCTGCAGACGTACGTGTCCCAGCTGCGCCGGCTGCTCGAACCGGATCGGCGTCCCGGGGACAGGCCGCGCGTGCTGCGCACGGTCCCCGGCGGGTATCTGCTCGATCTGCCGCCGGACCAGCTGGACAGCCGCCGGTTCGAGGAGGCGGTGCGCCGGGGCCGGGCGGCCCTCGAGGCGCAGGAGCACGACAAGGCCGCGGACCTGCTGCACGCCGCCCTGGGCTGGTGGCGCGGGGCCGCGTACGGCAACGTGCCCGGCGACACCGCGGCGCGGGAGGCGGCCCGGCTGGAACAGTGCCAGCTGGTGGCCACCGAGCTGCGGATCGACGCGGACCTGGCCCTGGGCCGGCATGCCGAGCTGGTGGCGGAGCTGGACGGCCTGGTGCTGGCGAACCCCTGGCGGGAGGAGTGGGTGGCGCAGCTCATGCTGGCCCTCTACCGGTCCGGCCGGCAGGCCGACGCGCTCGGCGCCTACCGTGCCGCCCGGACCCGCCTGGTCGAGGAGTTGGGCGTCGAACCGGGGCCGAGACTGCACCGGCTCGAGCAGCGGATCCTGCGGCAGGACCCGGATCTGGAGATCGGCGGTGCCCCGCCCGCGTCGCCGCGGTCACCGGTGACCCGGCCCGAAGCGCGGCCCGCGGCGCCCGCGCCCGGGGCGCGCCGGCGTCCGTGGAGGTGGATCGCCGCCGCAGCCGTCCTGCCGATCGGGGTTGCCGCCGGGCTGGGCGCGGGTGACCGCGCCGTGCCGGAGGCCCCGCCCGTGGGTGGGACCTTCGCGGAGTTCGACGTGGCCGTCCGGCCCGGCCTCGGGTACGACCTCGACATCCCGGCCGGGCGGCCCAGCGACTGGCATGCCACCAACAACCCGCGCTCGCCGGACTACGACCACCTGGACCTGTACCGCACCAGCCCGGACGCGCCGCACGACCAGATCTCCGGGGTCGACTTGACCAACACCGACGCCTTCAACGCCGTGCACGCGGTCAACCCCGGCGACCCGCCGCAGGTCTGCCGCGGCCTGTCCCGGCGGGGTGGCGGCAACGTCCGGCTGGCCGGGCTGGCCGCCGGCGCCGAGGTGTGCCTGCGGACGCACGCCGGCCGGTGGGCGCTGCTCACCGTGATCCGGATGCCGGAGAGCCGGCAGGCGGTCCTGCCGTTGCACGTCACCGTGCTCGACGACTGAGTGTTCCCGCCGGCGCCGCGGTCCGGGCGCCGGCGGGAACAGGTGCCGGTCAGCAGGTCCGCTGAGCCACGCACGGGTCGAGCACCCGCAGGTGGCTCCACACCGCCGAGGTCCAGTCGAGGGTGGGGTCGGGGTCGCCGGGGCGGTTGTAGAGCTTGGCCACGTACGAGGTCACGCCGTCCGCGGTGTACGGCTCCCAGTTGGCCTGCCCGTAGGCGAGCCAGGGGTCGGGCCGGCCGAACGCGGTGTACTGATTGCCCGACTCGGTCTCGATGGAGAAGATGTTCTGCGAGCCGGTGTCGCCGAAGTACATGCCGTATTCGGCCATGGCTCGCAGGAAGACCTTCTTCCACGGCTGCACCGGCAGCGCGTCGATCTGCTGCGACGTCAGGTCCAGCTGCAGCAGCGCGCCCATGGGCGGCGCGTCCGTGGTGTTCGCGCAGGTCTTGCCCTTGCCGCGGGCCGGGTACACGAAGGTGCCGTTGTCGCAGTCGATCACGATGTTCAACGCGTGGTCGATCCGGCCGGCCTGGAGCTCCTCCGCGCGTACCCGGCCGGCCAGCCCGGCGAAGTGCGCGGCGGTGCCGTGCCCCACGCCGGTGGGCTCGCAGTTGGTGCCGTCCGCGGGCACGCCGGAGGCGCAGTCGCCGACCACGCGCGACCGGCCGCCGAAGGAGATCTGCAGGGTGCCGCCGGGCGCGGGCAGGCCGCTGCCGCGGACCTGCCACATGTCGTACGACCATCCGGTGCTCTGGTCCACCACGGCGAGGTGCCGGTCCGCGCCGGCCGGCGCGGACCAGCCGCCCTCCGGCGCGGCCTGCGCCGGGATGCGCACGCTCATCCCGTCGATGGTGCAGGCGCCGCCGTACGACAGGCAGTCGATCACGTACGACGGATCGCCGGACTGCGCGTAGTAGGTGGGCTCGCCGCCGAGACCCTGCGGATCCGCGCTGATGTGTCCCGGGTAGTCGCGGGCGGAGATGTCACCCAGGATCCGCGCCCTGATCGCGTCGGAGCGCTGCGCGCTGCCGCCGATGAGTCGCGGGCTGGCGGGCAGGCGCGTGTTGAAGGGGCTGCTCGTCTCGAACGGCCGCCAGCACGCCGGCGGCCAGGATCCGGGGCCGAACGAGCCCCAGCCCGGGGTGCACGCCGGTCCCGCGCTCACCGCCGCGGAGGCGTACGCGGCCCGCACGTTGCTGTCGCCGCCCCCGGCGGTGGTGAACCGCAGCCGCAGGTCGTCCAGATCGGCCTGGGCGATCCCGGTGGCGCTCACCGAACGCCAGGCGAATCCCGAGCCGGCCGGGACGGTGATGCCGGCCAGCGTCCGGCCGGACGTCACCACCTGGGCCGACAGCTGGGTGGCGCTGCCGGTGTTGGCATAGAACCAGCCGGTCACCGAGGCCGTGCCGCCGGAGAGCGGCGTAGTGGTGAGCGTGACCTCGATACGGCGTCCGGCGCCGCTGGCGTAGACGTAGTCGGCGGCGGACACCGACGCCGGCTGCACGACGGCGTCGTCCAGCGCGGACCACGCCGGGCCGGCGGTGCCGCCTGACCACTCCCGGATGATGTCCCCGTCGGGACGCAACACCACGGCGGTGTCCGCGGTGGTGGCCGGTGCTGCCGCCACGGCGCGCCCGCCCAGCGCGGTGGATGCGACCAGCAGGGCGGCGGCCAGGACGACGGGACGGGGCGGCGATGCCATAGGAACCTCCATGCCGTAGGAGCGGAGTGCTCCCTCCACCGTGGCGAGGGCGCTGGAGGAACGCTGAAGGGCGGCGTGAGAAAACCTGGAGGGCCGGGCCCGCCGTTGTGCGCTCTGATCAGCGCTCCCTTGGGGCGCGCCCGGGGGGTGGCGCCGGCGGATGCCAGTTGGCGGCGGCGTCGAATCCGCGCAGCGCGAGGCGGTCGGGGATCAGGCGGGTAGCGACGTCGCGCAACGCCACGACGGCAGCGGAGGGACTCTGCGTGATCCGGCCGAGCAGGCGCGACTGCCGGGCGAGCCGGGTGACGCGTCCGGCTCGGGCCCGGCTGTAGTGAGCGAGCCCGCTGACCGTCGATGACGCGCCGGTCACCGCGTGCGCCAGCACGACGGCATCCTCGATGGCCAGGCCGGCGCCTTGGCCGAGGTTGGGTTCCATGGCGTGGGCGGCGTCGCCGAGCAACGCCATCCGGCCGGTGTGGAGACGCCGCGGGGACGGCTGCACCGCCATGATGTCGTGCCGCAGCAGGCCGTCGGGCGTGATCGCGTCGAGCAGGGCGGGAATGGGTTCGTGCCAGTGCCGGAACCGGCGGCGGAGCTCGGCCAGCTCGTCGGCGCCCGGCTTCCGGGCCGGGCTGTTCGCGGTGGCGTAGAGGTAGACCAGGTCGTGGCCGATCGGAACGACACCGAAGCGCTCCGCCCGCCCCCACGTCTCACTGGCCGCCCCGATCGCCGTCGCCGGGGAGCGCACCACGGCGCGCCAGGCGACGTATCCGCAATACCGCGCCGGTGGCTGGGTCGGCCAGAGCGTCTGGCGCAGCCGGGAGTTGACACCGTCGGCCGCGACCACGAGATCGGCGGGGACGAGCCGGTCACCACAGCGGATGCTCGCCTGCCGGTCCGGGCCGCCGGCGTCGGCGCCGGTGATGTCCGCGCCCAGCCGCAGACACCCGGGCGGCAGCGCGGAGGCGAGCAGCTCCACCAGGTCGGCTCGCATGATCGCCAGCTGTGGAGCACCGTGCCGGGAGATCACCTGGCTGGCATCCGTCCGCGACAGCCATCGCCCGTCGGGCCGGCGCACGCCCGAACCCGTCAGGGGCGCCGCCCGCGACCGCAGCGCCTCGGCGAGCCCCAGGGCGTGCAGAGCGCGGACCGCGTTCGGCCACAGGGTGAGCCCCGCTCCGGCCGGCTTCGGTGCCGGGGACCGCTCGTGGACCGCCACCGTCCATCCCGCGCGGTGCAGGGCCACGGCCGCGGCGAGCCCTCCGATGCCGCCCCCGACCACCGCGGCGGACCGTCGTTCCTCTACATCCATAGAGGTGACCCTACAGATGTAGAGGAAGGGCAAACAAGCTCTACGCCGGTAGAGTGTGGTCATGATCTCCGCGCGGCACCGACTCGTCGCCGACGCCGCCCTAGGCGTGCTGGCCCAGCACGGTTCCCGCGGTCTGACACACCGCGCGGTGGACGCCGCGGCCGGCTTGCCGCCCGGCTCCACGTCCTACTACTACCGGTCCCGCGCGGCCTTGCTCAGCGCGTGCGTCCAGCGTCTGGTGGAGGACGACCACACCGAGCTCGACGCCCTGGCGTCCCGGCTCGTCGCGGCGGACCGGGCCGCTCTGGCCGGGCTCCTCGCCGAGATCCTGCACCGCTGGCTGACCACCGGCAGGCAGCGTCACCTGGCCCGCTACGAGCTCACCCTGGAGTCGGCGCGCCGGCCGGAGGTGGCCGCGGAGCTCCACCGTTCCGGGGACGGTTTGCGCCGGCGGATCGCCGCGCTGCTCACCGAACTCGGCGCCGGCGACCCGCCGCGCCAGGCCAGATGGCTCGTAGCCTGCCTCGACGGCATCCTCTTCGACAACATCGCCGGCGCCAACGCGGGCGGGCCGGTCGCCGCCGCGGAACTCGAGGCCGCCGCGCGGGACCTGGTCGACGCCGTGCTGCCCGCACGCGACGCCGAACCCCGTCCGGGCGACGGCGAGTCCCCCGGCTCCGGCCGGGCCACCTGGCGGGAGAACCCGGCCGGATGAACCGCGGCGAAGCTGCCGGACACCCGCCCGGCCGGATCTTACGGTGCGGGAATGACTACGGAGAGAGATCGTAAAGATGCCTGCGGCAGCTCACTGATCGGTGCCCGCCGGCGACGCGCCGGCCGGGTCGCCGCCGCTGCCATGATCGGGCTGCTCGCCCCCGCCGTCACCACCACCGCCGGGCATGCCGCCCCGCGACCCGCGCTCACCCGGAACGCGGAGAGCGTCGCGCCCAGCCGGGCCGCCGCACCCCACGAGGCGCCCGCCCCCCGTGCCCGTAACGGCGTGCCCGGCGCGGCCGGGATCATCGCGTTGCGCCCGGACGGGAAAGTCTTCGCCACCGCGAGCCGCGGAGTGGTACGGCAGTGGAACACGGTGACCGGGCGCCGGACCGGACCCCAGCTCGCCGGTCGCATCCAGGGTGTTCACTCCATCGAGTTCAGCCCGAACGGCAAGCTGCTCGCCGTCGGCGCGGACCGTGGGGTGTCGTTGTGGAACTCCGCCACCGGGCAGCGGTCCGGACGGCCGCTGACCGGCCACGTCGGGCCGGTGCGCTCGGTGGCCTTCGGCCCGGCCGGGCGACTGGTGGCCACCGCCGGTGACGACGGCACGGCCCGGCTGTGGGAGACCCGCACCGGGCGGCTGGTGCACACCATGACCGGCCGGGCCGGCGCGGTGAGCAAGGTCGTGTTCAGCCCGGACGGGCGGATCCTCGCGACCGCCGGCAGCGACAACACCGTGCGGTTGTGGCGCACCGGCACCGGCCGGCCGATCGGCGAGCCGCTGGCCGCGGGCTCCGGGGCGGTGTACGCGGTGAGCTTCAGCCCGGACGGACGGCTCCTGGCCACCTCCGACGGCGGCGACGTCGTACGACTGTGGAACCCGGCCACCGGCGAACCCGCCGGCGAACCGCTCGCCGGCAACTCCGGGCCGGTGTACGCCCTCACGTTCAGCCCCGACGGGCGGCTCCTGGCCACGTCCTCCGGCGGCGACAAGACCGTACGGCTGTGGGACACGGCGACCCGCCGGCCGATCGGCGCGCCGCTGACCGGTCACGCCGGGCCGGTGCGGGCCATGCGGTTCAGCGCGAACGGGAAGCTGCTGGCCACCGGCAGCGACGACGGCACCGTACGGCTGTGGAGCGCCGCGACCGGAAGCCCGGTGGGTCTGCCGCTGACCGGGCACCGGGGGCAGGTCTGGGCGCTGCGGATCAGCCCGGACAGCAAGCGCCTGCTCACGGCCGGCGCGGACAACCGGGTCCGGCTGTGGCGTCTGCCCACCGGAAACGCGGGCTGATCCGGACCCCGGCCGCGAGTGGTCGCGCGTCACACCGCGCATCGGCACGCGCGGTGTGACCCCGGGCGGCGACGGCTCAGTCGCCGCCGTCCTCGGCCGGGCGGTACCCGGCGTTGGCGCGCCCAGCGGGTGATGAGTGGTGTTCGTCTTCAGCGTCTTCTTATCGGCACAGGCCTAGATTTCACCCGATTTGCCGATGCTGACGCGACGGGACAACGCCATGATCGTGCTCGATGCCCACAGAGCGGAACGCCCCTTCCGCGGGCGGCTCACCGCCGCTCGCAGGCGGCTGGTCCCGGCCGCCGCCTGGTCCGTCCTGGCGGTCGCCTGTTACCTGCTCGGCGAGTACGGGGAGAAGGCGCGCGTTCCCGCTCCGCAACTCGTGTTGTCGCTGCTTGTGGGCGTCGTGCTGGCATTGACCGGAGTGGCCGCCGGAAATCTGCCGCGAGCCGCTGTCAGCGGATCACACGCGACCATCGGTGTGCTGATGGGAAGCTACCTCGGGCCGTCCGTGGTACGCGCGCTCGCCGGCACCGTGCTGCCCCTGACCGGCGCCACCGTGGTGACGATCGCCCTCAGCGTGGGAACCGCGGTCCTGCTGGCGCGGGTGAGCCGCATCAGCCTCGCCGACGCCCTGATGGCCCTCATCCCGGGCGGTTCGGCGGCGATCGTGGCCTCCGCGGAGGCGATCGGCGCCGACTCACGCGTGGTCGCCTTCGCCCAGTACCTGCGAGTCGGGCTCGTCGCGCTGAGCGCGCCGGTCATCGTCGCGCTCGCCGGCGGAACGGCCGCCGCGCCGCCCTCGCCCGGCGCCTTCCCCGCGCTGGCCCGCCTCGTGACGAATCCGCACCAGGCGGTGGGCCTGCTCCAGCTGATCGTGATCTGTGTGGCCGGCGTGCGGGCCGGGGCCCGGCTGTCGCTGCCGGCGCCGTCGGTGCTGGGGCCGATGGCGCTGACCGCGCTGCTGCTGATGGCCGGCACGTCGCATACGTTCACCCCGGCCGGGCCGCTGCGCGACCTCGCCTTCGTCCTGGTAGGGCTCGAGGTGGGGCTGCGGTTCAACCGTACGTCCGTCCGGCGCGTGCGCCGGCTCGCGCCGTATCTGATCGGCGCCACCGGGCTGATGTGCCTTGCCTGCGCGGCACTGGCCTGGTGCCTCGCCGTCGTCACCGGGATGCCGTTCCTGGACGCCTACCTCGCCACCACGCCCGGCGGCATCAACGCGGTGGTGGCCACCGCCGCGAGCGCGGGCCGTGACGTGGCGGTCATCTCCGCGGTGCAGAGCATCCGCCTGTTCACCGTGGTCCTGCTGACCCCGTCGCTGATCCGATGGATGGTCCGTCGGCGAGATGCGGCCATCCGGACCTGTCGCGCGGTGTGACCCTCGTCCGCGCGGGCGGCCCTGCGGTCTCCGGGCCACTGTGTCAGCCTCGATCCATGATTTTCCGGATGACCTCCACCGTGCTGGCCTGCCTCCTGCTGACCGCGTGCGCGGACACGGACCACCAGCCGCCGCCCGCGGCCGGCAGCCCGCCGGCCACCGGCAGCCCCGGCAGCGCGAGCACCGTGAGCAGTGCGGACGCGGAGTTCGCCGCGCTGGAGAGGCGGTTCGGCGCCCGGCTCGGGGTGTACGCGCTGGACGTCGCTTCCGGCCGCGCCGTCGCCTACCGGGCGGACGAGCGGTTCGCCTACGCCTCCACCTACAAGGCGCTCGCCGCGGCCGCGATCCTGTCCCGGACCACCGGAGCCGAGCTGGCCCGGCCCGTCCCGGTGCCGGCGATCTTGGATCCTTCGCCGGTCACCGGGAAGCACGCCGGCGGCAGCATCGGCCTCGGTGACGCCGCCGAGGCGGCGGTCCGGTTCAGTGACAACACCGCGGGCAACATCCTGCTGCACGAGCTGGGCGGTCCGGACGGCTTCCGGTCCGCGTTGCGGGCGCTGGGCGACAACACCACGGTTCCGGTACGCGACGAGCCCACCCTGAACAAGGCCGAGCCGGGCGACGAGCGGGACACCAGCACGCCGCGAGTTCTGGCCCGGGACCTCCAGGCCTACGTGCTGGGCGACGTGCTGCCGGCCGCCGACCGCCGCCTGCTCGTCGACTGGCTCAGCGGCAACGCGACAGGCGACACGCTGATCCGCGCCGGGGTGCCGCGCGGCTGGACGGTCGCCGACAAGAGCGGCGCGGCCGCGTACGGCACCCGCAACGACGTGGCAGTGGTCTGGCCCGCCGCGGGCCGCCCGATCGTGCTCGCGGTGCTGTCCCGCCGCGACTCCGCGGCCGCGGACCGCGACGACGCCCTGGTCGCGCACGCCGCCACCGCGGTCACGGAGGCGCTGCGCTGAATCGTGGTGGCAGAGCAACCACCCCGGCCGGCGGCGCCGATCCGGTGCGGGCGCACGCACTTTGCACGGCTGTGGCCCCGAGCCCGCGACGCCGCGTCGCCGGCGGCTCCGGGCCGCGAACCGGCCGGGCCCCAGTGCCCGGCCGGGCCACGGCGCCCGCCGGGGTCACCCCGCGACGTAGCCGTCGAAGGAGTGGACCCCGTCGTAGCCGCCGTCCGCGTTCGCCCGGTTCGTGCTGAAGTAGAGCTTGCCGTCGCTGATGCCGACGCCTTCGATCTCGAAGGTGGAGTACTTCGAGGACGTGATGCGGAAGGAGAGGTCGGTGGCCGCGGGCGCGGTCCCGGTCGTCGCCGGCGACACGTTGCGGTAGACCAGCACGATACTGCGGTTCTCCTTGGTCAGCGGGTTGTAGAGCACCTGGTTCGCCGCGTCGTAGTAGAACCCCTGGTTGGCGAAGGTCGCCAGGTCCGGCACGGTGGCCCCGTTGACGAGCGCGCCGTCGACCTGCAGGTCGAACGCCTTATTCAGGTCGATGGTCCCGGAGGAGGCGCGCAGCGGCAGGCTGCCGTTGTAGACGGTCCGGCCGCTCTTGAACATGAACGTGATCGTGGTGCCGCTGACCGAGACCCGGCTGATCCCGGACGGCGCCGCCACCGCCCCGTTGAGGCGCAGCTGGTACGACCCGGCATGGTAGTACGTCGTGCCGTCGTAGCGGAGCCGGACGAGCTGCGCGCCGCTCGCCTCCATCGTGACGATGAACATGTGATGCTGGCCGTCGATGTCGACGATCGTGATGTCGTTGCCGTGCCCGAGCCAGGTGTTGGTCGAGGTGCTGTCGGTGCCGTTGGTCATCAGCACGCGCTCGCCGGTGTTCTTGTTGATCCGGTAGATGACCGCGGTGTCGTCGTAGTTGGTGTGATTCTTGATGGAGTAGAGGTACGTGGATCCGGCGGCGAAGCCCTGCGCCCCGGTGCAGCAGCTCGTGTCGGGCGTGCTGGCGATGTCGGTGTAGGTGTTGTAGTAGGCGGCCTGTGCCGCGACGGCCGGGGCGCCGGTGACCATGGCGGCGGCCAGGCCGCACACCACCGCGGCGCGCGAGATCAGCACCTTGAACAATCGATCTCCTCGGTCGGTCCGATGTGGCCGCTCAGCCGGCGGCCACCAGAACCGATCTTGCACGAGTCCACCGAGGGCGTCGAGGTGCCGGAAGACCGAGCCCGGTGGCGGTCCGGAACGGGTCCCGCTGCGCGACGACGACGGTCGCGGGGGAGCGGCGTCGGCAGCCACGCCAGCGCCACCTGCGCCGGCGTCTGTCTCGCGGATCGCGCGGGGCCGCGGCGCTGCCCAGGCGGTTCGGCGCCCGGGGCATCGCCTCGCACTGGCGTGATCCGCGGGACAGGCCCTGCTCCGGCCGACCGGCCGTCGGGTGCACGGCGGGGCGCGCCGTGCACCCCGGCCGGCGCGGTCAGCAGGCGGACAGGCTGAAGTTGAACAGGGTGTCGACGTCGCCCTCGGTGGTGTTCATCGACATCGTGCTGGTGCCGGTGGAGGAGCCCGGGTTGACGCGCAGCTCTGTGTTGATGTTGAGGACGCTCTGCGAGCCGCACTCGGCGTAGGTCAGCACGGGCGCCACGTCCCAGGTGGTCCAGAGGCCGGTGAGGGGGCCGGTGAAGGTCACGTCCTTGCGCTCGGTCGCCGACGACCCCTGCCAGTAGTAGCTGGTGCGCTGCAGGGCGGTGGCGCCGGCCCGGAGCGCGGCCCGGCCCCGGTAGTTGGCCGAGGCGATGGCGATGGTCCAGCCGTCCGGGATGCTGACCAGGACGCCGAGCTGGCAGTTCTTGCGGCGGTCGACGATGCCGGTGTCGCCGCCGGCCTCGGCGACGAAGTCCCGGTACCTGACCCGGAACCCGGTGTTGTCGCCGTTGCCGACGACCGAGGCGGTGCCCGCGGCGCACCCCGATCCGCTGCTGGCGATCACCTCGACGGTGATCGCGGCCGCGGCCGCGCCGGCTTCGGTGGCCGCGTGCGCGGGTGTGCCGAGCGGCAACGCGAGGACCGTGGTCAGCACGGCCGCCATCACGCGATTGCTGTTCTTCATGGAATTCCTTCCGGAGCAGGGGCGGGGGGATGAGCCGGGCACGGTTCCATCAGGTGCCACAGTATTGACTCTTGAGTGATTCCAGAATGTCTGCCGTTACATCCGCGACCACCGTAGTGGCGCGCGCCAGGCGTACACAAGCGGCAATTTTCTATTGATCGTCATCGAAGTCACTCGGTTGTGTAAGTGCTCCATGCCGACCGCTGTAGAGTTCGGGTTAAACGGTATCAACCCCGCCATACCGCAGACCTTTCGGGGCTTTTCGGTAGGTTAATGCCCGGTCGGCCTCTTTTTCGATGGGCATCAAGAATTCCGGCGACTTGTTTGGCTGCTGTTGACTTACATTGAAGTAAATCAATAGCTTGTCCTGGCCCGCTTCCGAACCGAAGGGAAAAGACGTGAAAAGGTTGTTAACTGCCGGGTGCGTTGCGCTCGCGGTCCTGGCATCGTCGCTGCTCCAGGCGTCTCCGGCGTCCGCGGGACTCGTTATCACCGATCCGCCGCCCACTGGTGACATCTCCATCGAATTGGTCGCCATGGCCGGCTCCGGCTGCGCTCCGGGCACCGCCGACGTGGCGATCTCGCCGGACAACTCCGCGTTCACCGCGATCTACAGCGCCTACCTGGCGCAGGTCGGCCCGGGCATCCCGGTCACCGAGAACCGCAAGAACTGTCAGCTGAACGTGCTGGTCAACGCGCCGTCCGGGTACACCTTCGCGATCGCCAAGGTCGACTACCGGGGCTACGGATTCCTGCAGCGCGGCGCGACCGCCCAGCAGCGGGCGAACTACTACTTCCAGGGCATGACGGCGGGCAGCTACGCCAACCACGCGATCGCCGCGCCCCTGGACGACAACTGGATCGCCACGGACGAGGTCCCGATCGCGGCCCAGGTCTTCCGGCCCTGCGGCGAGCAGCGCAATCTCAACATCAACACTGAGCTGCGGGTCACCAAGGGGACCTCCACCGACGTCAGCTACCTGACGATGGACTCCACCGACGGCAGCATCCAGACGCTCTACCACTTCACCTGGATGCGGTGCCACTGACCAGTGCCGGGCACCGCGGGACGCCGAGCCGCTCCGATCCGATCTACGGTGCGGCTCGACGTCCGGCCCGTCCAGGCCGACACGGATGATCGGGCCGGGCGCGGATGCGCAGGGCCCGATGCGCTGTCCGGTTCCGGCTGTGACGCAATGCCGGGGCACCGGAACTCAACTGCGGCGTGCCGCCCCCGATATCACCTGGGTGAGACTCGGACGCCGCGACAACGGGACTGCCGGCCGGGCGCCGGTACGCACGGCAGATGCGGCTTCCCCGGCCGGCGCCACGCTGCGCCGCCGGCTGTGGTGGCTCACGCTGGCCGCCGGGGTCGCGGCCATCGGCGGCTATTTCCTTCTCCCGGGCGGCGGCCTCGCGCAGGCCGTGACCTACAACGTCATGGGCCTGCTGTCCGGGCTGGCGGTGCTCGTGGGGGTGCGGCTGCACCGGCCGGCCCGGCCGGCGCCGTGGTTCTGCTTCGCGGCCGGGCAGTTCATGAACGTCGCCGGCGACGCGGTCTGGAACATCTGCGAGTACGCGCTGCACCGGGAGCCCTTCCCCTTCGTCGCCGACGCCTTCTATCTGGGCAGCTACCCGTTGCTGGTGGCCGGGCTGGTACGGCTGGTGAGCCGGCACCGCGGCCGCGGCTGGCGGCACCTTCTCGACGCCGCCATCGTGGCGACCGGCACCGGGCTGGTGTTCTGGGTGTTCGTGGCGCACCCGGCGGCCGCGGCCGCGGCGAACACGCCACTCGAACGCCTGATCAACACCGCGTATCCGGCCGTCGACGCCATGCTGCTGGCCATCCTGGCCGGGCTGTTCACCTTGGCCGGCGCCCGTACCGCCAGCACGCGGCTGCTCGCCGTGGCAGCCCTGATGCTGCTGGTGGCAGATGTCGGCTACTCCGTGCTCACGGCCCGTCTGAGCTTCGACGACGGCAATCCGCTCGACGCGGCATGGCTGTTGTCGTACGTGTTGTGGGGCGCCGCGGCGCTGCACCCGTCGATGGCGGCGAGCCCGGCCGCGGCGCCGCAGACGCTGGGGACCGGGTTCGGCCGGGGGCGTCAGGCAGTGCTCGCCGCGAGCTCCCTGCTGGCCCCCGGCATGCTGTTCGTACCAGGCATCGCCGCGCGCCGCGGCGACTGGATGGTCGTGGCGGCCGGCGCGGTCGTGTTGTTCCTGCTCGTCTCGGCGCGCATGTCCGGCTTCGTGAACCAGGTGCAGAAGCAGGCCGGCCAGCTGGAGAACCTGGCCCTGCACGACGAGCTGACCGGCCTGGACAACCGCCGCCGATTCCAGGCGCGCCTGCGTACCGCCCTGGACGGCGGTCCCGGCTGCATCGCTCTGCTCGATCTGACCGGATTCAAGAAGGTCAACGACCAGTTCGGCCACCACGTCGGCGATCAACTGCTCGTCGAAGTGGCCAGGACGCTCACCGCCGCCACCCGGGACGCGGCGTGGGTGGCACGCATGGGCGGCGACGAGTTCACCCTGCTGCTGCCGGGCGCGTCCCGCGAGAGCGCCACAGCGCTGGCCGAGCGCGTCCGCCAGATGCTCGCGCAGCCGGTCCGGGTGGCCGGCCACGAGCTGCTGATCAGCGCGAACATCGGCATCGCCGACACCGGCGGCCTGGCCGACCCGGTCGAGGCGCTGCGCCGCGCGGACGTCGCCATGTACGCCGCCAAGGAACTCGGTGAGCCGTACCGCTGGTACGACCCCGAGCTCGACAGGCGGGCGGGCGAGGACGCGCGGACCGGGGCAGAGCTGCGTACCGCCCTGGACGCGGGCCAGTTGAGGCTGGTCTACCAGCCGATCGTCGAACTTCCGGCCGGCCGGCTGATAGCCGTCGAGGCGCTGGTGCGCTGGCACCATCCCGAACGTGGGGTGATCAGTCCGGCGCAGTTCATCCCGGTCGCCGAGCGCAACGGCATCATCGTGGAGATGGGCGCCTGGATCCTGCGCGAGGCGTGTCGGCAGGCGGCCCGGTGGCGCAGCGATCACGGGCCGGCGGCACCGCAGCGGGTGAGCGTCAACGTCTCCGCCCGGCAACTCGCCCGCCCCGGCCTGGCCGAGGTGGTCGCGTCCGCGCTGGCCGAGAGCGGCCTGCCCGCCGCCTGCCTGACGATCGAGGTCACCGAGACCGCCGTGTTCGAGACCGACCGCGCCCAGGAGACGCTGCGCCAGCTGGACCGGATGGGCGTGCGGATCGCCCTCGACGACTTCGGCACCGGGCATTCGTCGCTGGCCCTGCTGCGGACCGTGCCGGCACACGCCCTCAAGGTCGACAAGTCGTTCGTCGACGAGGTGACCGCCGGGGGCCGGACCTCGGTCATCGCGGCCGCTGTCGTCCGGGTGGCCGACGCGCTCGGCATGGCCGCCGTCGCCGAGGGCGTCGAGACCGCAGAGCAGGCCGTCGAACTGCACCGGCTCGGCTACCGGCTGGCGCAGGGCTACCACTTCGGACGTCCCGCCGAGCGCCTGCCGGGCGCTGGCCGCGAAGCGGCATAGAAGCCCGCGGGAGTCCGTCGCGGTGGCCGGCCCCGGCCACTATGCGCGGGCCGCCGCGGTGTCCCAGGCCACCGGGAGCTCGTGGATGCCCAGGACGAAGCTGTCGGTGCGCATCCGGAGCTGTTCGAACGGCACGGCCAGGCGCAGTGTGGGGAAACGCTGGAGCAGGGCGCGGAACGCCACCCGCATCTCCACCCGGGCCAGCTGCTGGCCGAGGCACTGGTGCACGCCGTGACCGAAGGAGAGGTGCGCCGGCGACTGCCGGCTCACGTCCAGCGTGTCCGGGTCGGCGAAGCGGGCCGGATCCCGGTTCGCGGCCGGCAGAGACGCCACGATCGTCTCGCCGGCGAGGATGCGCTTCCCGCCGATCTCGATGTCGCCGGTCGCGGTACGCACCACACCGTGCTGCGGGATCGTCACGTACCGCAGGAGCTCCTCGACGGCCCGGTCCGTCAGGTCCGGGTCGTCGCACAGCGCGGCGAGTTGGCCGGGGTGCCGCAGCAGGGTGAGCACACCCATGGCGATCATGTTCGCGGTCGTCTCGTGCCCGGCGACGAGCAGCAGGTTGGCGATGTTGACCAGCTCTTCGTCGGTGAGGGGTCCCTCCGCGTCCGACCGGGTGACCAAGCCGCTGAGCAGGTCGTCGCCGGGCTCCGCCCGCTTGGCGCGCAGCAGGTCGGACATGTACTCCAGCATCTCCCGCTGGGAGCGCCGGATGACCGTCACGTCGTCGGTCGTGGAGATCAGCGCGGCGGCGCGGCGCTGGAACATCTGACGCTCGGCGTACGGGACGCCGAGCGTCTCGCAGATCACCAGCGACGGGAGGGGCAGCGCGAACGCCTGCATCAGGTCGACCGGCGGTGTGCCGGCGGCCATCGCGGTGAGGTGGTCGTCGACGATCTCCTCGATGCGCCCGGTCAGGGCGCGCACCCTGCGGACCGTGAAGTGGCCGGTGAGCAGCCGCCGGTAGCGGGTGTGGTCGGGCGCGTCCTGCGCGATGAAGTGGCCCGGCTGGACCCGGACGATCTCCTCCGCCTCGGGCGGGAGCTCGCGGACCGGGTGCGAGGCCCGGGTGCGCCGGGAACTGACCCGGGGGTCGGCGAGCAGGGCACGCACCTCGTCGTAACCGGTCAGCAGCCAGCCCAGGTCGCCGGTGGGGAAGCGCATCCGGCGCACCGGCGCCTCGGCCCGCAACCGCCGGAGCTCCTCGGGGGGATCGAAGGGACAGGTGCGCTCGGTCGGCAGGCGGGGGACGATCCCGTCCCCGGCGTCCGGCCGGACGGCTTCCTGGCGCTGGGTCATCGGAACTCCTGATCTCGAAGGGGTGCCGGAGGACGGGTCAGCCCGCGAGCACGAACGCGGCGATGGCGGGACCGATCGTCTCGGCCGGCACCCGGTGCCAGACGCCGGGCAGCACGGCGTGGTGGCCGTCCGGGATCGCCGCGGCCGTCGCGGCGGCGGACGCGGCCAGCCACGCGCTCGTGCTGTCGCTGCTGACCACGAGCGTCGGCACGGACAGTCGCGCCAGGCGTTCGGCCGGCAGGCGGAAGTCGCCGCAGATCGCGGCGTCGTAGGCGAGGGTGTGCGCGAAGGCCTCGCTCTGCTCCCACATCGGCCCGTTGCGCCACGCCTCGATCCCCGGCTGGTCGAGCCCGGCCGCCTGGGCGAGGAACAGCGCTGCCGCGTCGCCGCGGCGGCCCCGGGCCACCAGGCCGGTCAGTCGCGTGGCCAGGTCCGCGTCCGGAAGCTGCTCGCCGGGCAGCCGGTACGGCGGTTCGAGCAGGGTCAACCGGCTGATCGGCGCGCCGGCCATCGCGGCCTCCAGCGCCAGGACCGCGCCAGTCGAGCCGCCGAAGACGGCCGCCTCACCTCCGCACTCCTCGATGACGGCGACGAGGTCCTCGATCTCCCGCTCCACCGCGTAGTCCGGCGCGTCGCCGCTGCGCCCGCGGCCCCGCCGGTCGTAGCAGTACGTCGTCAGTCCGGTGAGATACGGCAGCATGTACGTGAAGACCGTGTGGTCCCGGAAGGCGCCGGGGAGCAGGACGAGCGGCGGCCCGTCGCCCGCCTTGGCGTAGGCGACGGCCGTACCGTCCCTGGAGACGACCTTACGCATCCGACTGTTCTCCTCCCGGAAGTGTTCTCGGAAAGCCCGCCACGCGTACGCGCTACGGGCCGGGGAAATGACCCAGCTGCGCCCACAGCTGGGTTTCGGCCGCCGACAGGGGCAGGTCGACAGCCAGGCGTTCGGGGTGGCCGAGCGGTGGTCCCTGACTCCCCGGGAGCGGCGGCGCGGGTGGGAACACCGGCACGCCCGCGTAACAGGCGCCGTAGTGCTGCAGGCCCCGCATCACGGCCCGACCGGTGAACCGCAGCGATCGGCGGCACCACCAGCGGAGTCTCAGCGCCACGTCAGACCGCCGAGCGCAGGGCGTCC
>NZ_BOMW01000016.1 GCF_016862395.1 Actinoplanes siamensis | reverse complement strand
GGTCGCGCAGGCCGGCGCGGCCCCGTCCGGCCGATTCGGCGGCCATCCGGGCCAGCAGATCGGTGGCTGTCGCCTCGGGGGTGCGGGGCGCCTGCTCGTTATGGACCTCGATCACAGTCATGGGTGGTCCTCCATCAGCGGGCAGAGAGCCGTGCCCGCGCGCGGCGACCGTTTCTGAGAAGCAGAAAGTCGTCCTGACAAGCAACGCTAGCCGAGAAGCCGAGCCCGGACCAGCCGAAAGTATGAGTGACAGCGCGTGAACGAGGGAACTGCGGAACGAATTCACCCGTCGGTGTCGTTCCGCTTCACGCCGGGGCGGGCAGGATTCGGTGTCGGACCCGCGTGGTAAACAGCACGGACGAGTGACCGGCACGGAGACGGGAAGACACGGATGACCATCCTCGGCATCGACATCGGCGGCTCGGGCGTCAAGGGCGCGCCCGTCGACACGGTGCGCGGTGAGCTGCTCGACGAGCGTTGCCGCGTGCCCACCCCGCAGCCCGCAGACGTGGACCGCGTGGTGGACGCGGTCGCCGAGGTGGCTGCCAGGTTCGAGGGGTACGACAGCGTCGGCGTGACCTTCCCGGGCGTGGTCGTCGACGGCGTGACCCGCACCGCGGCGAACGTGCACAAGTCCTGGATCGACGCCCCCGCGGCGCGGCTGTTCGGCGAGCGGCTGGGCAAGCCGGTCACGGTGCTCAACGACGCGGACGCGGCGGGCGCCGCCGAGGTCGCGTTCGGCGCCGGCCGCGACCAGTCCGGCCTGATCATGATGGTGACCCTGGGCACCGGCATCGGCACGGCGCTGTTCCTGGACGGCGTGCTGCTGCCCAACACCGAGCTGGGCCACCTGGAGATCGACGGCAAGGACGCCGAGTTGATCGCCTCCGACCGGGTCCGCGAGTCCGAAGACCTGAGCTGGGAAAAGTTCGCCCACCGGGTCAGCAAGTACCTGCGGCACGTCGAGATGCTGCTCTCCCCGCGGCTGTTCATCATCGGCGGCGGCGTCAGCAAGAAGGCCGACAAGTACTTCCCGCTGCTGGAGATCCGCACCCCGGTGGTGGCGGCCAAGCTGCTGAACAACGCCGGCATCATCGGCGCCGCGGTCTCGGCCGGGCAGGCCGCGTCCGGGCCCGGCGGGCAGCACCCGGGCTCGATCCCGGTGGACGCCAGCCGGCCGGGCTCGCCGGAGGCCGGCGAAGCGCACACGGTCAACGCGGAAGGAGCACGCTGATGGCCCGCACGATTGCCACCAACACCCGGGTGAGCCGCGAGGAGCTGGTCGAGTTCCTGCGCCCGCGGCACCACGCGATCCTGATGACGGTCCGCGGGGACGGCCGCCCGCAGTCCTCGCCGAACACCTGCGGCGTGGACACCGAGGGCCGGATCGTCATCTCGAGCTACCCGGAGCGCGCCAAGGTCGCCAACATCCGGCGCAACCCGCGGGTCACGCTCTGCGTGCTCTCCGACGAGTGGAACGGCCCGTGGGTCCAGGTCGACGGCACCGCCGAGGTGATCGACCTGCCCGACGCGGTGGAGCCCCTGGTGGAGTACTTCCGCGCCATCTCCGGCGAGCACCCGAACTGGGACGAGTATCGCCAGGCCATGCGCGACCAGGGCAAGTGCCTGATCCGCGTCACCGTCGACTCGTGGGGCCCGATCGCCACCGGCGGCTTCCCGGCCCGCCTCGCGGACAGCTGAGGGGCCGTCGCAGACAGCGTCCAGAGGCGGACAGCTGAAAGGCCGTACGGCCGGCACCCCAGGAGGAACGGGTGCCGGCCGTACGGTTCCCGCCCTCTTCGCAGGGGGTCCGGCACGCTGTCCGGCGGGCGTCGGGGGACGCCCCCAGCGCACCGGGCGAAGGGGTGGGCCATGAGGTCAAGAACGCCAGGATGGTGATGGTCAACGCAACCGCAACCACCACGGATCGCGCCCGTCGTTGTCGAGGGCGCCGAAATCGGCTAGGCGAAGCCGTGGTCGATTTCGGTGCCCTCGACAACGACTCCAAGGGGCGCGATCCCGCCGAGCGAAGCGAGGCCATCGAACACAGCAGGGCTCAGGCGGCCAGGGGCTCGTGCGACTGCTCGGCGTCGAGCAGGTAGAGGAGCGTGTCGCGGTGCATGACCGCGATCGGCTCCAGCAGGTCGGGGTGGCGCAACAGCACGGCGGCCTCGCGGTCGCGGGTGTCCGGCTGCAGCAGCCGGCGGAACTCGCTGGGCAGCCCACCGGCGCGGCGGCCCTGCGGCCGGGGCCGGGGCTCCGGCACCGGCATCGCGGCGATCACCGCGTCCACGCCGCGGCGGGCCAGCATCGGGTCGGCCAGCAGGCACGCGGCCCAGCTGACGACCACCTCGTCGACCCAGGTGCGCCAGCCCTCGCCTTCGGCGAACTCGTCCTCGGGCTCGCTGCCGGCCTTCCAGTCGAGCAGCGCGGAGCCGCCCGGCCCGGCGATGGCGACCAGCGCGGCGTCGATCTCGGTCGGGTAGCGCAGCCAGGCGGCGACCGTCACGGCCTGACGCGCCTGCAGCTCGGAGAGGGTGTGCGCGACCGTGTTCGACTCCCCACCGGGGTACGCCCGGGCCAGCCAGTGGGTGCTGGCGGCGATCACCGGGGACAGTGCGGTCGACGGTCCGGCCACGACGTTCTCCTTGTCTACGGGCGCGGCCGGTGTTCGGCTCGCGTCGAAGGGATAACTCGGCCGGCCGGACGGGCCCCTTGAGTAAGGTTCCTCGATGGCAACGCACGGCAACCGACGCACACCCGGGGGCGTCACCGAGCTGGTTCCCGACCCGGCCCGGGCGCGGGGCTGGACGCTGCTGGTGGACGGCGTACCGCAGTCGTACGTCGATCTGGCGGACCCGGAGCACCTGGAGTTCCCGTACGTCGCACTGATCGCGCGCTCGTTGCGGGCCTGGGCGCGTACCGCCGTACCGGGAAGCGTCCTGCATCTGGGTGGGGGCGCGCTCACCGTGCCGCGCCTGGCGGCCCGGTGGTGGCCGGCGGCCGCGCAGACCGTGGTGGAGATCGACCGCGAGCTGGTCGATCTGGTGCTGCGGGAGATCCCGCCGGCGCAGCCGGTGGAGATCGTCGTCGGCGACGCGCGGCAGACGGTGGAGACGACGCCCGATGCGCGGTACGACGTGATCGTGGCGGATGTCTTCAACGGGGCCGCGACGCCGCCGCATCTGGGTACCGTGGAGTACGCGCGCGAGTTGAGACGGGTGCTGCGGCCCGGCGGGCTGCTCGTGATGAATGTGACGGATGTCCCTCCGATGGCCGCCACCAGGATCCAGGTGGCCACCGTGGCCGCCGCGTTCGCCGAGGTGGGGCTGCTCGGTGAGGTTCCGGTGCTGCGGGGGCGCCGGGCGGGCAACGTGATCGTGCTGGCCGGGAGCGTGCCGGTGGTGCGCACAGGGCGGGGCGAGCGCCTGTTGCGGGAAGGTGAACTTGTCGTGTTTTCCAGCGGCACGCGACCCCGTACTGATGCGAACCCATAGGCGGTCTCCGGTAGGTTGAGAGGCGCCTCGGCGATCGGCCGTTTTGCGGCGCCTCCCCAAGTTTCAGAGTCTCCACTACGGAGAAGTCATAGGACGACGGCGGTGGTTTTTCCGGTCGCCGGGTCCTACTGAGCCCCTCTGACTACGGTGGAGATCATGACCGGTCGCTTCCCCATCGAAGACGTGACGCCGGCTGTGTCCGGTGGCCGCTACCCCGCGAAGGCGGTGGTCGGCGAACTGGTACCGGTTTCCGCGGTGTCCTATCGCGAAGGACATCACGCGCTCGGGGTGAATGTGGTATGGCGTGGCCCGGACGGGCAGACCAGGCCGTTCACCCGGATGACCCCCGGCGCGCCGGGCCTGGACCAGTGGCACGCGACGATCCGGCCCGACGAGGTCGGCCGGTGGACCTTCACGGTGGAGGCGTTCGACGATCCGTACCGGACGTGGCGGGACGCCGTGGTCAAGAAGATCGGCGCCGGGCAGGGCGCCGAGGATCTGGCGAACGACCTCGCCGAGGGCGCCGACGTGCTGGATCTCGCCGTCAAGATCGTGCCGCCCGAGCAGGAGGAGCGGGTGCGCGAGGCGGTAGCCGCCCTGCGTGACCAGAACCGGTCGCTGTTCTCCCGGGTCACTCCGGCTCTCGACCTCGAGGAGCTGCTCTGGCACAACCCGGTCCGGCATCTGGTGACCACCACCCGCTCGTTCGCCATCTGGGTGGACCGCGAGCGCGCGCTCTACTCGTCGTGGTACGAGTTCTTCCCGCGCTCGGAGGGCGCCGAGATCGGCCCGGACGCGACGCCGATCAAGCACGGCACGTTCCGGACGGCGGCGCTGCGGCTGCCGGCCATCGCGGAGATGGGCTTCAACGTCGTCTACCTGCCGCCGATCCACCCGATCGGCAAGATCAACCGCAAGGGGCGGAACAACACGCTCGTGGCGCGCCCGGTGGACGTCGGTTCGCCCTGGGCGATCGGCTCGGACGAGGGTGGCCACGACGCGATCCACCCGCAGCTCGGCACGCTGGACGACTTCCGGTACTTCCGGGAGCGGGCGGAGGAGTTGGGCATGGAGGTCGCGCTCGACCTCGCGTTGCAGGCCGCGCCGGACCACCCGTGGGTGACCGAGCACCCGGAGTTCTTCACCACCAAGGCCGACGGCACCATCGCGTACGCCGAGAACCCGCCCAAGAAGTACCAGGACATCTACCCGATCAACTGGGACAACGACTACCGCACGCTGCGCGACGAGGTGTACCGCGTGGTGATGCACTGGGTGAACAACGGCGTACGGATCTTCCGGGTGGACAACCCGCACACCAAGGCTGTCAACTTCTGGCAGTGGCTGATCCCCAAGGTCAAGGAGTCCCACCCGGACGTGCTGTTCCTGGCCGAGGCGTTCACCCGGCCGGCCATGATGAACGGGCTCGGCAAGATCGGCTTCACGCAGTCGTACACGTACTTCACCTGGCGCACCACCGCGCGGGAGATGCGCGAGTACATGGAGCAGCTGCTCACCTCGATCGACTGGATGCGCCCCAACTTCTGGCCGAACACGCCGGACATCCTGCACGAGACGCTGCAGCACGGCGGCCCGCCGATGTTCAAGATCCGCGCCGTGCTGGCGTCGATGCTGACCCCGTCCTGGGGCCTGTACTCCGGGTACGAGCTGTTCGAGCACGTGGCCCGCCCCGGCGCGGAGGAGTACATCGACAACGAGAAGTTCGAGCTGAAACCCCGCGACTACGCCGCGGCCGAGCGGGCCGGCCGGTCGCTCGCGCCGTACCTCACCAACCTGAACCGGATCCGCGAGCAGAATCCCGCCCTGCACTGGCTGCGCAACCTGCGCTTCCACGAGATCGACAACGGCGCGCTGCTGTGCTTCTCCAAGCGCGACGCCGACACCGGCAACACGGTCCTGGTGATCGTCTCGTTCGACTCCACAAACGTGCAGTGGGGCAACACCACTCTCGACATGCCCGCCCTGGGCCTGGACTGGCACGACCGCTTCACCGTGGTCGACCAGATCACCGGGGCGACGTACGAGTGGGGGCAGTACAACGCGGTCCGGATCGACCCGTACGTCGAACCGGCGCACATCTTCGTGGTGCAGGCGGGGTAGGGGGAACACCTGATGGAGTTGACGAGCGGGCACGACCCGGCGGAGGGAAGTCACACCGAGGACGGGATGGTCGAACATCCCACCTCGGACGACTTCGGCCATGCCCGGGTGCTCCCGGCGGACCGCACCTGGTTCCAGCGGGCGGTCTTCTACGAGGTGCTGGTCCGGGCGTTCTACGATTCGGGGTCGGACGGCGGCGGCGATCTGCGCGGCCTGATCGAGCGCCTGGACTACCTGCAGTGGCTGGGCGTGGACTGTCTCTGGCTGCCGCCCTTCTACGACTCGCCGCTGCGCGACGGCGGGTACGACATCCGCGACTTCTACAAGGTGCTGCCCGAGTTCGGCACGGTCGACGACTTCGTGGCCCTGCTGGACGCGGCGCACAAGCGCGGCATCCGGGTGATCACCGACCTGGTCATGAACCACACGTCCGACTCGCACCCGTGGTTCCAGGCGTCCCGGCACGACCCCGAGGGGCCGTACGGCGACTTCTACGTCTGGAACGACACCAGCGACAAGTACTCCGACGCCCGGATCATCTTCGTCGACACCGAGGAGTCCAACTGGACGTTCGACCCGGTGCGGCGGCAGTTCTACTGGCACCGGTTCTTCTCCCACCAGCCGGATCTCAACTACGAGAACCCGAAGGTGCAGGAGGCCATGCTCGACGTGCTCCGGTTCTGGCTGGACCTGGGCATCGACGGCTTCCGGCTGGACGCCGTGCCGTACCTGTTCGAGCAGGAGAGCACGAACTGCGAGAACCTGCCGGCCACACATGCCTTCCTCAAGCACTGCCGGAAGGTGATCGACGACGAGTTCCCGGGCCGGGTGCTGCTGGCCGAGGCGAACCAGTGGCCGGCCGACGTGGTGGAGTACTTCGGCGACCCGAAGTCCGGCGGCGACGAGTGCCACATGGCGTTCCACTTCCCGCTGATGCCGCGGATCTTCATGGCCGTCCGCCGCGAGTCGCGTTTCCCGATCTCCGAGATCCTGGCCCAGACGCCGGCCATCCCGGAGAACTGCCAGTGGGGCATCTTCCTGCGCAACCACGACGAGCTGACGCTCGAGATGGTCACCGACGAAGAGCGCGACTACATGTACACGGAGTACGCCAAGGACCCCCGGATGAAGGCCAACGTCGGCATCCGCCGTCGGCTGGCCCCGCTGCTGGAGAACGACCGGAACCAGATCGAGCTGTTCACCGCCCTGCTGCTGTCGCTGCCCGGCTCGCCGGTGCTCTACTACGGCGACGAGATCGGGATGGGCGACAACATCTGGCTCGGCGACCGGGACGGCGTGCGGACCCCGATGCAGTGGACGCCGGACCGCAACGCCGGCTTCTCCACCGCCACGCCGGGCCGGCTCTACCTGCCGGTCAACCAGGACCCGGTGTACGGGTACCAGGCGGTCAACGTGGAGGCCCAGCGGGACAGCGCGACGTCGCTGCTGAACTGGACCCGGACCATGCTCGCGGTGCGCCGGCGGCACGAGGCGTTCGCCGTCGGCACCTTCCGCGAGCTGGGCGGCTCGAACCCGTCGGTGCTGGCGTACCTGCGGGAGTACGGCGACGACGTGGTGCTCTGCGTCAACAACCTGTCCCGGTTCCCGCAGCCGATCGAACTCAACCTGCAGCACTGGAACGGGTACACCCCGGTGGAGCTGACCGGCCACGTCAACTTCCCGCGGATCGGCCAGCTGCCGTACCTTCTGACCCTTCCGGGACACGGCTTCTACTGGTTCCAGTTGTGCGGGTCTGAGGAGAAGCAATGACGCTGCCCTATGCCGAGTGGTTACCGAAGCAACGCTGGTACGCGGGTCGCAGCCGGGTGCTGGCCGATCTCAAGGAGGCCAGCGCCACGCCGCTGGGCGAGAACATCGACCTGGTGCTGATCGACGTCTCGTACACCGACGGCAGTTCCGAGCGGTACCAGGTGCTCGTGGCCCACGGCGCCGAGCTGCTGCCGGAGTACCACGCGGTCGCCACCATCGGCGCCGACGAGCAGGGCCGGCAGGCGTACGACGCCCTCTACTCCCCCGAGGCGGCGCGGTACCTGCTCGGCCTGATCGACAGGTCCGAGCCGGTCGGTGACCTGACCTTCGAGAAGGAGCCGGACGTCGAGTTGCCGCTGGACAAGTGGCCCCGGGTGTTCGACGCCGAGCAGAGCAACACCAGCGTGATCTTCGAGCAGGACGCGATCCTGAAGGTGTTCCGCCGGGTCACCTGCGGGATCAACCCGGACATCGAGCTGAACCGGGTGCTCGGCCGGGCCGGCAACCCGCACGTGGCGCGGCTGCTCGGCTCGTTCGAGACCTCCGACGAGGCGGGTCAGTGCTCGCTCGGGATGGTCACCGCGTACGCCGCCAACTCGGCCGAGGGCTGGGCGATGGCCACCGCGTCGGCGCGCGACCTGTTCGCCGACGCGGAGTTCCGCGCCGACGAGGCGGGCGGGGACTTCCAGGGCGAGTCGTACCGGCTGGGCGAGGCGGTCGCGTCGGTGCATCTGACGCTGGCCGAGGAGCTGGGCGCCGGCCCGTCGCCGTTCCCGGTGGACGCCATGCTCGCCCGGCTCCGGACGGCCGCCGACGCGGTGCCCGAGCTGCAGCAGTACGTGCCGGCCATCACCGAGCGGTTCACCGCGCTGACCGGTGAACAGGTGACCGTCCAGCGGGTGCACGGCGACCTGCACCTGGGGCAGGTGCTGCGCACCCCGGAGACCTGGCTGCTGATCGACTTCGAGGGCGAGCCGGGCCAGCCGCTGGACGAGCGCCGGCTGCCGGACTCGCCGCTGCGCGACGTCGCCGGGGTGCTGCGCTCCTACGAGTACGCGGCGTACCAGCTGCTCGTCGACCAGGAGGACGAGGAGCACCTGGCGGGCCGGGCCCGGGAGTGGGTGGACCGCAACCGGGCGGCGTTCTGCGACGGGTACGCGCACGTGTCCGGTCTGGACCCACGCGAACAGGGTGCGCTGCTCGCGGCGTACGAACTGGACAAGGCCGTCTACGAGGCCGCCTACGAAGCCCGGCACCGCCCGGGATGGCTGCGGATTCCGCTCCGTTCCATCGCCAGGCTGGCCGGCTGACCCCCAATGTCAGAGGAAGCGAAGATGATCGGGCACACCACCTCCCGCCTGGCCGCCGACGAGCGCGCCATGAACGCCGTGATCGCCGGCGACACCCACGATCCGCACGCCGTGCTCGGCGCACATCCGGGCGGGGGGCACACCGTCATCCGGGCCCTGCGCAAGGGCGCCAAGGCCGTCGCCGTCCTGTACGGCGACGGCGAACGCCAGGAGATGACGCCCGTCCACCCGGACGGGATCTTCGCGGCCGAGGTGCCCGGGACGGTGCTGGACTACCGGCTCGACGTGGACGGGACGCAGTGCGACGACCCGTACCGTCATCCGCCCACCCTCGGCGAGCTGGACCTGCACCTGATCGGCGAGGGTCGGCACGAGCGGCTCTGGCGGGTGCTGGGCGCGCAGCCGCGCGGCACCGGCGTGGCGTTCGCGGTGTGGGCGCCGGCCGCCCGCGGCGTCCAGGTGGTCGGCGACTTCGCCGGCTGGGGGCCGTACGACGGGTGGCCGATGCGTTCGCTCGGCTCCAGCGGCGTCTGGGAGATCTACGTCCCCACCGCGCACATCGGCACCAAGTACAAGTTCCGGATCCTCGGCCGGGACGGGCAGTGGCGTGAGCACGCCGACCCGCTGGCCCAGCACACCGAGGTGCCGCCGGCGACCGCGTCAGTGGTGTTCAACTCCGAATACCAGTGGCACGACGAGCAGTGGATGCGCGAGCGGGCGTCCAAGGCGTGGCACCAGGAGCCGATGAGCGTGTACGAGGTGCACCTGGGCTCGTGGCGGCCCGGGCTGTCGTACACCGAGCTGGCCACCCAGCTGGTCGACTACGTCGTCGAGACCGGCTTCACGCACGTCGAGCTGATGCCGGTGATGGAGCACCCGTTCGGCGGCTCCTGGGGTTACCAGGTGACCGGGTACTACGCCCCCACCGCCCGCTTCGGCAACCCCGACGAGTTCCGGCACCTGGTCGACAAGCTGCACCAGGCCGGCATCGGCGTGATCCTGGACTGGGTGCCGGCGCACTTCCCGAAGGACGAGTGGGCCCTGGCCCGCTTCGACGGGACGCCGCTCTACGAGCACGGCGACTGGCGGCGCGGCGAGCACCCCGACTGGGGGACCTACGTCTTCGACTACGGCCGCAAGGAGGTCCGCAACTTCCTGGTGGCCAACGCCCTCTACTGGTGCGAGGAGTTCCACGCGGACGGCCTGCGGGTCGACGCCGTCGCGTCGATGCTCTACCTGGACTACTCCCGCAAGGACGGCGAGTGGACCCCGAACCAGTACGGCGGCCGGGAGAACCTGGACGCGATCAGCTTCCTGCAGGAGATGAACGCCACCGTCTACAAGCACCACCCCGGCGTGGTCACCATCGCCGAGGAGTCCACCGCGTGGCCGGGCGTCACCCGCCCCACCCACCTGGGCGGCCTGGGCTTCGGTTTCAAGTGGAACATGGGCTGGATGAACGACACCTTGAACTACATGGTCAAGGAGCCGATCCACCGGCAGTGGCACCACCACCAGATGACCTTCGCGACGGTCTACGCCTGGAGCGAGAACTACATCCTGCCGATCAGCCACGACGAGGTGGTGCACGGCAAGGGCTCGCTGACCGGCAAGATGCCCGGCGACCTGTGGCAGAAGCTGGCCAACACGCGGGCGCTGCTCGGCTTCATGTGGGCGTTCACCGGCAAGCAGCTGCTGTTCATGGGCGCCGAGATGGGCGACCAGCGGGAGTGGAGCGAGGAGCGCGGCCTGGACTGGGCCCTGCTCGACGACCCCCGGTTCGGTGGCGTCAAGGCCCTGGTCACCGACTTGAACCGGGTGTACCGGGAGACCCCGGCGATCTGGACGCAGGACACCAGCCCGTCCGGCTTCCGCTGGATCACCAGCGACGACTCGCACCACAACACGTTCTCGTTCCTCCGCTTCGCGCCGAACGGCGACCCGATGGCGTGCGTCGTCAACTTCGCCGCGGTCCCGCACGAGAACTACCGCATCGGCCTGCCCCGTCCGGGCCGCTGGCTGGAGGCGGTGAACACGGACAGCGAGCTCTACGGCGGCTCGGGCGTCGGCAACCTGGGCGCGGTCCAGGCCGAGGACATCCCGTGGCACGGCTTCGACCACTCGGCCGCCCTGCGCGTGCCGCCGCTGGGCGCTCTCTGGCTCAAGCTGGAGAAGTGACGCCGCCGGGGGACGGGCTCCCGCCCGTCCCCCGGCCCGGGCACGTGGATCTCCGCCGCGCCCTCGATTCAGAGGGGTCCGACGCTTTCCCGCGCCAGCCACTCCGGCGCCAGGATCCCGAACAGCAGATCGTCGGTCCACTCGCCCTTGATGAACGTCTGCTGCCGCAGCAGCCCCTCCCGGATGAACCCGAGCCGCTCCATCAGCGCCGCCGACGCCGTGTTCCGCGCGTCGCACTCCCCCATCACCCGGTGCAGACCCTGCAGGCGGAACAGGCGGTCCAGCACGGCGCTCACGGCCTCTGCCGCAAACCCCCTCTTCTGGTACGCCGTGGCCAGCGTGAACCCGATCTCGGCCTGCTTGAGGTTGTCGTGCAGCCGCACCGCGACGTCCCCGATCAGCACCCGCTCGGCGGTGTGCTCGATCGCGTACTGGAACCACCCCGGCCGGTCCGGCGAACCGGCCGCGAAGTTGCGCACCGCCACCTCGGCCTTGTCGGCCGGGAACGGCGCGTCCCACGACTGGTACCGCGCCACCCCGGGATCCGACCGGTACTCCGACAGCCGCCCGGCGTCGGAGGCCCGGAACCGCCGCAGGATCAACCGCTCCGTCGCCATCAGCACCCGCCGAGGATATGTCAGCGCCTCGCCACTGACGCTCACGCCCGTCCGGCACCGCTTCGGCGGCGCGCCGCGCCGCCGGGACACGCCACCATCGGACGACCGGTTCCTGCGGCCCGGGAGGAAGCCGGCGCGGGAACCGGTCCGCGATCGTCGTGATCTGCCGGAATCCGGGCTCCGGAGTGCGGGCGCGCCCCGGAGCCCGGACCGTCAGGAGCCGAGCAGGATGTCGTCGACGACGATGTTGTCGCCGACCGACGGGGTGCCGCTGCTGGCGAACGCGTAGCCGAGCAGCCCGGTGACGCCCGCCGACGACGGCTGCACGCCGCTGGCGACCACCACGCCGTTCACGCTGATCGTGGCGCTGGTCAGGGTGGCCTGGACGCGGATCGTGCTCCACTTGCCGACCGGCACCAGGCCGGCCCCGGTGATCGAGGTCCAGCCCGAGGCGTCATGCCGGCTCAGGCCGCCGTCCGGGCGTACCAGCAGGTGGTACGCGTCCACCGCCGTACCGCCGCTGTTGCGTCCTTGAACGTCGAACAGGAAGGCGTTGGGCAGGGTCACCGGGTTGACCCGGAACTCCAGCGAGCGGGTGGTGGCCGCGGTGCTCACCGGCCACACCGCCTTCGCGATCAGCTCGGTGGAGGTGTCGTTGAGGCGCAGCGCGCGGCTGCTGCCGTTCACACCGCTGCGGGTGACCCAGGTCTGGGCGAGCTCGGTGAAGCCGCGCGGCCGGTTGTTCACCGGGTCGTTCTCGAACGAGTTGACAGTCGAGTACAGCTCCAGCTCGTTCAGGTAGGGGCCGTCCGCCACCACCTTGAGGTAGCGGGCGCGCACCGAGGAGAGCGGGAAGTACTCCAGCGCCAGATGCGTGCGGTTTGCCGCGTCGAGGATCGGGTTGCCCCAGTTCACGCCGTCGGTGGAGGCGTAGATCCGGGCACTCTCCGGGGCCCCGTTGCGCAGGCTCAGGCCCAGCCGGGTGAGCTGGTACTCGCGGTCCAGTTGCAGGGTGTACGTGCCGGCGCCGCCGTCCTCGCGGACCGCGCTGGACAGGTGGTCGGTGCTGCCGTCGAACGCGGCCTCCGGCCGGGTGGTCATGTCCGTGGTCACCTGCACCTGGCCGAGACGGTACTTGGTGGCCAGGTCGATCTTGCCGACGTCCGGGGTGAGGACGTCGATGAAGCGGCGCCAGATCCGGTGCCCCGCGTCGATCGTGTACCCACTGTCCCCCGCCGGGCAGGACCAGGTGATGTCGCAGTTGTCGCCGACCTGCAGCAGCCGGTTGCTCTCCACGCCGGCCACCGCGGTGTTGCCGGTGGAGCCGTGCGAGCGGTACCCGGTGGTCGGGCAGTTGCGGTAGGTCAGCTGGCCGACCCAGCCGGTGCCCTGCCCGTTGGTGGAGATGGCCACCCAGTTGTCCGGCCGGCCGCTGCTGAGCACCATCACCCCGTTCGGCATCAGCAGCAGCTGCGGGTACACCCCGAGCAGCTTCGGCTTGGCGTCGTCGAACTGGTCGTAGCCGTACGGGAAGCTGACTGCAAGATCCTGCAGAGGCGCCCAGGTGGCGCCGTTGTCGCTGGAGGTGGTCCAGCGCGGCGTGTCCAGGTTGTTGAAGTTGGAGCCGTTCCACACCTGGTGCCGGACCACCGAGAGCAGCTTGCCGCTGGGCAGCGCGGCGATGGCGGCCTCCGGGTAGCCGTTGGACCCGGTGCTGTCGTAGGCGATCCGGCCGCGCGTGCTGAAGCTGAGCCCGCCGTCGGTGCTCGCCGCCACGTACGAGGTGTGCTGCTGGTACCGCCCCGGGGCCTGATGACTCGCGCCGAAGATGGTGTAGTAGCTGATCAGCACGGTTCCGTCGCCGAGCTGCAGCGGCGCGCCGTGCGTGCGGATGCCGCCGTCCAGGTTCGGGCTCAGACCGATGACCGCCGGCGTGGTGGTCCAGGTGGCGCCGCCGTCGGTCGAGCGGTGCACGCCGAAGGTGGCAGTGGTCGTGGTCAGCGAGGTGGGGATGAAGTCGATCCCGAGCAGCGTGCCGTCCCGCAGCTGGGTGGTCGGGACGGCCGGGTCCTCGGTGTACGACGCCGCGGGGAACGTCACGCCCCCGTCGGTCGAGGTGACCTGCCCGGGCGGGGTCCGGTCGTCGCCCTCGTCGCGGCCCCGGGCGAAGGTGGTGACCACCGTCCGGCCGGTCGCCCCGTCCCGCGCGCTCACCTTGGGGAACGCGGCCTGCGAGCCGTCCCTGGTCTCGTAGACCGTGCCCAGCTCGCCGCCGGTGCCGACGTTGAGCACGTAGCCGGTCGCGCTCGGGCCGGTGCCGGTGACCGGCGACCCGTTGACAGGCGTCTTGCAGGTCGGGTCGTTGGAGGTGGCGGCCAGGGCCGCGGTCGGTGGGAGCGTCATCCAGCCGGAGACGGCGGCGACCACCGCGACCGTCAGCACTCCCGTGATTCTGCGTGGCATCGCCCGACCCTAGGGGAGTCGACCAATGCCGCGCACCTAGAGCTCCACCACATCCGCGATGATCACCGTCACGTTGTCCGGAGCGCCGTTCTCCAGCGTCCGGTTGATCAGCTCCGCGGCGCAGGTCCGCCGGTCCGCGTTGTCCCGCAGCGTCTGGGCGATCACCGCGTCCTCCACGTAGTCGGAGAGCCCGTCGCTGCAGAGCAGGTAACGGTCACCGACCCGGGCCGGGATCATCCGCCCCGCCGGGCGGAACGGGCCGCCCTGCACGGCCTGCGTGACCAGCGCGCGCTGCGGGTGCCGGCGGGCGTCGTCCGGGGTCAGCACGCCCTGGTCGACCAGCGCCTGCACGTACGTGTCGTCGCGGGTGAGCTGCTGGAAGTCACCCTCCCGGAGCAGGTAGCAGCGGGAGTCGCCGACGTTGAGCGCGGCCAGCCGCTCGCCGGAGAGCAGCAGCGCGGTCACCGTCGTGCCCATGCCGTCGCGGGCGTCGTCGTCCGAGACCGCCTTCTCGATCTGCTTGTTCGCCGTCTGCAGCGCCTCGATCAGATCCTGCAGCGGCTCCCCGGTGTCCGGTTTGTGATCGACCTCGCCGAGGGTCTGCACCAGGATCTCGCTGGCCAGCTCACCGGCGGGCAACCCACCCATGCCGTCCGCGACCACGAAGAGGCGATTACCGACGAAAACCGCGTCTTCGTTGTTGGACCGGACCAGGCCCTGATCAGTGGCGGCGACCGCCCGGACAGCAAGCGTCATGTAGCAAGAGTGCCAAAGCCGGAAAGGGTTGTCTCTAGTAAACGTGCACCTCCGCGTCCGGCGCGTCCAGGAATTCAGCGTTTCCGCAGGTGGCGACGGTGCACCCGGTCGGGCGGTTCACCCGCGGGCCGCGCGCGCCGCGAAGGGCCGGGGAAAACCTCGAACGGAGCCTTCCTGCGGGGCGGCGCGACAAGTCCCGGCGGCCTCGGTCACAATCGTCGGCGTGACGACAGCGATCCATCAGCGCATTGCCTCCGAACTCGGGGTCCGCGAAGGGCAGGTCACCGCGGCGGTCGAGCTGCTCGACGGCGGGGCCACCGTGCCGTTCATCGCCCGCTACCGCAAGGAGGTGACCGGCACCCTGGACGACACCCAGCTGCGCACCCTGGAGGAGCGCCTGGGCTACCTGCGGGAGCTGGAGGACCGGCGGGCCGCGGTGCTGGAGTCGATCCGCGCACAGGGCAAGCTGGACGACGCGCTGGAGCGGCAGATCCTGGAGGCCGACACCAAGGCCCGCCTGGAGGACATCTACCTCCCCTTCAAGCCCAAGCGTCGGACCAAGGCGCAGATCGCCCGGGAGGCCGGTCTGGAGCCCCTGGCGGACGGCCTGCTGGGCGACCCCACCGTGGACCCACGGGCGGCGGCCGAGGCGTTCGTGGACGCCGAGAAGGGGGTCGCCGACGGGCAGGCCGCCCTGGACGGCGCCCGCGCCATCCTGATCGAGCGCTTCGCCGAGGACGCCGACCTGATCGGCGACCTGCGCGAGCAGATGTGGACGCGGGGCCGCCTGGTCGCCAAGGTGCGCGACGGCAAGCAGACCGACGGCGCGAAGTTCTCCGACTACTTCGACTTCGCCGAGCCGTACACCAAGCTCCCCTCGCACCGCATCCTGGCCATGCTCCGCGGCGAGAAGGAGGAGGTCCTCGACCTCACCATGGAGCCGCACCCGGAGGAGGACGAGGGCTACTTCGAGGGCCGCATCGCCGGGCGCAACGGCATCTCGAACCAGGGCCGGCCGGCCGACAAGTGGCTGATCGACACGGTGCGCTGGGCGTGGCGCACCCGCATCCTCATCCACCTCGGCGCCGACCTGCGGGTCCGGCTGCGCGAGGCGGCCGAGGACGAGGCGGTCCGGGTGTTCGCCGCCAACCTGCGCGACCTGCTGCTCGCCGCGCCGGCCGGCACGCGCGCCACGATGGGCCTGGACCCCGGTTTCCGGACCGGCGTGAAGGTGGCGGTGGTCGACGCGACGGGCAAGGTGGTCGCCACCGACACGATCTACCCGCACGTGCCGCAGAACAGGTGGGACGAGTCCATCCACCGGCTGGCCGCGCTCGCCTCCAAGCACGACGTCGAGCTGATCGCGATCGGCAACGGCACCGCCTCCCGGGAGACCGACAAGCTCGCCACCGAGCTGATCAAGAAGCACCCGGAGGCGAAGCTCACCAAGGTCGTCGTCTCCGAGGCCGGCGCGTCGGTCTACTCCGCCTCCGCGTACGCCTCGCAGGAACTACCCGGCCTGGACGTGTCGCTGCGCGGCGCGGTCTCGATCGCGCGCCGCCTGCAGGACCCGCTGGCCGAGCTCGTCAAGATCGACCCGAAGTCGATAGGCGTCGGCCAGTACCAGCACGACATCTCCGAGGTGAAGCTGGCCCGCTCGCTGGACGCGGTGGTCGAGGACTGCGTGAACGGCGTCGGCGTCGACATCAACACCGCCTCGGCGCCGCTGCTCACCCGGGTCTCCGGGATCACCGCCGGCCTGGCCGAGAACATCGTGCTGCACCGCGACCAGAACGGCCCGTTCAAGAACCGCAACGAGATCAAGAAGGTGGCCCGGCTCGGCCCGAAGGCGTTCGAGCAGTGCGCCGGCTTCCTGCGGATCCGCGACGGCGAGGACCCGCTGGACTTCTCCAGCGTGCACCCCGAGTCGTACCCGCTGGTCCGCACGATCGCGGCGGACGCCGGCGCGGACGTCCGGACGCTGATCGGCAACAGCCCGCTGCTCAAGGGGATCCGGCCGGACAGGTTCGTCACCGACACCGTCGGCCTGCCGACCATCACCGACATCCTCAAGGAGCTGGAGAAGCCGGGCCGGGACCCGCGGCCGGCGTTCACCACCGCCACCTTCGCCGAGGGCGTCGAGAAGATCGCCGACCTCAAGCCCGGCATGGTCCTCGAGGGCCAGGTCACCAACGTGGCCGCGTTCGGCGCGTTCGTCGACATCGGCGTGCACCAGGACGGCCTGGTGCACGTCTCGGCGCTCTCCGAGAAGTTCGTGCAGGACCCGCGCGAGGTGGTCAAGTCCGGCGACGTGGTCAAGGTCCGCGTCCTCGAGGTGGACCCGGTCCGCAAGCGGATCTCGCTGACCATGCGGCTCTCCGACGAGCCGGGCAAGGGCCGGCAGCCGCGCGAGGACCGCGACCGCGGTGGTCGCGGCGGGCCGGGCGGCGGCCCGCGTGGCGGTCAGGTCGGACAGGGCGGCCAACGCGGCGGCCAGGGCGGCCAGCGCGGCGGTCAGCCGCGCCAGGGCGGCGGCCAGCGCGGCGGTGGGAACTCGTTCGGCAACAGCGCCATGGCCGACGCCCTGCGCCGCGCCGGCCTGGCGAAGGACTGAAGAATCCAGAACCGAGGGGCTTCCTTTCGTCGTACGAAGGGAAGGCCCTCGGTCAGGCCCAGATCTTGAGGTCGCTGAAGGCCACCTCGTACGGCCCCTCCTTGGGCGCCGCGGGATCGTTGAAGACGCCCAGCACCACCCGGCCCTGGGTCAGGCCCGGCTCGGTCAGCGCGGCCGTCCCCACCGCGGCGCCGTCCTGGGTCAGCTCCACCGAGCCGCCCCGCACCCGCAGCCCGATCCGGGTCGGCGCCGCGTACAGCGGGATCGGCCTGGCCAACGGCAGCGTCTTCTTCAGCGTCACCCGGTCCGCGCTGTGCACGGACAGATACGCGTCCTTCTCGCAGATCCGCACCTGGTAGCCGCCCTTGGCGTCGTCGAACCGGAACCAGATCGCGGCACAGCTGAACCGGGTGTCCAGGCGCACCCCGACCTCGGCGGACAGGTCGGCGAGCGGGTCGCGCGGCCCGCGGCAGCGGAACGTCCCGGTGGTCTCCCGCCGGGCCACCAGCGCGCCCTGGGCGAACGCGCAGCTGGCCTGCTCGTCGCTCTGCGCGGTGGCCTGCCAGAGCCCGGTGGCGGCCAGCTTGTCGGCCAGCAGCGGCGTCTGCCCGGACCCGGTGGCCGCCGCCTCCGGCGACCCGGCCGGCGTGGGCGTGTCCTCGCGGAAGTGGTCGCGCAGCAGCAGGCCGATCATCCCGACGCCGGCCGCGATGACCAGCACGGTGATCGCGGCGAGCAGCGCCGGCAGCACCCGGCGCCGGGGCCGCCCCGGCGCGCCCGCCCCGGCCGGCGCCGCCTCCGGCACGGCCTCGATGGGCACCGTGACGATCGAGTTCTCGCTGTAGCCGACCAGGCCGGGCGGGATGGCCAGGACCGGCGCCGCGGGTTCGGCGCCGGCCGGCGGGACCGGCCGCGCGTACCCGGTCACCGCCTGCGCCTCGACCGCGGCGGCGCGCAGGTCGGGCTGGTCCTCCAGCGCGGCGGCGGAGGCCGCCGGGCGGTCGCCGGAGATCAGCAGGTCGAGCAGTTCGCGGGCGCTGGGCCGGTTCGCCGGGTCCTTCTCCAGGGCGTGCGCCACCAGGTCGTGCAGCGGCTTGCTCAGACCGTCCAGCTTGGGCGGCTGGGTGAGGATGCGGGCCGCGGTGGCGGTCGGCGAGTCGGCGTGGAACGGCGTCCTGCCGGTCCCCGCGTAGGTCACCACGCTGCCCCAGGCGAACACGTCGGCGGCCGGGGTGATCGGGGTGTCCGCCTCGGAGTCGAAGCGTTCCGGCGCCATGTAGGCCACCGTGCCGACCATCTGGTCGGGGCGGGTGTTCCCACTGGTCGCGGTCATCGCGCGGGCGATCCCGAAGTCGATCACCTTGGGACTGCCGGGGGCGAGCAGCACGTTGCGCGGCTTGAGGTCACGGTGGATCACGCCGGCGCCGTGGATCGCGGTGAGCGCGGTGGCCACGCCGATCGCCACACTGTGCAGATTGGCCGAGGTCAGCGGGCCGCGCTGCTCGACCACGTCGGCCAGGGTGGGTCCGTCGACGAATTCCACGACGAGATAGGGCTGCTCGTGCTCGGGGTCGGCGTCGAGCACCTCGGCGGTGCAGAACGGCGGCACCTGCCGGGCACGCTCCACCTCGCTGCGGAACCGGCGGCGGAACTCGTCGTCGTGCGCCAGGTCCAGGCGTACCACCTTGACCGCGACCAGCACCTTGCTGTTCTGCTTGCGGCCGAGGTAGACAGTGCCCATGCCACCCTCGCCGAGGCGGCCCAGCAACTCGTAGTCGCCGAGCTCGCGCGGATCGTGCGGACGCAACGGTTGCGTCCGTTCGCCCGGCACCGTGCTGTCGACCATAGTCCTCGAGTCCCCCCAGTTCCCGCTCGCAGCACTGTATCGGGCGGGTTCACTGCCGAGTAGGCCCGGTGGCCGTCATGGCCGACCCTGAGAGCGGGTATCGGGGTCGGATCCGGGCGGTGCCGGATGGAAAGTGTCGTACCCGGGTAGCACTCTTGAGGCATCACCTCCCCACCCGGGAGGGCAACCAAGGAAAGTGGGAGACCCGCCATGAACGCCGTACACGACACGATGGCTCGCCAAGGCCTGGTCCGCCCGCGTGACGGCCGCATGCTCGGTGGCGTCTGCGCGGGCCTGGGGCGGCGCTTCGGGCTCGACCCGTGGATCGCCCGCCTGCTGTTCGTGCTGATCCTCTTCGTGATCCCGGGCAGCCAGATCCTGGTCTACCCGATCCTCTGGATCGTGATGCCGGCCGAGGAGCGCGCCTACCAGCCGCAGACCCCGCCGACCACCTGGTGACCCCCGAAGCCGGGGCGGCCCCGCCGCCCCGGCTTCCGCCTTCCCCCGGGAGCCGCTTCATGACCATCGTCGGCACGCTCATCGTCGAGGGGCCGCCGCGGTCCCTGACCACCCTCGCCCGCACCGTCACGATCACGGTGGACGGCGCGACGAAAGGCCGGGTCAAAGCCGGCAAGCGGCTCACCCTGGCCCTCGCGCCCGGCACGCACTCGGTGCGGGCGCAGGACGGGCCGCCGCTCCCGGTCCGCCTCGGGCCGGGGCTGATCACCCGGGTCCGGGTCGAGCGCGACGCCGCCGGGCGGACGCACCTCACCGAGATTGACCCGGGGTGACCGCGCGCCCACGATGGGCTCATGGCCAAAATTCTGCTTCTGACCGGTGACGCGGCCGAAGATCTCGAGGTGATGTACCCGTACCAGCGCCTCCTCGAGGAGGGGTACGAGGTGGACATCGCCGCGCCGGCCGCCAAGAGACTGCAGTTCGTGGTGCACGACTTCGTGGACGGCTTCGACACCTACACCGAGAAGCCGGGTCACACCTGGAGCGCCGACCTGGGATTCGCCGACGTGGATCCCGGCGGGTACGCGGCTCTGGTGCTGCCCGGCGGCCGCGCCCCCGAGTACATCCGCAACGACCAGGACTGCCTGCGGATCGTCAGACACTTCTTCGAGTCGGACAAGCCGGTGGCCGCCCTGTGCCACGGTCCCCTGGTCCTGGCCGCGGCGGGTGTCCTCGACGGCCGGACGGCGAGCGCCTACCCGGCCTGCGCGCCGGACGTCCGGGCCGGCGGCGGCACCTGGGTGGACAGCGCCGCCCAGGTCGACGGGGTGCTGGTGACCGGGCGGGCGTGGCCGGACCACCCGTACTGGATGCGCGAGTTCCTCAACGTCCTGCGGGCCAAAGCCCCGGCCACCTGAACCCCACTCCGCGACCGGCCGGAGGCGCCTCCGGCCCCGCGAAAGGCCCCCGGGCGCCGGCCGCGACCGCGCGGCTGGCAGCCAGGGGCGCCCCCGACCCCCTCACCGACCACAGCACGGCCGGCTTCCCGGCCAGCCGGGCCGCGTCGTAGGGGGCGCCGTCCAATGTCGTACCGGAGGATCTCGAGCTTTCCGGAATACCCGGCGCGGCAGCCGGTGGCGGCCCGGCGCACCGGGCCGCCAGCCGGGCCGGCGGCAGCGTCAGCAGACCGCGCCGGGTCGTCATCAGTGCGCCGCCGCGGCCGGGTCGATCAGGCGCAGGGCCAGCGCCGGGCAGACGTTCACCGCCTTGCGCGCGCCGTCCTCCAGCCACGGCGGCAGCGGCGTCTGCGGGAACGCCGGGAAGCCGTTGTGGTCCAGCCGGATGATCTCCGGGGCGACCGCCGAGCAGAGCCCGTGCCCGTCGCACCGCGACCAGTCCAGGGCCAACTTGCGGGCGCCCTTCTCGGCCGTGTAGGGCAACGGCAGGATGCCGCGGACCTGCTTGCCGCAGCCCTCCCCGTTGGCGTGCGCCTCGACGTCCTTGTGGAACACCTCCAGCGCGGAGAGCGCGAACCGCGACGTGCCGTCCGGGTGGCTGCACGCGCCCCGGCCCTTGACCAGGCCGGCCGCCTGGCGCACCTGCTCCAGCGCGGAACCGCCGAGCGACACCAGGGTGACCGCCCGGGCCAGGTCGGGCAGGCCGAGCCGGCACGGGCCGCACTGCCCCGCCGACTCACCGGCCAGGTACTGCACGACCTGGGCCACCTCGCCGAGCGGGCAGGTCTTGGAGCCGATCGGGATCAGCATGCCGGCGCCCAGCGTGCCGCCGACCTTGGCGAAGCCCTTGCGCGAGATGGTCACCGTCTTCGCCTGCTCGGCGCTGATCCACTTGCCGTGGTATCCGCCGACCAGCAGGCCTGGACCGATGTCCGCGCCGCACATGGTGAGCACGTCCATCAGCGGGGTGCCGCTGGGCGCCTCGACCACCGCGGGCGCGGTCGCCGAGCCGCCGACGGTCAGCATGACGGTGCCCGGCTCCTCCGGGATGCCTACCGAGTTGTACTCCCACGGCCCGAGCCGGGCCGCGATCGCCAGCTGCGAGTACGTCTCGGCGTTGGAGAGCAGGGTGGGCAGCCCCATCACGCCGTTGTCGCTGGACCGGACCTTGCGGCCGGGCGGGATGTGCGCCTCGCCGTTGATGCCGCGGACCAGCGCGCCGCCCTCCCCGGAGATGAACCGGTGCGGCACCGTGACGATCCGGGTCGGGCAGGGCATGTTCCGCTCGGCCAGGGCGGCGGTGAGCGAGTTCTGCCCGATGCCGTCGTCGGCGACGCCGATCACGATCTCCTCGGCGTCCAGGGCGGCGGCGGCCAGCGCCGCGCCGTCCAGGATCAGGTGCGGGCCCCGGGTCAGGATCGCCTTGTCCTTCCAGGACGGCGGCTCGCCCTCGGTGGCGTTGACCACGATCACCGGGGGCAGGTCCTGGCGCTTGCAGGAGTCGATCACGGCGCGCACCTTGCGGGCGAACGGGAACCCGGCCCCGCCCCGCCCGCGCAGCTCGATGCGGTCGGTGAGCCCGATCAGCTCACCCGAGGAGAGGGCCGCGAACCCGCCGTGCACCTCCTGGTGCGCCTGCAGGTCGAGGCGGCCGTACTCCTCGTAACCCGCGGTGATCCGCGGGACGCCGATCGAGGTGACCGGAGGAACCTGTGCGGTGCTCAATTCCGGTCACCGCGCAGCTGCGAGAAGTACGACTCGTCGTCGTCGCGGCCACGTCCCCGGCTGGCCGGGGCGGTGTCGCCGCGGGCCAGGTCGGCGGCCGGCCGGCGGCGTCGGGTGCCGGTGTCGACCAGGGCGTCGTCGTCCTCGCTGAGGTCGACGAACTGGCTGCGGCTGTGCCGGCCGTCGGCGCGGCGGCCGCGGGGCTCGTCGTCCTCCTCGTAGCGCGGGGCGCGCTGGCGGGGGACGTCCTCGTAGCGCGGCTCGTCGTCGGCGCGCCGGCGGCCCCGGGGACGTTCGTCCTCGTAGTAGTCGTCGTCGGCGTACCGGCGCATCCGGGTCTGGGTGTCGTCCAGGCGCATCCGGGTGCCCGTCTCGGTCAGCTCGTCGCGCCGCATCCGCGTGCTGGTGTCCTCCAGCGGGGCACGCGACATCCGGGTGCTGGTGTCCTCCAGCGACGACCGGGACCGGCGCGGGCGCGGCTCCTCGTCCTCGTCCGCGTACCGGCGGCTGCGCGGGCGCGGGCCGTCGTCGTAATAGTCGTCGTCACGGCGCCGTCCGCGCGGGGCCGGCTCGTCGTACCGGTCGTCGTCGAAGTCGCGGCGGGGCATCGCCCTGGTCGGCTCGTCGAAGCGGTTGTCCTCGGCCGGGCGGCGCTGGCGCGGGGCGGGCGCCTCGAAGTCGCGGTGGTCGGCGACCGGCGCCGGGCTGATCGGGGCCACCGCGGGGCTGACCGGCACGGGCGCCGGCGGCTCGGGCGCCACCGGGGGCGCGGCCGGGACCCAGTTGTTCACCGGCGGGGCGGTCTGCACCGGCGGCTCGGCGAGCTGCTGCTCGCGGCCACCGCCCCAGCGGTTGCGCGGCGCGCTGGAGGTGGGCACCACGTTGCCGGAGGACTTGGCCGCGCCGACGCCGGCCGCCGACGAGAAGTCCTTGCGACGGTTGAGGCTGACCGAGAGCCGGACGGCCAGGCCGATGAGCACCGCGAGGACACAGATGACGTAGCTGACGATGACCCAGGTGGCCGCCGCACGGCCGGCGCTGAGGCCGTGCACCAGGGCGATAGGCCACATCAGGTAGGACACCGAATGGATGGCGCGCCACATCCACGGCTTGCCGCGGCCGATGAACTTGGCCCGGATCAGGCCGCTCCAGGTGACCAGCACCATGATGTAGCCGGAGATCTGGCCCAGGCCGATGTAGAGCGTGTTGGTCGGCGTGATGAACGGGATGAAGATGTCGATCACGCGGATGTGCGACTCGACGGTCTTGGTCCACAGGTGGAACGCCAGCGCCGAGATCGCCATCACGCCGGTGGTCCGGTGGGTGGACTGCAGGAAGACCCGTTGCCTGATGGAGAGGACCAGGCGGTCGGTGGAGACCAGGCCGACCATGATGGTGATCGAGAGTGACACAAGGGTGAGGACACCCATGTAGTACTCCGCGTAGACGAAGAAGTAGTAGTACCCGACGCGGCCGGGCGCGGTCATCATCGCCACCGCCCAGACTGCCGCCAGGACACACACCACTAGCAGGATGATCGCGCCCGTGGGCACGGCGCCCTTACCGGTGGAACCGATTTCAACCGCCACCCTACTGGCGGGGCGCTCATTTTTCTTCGACCGGGCCATTGACTCCTCGTTTTCCGCAACGGTCACGTCCCGTGGGCGGTGGGACGCCGGCGTCCGTGGGGAACGCCCCGTGCTCAAGTTGTTCCGGACCCGTCCGTGGCGTGCTTTCCCCTGCGATGCCCCGGCCGCGTCCTCCCCGGATTACGTGCCGGGCGGGGCTTCGGATGAACGCGTGCGAAATTTCTGCGCGACTCTTTTGCGTGATCGACTCGCTACTTTTCGCATCTGCCGTGTGAGCTGGGCGAATGACGGTTTTCCCGATCTCTTAAGCAAGAAATAAGGTGCGCCGCCGAGTGACCGCCGCCACCGGGTGAACCATTCGGCCCCGTCCGGCGAACTTACTCCTGAAGGGGACGCGTCCGAAGGGGGATCGACGTGCGGCATCTCACCGCGCTGCTCTGGGCCACACTCGCCGGCGCCGCGCTGGGCGTGACCGGCGGAACGGCGTCGGCGCTGGCCGACGTACCGGGGTTCGGTGTGCGGGTCGCCGCGCCGGCCACGGTCAAGGCCGGCGGCACCACGAAGACCCTGACCGCGGTGGCCACCTCCGAGCAGCGCCGCTGCCAAAAGGTGCGGTGGACCCTGGTGGTACGCGGCGGCGACGTCCCGCTGGACCGGATCCGGGTGACCCGCTTCGAGGACACCGGCGAGTTCCCCACCCAGGTCAGCATCGACGGCGACACCGCGACAGTGGTGGACCGGCAGCTCGACCCGGGCTCGCTGTGCCGGGGCCGGACGGTGACCGGCAGGTGGCGGATCGGCGTCGCCGGCCGCGACGGCGGGCAGGTCCGGTTCGAGGTGCGGGCGGTCGACGTGGCCGGCACGGTGCTCGGCTCGGGCGCGGCGGCCAGCGAGGTGACCGGCGTGGTGGCGACCTCCTCCCCCAGCCCGAGACCGTCGAGGACCTCGGCGTCGCCGGAGCCCACCGAGGAGGAGGAACTCGCCACGGCGGGGCCGGGCATCCCCACCAACGAGACGACCAGCGCCGCGGCGCTCACCCCGGCGTCGTCGAACGACAGCAACCTGCTGGGCCCGGGTCTGATCGCCGGCGGCGTGTTCTTCTTCCTGGGCCTGGTCCTGCTGCTGCGGCTGCGGGCACGGACCCGGGAGGCGCGCCGCCGGGAGCGGACGGCGCCGACCGGGTTCTACACGATGCCGTAATCCGTACGGTTATTTCCATATCTGTTGGGTGATTTCCTCCCCGGACCTGACTTTTCGGACTACGGTGCCGCTACCGTGATCCACAACGTCACCGTCCACAGGGGAGGACTCTGTGACTCGTACCGCCACATTCGCGGGCGCGGTCGGCGCGCTCGCCCTGGCGTCCGTCGCCGTGCCCGCCGGCGTGTCCTTCGCCGGTCGCGCCCCGCAACCGTCCGTCTCCGAGTCGGCGCGCTCCCAGGAGGAGAGTTTCCTGGGTGGTGTGCCGCAGGTGCCGGCCGTGCTGGAGCCGCCCGCGGGCAACGTCCTGCGCGCGGTCCTCAAGGCCCGCGGCGTCCAGGTCTACGAGTGCAAACGCAGCACGTGGCAACCGCTGGAACCGGCCGCGGCGCTCACCGGCGTCACGATGAACCCGGTGAAGAAGGTGACGGCGGTCCACTTCCGCGGGCCGGCGTGGGTCTCGGACCAGGATGGATCGATGGTCGAGGGCCTCGATCCGGTGTCGGTGCAGGGTCAGGACGCCGCGGACGTTCCGCAGATGCTCTACAAGGCCTCCGGGAACCGCGGGGCCGGCCTGTTCGGGCCGGTCACCTACATCCAGCGCATCGACACGCACGGCGGCGCGGCGCCGGCGCCCTCGTGTGGCGGCGACGCCCCGATGGCGGTCCCGTTCCGCGCCGTTTACCGATTTTTCACGAAACAATAGGACTGAGCCACTTTCGTCGGCCCGAGCCCGACCAGCGCCGACTGAGCCCCTTTCGTCGGCCCGAGCCCGACCAGCCGCGACTGAGCCCCTTTCTTCGGCCCGAGCCCGACCAGCCCTCGGCAGCCCGGCGGCAGCGGCCCACCGTCACCTCCCGCACCCGGTTCGTCGTGACCGGCGCGGCGCCCTGCCGACTCCGGGCGCCAGCGCGCCGCCAACCCCCGGCTGGCACCAGGGTCCCTCAACCCCGTCGAAAGACCCCTGAATGCCAGCCGCCAACCGCGAGCCGCGCCACCACCCGGACCAGCCGTACGCTCGCGCCTCCGGCTGGTCGTGGACGGTGGTCCCGGGGGCGGCGAGACGAGGCTTCAGGTGACGGTCAGGACGATGGCTGTGGCGTTGTCGTGGCCGCCGGCGGCCAGAGTGGCCGACAGGAGAGCGCCCACCGGTTCCGGGATGGCCAGCAGGCGCGCCATCGAGTCGTAGTCGAGCTGGCCGGAGACACCGTCGGTGCACAGCAGCAGCCGATCGCCCGGACGCAGGGCCACGTCCAGCACATCGGGGTCCGGGGACCGCGGATGACCGGCGTAGCGGGTGAGGCGGTACCCGTCGGCGTGCGCGCGGGGGTCGGAAGCCGGATACCACCCGTGGACCAGGCCGAGCCAGGCGACGGTGTGGTCGACGGTGAGGAGTTCGAGCAGGCCGTCGCGCAGCCGGTAGGCGCGGGAATCGCCGAGTTGGACGATCCGCACCGCGTCACCGGACGCCCCACCCAGCGCGGTCAGGGTGCATCCGGTCAGTTCGGGGAGGGTACGGGCCACCGCCCGTACCTCCGCGTGCACCTGAGCGACGGCGGCCCGCAGCGCGGCCGGAGCCGGATCCCCGGACTCCCGCGCGAACGTCTGCACCGCGATGCGCCCGGCGGCCGCGCTGCCCTCCCCCGCGCCCATCCCGTCCGCGACGATCGCGAGTGGCCGCGCGGCGTCGAGGTGCAGCCGGTCGTAGTTGCGGTCGTAGCGGTTCCCGGTCACGCTCCCGGCCACGCCGGTCACCGTGCGCTCCCCGAGCCGCCACCGCGTCGTGCTCACGCCGGGCCGCCCGACGGTGAGCGGACCGCGACGCCGGTCATCCCGCGCTCCCCGAGCCGCCACCGCGTCGTGCTCACGCCGGGCCGCCCGACGGTGAGCGGGTCGCGGCGCCCGGCCCGCCGACGTTGGTCCGATTGGCCATGGTCGTCCGATTCGCCATGGTGGTCCGACCGGCCATCCCGTGTACTCCAGCTGGTGGTGACCGCCCGGCGGCAGGTCGAGGGCGACTCACGCTACTGCACCCCGCCGCCCCCGCGCCAGGAAGCGAAGCGGAACCCCCGCCCCGGGCATGATCGGGGCGGGGGTTCCGGTCTGGTGCGTTACAGCGCCGGGTACGCGTTCGCCATCAGCTGCTGGAACTGCGCCGAGAACCAGGCACCCGAGATCGGGGCGTTGGGCAGGGCGCCGCTCATGCTGTTGCCGTTGCGGGCGTTACCGGTGTAGGTCGGGTCGCACATCCGGTCGAAGCCCTTGCCCTCGTCGTTCGGGATGAGCGAGGAGGAGCCGTCCGACTCGCCCGGGGGCTTCACCCAGACGTAGGCGTCGATGCCCGAGGCCGGGGCGGCCTTGGGACGCTCGCCGAGGCCAGCACCGGACTGGTTGCACCAGTTGCCGGCGTGGATGCGGCGGTCGATGCGCGACTCGTTGACGTAGGTGTCCACGGTCGTCGAGGTGCTCGCCTTGGTCGGCCGCGCCGAACCGCCCCAGCCGTTGCGGGAGGTGTCGATCAGCATGCCGATGTTGCTGTTGAAGCCGACCGAGACCAGCTTCTGCCGGAACGCCTGGGCGAACGTCAGCTCATCGGAGTACTGGTTCCAGTCGAGCCACTTGGACTGCCGGATGTTCTGGCCGCCGACAGTGACGGTCGGCTGGATGTACGGCTCCTGCAGGGCCGAGTAGTTCGCCGTGTTGGTGATGAAGCCGGTCACGTTGTTGACGCTGCCGGAGGCCTGCGCGGCCTGCAGCATGATGTCCGCGGTCGGGCCGAAGTTCGAGTCCCAGCCGATCCAGCCGTGGTGGGCGGCGTCCACGTAGTTGTAGACGTTGCCGATCGCGCCGAGCTTGTTCAGGGCGTACCCGACACCCTGGACGTACCCGCCGTTGGCCTTCATCGTGTCGCACATCGCCGTGCCGCCGGCCTGGCCGGAGGTGTTGGTGACGATGTTCGGCAGCGAGTCGATCTCGACGATGTTGATGATGCGCAGGTTCTTGTACTTCGCGTCGCCCTCGATCGCGGCGATCGGGTCGATGTACTCGCTCTTGTAGCGCGGCAGGTCGTTCGGGCCGAGCTCACCGTTGGAGGCGAGCGCGGAACAGTCACGACCGGGCAGGTTGTAGATGACCAGCTGGATGTAGCCGGCGCCCTGGGCGACCGCGGCGTCCAGGTGGTCACGCAGGCCCATGGAGCCGTTCGAGCTGCTGTTGTCGGTGCCCTCGATGGCGGCGATCCGGTCCAGCCAGACCGCTGTCGGGTTGTTCGAGACGCGGCTGCCGCCGGGCTCGGCGTCGGCCTTCGCCTTCCACTCCGGGTTGACGTAACCCTTCGCCCCCGCGTACGGGTTGTCCACCTTGGGGCCCTGGTTACCCGGGTTCGACGGGCTGGTCGACGGCGAGGTGCCCGGGTTCGACGGCGAGGTGCCGGGGTTCGACGGCGAGGTGCCCGGGTTCGACGGCGACGGCGAGCCACCCACGCTGCCCGTGCAGGCGACGCCGTTCAGCTTGAACGTGCTGGGCGTGGCGTTGGTGCCGGAGTAGTTCGCGTTGAAGCCGAAGGTGGCCGTCGCGTTGGTGCCGAGCGAGCCGGCCCACGACGGGCTCGTCGCGGTGACGTTCTGGCCGGACTGGGTGACGGTGGCGCTCCAGCCCTGCGTGATCGTCTGGTTCCCGGAGAAGGTCCAGGTGACGTTCCAGCCACCGGAGATCGGGTCACCCAGGTTGGTGACCGTCACGTTGCCGGTGAAGCCGGTGGACCACTGGTTCACCGAATAGTTCACGCGACAGCCGGCGGCCGCGCTGGCCTCGGTCTGCATCGCGACCGCGCCGGCGCCGGCCAGCACACTGACGGCGGCCGCCGCCGTGAGGGCGCGGGCCCGGGGGGAGATGGGTCTCATGAGGACTCCTCGAGACGTACGGCGGCGCAATTGATCAGCGCCAATGGGAGCGGCGCCCAACGTATCGGTGGGGATCGTTGGCCGACGCGGACAGCATTACATGGGAGCGCTCCCAGCGCAATGATCCCGAAACAGCGGGGCAATGGAGAATTCACCCCTGCTGACAGCCGTCCGCGAGCCGCTCCGCGGCTCCGCCACCGTCACTCCGGCCGGGCATACCGGGCGCCGGCTCACACCGCGCGGACACGTTCCCGTCGCGGGAGACCGGCGTGCCGCGCCGCCGCTCCGGCCGCCGCGTTTGCGGCAGCCGCCGGGCTCGCGGTTGGTCGGCGCGATCGCGGTGGTACGGCCCCGGCCCACCGTCCTCTGGACGAGCGCCGCCACCGCCGACCGGACGCGCCGGCCGGCAGGGCCGCTCCGGCGCCCGCCCGGACGACCGGGCCGACCGCGACGTCCCGGGCCCTGGGGTCACCGGCACAGCGAGATCACCGTGAGCGGGGCGGCCACCAGGTGGATCAGCGGATATCCCGATCAGCACGGCGACCGGGAAGAGGCGCACGCCGACCACGAACCCGATCCGCACCGGGATCAACTCGGATCGGCGCCGCCACGCGAGCAGTCCCGCTCCCGGCGCGGACGCGCCGGGAGCGGGACGACGAGCAGAAGGCCAGGTGGTGCGGGCAACCCGTCAGGCGGTCAGGTATACCCCGCCGCCGGAGCGCTTGGCCTGGTACATCGAGGCGTCGGCGTCCTTCATCAGGGTGCTGAACTCGATGGCGTGCCGGGGGAACAGCGCCACCCCGATGCTCGCGCCGATCCGCACCGGACGGCCGTCGATCTCGAACGGCTCACGCAGCCGCTCACAGATCCGCTCGCCGACCCGGACCGCGCCGTTCTCGTCCGGGTTCGCGGTGACCAGCACCGAGAACTCGTCGCCGCCCAGCCGCGCCACCAGGTCGGGCTTGCGGATCAGGTGGTCCAGCCGCTTGGCGACCAGCTGCAGCAGCACGTCCCCGGCGTGGTGGCCGATCGTGTCGTTCACCTGCTTGAAGCCGTTGAGGTCGAGCAGCAGCAGCGCCATCCGGGTGCCGGTGGCCATAGCGATCTCCACCGCCTGCTCGCCCCGGTCCAGCAGGTGCTTGCGGTTCGGCAGACCGGTCAGCGAGTCGTGGAACGCCTGCCGGGTCAGCTCCTGCATGTGCTGCTGGTTGGCCTCACGCATCCGGGCGCTGTCCATGATCAGGGCGCCCTCGGCGGCGAGCTGCTGGGCCAGGATACGGTCCCGGGCGCTCCACTCACGGGTGCCCGTCGAGTCGCCGCACATCACCATGCCCACCGGGCCGAAGCCGGTCATCAGCGGCATCGCGATGAACGAGCCCAACCCGAGCGTCTGCGAGATGCCGCCGGTCCGGGTCTTGGCCGTGGCCGTGTTGGCCACCAGCACCGGCTCGCCCGACTCGACGGTGCTGCGCCAGACCGGCGACTCGATGGCGGACTTGCCGACCAGGTTGTCGCGCAGCTGGGCGAGCCGGTCGTCGTGGCAGCCGACGCCGTAGACGTACCGGATCCGGCCGTCGTTGTCGATCAGGTGCAGAGCGGCGTGCTCGGCGCGGAACGCCGTGGCGCAGGAGTGGGTCAGCAGTTGCGCCGCCTCCTCCACACTGCCCGCGGTCATGCCCTTCTCGAACAGTTCCTGGATCGTCGAGCTGGTGTGCGCCACGAACTGGCGGGCCTTCTCCGCGAACAGCGCCTGCAACGTGGTGGCGAAGTGCAGCGCGATCGTCGAGATGGTCTCCGGCCGCAGCTCGGCCAGCCGCTCGCCGGTGAGCAGCAGCACGCCGACGGTCTGCCCGCCGATACGCAGCCGGGCCGCCATCTGCTTGCCGCTGACCACCGGCGGCCCACCGGCCGCCGCCCGGAACACCTTGCCGGCGACCATCTGGTCACGCCGGCCGGGCTCGCCGAACTGGGCGGTCGCGGTCATCATGCCGCTCTCCGAGTCCAGTTCGAAGACGGTGGCCGCGGTCAGCCCGGCGATCTCCCCCAGGTGCGGGGTCATCACGTCGAGCACATGCTGCACCGACGGGGTGTCCTTGGTCATGAAGCCGACCAGTTCGGCCAACAGCAGCGCCTGCCGGTCCGGCGGCGCGGCCGTACCGCCGGTGGCCTCGTCGATCCGAGGACCGGCTGGGTGCAACTCGCTGCCCACGCTCATGGTCCTAGTGGTCGGCACCGGCGGGGCGGGGTTGAGCCACGCGGGCCCGGCGCCAGGTCGCAGTTCGGTTGCGGGACCCGCACAAGCCCTCATCCAGTACGACCCGGACGGCTGAAACTGGCGTATGACCTGGTAATCGACCTCGTGTGCGGTTAGCGTCGGTGGCGACCCGCGCGCCGGACGAGCCCCGCCCGCCTCCGGTCTGGGCCTGGCCATCGTCGACCCGCGCACCAAATGAACCAGAGGGCCCGTGGACGCGTACCGGAAGGCCGTGACCGTCGCCGCGGTCGCGCTGATCGTCTCGGCCGCCCTGGCCGCCGTCTTCCTGTCCCGGTTCGGCAGCGGCTCCGTCGCCGGCCGGTCCCGCCCCGGGCAGGACCCGGCGCCGGCCGCGCGGCCGCACACCGGTCTCGGGGCCCGGCCGGAATACTGGCCGGGTTCGTCCGGTCCGGAGGCGGAGCTGGAGTTCACCCACCGCGACGACCTGACGGCCCTGGAGCTGACCGGGCAGTACGCCGCCGAGCTGGCCACCGGTCGGTCCGGCGCGGGGCGGGTGCTGGCCGAGCATCAGCTGTTGCGGCGCTCGCTGGCCAGCGACGAGCATCCGGTGGTGCTGCTGCGGAGCACCGATCTGGCGCATCCGGCCGGCGAGGCCGGGTCGTGGCTGACGGTGGCGCTCGGCGACTTCCCTGATCCGCGGTCGGTGACCGCCTGGTGCGACACGGTCAGCGCGCCGCACTGCGTCCCCCGCCGCCTCGACCCACCACGCTGACCGGTTCCTCGGCCCCCGGCCCAGCCGCCCCGGGCCCCGACGCTCCCGCCCACTCCGCTGAGCGGCTCACCGTCGTTCCGGGCTCTTCCGGTGATCGGCGATACTGCCTGCGTGGCAATCGAGGCGCTGATCTTCGACTTCGACGGTCTGCTGATGGACACCGAGAGCACCCTGCTGGACAGCTGGCGCTGGGAGTGGCGCCAGCACGGCCTGGAACTGGACGAGACGGGCTTCTTCGCCGACCACGGCGGGGACGTCAGCGAACTGCGCTACGCCGCGCTGGCCCGAGCCGTCGGCGTCCGGTTCGACCGCGCGGCCAGCCACGCCCGCCGGATGGCGTACCGCGAATCGGTCCACGCCGGGCTCGGCCTGTCACCGGGCATCGCCTCGTGGTTGAACGAAGCCGCACGGCTGGGCCTGCGGCTCGCGGTGGCCAGCAGCTCACCGGCCTCCTGGGTCCGCGCGAACCTGGCCCGCACCGGCGACCTGACCCGCTTCGAGATCCTGGCCTGCGGCGACGAGGTGGCCGCGCACAAGCCGGACCCGGCGGTCTACCACCTGGCGCTGGCCAAGCTCGACCTGAAGGCGGACCAGGCGGTGGCCTTCGAGGACAGCCCGCACGGCGTCACCGCGGCCCGGACGGCCGGCCTGCGCTGCGTCGCGATCCCGAACCTGTTCACGCCGGAGTCCCGCTACGCCCACGCGGACGTCGTGCTGCCCAGCGCCGCCACCACGATCCTCAGCGAGGTCCTCGCCCGCGCCGCCCGCTTCTGACCGCCGGCCCCGGCGCCGGCGGGCGAGCGCAGGCGACAGCCGGCGACCAGCAGGCGCAGGCGGCGTCCGCGGACAGCAGTGCCTGAAACCCGGAGAGATCTACATTCCCCGGGACGCGCCGGACCCGATCGCTTACCGTGCGTCGAGGAGCGCGTCCTAGACTTCGGCGCATGCTCACCATGCAGGAGGCTCTGGCCCGGTTGACGGCGTACTGGACGGATCAGGGCGCTCTGATCGTCCAGCCGATGAACACCGAGGTGGGGGCGGGCACCCTGAACCCGGCCACCTTCCTGCGTGTGCTCGGTCCCGAGCCGTGGCGGGTCGTCTACGTGGAACCCTCGGTGCGCCCCGACGACTCGCGGTACGGCGAGAACCCGAACCGGCTGCAGACGCACACCCAGCTCCAGGTGATCCTCAAGCCCGACCCGGGCAACCCGCAGGAGCTCTACCTCGGCAGCCTGGCCGCGCTCGGCATCGACGTGGCCGCGCACGACGTGCGGTTCGTGGAGGACAACTGGGCCTCCCCCGCGCTCGGCGCCTGGGGCCTGGGCTGGGAGGTCTGGCTGGACGGGCTGGAGATCACCCAGTTCACCTACTTCCAGCAGGCCGGCGGGATCAACCTCGACCCGGTGTCCGTGGAGATCACCTACGGCATCGAGCGGATCATCATGGCGCTGCAGGACAAGCAGCACTTCAAGGAGATCGAGTACGCTCCGGGCGTCAGTTACGGCGAGGTCTTCGGCCAGTCCGAGTACGAAATGTCGCGTTACTACCTGGACGACGCGGACATCGAGGCGAACCGCCGGCTCCTGGAGCTCTACGCTGGCGAGGCGCAGCGGATGATCGACGCGGGCCTGCCCGTGCCCGCGCACAGTTACGTGCTGAAGTGCTCGCAGGCGTTCAACGTGCTCGACTCCCGCGGCGCGGTGTCCACGGCCGACCGCGCCGCCGAGTTCGGCCGGATGCGCCGCCTCGCCGGGGAGGTCGCCAAGCTCTGGGTGGCCCGCCGCGCCGAGCTCGCCCACCCGCTCGGCACCGCCGACGCCCCGTCCGCGGCCCAGCCGCCGGCCACGGTGCGGACCGGCGACCGGCCGCGCACGCTGGTCTTCGAGATCGGCACCGAGGAGCTGCCGCCGGCCGAGCTGCGCAGCGCCCGGGAGCAGGTGCTGCGCCTGGTCACCGAGGGTCTGGCCGGCACCCGGCTGGCGCACGGGGAGGTCCGCGTCTTCGGGACGCCGCGCCGGCTGATCGCGGTGGTGCCCGGGGTGGCCGCGCGCGAGGAGGACCACGTGCGCACGGTCAAGGGCCCCAGGGTCGGCGCGAACGAGAAGGCGATCGAGGGGTTCGCCCGCGGTCACGGGGTCACCCCGGACGCTCTGCGGACCGAGGAGTTCAACGGCGTACCCCATCTGGTCCTGCACAAGCAGGAGGCCGGACGCGCGGCGCCGCAGGTGCTCGCGGACGTGCTGGCGAAGGCCGTGGGTGGGCTGCGGGCCGCCAAGAACATGCGGTGGAACGACCCGAAGCTGGCCTTCAGCCGCCCGGTCCGCTGGCTGACCGCGCTCTGGGGCGGCGACGTGGTGCCGGTCGCGGTCTCCACGCTGGCCGCCGGCCGGCGGACCCGCCTGCTGCGCACCGCGAACCCGCCGGTGGCCGACATCGCGTCGGCGGAGACGTTCCTGGAGACGCTGGGCGTGAACGGCATCGTCGCCGACCACGACGACCGCCGCGAGCTGATCGTGATCGGCGCGCAGGACCTGGTCTACCCGGACGGGACGGTCGACGTGCGGGGCGAGGCCGCCCTGATCGACCAGATCACCGACCTGGTGGAGCAGCCGCTGCCGCTGCTCGGCACGTTCGACGAGGGTTACCTGACGTTGCCGGACGCGGTGCTGACCACGGTGATGCGCAAGCACCAGCGCTACCTGCCGGTCCGCGACGAGGACGGCAAGCTGCTGCCGATGTTCGTCACGGTGGCCAACGGCCCGGTCGACGTGGAGCTGGTCCGGGCCGGCAACGAGGCGGTGCTGCGAGCCCGCTACGAGGACGCGCGCTTCTTCTACCGGGCCGACCTGGACACCCCGCTCGCCGAGATGCGCGCCCGGCTGTCCCGGCTCACCTTCACCGACAAGCTGGGGTCGATGGCCGACCGCGCGGGCCGGATCGGCGCGCTGGCCCGTCAGCTGGCCGACCGGCTCGGGCTGGGCTCGGCCACCCTGGACCGGGCCGCCGAACTGGTCAAGTTCGACCTGGGCTCGCAACTGGTGACCGAGATGACGAGCCTGGCCGGCGTGATGGCGCGGGATTACGCGCTGCGGGCCGGCGAGTCGCGGGCGGTGGCCGAGGCGGTCTTCGAGGCGGAGCTGCCGCGCAACACCGGCGACTCGCTGCCGCGCACGGTCCCGGGCGCGCTGCTGTCCCTGGCGGACCGGCTCGACCTGGTCGCCGGGCTGGCCGCCACGGTGGGGCTGCCGACCGGCTCCAGCGACCCGTTCGCCGTCCGGCGCGCCGTGCTCGGCCTGCTCGCGGTGCACCGGTCCACAGCCGAGTTCGCCCCGCTCGACCTGCTGTCGGCGCTGCGGCTGGCGGCGGACGCGCAGCCGGTGCCGGTCTCCGAGGACGTGCTCACCGCGGTCGGCGACTTCCTGGCCAGGCGCCTGGAGCAGGCGCTTACCGAGGAGGGCCAGCCGGTGGACCGGGTGCGCGCGGTCCTGCCGCACTTCGCCCGGCCCTCGGTGGCGGACACGCTGCTGGCGCAGCTCGCCGACGCGGTCGAGGACACGGCGTTCACCTCGGTGGCGGCGGCGATCCAGCGGGCCCGGCGGATCGTTCCGGAGGGAACGGCCGCGGCCTACGACGTGAGCCTGCTGAAGGAGCCCGCCGAGCTGGCCCTGCACCAGGCGGTCAGCGCGGTGGTCCGGCCCGCCGTGCCGGACCTTCCCCAGTTCGTGGCGGCGACCCGAGGGCTGGTCGAGCCGGTGCACACGTTCTTCGAGGACGTGCTGGTCATGGCCGAGGATCCGGACATCCGGGCGGCGCGTCTCGGGCTGCTGGCGTCGGTCCGTGACCTCGGCGAGGGCCTGCTGGACTGGCCGCAGCTGCGTCTCTGACCGCGACCGCGCGCCCTCCGCCCGGCCCACCGGGTCAGGCCGGGCGGGGGCGCGCGGACCGTACGATCGCCCGCGACTTCTCCCCCGGCCGCATCGGCGCGCGCGGTCACGACCATTGGCCGGGCGTTAGCGGACACGCCACGAGATCGTCGCCTGGGTGACGAATCCGTCACCTGGACTTCCTCTCGGTGTATCCGGCCACCGGGGCCGGACCCGGAACCTCGTGGAGGACACAGTGGCAGATCGCCGTCAGGTGCTGCGCTTCGGCGCGGTGGCCGCCGCCGCCCCGGCGCTGGGTGGGGCCGTCGCCTCCCCCGCCTTCGCGCACGACAGGCCGGGGAACCGCAGGCAGACGCTGGTCGTCGGCCATCGGGGGGCGTCCGGTTACCGTCCCGAGCACACCCTGGCGTCGTACGAGCTGGCCGCCCGGATGGGCGCCGACTACCTGGAGCCGGACCTGGTCAGCACGAAGGACGGCGTCCTGGTCTGCCGCCACGAGCCGGAGATCGGCGGCACCACCGACGTCGCCTCGCACCCGGAGTTCGCCGACCGCAGGCGCACCGTCGTGCTGGACGGCGTCAGCGTCACCGGCTGGTGGACGCAGGACTTCACGCTGGCCGAGCTCAAGACGCTGCGCGCCACCGAGCGCATCCCCGGCACCCGCCAGCACAACACGCTCTTCGACGGCCTGTTCGAGGTGCCCACCTTCCAGGAGCTGCTGGACCTGCGCAAGCGCCTGGTCAAGGAGCTGGGCCGGGACATCGGCGTCTTCCCGGAGACCAAGCACCCCACGTTCTTCCGCGCCATCGGCCTGGAGCTGGAGACCCCGCTCGTGAGGATCCTGCGCCGCAACGGCCTGGACCGCCGCGGGGCGAAGGTGTTCATCCAGTCGTTCGAGGCGAAGAACCTGGAGACCCTCGCCGACCACCACCGCGTCGAGGTGCCGCTGGTGTTCCTGAGCAGCGCGGCCGGCAACCCGTTCGGCGACTCGCGCAGCTACGCCGACTACCTGGCCCCGGCCGGCCTCGAGGAGCTGGCGGAGTACGTCGACGGCCTCGGCCCGGACAAGAGCCAGATCATCCCGCGCAACGCGGACGGCACCCTGGCCACGCCGACCAGCCTGGTGAAGGACGCGCACCGGGCCGGCCTCAAGGTCATCCCGTACACCTTCCGCGCCGAGAACACGTTCCTGCCCGGCGAGCTGACGACCGGCGCCGACCCGACCGCGTTCGGCCGGGCGATCGACGAGCAGATCACCTTCCTGCGTACCGGCATCGACGGCCTCTTCACCGACCAGGCCGACATCGGCGTCCTGGCCCGCAGCCTCGCCTGATCCCGCACGGATCCCTCCGGGATCCGGCAGACGGCGCGGCCCGGCGGTTCTCCGCCGGGCCGCGCCGTTCCCGGAACCACACGTGTGTACGACCGAAGCGCTCACCAACCCACGAGCCGCCCCGCAAGCCAAGCCCACCCCGGCTGGCTCCCGGACGTCCCTCGACGAGGCCCGGAGACCCCTGACGCCCAGCCGCGTGCCGGCGGCTGGCCTCCGGAGGCCCCTGGCGTGGGTGAGACGCCCCTGCGGGGCGGCCGAGCGGGCCGTGGCGGGAGCGGACCCGGCCGGCCGGGTGTCCCGGGACCGCAGGGGGCTGAGCGGTCCGGCCTACTTGGGCACGATGGTGGGATAGACGTGCTCGAAGCTCAGCTTGTTGCCGAAACCGGTCGCCACGATGAACGTCAGGCCGAGCAGGACGCCGCCGACGACGATCGCGAACAGGAGGTAGCCGAGGGCCGTAGCCCACGGGCGCCTCGTTCCCGGGGTGACGCCGGAGGCGTCGACGGACGCCTCGCCCGCGCCCCACGCCAGCGACCGGATGCCGAGCGCGAACAGCGCCGGCAGCCCGGCGCCGAGGATCAGCCCGGCCAGGAGCACCCGCCACGCGCCGTCCAGCGCGAATCCGAGGTTGTGCATGTCGCCTCCGCTCAGTTCGCCGCGGCCACGCGGGCCGGATCAGAGGATGCCGCCAAGGAGGAAGCGACGCCCGCGGAGGCCGCCGCGGGCGAAGCCGCGACAAGAGCCGAAGGAGCCGCCGGGGCCGCGAGAGGCTCGGACGGCGACGCGGTGGGAGCCGGGGAGGACCAGTCGTCGTTGACGTTGGACGCGTCGACCCGGTGACTGCGGGACCGCCACCACATCCCGCCGGACGCCGCCACCAGCAGCAGGAAGACCACCACAGCGCCGCCCAGCCCACCGATCAGGTGCCCGGTCCACCACATGGCCGCACCGATCAGGCCGGCCGCCGGCAACGTGATCAGCCAGGCCGCCACCATCCGGCCGGCGACCGCCCAGCGGACCCCGGCGCCGGGCCGGCCGAGGCCGGAACCGAGCACCGAGCCGGTGGCGACGTGCGTCGTGGACAGCGCGAACCCGAGCTGGCTGGACGCCAGGATGACCGCGGCCGCGCCGGACTGCGCGGCGGTTCCCTGCGGCGGGTTGATGTCGGTCAGGCCCTTGCCCAGGGTCCGGATGATCCGCCAGCCGCCCAGGTAGGTGCCGAGCGCGATGGCCACGGCGCAGGCCACCTTCACCCAGAGCGGGATGTTGCCGGTGTCGCTCCAGTCGCCGCTGGCGATCAGCGCGAGCGTGATGACACCCATGGTCTTCTGCGCGTCGTTGGTGCCGTGCGCCAGCGAGACCAGCGAGGCGGAGCCGATCTGGCCCCACTTGAAGCCCCGCTCGGTGAACCGGGCCGCGATCCCGTTCGTGGCCTTGAAGATCAGCCAGGTGCCGGCCGCCGCGACCAGGGCGGCGATCACCGGGGAGAGCACCGCGGGCAGCAGCACCTTGCCGACCACGCCGTCCAGCTTCGAGCCGTCGCCGTTCCAGTTCACGCCGGCCCAGCCGAGCCCGGCCACGGTGGCCCCGATCAGCCCGCCGAACAGCGCGTGCGAGGAGCTCGACGGCAGCCCGACCAACCAGGTCAGCAGGTTCCAGACGATGCCCCCGACCAGCCCGGCCAGGATGATCAGGAGCAGCCCGGACCCGCCGTGGGCGAGCAGCTCGGCCTTCGGCGCCCCGGTCTTGTCCTGGATCCGCACCACCGCGTTGGTGACGGTGAGCGCGACCTCGACGGAGAGGAACGCGCCGATCAGGTTGAGCACGCCGGAGAGGGCTACGGCGGTCCGGGGCCGCAGGGCCTTGGTCGCGATGGAGGTGGCCATCGCGTTCGCCGTGTCGTGGAACCCGTTGGTGAAGTCGAAGGCCAGAGCCGTCACGACCACCAGCGCGAGGATCACGGATGTTTCAGTCACGCGGTGATCGTGAACGGTCCCGGGCCTCACTGCCATAGCAGCGAACGCAACGTGTCCAAGATTTCGCCTTCGTTAACCTCTCGTTTCCCTAATCTTCACTAAGTGTGATCGCTCAGTTACTCATGGCTCTGTCAACAAAGAACCGGTGAACATTCCGTACATCTTCCGTTCAGCCCGTCGGGGTGAGAACGACTGTCGCGGTGCCGGTCTGCGCCGGGTTTCCGGTGTCGGTGTACGACGCCACGAACACCGCCGTGAGGTTGTCGGCCCCGGCATGCCCGGCATCGACGAACGTGGTGATCGTGCCGGTACAGCCGGACGACGTGGAGAGCGGGTGCCCGTGCTGGTCGTGGCCGAGAATGTAGGTCACGGTCACGTCCGCGCAGTCCACCGGAGCGTCGTCGGTCACCGCCACCTGGTAGCTCACGGCCTGGCCGAACCGGAACGGCTGGCCCGCCACCGGGCTGACGAAGGTCACCTGCGGTGCCAGCGTGCCGACCGGCAGGATCACCTCGGCGGACGCCGAGCGGCCGGTGCTGTCGGTCACCTTCAGCGTCGCCCGGTAGGTCCCGTTCGCGGGGTACGTGTACGCCGGGTTCGCCGCCGTCGAGTCCACCCGGCCGTCGGCGTCGAAGTCCCACGCGTACCGCAGCGCGTCCCCGTCCGGATCGACCGTCCCGGCGCTGGAGAACCGCACGGTGAGCGGCGCCTGTCCGCCGCCCGGGCTGGCGCCGGCCTTGGGGATCGGTGTCCGGTTGCCTCGCACGTAGTCGATCCGGGCCAGTTGGGCGTCCGGATTCTCGCTGAAGTACCCGTCGCCGTACTCCAGGACGTAGAGCGCGCCGTCCGGGCCGAACTCCAGGTCCATCGGGTTGTCGAAGACGATGTCCGGCAGCACCGGGTCGATCCGCGTGACCTGGTGGCGCCGGTCCAGGTGGAACGCCTTGACGTAGTCACGGGTCCACTCGCCGAACAGCGGCAGCCCGTCGAACGACGACGGCCACTTGATCGGTGACCGCAACCGGGCGTCGTAGTCGTACGCCGGCCCGCCCATCGGCCCGATGCCGCCGGTGCCCAGCTCGGGGAAGGCGGTGCTGGCGCCGTACGAGTAAATGATCTCGGCTTTCTCCACCGGGGGCAGATCGCGCAGGCCGGTGTTGTGCGGCGACTCGTTCACCGGCCTGGCGCAGTCGAACGGCGCGCCCGGGACCCCGGTGGCGAAGTCGTGGTCCACGTAGGGCAGGTCCGGCGCCACGCAGTACGGCCAGCCGTAGTTGGCCGGCTTGTCGATCGCCATCCAGCGTCCCTGCCCGGCCGGGCCGCGCACCGGATCGGCGGCCTGCGCGTCCGGCGAGTAGTCGGCCAGGTAGACCACGTCGGTCACCGGGTCCACGGCGAACCGGAACGGATTCCGCAGGCCCATCGCGTAGATCTCCGGCCGGGTCTTCGGGGTGCCCGGGCGGAACAGGTTGCCGCGCGGGACGGTGTAGCCGCCGTCCCGGCCGACCTTGATCCGCAGCAGTTTTCCCCGCAGGTCGTTGGTGTTGCCGGCGGTCCGCTGGGCGTCGAAGACCGGGTTGCGGTCCGCCCGCTCGTCGATCGGGGTGAAGCCGCTGGAGAAGAACGGGTTGGTGTCGTCGCCGGTGGACAGGTAGAGGTTGCCGGCCCGATCAAAGTCGATCTTGCCGCCGACGTGGCAGCACATCCCCCGGTCGGTGGGCACCTCGATGATCTTCTGTTCGGTGTTCAACCGCAGCGCGTTGCCGGACAGCTTGAACCGCGACAGCCGCATGACGCCCCGGAACGGCGCGAAGTCCGCGGCCGTCCCCTCCGCGGGCGCGTCGCCCTCGTTCACCGACGGCGTGACCGGGTCGTCGACGGGCGTGTTCAGCACCGGCGAGTAGTAGAGGTAGACCCACTTGTTGCGGGCGAAGTCCGGGTCGATCGCGACGCCCTGCACGCCCTCCTCGTCGTGCAGGTAGACCGGGATCCTGGCGGCGAGCACGTTGCGCCCGGTGGAAGGCTCGTGGATGCGCACCTCGCCACTGCGGGCGGTGTGCAGCACCCGCCGGTCGGGCAGCACCGCGAGCGCGATCGGCTCCCCCGGGAAGTCGTTCAGGGTGACCTTCTGGAAGTCCGAGGACGGCGGCAACTCGTGACCCGGGTGGGCCACGGCCACGGCCGGGGCGGCCAGCACGGCCGCGCCGACGGCGCCGAGAAGAGCCGGGCGCAGCGACATCAGAACCTCAGACCCGCGAGGTACGCGTACCCCCGCCGAGCCGTGACCAGAGCTTGCGCGGGTGTGCGCGGTGGCGTCCCGGCGTCGTCGCGCTCGACGATGTACTCGATCAGGCCGGCCTCCTTCGCGCGCGCGAGGATCCGCCCGAAGTCGATCAGGCCGTCGCCCGGGTCGGCGAAGCCGCCGGCCACGTCGAGGTCCTTGACGTGCACCTGCCTGATCCGGCCGCGGTGCTCGGCGATCAGGTCGACCGGGTCGTGCGCCCCGCGGAACGCCCAGAACAGGTCCACCTCCAGGTGCACCAGGCGCGGGTCGGTCTCCCGGGCCAGGATGTCGAACCCGGTCAGGTTCGTCCCGTCCTGCCGGAGGAACTCGGCCTGGTGGTTGTGGTAGCCGAAGCTGAGCCCGGCCCGGCGGGCCAGCTCGCCGGCCTTGTTCAGGTCACGGGCGAAGGCCCGGTAGAGCGCCGCGTCCCGGATCGGGCCGTTCGGGCCCTGCCCGAAGAACGGGTGGACGATGAACGTGTTGCCGACGACGGCGGCGTCCGCGAGCGCCCGCTGCCAGGTGGCGGCGTCGAACGGCTGCGGGATGCCGACGTGGCCGGAGGTGGCGCGCAGGCCGGCGGCGTCCAGGGCGGCGCGGAACTGTGCCGCGCTGCGGCCGGCGAACCCGGCGTGCTCCACCCGGGTGTAGCCGATCGCGGCCAGCTCGGCGAGGCTCGCCTCGAGGTCGCTGCCGAGCTGGTCGCGCAGCGTGTAGAGCTGCACGCTGATCTGGTCCTTCGGAACCCGGTGCGCCCGGCCGTGCCCGCCCGCAGCGGCGGCGGACGGAACGGCGATCGTGGTGGCGGCGCTCGCCGCGGCGGCGGCGCCGAGAAGTTGGCGGCGGTTGAGTGACGGCTGCATGGCGGCCCCCTCTATCGATAAATCGATATCCCTGGGGGACGTTACCGAGATGTTTCGTCCGCGGTGAAGCCAAGTTTCTTCAGAACAAGCAAAAGTTCACCAGCCGCCGACAAAACCCGGACCGCTACGCCAGCTCCAGCACGTACGACTCGCCCTCACGCCGGAAACCCAGCCGGTCGTAGTACGGCGCGCGCATTCCGGGCGGGGTGATCACGGTGTGGCACCCGTGCTCGGCGAAATATCTGCTCTGCCGGTAGACGAACTCCCCCGGCGTGAAGTCCCGGTACCGCTGCGTCACGTAGTCCAGCTCCACCTGGGCGACCCCGTCATCCCGGACCCGGAACACCACCACACCGACCACCTCGTCCCCGCTGACCACCAGGAACGCCGCCGCCCCGGGGCTGTTCACCCGGGCCGTGTCGAAGCCGGGGGTGAACCGGGCGATGTCGTCGCGGTGCAGCCGCAGGGTGTGCGCCAGGAACTCGTCGTCGGTGCGCACCTCCACCACCTGGTACGCCTTGTCGTCGTGCCGGGTGGCCAGCATCCGCCACAGGTACCACACGTTGATCACGGCGAGCACCACGTTGAGCCCCACCATGGGCCACACGTGCAGCGCGGCGTTGAAAACGATCAGCACCAGGCAGCCGGCCAGGTTGAGCGCCCGCAGGCGCAGCAGCCGGGCCTGCAGCAGGGACCACACCAGCAGGGCCGAACCCGCCCAGCCGACCACGTCGAGCCATGTCACCCGCTGAGCCTAGGCCTCGTGTCGCGGCCCGGTCGAATCGGGATCAGCCGGGCCGCTCATCACCCCGGGGTCGGCGGGGCCGCTGGTCAGATCGGAATCAGCCGGGCGGCCAGGGCGACAGTGGTCAGATCGCCCTTGCGGAGTTTCTCGGCCGCGTCGGCCTCGCCCAGGCCCGCCAGCCGGACCGCCGAGGCGTCGATCAGGTCCTCCTCGCCGTCCAGCAGCCGACGGGCGATGCGGGCCTGCGCGGGACTCAGCTCCGCGTACGCACAGCGGTCCAGCGCCTGGACCGTCTCCTCGTCGAGCGTGCCGGCCAGGGCCCGCTCGGTGACCACCTTCAGCAGCCAGCCGGGCCACCACGAGTACCTCCCGACCACCTGGCCGGAGTGCAGGGCGACCGCCGGGTCCTGGCCGGCCGACAGCAGCTTCACCGCGAGTTCGGAGTCGAACCGCTCGAAGCGCAGCGCCGCCACGAAGCAGCGCAGGATCACCTGGGTCCGGAGGAACTCCTCGCAGTCGTGGCCGGCCTGGCCGGTCTTGCCCTCCAGCACGTGGATCAGGGCGCGGGCCTCCTGCAACCGGAACCCCTCGCCGGACCGCTCCTCGAGCCGCACCACCGTGGCGACCAGCCGCTCCACGCTCTTGCCGGCGCGCTCGGCCAGTTCCTCGCTGGCCGGCTTGTTCAGATGCCGGACCATCACGTCCAGCGCGATCTGCGCCTCCCGGCGCAGCAGCGGCGACGCGATCTTCGGGGTGATCTCGTCACCTAGACCCTCGGTGAGAATCGCCAGATCGAACTTCTCCGAGGCCTGCTGGAACTGCTCCCACCACGATGCCGGGTGCCGCTGCTGTTGAATCACGCAACCCAGAGTGAACCACCTGGCGAGGTGACGACAAGTGATTCTGGCATCACTCTGTGTGTTTGCTCTCGCCGGCGGCATCCGTCAGACCGGCCGGATCGAGCATCCCGGCCTTGACCACGGTCCTGCTCAGCGGCCGGGTCAACTCGGCCAGCCGGAGACAGCCCGCCGCGCCGAGCGTGGCGTAGGCGGGCTCGGCCAGCCGGTCGGTGGCCGCCTCCAGCCCCTCCCGCACCCGGCGCCCCTCCTCGGACAGCTCGTCGCCGGTCATCAGCCCGCGCTCGCGCAGCGCCTCGGTGGCCGCCGCCCACTGGTCCCGGCTCCAGCCCCGGGTGACCCTGAGGAACCGCCCGTCCACCGCGCCGGTGGCCACGTGCAGCACGATCGCCTCCAGCCCGCTGATCCCGGCCGCGACCAGGGCCGCGATGTGCCCGTCGCCGCGGAACTCGCGCAGCAGCGTCTGGGCGTGGAAGAGCACCAGGTGCGGGGCGTCCGGCCAGCTCAGCGCGGTGTGCGCGGCGAACAGCGGGCGGCCGTGCGGCAGCGTGGCCGCGTGCAGCGCCGCGGTGCGGGCCAGCTCGGCGGCCTCGGCCACCTCCGGCGAGGCCAGGGTCTCGGCGCCGAGCGCCCGGGTGAGCGCGGTGCCGGCGATCTCCAGCCGGGCCGCGACCATCTGCTCCGGGGTCACTGTCGCCCAGGCGGCAGGGAGGGCGCGGGCGATCATCGCGGGGTTGAAGTTGTAGAACGTCGCGGCCACCAGGGCCGGACCGGCCTCGCCGAACGCCGCCCCACGGGCGGCGAAGTAACCGGCCATCGGCTCCAGGCCCAGCCGGGCGTACACCTCGGCCGCCTCCGGCACGAGGTAGACCAGGGCGTGCAGCGGCTCGGTGACCCGCCACGCCAGCCGCGACGGCGCCTCGGTCACCGCGCCCACGAGAACCCCCCGGTGACCGCGTGCACGGCAGCCCCCCGGCTCCGGCCGCGGAGCCGTGCGGCCGGAGTTCCCCGGCCTCGGTCACAGCGCCCCGGGGAGACTCGCGCCGGAGTCCCGCCGCCTCGGTCACAGCGCCGCGGGGACCTCCCGGCGGCGACGGTCATGGGTTCCACGGGAGCTCCTCGGCTTCGGCGACGACGGGCGGGCCGCCGGAGTGCTCCGGGGCGGGCCGCTCGGACACCGTATGCCACTTCCCGCCGCGCCGCGCGGCCTCCCGGGTCACCATGTGCACCGGCAGCGGTGGCGACGGGAACGGCCCGGGGCCCCAGCGCACCCAGATCGCCACCCGCCCGGCGGCCGCCTCGGCGAGCAGTTTGTCCACCGTGCGCTGCCGGTCCAGCCGATCCACCTCGATCGCGACCGGCGCCGCGCCGGCCGGCCGGGCGCAGGCCACGTCCAGCACGGAATTCCCGCGCAGCGGCGCCGGCAGCGGGAAGACGCTGGGCGCCCGGCGATAGACCCGCCAGCGCCGCGCGGCGGCCCACTCCTCGACCGCGCCGATGATCCGCGCGGTCGCCTCGGCCTCGCTCAGGTCGGCGAACGAGAGCCGTTCCAGCCAGTCCCCGAGGGACCGCGCCGTCCCCGTACCGTCATCCGCCGTCTCCATCGCCCGCACATTATCCCCGCCCCACCGCCCTCCGCCGCGCACCAACCCGGCCGGCCCGCAGAAGTCCCGCAACGGCCTGACACACTCCCACCACCAGCCGCGCACCGCCCGAGCGCGTCAGACCGGGACCCGTGGTGGTCACCAGCGCCCGCTGGCCGGCACGAACCCCAGCCGGACAAGTCACGCCGGGACTCCCGGTCGTCACCGGCGCCCGGGTCCGGTGAGCATCCACAGCACGCGCCAGAGGGTGCCGGTCAGGGTGATGGCGCCGGTGAGCGCGGCGTGGCGCCAGGGCGGCTCATCCGGCGTACTCCCGACGGCGCTGCTTGTCGGCGTACATCCGCAGGTCGGCGGCGTGCAGGAGCTGGTCCGGCCGGTCCGCGCGCCCGGCGGCCACGCCGATGCTGGCGCCGACGGCGAGCCGCCGCCCGCCGATCTCGGTGGGCCGGGCCAGCGCCGTGCGCAGCCGGACGGCGATCCGCCGCGCTTCCTCGGCGCCCTCACCGGCCAACACGGCGAACTCGTCGCCGCCCAGCCGCGCGGCCAGGTCGGCCGGCCCGCTGGCGGCCAGCAGCTGTTCGGCCACGTGCCGCAGCACGGCGTCGCCGGCCGCGTGCCCGTGCGTGTCGTTGATCTGTTTGAAGCCGTTCAGGTCGACGAGCAGCACGGCCACCTCGGCGGTGCCGGCCGCGCGGATCCGGTCGGTGAACAGCCGCCGGTTCGCCAGCCCGGTCAGCTCGTCGTGGCCGGCCTGGAAGCGCAGGCGCTCGCGCAGCTCCCACTCCTCGGTCATGTCCCGGGCGTTGATCACCACGCCGCCGATACCGCGCTCCTCGACCAGGTTGCCGGCGACCACGGAGAGCCATCGCCAACTGTCGTCGTAGTGCTGTACCCGCATCTCGAAGGCCGCCTTCGCGCCCGGCGTGGCGTACACCCGGTCCATCTCGGCCCCGATCCGCTGCACGTCGCCGGGGTGGATCAGATCCAGCATGTTGCGGCCCAGGAAGTCCTCGGGCGCCCCGCCGATGATCCGTTCGACGGCCGGGTTCAGGTAGGTGACCAGCCCGTCGGTGCGTACGATCGCGGTGATGTCGGACGCGTGCCGCAGCAGCGCCTCCTGCCGGCGCTCCCGGCGGCGGATCTCGGCGAGGCTCTCGTCGAGCTGGTCCAGCAGCGTGTTGTTCTCGGCCAGCGCCAGCATCTGCCGTGCGACCACCAGCGCCACGTTGAGCAGCAGGCCGGCCAGGGCGCCCCAGGCGGACAGCCCGAGACCCTGCACCAGCAGCACGGCGACCAGGGCCGCGGCGCAGAGCACCGTCCCGAGGTAGGGCAGCCAGCTGTACCGCCGCCCGCGCCGGCCGGCCTGGTCGGTCCGCGGGGCCGGGCCGCGCCGCAGGTGCAGCGTCTGCAGGCGCGGCGACACCAGCGTCAGCAGGCACGGGATCAGGACCAGCAGCGCCGGCCAGGTGACCCCGTGCACGCTGGAGCTGGGCAGCAGGGCGTTGCTGATCGCCTGCACGGCGGTGGTGACCACGATCGGGACGGCGGCCGGCAGCGAGATCGGGCTGGACCCGCTCATCCCGAGCTTGACCGCGAGGAAGCCACCGATCAGCAGTACGCCGCAGCCGAAGCTCGCCGCCACGAAGCCGGCCGCCCCGTCCTGGGCCACGCTCGGGCGGGTGATCAGGCACCAGATCGCGACGCCGGCCGCGCTGTAGACGATGGCCGCGTCCAGGGCGACCCGGATCCGGGCGCCGCGCGACCAGAGCTGGCTGGGGTGCATCAGGCCGACGGCGCAGACCAGGATCGCGCCGAGCACGCTGAGGGCGCCCTGCAGCGGGTGCAGCACGAAATCGGTCATTCGCGGGCTGACCAGCACGTAGCCGAGCTGGACCGCGTCGCCGGCCGCGAAGAGCAGCCCGGCCATCGCCATCGCCCACCAGAACCGCCGGGTGGCGGCCGGCAGGCCGGGCATCCGGCAGGCCTGCCGGGCCAGCAGGTACGTGCCCAGGTCGGCGACTGGCGCGACGATCCAGCAGAGGATCAGCCGCTGCCGGTCGTTGCCCAGCTCCAGGGCATAGCAGCCGAACAGCACGATCGACACCAGGGCGATCGGCGCCACCACGCGGTCACGCCAGAACGGGGCCGGCATCAACCACCTCCCCGATGTCGGTGTGCCTGCCCCCGCATCGATCGGCGCGACGCTCCACGCGTTTAGGGTTTCCGCGCCCGCCCTTGAAGTGAACTTCGCCCGATGGTCATCATCGACCCCTTGGATTCACACATCTGAATGTTTGAACGAAGGGGACAGTCGATGCGACGAAGCGGTGCGACAGTGGCCGGGATGCTGCTGGCCACGACCCTCGCCACCCCGGCGCGGGCCGCGGTGTCCAACGCCGACCTGGCGCTGCGCTGGGCGCCGATCCATTACCAGGACGTGGACCAGACCGGCGACCACGCGCTGGGCGGCAAGTCCGACTACATCACCCGCTACGACTTCGACGGCGACCTGAACGGGCGCAACAACTGGGACAACGCCGGACAGGACGTCGCCGCGCACGCCTACTACTCGGTGGTGGAGACCGGCACGCACTGGTACCTGACGTACTTCTTCTTCCACCCGCGGGACTGGGTCGACCACCCGTTCTTCGAGACCGAGCACGAGAACGACGGCGAGGGCCTGCTGGAGATCGTCGAGAAGGACGGCACCGACTACGGCAAACTGCGCGCGGCGGTCACCGTGGCACACACCGACTTCTACTCGTACACCCCGGCCGGCAGCACCTGGGCCTCGGGCGGCGAGTCGATCGACGGGACGCTGCAGACGCAGAACAACCCGCACGACGGCCTCCAGCACCCGGTGACCGCGCAGGAGTCCAAGGGCCACGGGCTGAAGGCGTACCCGCAGTACACCATCGACGGGGACGGCCTGGTCTACTACCCGTCGACCACTGCCGAGACGCCGTCCGGCCCCAACGACCGGGACGTCCGGTACAAGCTGGTCGACATCTTCGCCTCGGGCGGGCTCTGGGCCCAGCGCAACAACGGCAACCTGTTCGCGGCGCTGGGCACCTTCGCCGGGGACACCACCGGCGGCTGCGGCACCGGCACCTGGGGCTGCGGCACCAACTCGGCGAACGCGCCGTGGGGCTGGGACGACGGCAACGACGTCCCGGCCCGCGGTGAGCTCGCCACCGACCCGGCGAAGCTGGCGGCTGCCTACTTCACCGTGCCGGGGCCGTTGTCGCGGACGTACACCGGCAACGGGTACTCCGTCGCCGCGAAGGCGTTGCGCGAGGCGGCCGAAACCCTCCCGCGGACGATCGACTAGCTCTCGACGTCGCCGGGCTCCGAGGGCTCGGCCGAGGGCGCGTCGGACGGCGTGACCGACGGCGCGTCGGACGGCGTGACCGACGGAGACGCCGAGGGCGCCGAGGGCGCCGGAGTGACCGGAGCGGTGGTCGGGGTGGCCGGAGCGGGCTTCGGCTTGCTCGCCTTGCCGGTCGCCTCGACCCTGGCCGCGGTGTACACCGCGTCGACCCGGGTGCCGACGATGGTCACCTGGTAGCCGGCGGCGAGCGCGGTCACCGCGACCCGCTTGCCGTTCAGCGAGACCCGGACGCCGGACGGCACGCCGATGGTGACCGTGCGGCCCTTCACGTCCTTGGTGCCGCCCTTGACAGCCACGGTGACCGACCCGGCGGTGGACGCGGTGACCCGGCCGGAGGCGGCGAACGCCACCTTCACCTTCTTCGGGGCCTTCTTCGCCGCGGCGGGCGCCGGGCCGGGCTTGGCGGCGTAGGCCACCACGCCGGTGGTCGCGACGGGAACCGTGACGGCCGCGGCCAGCGTGACGGCGACGGCGAGACGGCGCATGCGCATCGGGGAACTCCTCGTGCTCGGGGGAATCCCCACCATCGGCGGCGTGGGTTCCCGTCCGGTTGCCCGGCGGGGTGCCGATCGGTTGCCGGTTGACACGCGGGCCGCACTGGGCGAATGTTCCGGCATGCACGATGTCTGGCCGGCGCCGGGTGCCCTCCTGGTCTCGCGGTACCGCCTGGTCACGTTGCTGGAGACCGGCGGCATGGCGCAGGTCTGGCGGGCCACCGACGAGCTGCTCGACCGCCCCGTCGCGGTGAAGCTCCCGGCCGGCGACATCCGTGCCGCGCACCTGGCCTGGCGTGAGGCGCGCCTGGCCGCCCGGCTCTCGCACCCCGGCATCGCGTCCGTGCACGACTACCGGGAGGCGGTCCGCCCGGACGGCTCGGTGGTCCCGTTCGTGGTGATGGAGCTTCTGGCCGGCGAGACCGTGGCGGCCCGGCTCTGCGACGGCCCGATCCCGTGGCCGGCCGCGGCCGCGGTGGGCGCCGCGGTGGCCGGGGCGCTCGCCGCCGCGCACGCCGCCGGAGTGGTGCACCGTGACATCAAGCCGGGCAACGTGATGCTCTGCAGGGGCGGCGTCAAGCTGCTCGACTTCGGGATCAGCGCCGGCGTCGGCGAGCCGGACGACGACGACACCGGGGCCACCTTCGGCACCCCTGCGTACGCCGCTCCGGAGCGGCTGGACGGCAAGCCGGCCGAGCCGGCGACCGACCTGTACGGGCTCGGCGTGCTGCTCTTCGAGATGGTGGCCGGGGAGCCGCCGTACAGTGTGGACACCTGGGAGGAACTGGCGGCCGCCCAACAGCTCGGGCCCACGCCCCTGCCGGCCGGCCTCCCCGCCGCCCTGGCCGATCTGATCCACCGCTGCCTCGACGACGAGCCGGACCGGCGGCCCTCCGCGGCCGAGGCGTGGAAGGTCCTGGCCGAGCTGGCCCCGTCGGAGGACAAGAAGGCGCCGACCGTCCCGCTGCCGGGCGCGCGCCCCACCGGTCACGCCCGGGTCCCGGCGGCCGGCCTGCACGGCCGCATCACCCGCGGCCGCAAGATCGCCGTGGGGGCCGCGCTGGGCGCCACGGCTGTGGCGTTGCTGGCCCTGGTCCACGTGGTGTCCCGGTCCGACGACGACCTGGCCGCCCGGCCACCGGTGACGCCGTCGAACGCACCGACCGGCGTGACGCCGCCGGCGGCGGCCTCCGCGGCGCCCCGGCTGGAGCGGACCACCGTCACCACGGCGCCGACGCCGGAGAGGACCCTGACCGTGGACGCGGCGCTGGCCCGGGTCCAGGACGCGGTCGAGCGGGGCGAGAGCTCCGGCGGGATCCGCCCGGACGTGGCGCAGGACTTCCGCAACCTCCTCGGGCAGCTGGCCGTCCAGGACAATCCCGACATCCGCCGGCAGGTCGACCTGCTCCGCAGGAAGGTCCGCCAGCGCCTCGGCGAGGGCGGCCTCACCGCCGACCAGGCCGCCCTGCTCCAGGACCGGCTGTCCGATCTCGGCAGAGCCGGCGCCTGAGACCCGTGCCCGCGCCGCCGGGCAGGGCGCGCGGACGGTCACCGTCCACGGACAGCACGCGCGGTCGCGTGCTTTCGCGTGCGACCCCGGATACGTGATAGAAATCCGCGCCAGCAAGAATGCCCCGACGACGAGGAGGGACGCCGTGCCAGGCAGCGCACGCACGATCACCGGCAGTGGCGTGATCGTCCACCTCGCGGCCGGTTCGCGGTCCCGGCTCCGGGCGCACGCCGCCACGACCGGCCGACGTACCTCCCGGTTTGCGATGAAGGGCCTCCCCGCATGACCCAGCTCAACCGTCAGCTCTCCGGCTTCTGGCAGGACTACGCGGCCTTGCTGCTGCTGTCCGCCGGTCTGCTCGGCGTGGCCCTGCTGATCGGCTTCGCGATCTGGGCCAAACGCACCAGGAAGCCGCTGCGGCCGATCGCGCTGTCGTTCAGCATGAACCTGGCGCTGCTGCTCAACGCCGAGGGCATGTGGGTGATCGCCACCGACCAGCTGCACCTGCCCAAGGTGTTCGCGGTGCTGGTCTTCGCGGTCTTCGAGATCTGCTTCCTGACCGCCACCTCGCTGGCCGCCGAGCAGTACCGGCGGACCACTGTGTACGGCCCGGACGGCGAGATCCTGACGCCCGGTCACCCCGGCTCCATGCTCTACATCGCCGCCCTGATCGCGGCGGTCTCCGGCATCATCGTGGCCAGCAACGCGGTCACCGGCACCGAGAAGTTGCTGCGCCTGGCCGTGCCGTGCGTGATCTTCCTGATGTGGTGGGCGGCGCTCACCGCGGCCGGGCAGCGGGTGCGCCGCGGCCGGTTCGCGTACAGCCCGCGCCGGCTCGCCGAGCGGTGGGGCTGGCTGATCCCGGACGACGACCCGGACCTGGTGCGGATGGCCGCCGAGCGGCAGATGCGGCGGATGGTCGTCAACCACCACCGGGTCAGCGCCGGTCGGTGGCCGCGGGCCTGGTGGCGCAGCCGGTTGCTGAAGGACGCCCGGACCGCCGGGGACCCGGTCGTCGACGACGTGGTGGAGCAGCTGGCCCGGATCCAGCGGGTGATGGATCTGCTGGTGCCGGCGAGCGCCCGGCCCGCCGGGGCGATGCCCGTGCCGGCCGCCCGCACGCCCGGCACACCGGCCGGGGCCGAACCGGCCGGGACCGAGGCGGGCCAGGCCGGGACCGAGGCGATCGCCGCTCCGGCGGCCGGGACCGCGGAGGTCGAGCCCGCCACCGAGCCGGCCGGGCCCCCGGCCCGCCCCGTCCAGCCGGTGCAGTTCACGCCGCCGGCCACGCCCACGGCCCCGGCGGAGCCCGAGGAGGCCGGACCGGTCCGGCCCACCGTCGCCCGACTCGCCGCCCTGGTCAACTCGGCCCCCGACGCCCCCTCCCTGGGCGAGCGGCTGGCCGCCGCGGTGACCCCCGAGGAGATGCTCGGGATGCCGGCGCCCAGCCCGGCCGGCGCGGACGCCCCGGCCGAGTTCCCGGCGCCCCTCCGCCCCACCGGGGACCTGCCGGCCGGCGCGGTGCCAGCGGTGCTCGGCCCGATCCCGGTGTCCGCCGCGCCCCGCCCGTTCGTCGCGAACGCGCCGATCCCCCCGGTCCCGGCCGCCACGAACGGCGCCGGCGGGCACACCGCGGAAAACGGGAACAACGGCGCCAACGGCGCACCGGCCGTCCCGTCCTGGGCCGCCACCCCCACCGGCGCCCAGCGCGCCGTCAACATCGTCGGCTCGCCCTGGTGGCGCCTCGCGGTGGAACGCCTGAGCCGTCTGGTGGCCAACGAGATCAACGCCGACAACCTGCCGGAGATGACCTACCAGCGGGTCGCCGAGCTGGCCCGCACGCTCGCGCCGCGCGTCGCCGACCTCGGCGAGGGCGTCGTCCGCTCGTTCGTCAACGACTACGTCCGGGAGATGAACGGCGAGCCCGGCGACACCACGTACCCGTGGCGTGATCTTCTCCCGGAGCCGGTCGCCGCACCGGTCGGCTCGGCGGCCTGGATGGCGGCGATCGAGGAGCTGCGCTCCGCGCTGGTCGAGGAGATGGAGGGCAGCGACGAGACCGACCCGCGCGAGCTGGCGATGACGCTGGCGCCGAGCGTGCCGCGCCTCGACGACGCGACGGTCCGCGAGTTCGTCAGTGACTACCTGGCCGCGCTCGGCGGTCAGCCGTCCGGAAACGATCAGCCGTGGCAGCACCTGCTCCCGCGCCCGCAGGGTGGCCGCGGGCCGAGCGACGAGGAGATCCTCGACCAGTTCGGCCCGCAACTGCACGAGCACCTGCGCACCAACGGCAAGCTGACCCGGTACCGGGTGACCGCGGTGACCGGCATCAAGAGTCCGACCCGGGCGGACCGGATCAAGACCATCATCGAGGACCAGGCCGCCGAGAGCACGCCGGCCTGACCCGTCGTACCGGATCAAGCGGCCCTGGATCGTGAAAACGCGTCCGGGGCCGCGGTCGTCAATCCAGGAGCCAGCCCATCAGGTCCTGACCGTAAGGGGACACCGCCAACAGGATCAGAACCAGCCAGACCGTGGTGAGCACGGCGAGCCGGGCGAACGTCCGGCGATCACCCCGGCGCCAGCTCGGCACCAGGGTCACCACCCCGAACAGCAGCATCGCGATCCCCAGCGGATAGACGAACCAGGCGATCAGCCGGCACACCCCGAAAATCCAGACCAGCGGGTTCGCGACCGAATCCGGTCCCAGGCCGGGCAGTGACTCCTTCGGATCGCCCAGCCGCTCCAGGCCGGGATGCAGGATCGCCGCCGGGTCGCCGCTGCGCACGGCCGCCAGGATCAACACCCCGAAACTGCCGATGAGGTACGCGACGAGCAGCGCGAATTGCGTCCACACCACAGCCCGCCCGGCGGCCGGGGCCCGGTGCGGCCGGTCCACGTCAGTCACCCGGGCAATGTACCCGCACAGCTCTCCCGCCAGATCACCTCCGCGCGGGCGGGCTCGGACACCGGCACCGCGTCGTCGCCGAGCGCCAGCGCCATCGCCCGCTCCCCCATGTCCACCAGCGGCAAGCGGACCGTGGTCAGCGACGGGGTGACGTCCCGGGCGATCGGCATGTCATCGAAGCCGGTCACCGAGATCTGCCCGGGCACGGAGACGCCGCGCTCGCGCAGGGCGGCCAGCGTGCCCACCGCCATCGAGTCGTTGAGCGCCAGGATCGCGGTCAGGTCCGGCGTCATGGCGAGCAGTTCCCCGGCCGCGGCGGCCCCGCCGTCCCGGGTGAAGTCGGCGTAGACGATGTGCTCCAGCGCGACGTCCAACTCGGCGGCTGCCCGGCGGATGCCGGAGAGCCGGTCGGTGGTGGTGGTCAGCGCGCGCGGCCCGGCGATCACGCCGACCCGGCGGTGACCCCGGCTCAGCACGCGGCAGCCCAGCTCGTACGCCCCGGCCTCGTTCGCCGGGAGCACCGCGCTGCCGACCAGCTCGTGCCGCCCGATCACCGCGACCCGGCCGCCGCCCTGCTGGTACGCGTTGAGCTCACCGTTGAGCCGCGCGGTGAACGCCTCGTCGTGGTAGCCCGAGCCGGCCAGGATCAGCGCGTGCACCTGCTGGGCGCGCAACAGGGCGACGTAGGCCAGCTCGCGCTCCGGCTCCCGGTAGCTGTTGCAGATCACCAGCAGCCGGTCGTGCGCCGCGGCCTGCCGTTGCAGCCCCCGGGTGATCTCGGCGAAATACGGGTCGGAGACGTCGTGCACGATCACGCCGACCGCGGACTTGCGGGGCCGCGCCACGTTCTGCGCGTGCGCGTTCGGCACGTAGTGCAGCTCGGCGACGGCGGCCAGGACGCGCTCGCGGAGCTCGGGCGCGACCTTCTTGGCGCTGTCGTTGATCACGCGGGAGACGGTGGCGGGGGAGACCCCGGCCAGCCGGGCCACATCTGCCAGGGTGACCGCCATCCGCACAGCATAGAGAACGCCCTGCCGCTCGTGGCGCCACCCACCTCGTGTCCCGTCGATCGATCCTCGCACCCGGCTGGCCCGCGGCCCGCCACCGCGCGCCCCCACTGTCGCGCGGCCCGCACCGCGGCGGCCTGCCGACCGCCGCCCCGCCGCCCGCCGCTGGCATTGCCACCGGCCGGGCGGCCGGGGCGGGCTCGGCTCGGCTCGGCTCGGCTCGGCGGAATCTAGCGGCCCAGCAGGGAGAGCGTGTCGACGACCCGATTGGCGAAGCCCCACTCGTTGTCGTACCAGGCCACCACCTTCACCAGCCGCCCGCCGGCACCGGTCAGCAGCGAGTCGAAGATCGACGACGCCGGATTCCCGGTGATGTCGCTGGAGACCAGCGGATCCGCGGAGAACTCCAGGACCCCGCGCAGCGGACCACCCGCCGCCGCCTCGAAGGCGCTGTTGATCTCCTCGACCGTGACCGGCCGGTCCACGATCGCGTTCAGCTCCACCAGGGAGCCCACCGGAACCGGCACGCGCACCGAGTAGCCGGTCAGCTTGCCGGCCAGACGCGGCAGCACCAGCCCGATCGCGGTGGCGGCGCCGGTCGTGGTCGGAGCGATGTTGAGCGCGGCGGCACGCGCCCGGCGCAGGTCCCGGTGCGGCCCGTCCTGCAGGTTCTGCTCCTGGGTGTACGCGTGGATCGTGGTCATCGACCCGGTCTCGATCCCGGCCAGGTCGTCCAGCACCGATGCGAGCGGCGCGAGGCCGTTGGTGGTGCACGACGCGTTCGACACCACGTCGTGCGTGGCCGGGTCGTAGTCGCCGTGGTTCAGGCCGTAGGCGATGGTCAGATCGGCGCCCTTGGACGGCGCGCTGACCAGCACCTTCCGGGCGCCCGCGGCGAGATGGGCGCGCGCGTCGGCGGCCGCGGTGAACCGCCCGGTCGACTCCAGCGCGACGTCGACGCCGAGCTCCTTCCAGGGCAGATCCTCGGGGGTACGGACGGACGTCACCTCGATCCGGCGCCCGTCGACGAGCAGGTGGTCCTCGTGCGCCTCGACCCGGCCGGCGAACCGGCCCAGCGTGCTGTCGTACCGCAGCAGGTGGGCCAGGGTGCCGGAATCGGTCAGGTCGTTTATCGCGACGATCTCGACGTCGCTGCCGGCGGCCGCGCGCAGGACGTTGCGGCCGATGCGTCCGAAACCGTTGATGGCTACCCTGGTTGTTCCGACTGGGTTTGTCATGACCTCAGCGTCGCTTCCCGCGCTCCCGCCGGTCAGATGGCGGAGCGCCACGCTACGCAAGCTTGCCGCCAAACGTTTTCCGGTAGTCGCTCGGCGTCGTGCTGCGGAGCGCCACGCTACGCAAGCTTGCCGGCAAACGCCTTCCGGTAGTCGCTCGGTGTCGTGCTGAGGATCCGCTGGAAGTGCAGGCGCAGGTTGGCGCCGGTGCCGACGCCCACCCGCGCGGCGATCTGCTCGATCCCGAGGGCGGTGCGCTCCAGCATCTCCCGGGCCAGGTCGACTCGGGCCCGCAGCACCCACTGCATCGGGGTGTACCCGGTGTCCTCGACGAACCGGCGGCCGAACGTGCGCTCCGAGACGCCCGCGTGCCGGGCCAGCGTGGCCACGGTGAGCGGCTCCTCCAGGTGCGCCAGGGCCCATTCCCGGGTGGCCGCGAAGACGTCGCCGAGCGGCTCCGGGATGCTGCGCGGCACGTACTGGGACTGACCGCCGCTGCGGTACGGCGCAGCGACCAGCACCCGGGCGATCGCGTTGGACGCCTGCACGCCGTGGTCGCGCCGGACCAGGTGCAGGCACACGTCGATCCCCGCGGCCACTCCGGCCGAGGTGAGCACCTGCCCCTCGTCGACGAAGAGCACCTTGCCGTCGACTGTCACCTTCGGGTACTCCCGGGCCAGCGTGGCGGCCATCTGCCAGTGCGTGGTGGCCCGCCTGCCGTCCAGCAGGCCGGCCGCGGCCAGTGCGAACGCGCCGCCGCAGATGGACACCATCCGGGCGCCGCGGAACGCCGCCTCGCGCAGCGCGTCGAGCACGACCGGGTCGACCGGGCCGGCCGGGTTCATGAAGCCGGGCACGATGATCGTGTCGGCCTCGCCGAGGGCTTCCAGGCCCGCCTCGACGTGGAAGCCCAGGCCGTCGCGCCCCGGCACCGGTCCGGGCCGCGTCGCGCACGGGACCGCCCGGTAGTTCAGGCCGTGCCGTGACGCGAAGACCTGTGCCGGAATGCCGACATCCAGGGGTGAGGCGCCCGGCAGGAGAAGCATTGCCACCATGTGTCCCCGCATGTCACCACTGTGCCGGGCGACGCGGCACCCCCGGAAGTGGCGGTCCCGACCCGGATCGCAAGGATTCCGCCACCCGTACGGCCGAGAGCGCTCCCGCGGCTGCCGGGACGCCCACTAGAATCACTGGCCCGGCGGCATGGCGGTTGTACCTTGTCTCCAGCCGGTGACCGTGGAAAGGACGGCTGGCGATGAGGGACAACAGCAACCGCTCGGCGGGGCGGCCGACCCTGGAGGAGGTCGCCGCCCGGGCCGGCGTCGGCCGGGGCACGGTCTCCCGGGTGGTGAACGGCTCCGCCCAGGTCAGCCCCAAGGCTCGCAAGGCGGTGCAGGACGCGATCGACGAGCTTGGTTACGTTCCCAACCGGGCCGCCCGCGCGCTCGTCACCCAGCGAACCGATTCGATAGCCATTGTCGTCTTCGAGTCCGGTGAGCGCTTCTTCGCCGAGCCGTTCTTCGGCCGGATCGTCCAGTCGGTGTCGTCCGTGCTGGTCGCGCGGAACCTGCAGATGGTCCTCATGATCGCGCAGGCGCCGGAGGAGCGCCGTCAGCTGGAGGGCTACCTCACCCGCCAGCACGTGGACGGAGCGCTGCTGCTGTCGCTGCACGGCGACGACCCGCTGCCGGTGATGCTGGAGGAGCGCGGGGTGCCGACGGTGCGGGCCGGCCGGTCGGCGCATCCGGGCCTGAGCTTCGTCGACGCGGACAACCGGGGCGGCGCCCGGGCCGCCGTGTCGTACCTGCGGGAGCAGGGCCGCCGCTGCATCGCGACGATCACCGGCCCGATGGACATGGCGCCGGGCGTGGCGCGTTACCAGGGCTATCGCGACGTCGTCGGGGACGGCCCGGCCGCGGCCGGCGACTTCGGCGAGATCAGCGGCGCCATGGCGATGGAGTGGTTGCTGGCGAATCATCCACAGCTGGACGCGGTGTTCGCGGCCTCCGACATGATGGCCGCCGGAGCGCTGCGGGTGCTGCGCCGCTCGGGCCGCCGAGTGCCCGAGGACGTGGCCGTGGTGGGCTTCGACGACTCGGTGATCGCGCGGCACACCGATCCGCCGCTGACCAGCGTCTTCCAGCCGGTGGGGCAGATGGGCCAGGAGATGGTCCGCCTGCTGCTGGCGAAGCTGGACGGCGACGAGGCGGTCGAGCACGAGACGGTCCTGCCCACCCGCCTGATCCTGCGCGGGAGCGCCTGAACGGGAAAAGGGCCCCGGAGGGGCCCCTTTCTTTCCGGCTAGCGCCGGGTCACTGGTTCAGGCCGCAGGTGGACAGTTCCTCGGCGTTCAGGTCCGGCTTCGCCGCGGCACGCCCGATCGCCGTCTCCATCCGGTTGATCGTCGAGAACCGCTTGTCCTCCAGCGGGCCGAGAATCGCATTCTGAATGAAGTTCGCGCCACCCTGGCCGACGGTGCTCGCGAGGCGCTTGTTCGCTTCCTGAATCTGTGTGTCCAGCAGGGCCAGATTGCGCTCGATCTCGGCCTGCGCGGACGCCGGAACGGCCGGCAGCTTGTCCTCCACGGTCGGGCAGTTCACCGTCGGGACGCCATTCGCGGCGCCGTTTCCGGCGTTGGCGCCACCGGTCGCGGGCGCGCTCGGACCAGCGACCGCGGTCGGCTCCGGAGCCGCGTTCCCGCCGCCGTTCTGGTTCAGCCCACAGGTCGCGAGCGAGTCCACCGGCAGGTTCGGCTTGGCGGCGGTACGTCCGATACTGATCGCGATCCGATCGATCGTGGACGCCCGCTTGTCCTTCAGCGGGCCGAGGATCGCGTTCTGGACGAAGTTCGGGCCGCCCTGGCCGGCCGAGGTCGCCAGACGCTTGTTGGCCTCCTGGATCTGGGTGTTCAGCAGGGCCAGGTTCCGTTCCACCTCAGCCTTGGCCGAGGCCGGGACGGACACCAGCCGCGGCGCCACCTGGGGGCAGTTCACGGTAGGCACGGTGTCCGAAGTCGCCGCGTTCGCCACACCCAGCCCCACTCCGGCCAGGACCACCGCGACGCCCACGATGCCGGCCACCCGCCAGCGTCGGACGTTGGATCCTCCCGCGTTACTCCGGTAGCTCCGGTAGCGCTTCATTGTGCCGCCTTCCGTTCGGACCGTGTTTCTCATCCCGTCCTTACGGGAACGCTCCCAGCACGGATCGAACCAAAGGGAAACTTAAGGAACAGACCCCCGCGCATTTAAGGTCGCCCTTATCCCCGGGGTTGGCCGGGATTTTACGGGCCGGCCGGGGCGGCGCCCCGGCCGATCCACGTCACCTCGGCGAGAGCCGGCCGGCGCCGGATCGGGCGTCCACCACGGCCGGGACCTGGGCGGTCGGTGTGATCGGGCCGGGGCGCAGCGTCGGTGTCCAGCCGGCGTCCGTGCCCAGGTCCGGGTCGTACGTGGCGTTGTACGCGGCGAGCAGGCTCACTTCGGTGACCGGGCCGGTGCCGATCCGGGTCAGAGTGCCCTTCTCGGTCATCGCGGTGCCGCCCCAGTCGTGGACCACGTCGTCGAGCGGGATGTCCGCGCTGCGCAGGAAGAAGTTGTTCTCGGCGTACAGGGCGGAGTGGACGCCGACGCCCCAGGAGTACTCGTAGGTGTCCTCGTCCGTCGCGTAGTAGTAGTTGTCGTAGACGTCGACCTGGCCGAACCGGATCCGCGGGGCGCGCTGGCCGACGTTGGCGAACTTGTTGTGGTGCAGGGTGACCCGCAGCTTGCCGACGTCGGCTCCGACCGTGTTGGTGGAGCCGATCAGCATCGTCTTGTCGTGCTCCTGGAAGACGTTCCAGGAGATCGTCACCAGGTCGGACGCCCGGATCACGTCGAGCGCGCCGTCGTGTACCTGGTAGGGGCGCCCGAAGTGGAGCGGCTGCGCGGAGTCCACGTTGTCGCCGTCGCCGAACGTGTTGTGGTCGGCCCAGACGTGCGTGCCGCCGGTCAGCGTGATCAGGTCGTACGCGGAGTTCCAGTTGCCGTCCGCGCCGTCTGTCGGATCCCACACCGGGAAGCAGTCGGCGGCGTCCTCGAACGTCAGGTTGCGGATGATCACGTTGTCGGCACTGGAGACGAGCAGGTTCAGCCCGATCAGCCGGGCGTTGGCCAGACCGAGGATCGTGGTGTTGGAGGGCACCCTGAGCTGGACGTCGGCGGCCTGGTTCTTCGCGGACCGGGCGCGGGCCTCCTCCGGCGGGCCGCTCGGCCTGGTGGTCCGGCCCCAGACCGCCGGGTCGTAGGCGGCGAGGTACGCGTCCAGCGAGTACGCGGGGTCGGCGTACGCGGCGCAGTCCCCGTCCGGCCGCAGCGTGCCGGCGACCAGCACGATCCGGGGCGCGGTGTCGGTGCCGGCGAGCGCGGCGGCGAGCTGGTCCCGGGTGCGGACCACGAAGACGTGGTCGTCGTCGGCGGCGGCGCCGCCGGTGGTCCCGGCGGCCCAGCCGTCGTTCGCGGGGAGGACCTCCCGGGCGACGGCGGGGACGGTGGTGGCGGCCGCGGATGCGGGTACGGTGGCGACGCCGGCGAGGAGCAGGCCGAACGTCACCGCGAGAGCGGTTCTCCGGGGCATGGACGACTCCCGAGGTCAGGAAACGGGTTCCAGGTGCATCCACACGAAGACCAGCGGCTGGTCACCGCGGCTGATCAGGTGGTGGTCCTCGCCGGGTTCGAAGAGCAGCGCCTCGCCCGCGCGGAACCTGTCCACCTCGGCCCCGTCCGTCTCGATCACCCCGCTGCCCTGCACGATCACGAAGATCTCGGGCACGGTGTGGACGTGCCGCCCGGGTTCGTCATGCGTCCGGAAGTTCGGCTCGGGATAAACCCGGAACCCGCCCCTCTGTACGACGTGACCCGGCAGCACACTGGTGAACGTGGGCCCGCGGTGGTGCTCCTGGAACTCAGCGATGTTCAGCTTGCGCATGGATCCCGCCTTCCTCGGTCTCGAAGAGCACCCGGTGCGGCCCAACCGCCCAGGCGATGTCACTTTCGGACGGCAGGAGCCCGGTGGCGGCCACCTGCCGGACGAGTTGGTCGATCCCGGGCACGACCTTCCCGGTGCCGTCGGGATGCGGCCGGAGGCCGGGGAGCGGCGCCGGGGCGGGCGCCGCCACGATGGCCTCGGCGACGGCGGTGAAGGTCCGGGTCCGGTCCAGCGGGGCGATCAACTCGGCGCCGGAAAGCAGGTTCTCCAGCAACCCGACCCGTCCGGGGACTTCGCGGAACCGCTCCCCCGGCAGCCGCACCCGGTCCGTCGGGTACTCCAGCAGGGCATCACCGACCCGGATCTCCCCGGCCACGAAGACCTCGGACGCCAGGGTCACCGCGGCCACCAGACGCCGCCCGTCGGAACCGGTCAGCCGCATGAACGTACAGTCGTCGGTCTGAATGTCCCGGGTTTTGTATCGCTCCAGTTCCAGCGACACCGGCGCGAACCGGCCGGCCACCGCCAGCGCCTGCATCAGCGCATGCGCGAACGGGTTGACCAGCGCCCCGTCGAAGGCCGCCTGTTTACCGGCCCAGGGCGCCCGCCGGTAGTAGCTGTCCGGGCGCCACCAGGCGCCGGCCGCGGAGACCAGCGGCCCGTCGGGGGCCGCCTGCCGGAAAGCGGCGAGCGCCGCCGACCCGAGCGCCTGGAAGCCCACCTGGACGCGGCGCCCGGTGCGCCGCACCGCGGCCTCCAGTTCCGCGTGCTCGGCGACGGAGACCACCGGAGGCTTCTCCAGCAGCAGGTCCGCGCCCGCGGCCAGGCAGTCCAGGGCGATCGGCAGGTGCGTGTGCGGCGGCGTGCACACGATGACGGCGTCCGGGCGGACGGCCCGGAGCATCGTCTCGTGGTCGTCGAAGAACGGCACTCCGGGCTCCGGCTCCACCGGGTTCCTGTCGCACAGCGCGGCGATCTCCAGCAGCCCGCGCCCGGCGAGTTCCCGCAGCTTGCGCCGGTGCGACAGGCCGTGCCCGCCGGCGCCGACGAGCGCCACCCGGGCAGTCATCGCCCGGCCGCCGCGATCGTCCGCGCCGCGCCGTGCCGGGCCAGCTCCCCCGACCAGCGGATCAGCTCGGCGCGCAGCGACGCGTCGTCGGCGAACCCCGCCGGGAACACCTCGGAGAGCCCGAGCAGCGCGTCGACCAGCCCCTCCGGCGTGTCCGGCGCGGCCCGCACGATCGCCCGGATCCGGCCGGCCAGCGGGTCGTCGAGCGGCAGCGCGGACCCGTCGTCGGCGTATCCCCGCACGAACCGCATCCACCCGGCGAGCACCAGCGCCGCCCACGCCGGCACGGCGCCGGCCCGGCGCCGGTCGGCGATCGTCCCGAGCAGCCGGTGCGGCAACTTCTGCGTGCCGTCCATGGCGACCTGGTGCGTACGATGGCCGAGCTCCCGGTTGGCGAATCGTTCGAGCACCGTCTCGCCGTAATCGAGAACGGTCACTCCCGGCGGCGGGGTGACCGAGGGCGCGATGTCCTCGGCGAGGAACCTGCGCAGCAGCCCGTCCATGCCGGGCAGCTCCAGCACCGACGCGATCATCTCCCGGCCGGCCAGCGCGCCGAGGTACGCGCAGGCCGAGTGCACCGAGTTCAGCGCGCGCAGCTTGAGCGTCTCCCACGGGGCGACGTCCGTGGTCAGGATCGCCCCGGCGGCGCCCCAGTCGGGCCGCCCGCCCGGGAACCGGTCCTCGATCACCCACTGGTGGAACGGCTCGGCCACCACCGGCGCCCGGTCCGCGGCGCCCAGCGCGGCGGCCGCCCGGCGCAGGTGGTCCGCGCTGGTCGCCGGCACGATCCGGTCCACCATGGTGGCCGGGAAGTCCACGCCGTCGGGCAGCGAGGCGCCGGCCACCTCCAGCGCCTGGGCCACCATCCCCTGGATCCGGGGCCCGTTGCCCTGCAGGTTGTCACAGCACAGCACGGTCAGCGGGGCCGTGCGGGCGAGCAGCCCCCGGGCCAGCAGGGCGGGCACGCTCACCGGCGGGGCCGCCCCGGTCAGTTGGGCCCGCAGCTCGTCGTCGAGCAGCAGTCGCCCGTCCGGGCCGAGCCGGTACGCCTTCTCGGTCACGGTCAGCGACACGATCCGGATCCCGGGATCGGCGATCGCCGCGAGCACGCCGTACGGATCGCCGGCCGCATGGCCCAGTCCGGACAGGATCCCGACCGCACGGGCGTGGTCCCCGCCGTCGCCGCCGACCGTCAGCACACTGTAGAGCCGGTCCTGGGCCCGCAGTTTGTCGAGCACGTCCCGGGAGCGCGGCGCGACCCCGACGATGCCCCACTCGCCGCCGCTCGCCGCGACCGCGGTCTCGGTGTAGACGGCCTGATGGGCGCGGTGGAACGCGCCGAGCCCGAGGTGCAGGATGCCGGGGCGCACGTCCCCGGGGCGCACCGCGGGACGGTTCTGCGGGGCGAGGCGGTGCAGCGCGGCGAGGCTCAGCCCGGTGGTCACGGTCATGCCGGACCGTCCAGCCGGAAGACCTTCTTCGGCAGGTGGTACGCCAGGTCAGCGATGGTCTCGGCGGCCTCGTCGAGCGGCAGCCGGTCCTCGGCGACCAGCCGGGCCAGGAAACCGGCGTCGACCCGGCGGGCCACGTCGTGCCGGGCCGGGATCGAGCAGAACGCGCGGGTGTCGTCGACGAAGCCGGCCGTGTTGTAGAACCCGGCGGTCTCGGTGACCGTCTCGCGGAACCGGCGCAGCCCCTCCGGGCTGTCCAGGAACCACCACGGCGCGCCCAGGTAGAGGGCCGCGTACCCGCCGGCGAGCGGCGCGAGTTCCCGGGTGAACGTGGTCTCGTCCAGCGTGTAGAGGACGATCCGCAGGCGGGGGTCGTCGCCGTGGCGGTCCAGCAGCGGCCGCAGGGCCCGGACGTACTCGGTCGCGGACGGGATGTCGCCGCCGACGTCGCGGCCGTGCCGGGCGTGCAGCGCCCGGTTGTGGTTGCGCACCGAGCCCGGGTGCAGCTGCATGACCAGGCCGTCGTCCAGCGACATCCGGGCGAACTCGACGAGCATGTGTGCCCGGAACGCCTCGGCGTCCGCGGCGTCGGCCGCGCCGCCCAGGCCCTTGCGGTAGAGCACGGCCGCGTCCGCGTCGCTGAGGTCGAGGGTGGCCGCGGTCGGGTGGCCGTGGTCCGAGCTGGTGGCGCCGGCCGCGACGAACAGCTCCCGGCGGGCCCGCAGCGCGGCCAGGAAGCCGGGGTACGTGCCCACGTCCTGCCCGGTCAGCTCGCCGAGTGCGGCCACCCGCTCGGCCCAGCCGGCCCACTCCATGTCGACCAGGTTGTCCGGCCGGAACGTGGTGATCACCCGCCCGCCGGGGCCGCCCCAACCGTCGGCCGCGAGCTTGGCGTGCACCGCGAGGTCGTCGATCGGGCTCTCGGTGGTGGCCAGCACCTCGATGTTGAACCGGGTGAACAGCGCCCGCGGCCGGTACTCCGGCTCGGCCAGCCGGGCCGAGAGCTCGTCGTAGATCTCGTCGGCGGTCTCCGCGCCGAAGCGCTTGTCGAAGCCGAACACCTCGGCGAACACCTTCTCGGTCCAGAGCCGCGACGGCGTGCCGCGGAAAAGGTGCCAGTTCTCGGCGAGCAGCCGCCAGATCGCCCGGCCGTCGGTCTCCACCTCGCTGCCGTCGACGCTCGGCACGCCCAGCCGGGCGGGTGGGATGCCCTGGCTGGCCAGCATCCGGGTGACGTAGTGGTCGGGCACCACGAACAGCCGGGCCGGGTCCGGGAACGGCTCGTCGTCGGCCAGCAGCGCCGGGTCGACATGACCGTGTGGGCTGATCAGCGGCAGGTCACGGGCGTGGGCGTAGAGCTCACGGGCGATCTGGCGCTGGGTCGCCTCGGCGGGGAACAGTGTCAACTGAGCTCCTCAAGATCTAGGAGGTCGTGCACGCGGACGGCCTGTCCGGTTGCCAGGCTTTCGTTGGCGGCCAGGCCGGTGAGCAGGGCACGGGCGCCGGCCACGGCATCGGCGGAACGCCCGAGCGGATCGGCGGGCGGATCCGGGCGGACGAGGTCGGCGAGCATGCGGACATCGGCTCCACCGTGCCCCTGCCGGGAGTACCCGTCCACCTCGATCTCCCGCGGCGGCGCCCAGAACGGCCGGATCAGCAGCCGCCGCCAGCCCCGCTCGGCGGTGGAGAGGGAGCCGGGCTCACCCTTGACGCCGGCGGCCGAGGCCGGTGCGACGTGGTCGGTCTCGACGACTTCCAGTTCCAGGCGGCCACGGCTGCCGTTGAACATCACCCGGTACCCCTCCCAGGGCGCGTACGCCGTGAGGTGGTAACTCATCGAGGCGCCCCGGGCGTAGCGGACCAGGACCGCCATGTCGTCCTCGATCGTCACGCCCGGGGCGAAGACGTTGCGGTCGCGCAGGTAGCCGTCGTGCTGCTCGGCCCGCAGGTACAGCTCCCGCATCGCCGGCTCGTCGGCCATCCGCAGCGCGAACGGGTCGCCTTCGGCGGCGGCCGCGCCGTGCGCGCGGTCGTAGTCCCGGGCGTACCCGTGGCGCCGGCCCTGCTCGCCGTAGAAGAACAGCCGCCCGGCCGCGAAGACCTGGTCGGGACCGTCGTCCAGCCACCAGTTGACCAGGTCGAAGTGGTGGCCGGCCTTGTGCACCAGCAGGCCGCCGGAGTTGGCCTTGTCGCGGTGCCAGCGGCGGAAGTAGTCGGCGCCGTGCCGGACGTCGAGCAGCCATTCGAAGTGCACCGATCCGATCTCGCCGATCTGGCGCAGTTCGCGCTTCACGGCCTCGTGCAGCGGGTTGTAGCGGTAGTTGAAGGTGACCCGGACGCTGCGGCCGGTCCGGCGCGAGGTCTCGAGGATCCGCCGGCACGACGCGGCGTCCACGGTCATCGGTTTCTCGGTGACCGCGTCGCAGCCGGCTTCCATGGCCGCGACCAGGTACTGCTCGTGATAGCGGTCCACGGTGGTGACCACCACGACGTCGACGCGTTCGCGCCGCAGCATCTCGGTGAAGTCGGCCGCGTCGTACGCGGGAACCGGTTTTCTCCCGAGGTCCTCCAGCCGCCGGTTGTGGACCGCGAGCCGCGCCGGGTTGGTGTCGGCCAGCGCCACCAGCTGGGCGACGCCGGCGTGGTCGGTGAGCGCCCGGACGAACATCCCGGCGCGGGCGCCGGCCCCGACGAGGGCGAAACGAGTCAAGGCGCCTCCATTCGGCAAACGTTTGCAACAGATTAGGGAGCAGATGACGATGCAAGTCAATGCGTGGACGATAAATGTCCAATTTTGCCCCGGATACGTGATGATCCGGCACCAGAGGGGACATCGAAGGGCGTTGACACTTCAGCAACCGTTTGCATTAATGGCTCCACCAGAGAGAGCCGGATCACATTCCGAGGGGGTGGCATCGTGGCCGTGACCATCCGGGACGTCGCCAAGGCGTCCGGTGTGCACATCTCCACGGTGTCGCGCACCTTCTCGGCGCCGCACCTGGTCAACCCCGAGACACGCACGCGGGTCCTGGCCACCGCGGAGGAACTCGGCTACCGCCCGAACCGGGCCGCACGGGCGCTGATCACCGGACGGACCCACAACATCGGCCTGATCGTGGCCGACATCGCCAACCCGTTCTTCCCGCCCATGATCAAGGCGGCCGAGACCCATGCCCGGCGGCGTGACTACCACGTCTTCGTCGCCGACACCGACGAGGACCCGGTCGTCGAAACCGACCTCGTCCGGGCCTTGGCCAAGCAGGTCGACGGGATCCTGCTCTGCAGCCCCCGGATGAGCGACGACCAGATCGAGCAACTGCGCCGCGAGGTGCCCCTGGTCGTCGTGAACCGCCTGATCGACGGGCTTCCGGCGGTGGTGATGGACGTCGGCGCCGGCGCCCGCTCGGCGGTGCGCCACCTCGTCGGCCTGGGCCACCGCCACCTCGTCTACCTGTCCGGTCCGCGCGGGTCGTGGACCAACCGGGAGATCCGCAAAGCCGCCGGGGCCGCCGCCCGGTCCGGCGGAGCGGAACTCACCGTCCTCGGCCCGCACCAGCCGATCTCCTCGGCCGGCGCGGACGCCGCCGAGACGGTGCTCGCCACCGGCGCCACCGCGGTGCTCGCCTACAACGACCTGATGGCCGTCGGCCTGCTCCAGTCGTTGCAGGACCGCGGCGTCGCCGTGCCCGAGCGGGTCAGCGTCGTCGGCTTCGACGACATCGCGACCAGCGCGCTGGTCCGCCCCACGCTCACCACCGTGGCGAACCCGACCGCGGCCGCCGGGCGCGCCGCCGTCGACATGCTGCTCCAGCAGGGCGACGACGGCGCCACCGGACAGGTCAGCCTCCGGACCGACCTGGTCATCCGCAACTCCACCGGGCCCGGGCCGTACGCCCCGGCCGGCGCGACCACCGCTGAGGTCGCCGCATACGCCAAGGAGTGACCCAACCCCATGACCGCACCCCGCTTGTTCCGCGGCCTGATGGCCGCCGCGATCGCCCTGCCGCTGGCGCTGCTCGGCGCCTGCGGAGGCGACGATGATTCCAGCAACAGCGGCAAGACCGAGCTGACGTTCTTCTGGTGGGGCGGCGAGGCCCGCGCCAAGCTCACCGAGCAGGCGCTCGCCCTCTACACGCAGAAGCATCCGGGCGTCACGTTCAAGACCACCTGGCAGGCCAACCAGGGCTACTTCGACAAGCTGGCCACGCTCACCGCGGGCGACGGCGCGCCGGACATCTTCCAGATCGACGACAACTACCTCGCCGAGTACGCGACCCGCAACGTCACCGAGGACCTCACCAAGTACCAGGACTCGGGCAAGCTCGACGTCACCAAGTTCCCGGAGAGCCTCTGGAAGTACGGGGTCGTCGGCGACAAGCTGGCCGGCCTGGCGATGGGGGAGAACACCCAGGGCCTGGTGTTCAACAAGACCAAGCTGGAGGCGGCCGGGCAGGAGCTGCCCAAGACCGGCATGAGCTGGGCGGACTTCATCACCTGGGCGCAGCGGGCGGGCGCCGCCACGGGCACCGCCGGCACCATGGACCCGAGCGCCGACTACAAGGCGTTCTGGGTCTGGCTGCGGCAGAACGGCAAGGACTTCTACACCGGCAACCAGCTCGGGTTCGCCAAGGAGGACGTGCAGAAGTGGTTCGAGCTGTGGAAGGGGGCCCGGGACGCCAAGGCCACCCCGACCGCTGACGTGATCCACGAGGGCAACGCCACGGACATCACCAAGCAGCTGGTGGTCACCGGGAAGGCGCTCACCTCGTGGGTGTGGGCCAACCAGATGCCGGACATCCAGAAGAACACCAAGGACGAGCTGGGCGTCGTCGCCTACCCGGGCGACCCGTCCGCGCAGTGGGCCCGCGCCTCGATGTACCTCTCCGTCTACCGCGGCAGCAAGCACAAGGACGCCGCCGTCGACGTGCTGAACTTCCTCGCCAACGACCCCGAGGCCGGCAAGATCCTGGGCACCGACCGGGGGTTGCCGTCCAACCTGGACATCCGCACGTCGGTCGCCTCGTCCACCTCCGACCCGTCCATGAAGGCCTCGATCGCCCTCGAGGACGAGCTGGTCAGCAAGTTCGGCCCGGCGCCGACCGTGCCGCCGAAGGGCCACGCCACGGTCAAGACCGAGCTGATCAAGGCCGCCGAGGCCGCCCAGTTCGGCACCGCCGACCCGGCCAAGGCCGCCGAGCAGTTCCGCACCGCCGCCCAGGCCGCGATCAGCCGGTGAGCAACGTGGCTGTCAGCACCCGGCCGCCCGAGCCCCGGCCGCGGTCCGGTCCCGCCGCCCACCAGCGGCGGGGCCGGCCCACCCGGCACCGGGACGACGGCCGCGCCGGATACGTCTTCCTCACTCCCTGGTTGCTCGGGTTCGCGGCGATCACCGCGATCCCGATGCTGATGTCGCTGTACCTGAGCTTCACCAACTACGACATCCTCACGCCGTGGTCCGATGTGGAGTGGATCGGGCTGAAGAACTACGAGCGGATGTTCGGCGACGACCCGGCCTACTGGCACGCGGTCAAGGTGACGCTGATCTTCGCGTTCATCGCCACCCCGCTGAAGCTGGGCGCCGCGCTCGGCGTGGCGCTGCTGCTGAACCGCTCGTTCCGCGGCTCCGGCCTGTTCCGCGGCCTGTTCTACCTGCCGTCGCTGCTGGGCGGCAGCGTGGCGCTGGCGATGGTCTGGCACAGCCTGTTCGACCGGGGCGGCTCGGTGAACGCGGTGCTCGGCTGGTTCGGCGTCGAGGGCCGGGCCTGGGTGAACGACCCGGACACCGCGCTCGGCACGCTGATCCTGCTCGCCGTCTGGCAGTTCGGCGCCCCGATGGTGATCTTCCTGGCCGGCCTCAAGCAGGTGCCCACCGAGCTGTACGAGGCGGCCGAGGTGGACGGCGCCGGCAACCTCCGCAGGTTCCTCAGCGTGACGCTGCCGATGCTGTCCCCGGTGATCTTCTTCAACCTGGTGCTCGAGACGATCCACGGCTTCCAGGGCTTCACGTCGGCGTTCGTGCTGTCCGGCGGCACCGGCGGGCCGGTCGACTCGACCCTGATGTACACGCTCTACCTCTACATCCGCGGCTTCGCGAACTACGAGATGGGCTACGCCTCGGCGATGGCCTGGGTCTTCCTGATCACGATCGGCCTGGTCACGGTGGTGCTGTTCCGCACCGGCCGGTTCTGGGTCCACTACTCGGACGGAGACGACTGATGGTCAGCCGCACATCCGCCCGCCGGCCGTTCAAGCCTCGCTCGCTGGTCCGTCCGGTCGTCCTGCTGCTGCTCACCGCGCTGGTGCTGTACCCGCTGCTGTGGATGCTGGGCACCTCGTTCAAGGCGCCCGAGGAGATCCTGAACAACGTCTCGGTGTGGCCGCAGAGCTGGACGCCGGCGAACTATCCGGACGGCTGGACGCACTTCGACGTCGGCTTCGGGCGCTACTTCCTGAACAGCTTCCTGGTCGCCGTCCTGACCGTCGTCGCCAACTGCACGTCCTGCCTGCTGGCCGCGTACGCCTTCGCCCGCCTGCGCTTCCGCCTGCGTGGCCTGTGGTTCGCCGTCATGATCGGGACCCTGCTGCTGCCCAGCCACGTGCTGATCGTCCCGCAGTTCGTGATGTTCCGGTCCTTCGGCTGGGTCGGCGGCCCGTGGCCGTACCTCCCGCTGATCGTCCCGCACCTGCTGGCCACCGACGCGTTCTTCGTCTTCCTGATGGTCCAGTTCATGCGCGGCATCCCCCGCGAACTCGACGACGCCGCGAAGATCGACGGCTGCGGCGCCTACTCGATCTTCCGCTACGTGGTGCTGCCGCTCTCCCGCCCGGCCCTGGTCTCGACGGCGATCTTCAGCTTCATCTGGACCTGGAACGACTTCTTCCGCCAGCTGGTCTACCTCTCCGACCTGGAGAAGTACACCGCGCCGGTGGCGCTCACCCTGTTCATCGACTCGACCGGGCAGTCCGCGGTCGGCCCGATGTTCGCGATGTCGGTGCTGTCGCTGGCCCCGGTGTTCCTGTTCTTCGTCGCCTTCCAGCGGTTGCTGGTCGAGGGCATCAACACGACGGGCCTGAAGGGATGACGATGCCGCACCGCGAGCTCCCGATCCCCCTGTCCGCGCCTGCGGCCTGGCCCACGGAGGAACCGCCGGCGGCGCGGGTGGACTGGCGCGACCGGACGGCCCTGGCCACCGACCTGGCCCTGATCGGCACAGCGGTCACCGTCCTGGCCCTCCCGCTGGTCACTCTCCCGGCGGCCCTGGCCACGGGGTCGGCGGCGGTCCGGGGCCGTTACCTGGACGGCCACCTCCCACCCTGGCGCCGCCTGTTCCAGATCTACCGCCGCGCGGTCCTCCCCGGCCTGGCCACCCTGCTCGCCGCCGCCGCGCTGGCACTGGACCTGGCCGCCGTCCGCGGCGGCTGGGTCCCCGGCGGCCCACCGCTGCTCGCCGTCACCACCCTCGCCGTGATCGGGCTCTCCGGAGTCGCCGCCCTGGCCCTGGCCCACCTGGGCCGGACCCCGGACCTCCCGTGGCGCGAGGCGGCCCGCCGCCCCGGGAACCACCCGAAGTGCGTGGCGGCTCTCGCCCTGACCAACGTCGTCGCATTCTTCCTGGCCCTGGCCGTCCCGGTGACCGTCCCTCTGGTGCTCGGCTTCCACCTGTTCGCGATCCACATGCTCACCGACCGCCTCACCCGCTGACGGACAACCACCTCCCCCGGCCCACCCGGCCGGGCGACGTACCGCCGCATCGCGCGGAGCGCCCGGCGACCGCGACCCGCGAGGCCGCGCGGCACCGATCGGAGGCCGCGTCAGCTTCCGCGGCGATGCTCGAAGATCAGATACGTCTCGGTGCCCGCGATCAGCCGCGTGCCGCTGAGCCGCTCGGTGATCACCGAACGCAGGTCGTCCACGTCGGCGGCCGCCACGTGCAGCAGGAAATCGTAGTTCCCGGAGATGAAGTAGACATCCCGGACAGCCGGGATCCCGGCCAGCGACTCGGCGAACTTCCCGATCGCGTCCCGCGCGTCGGACCGGATCCGGACCGCGATCATCGCCTGGATCGGGCGCCCGATCCAGGCCGGATCCACATCGGCATGAAACCCGCGGATCGCGCCCAGCTCACGCAACCGCCGAATCCGGGTCAGACAGGTCGACGGCGCGATGCCCACCCGCTCGGCCAACGCGTTGTTCGGCATCCGGCCGTCGGCCTGGAGCAGGCTCAGCAGCTCCAGGTCGACGTGATCCAGGCCTCGAACATCCTTCGGCAGGTCCGTCATCAGCGAGCGCCGGAGCGAAGCAAATGCGGTGCCGACGGCAAGCACAAAATGTTGTTCGCCGGACTTGCCCGCCTGCTGCACATCGTTTCACTCTAACCGAATAAGGCGCCGTTCCCCGGGCGTCGGGCGAAAGGACATCCCTCATGCACATCGGTGTGCCGAAAGAGGTCAAGAACCACGAGTACCGGGTGGCGATCACACCCGCGGGCGTGGTGGAGGCGGTGCGTCACGGACACGAGGTCGTCGTGCAGACCGGCGCCGGGGTGGGCTCGGCGATCAGCGACGACGACTACCGGGCGGCCGGCGCGCGGATCCTGCCCGACGCCGACTCGGTGTGGGCGGCGGCCGACCTGATCCTCAAGGTCAAGGAGCCGATCGCGGAGGAGTACCACCGGCTGCGCGCCGACCAGGTCCTCTTCACCTATCTGCACCTGGCCGCCGACGCCGAGGGCACCAAGGCGCTGCTGCGCAGCGGGACGACCGCGATCGCGTACGAGACCGTCCAGCTCGCCGACGGCTCCCTCCCGCTGCTCGCCCCGATGTCCGAGGTGGCCGGCCGGCTCGCCCCGCAGGTCGGCGCGTACAGCCTGATGCGCAACAGCGGCGGCCGCGGCGTCCTCCCGGGCGGCGTGCCCGGCGTGGCGCCGGCCAAGATCACTGTGATCGGCGGCGGCGTCTCGGGCGCGAACGCGGCCACCATCGCTCTCGGCCTCGGCGCCGAGGTGACCGTTCTTGATCTGAGCATCCCGCGGTTGCGGCAGCTCGACGAGCGGTTCGGCGGCCGGGTGCGGACGCTGGTCTCCAGCACGTACGCGATCGAGCAGTCGGTCCTGGAGGCGGACATGGTGATCGGCGCGGTCCTGGTGCCCGGCGCGAAGGCTCCCACCCTGGTCGGCAACGAGCTGGTCAAGCGGATGAAGCCCGGCTCGGTGCTCGTCGACATCGCGATCGACCAGGGTGGCTGTTTCGAGGACTCGCGCCCGACCACCCACCAGGACCCGGTCTACCAGGTGCACGGCTCGGTCTTCTACTGCGTGGCGAACATGCCGGGCGCGGTGCCGAACACCTCCACCTACGCATTGACGAACGCCACCCTGCCGTACGCCCTGAAGCTGGCCGACCTGGGCTGGAAGGAGGCGCTGCGCGCCGACCCCGCGCTCGCCGCGGGCCTGAACGTGCACGCCGGCGTGCTCACCAACGACCTGGTCGGATCAGCGCTCGGCCTCCCCGCCGAGTCCGTCAGCTCGGTTCTCGCGGCCTGATCCGGCCCTCCCCGCGCGCCCTCCGTCACCGCGTTCCGACGGAGGGCGCGCTCCTTCGACGAGGGGTGCGCATCCTCGACGAAGGGCGCGCCTCTCTCACTGAATGGGCAGGCATTCCGCGGACCTGGTCGCCTGGCGGCCGGTACGGGTGAACTCGCCACCGCGGTAATCGTATCGATAGGTGAGCTCGAGGTCCGCGCACGCGCGCTCCGCCCGGGGGCTCGTCCCGTACGCCTTGATCGTCACCGTCTGCCCGGAAACGCTCATCGACCGGAACCACGGCAGGTCCTTGTCGCCGACGTCGGTGAGCAGGGTGCCGACCCTCCTCGGATTCGCCCCGCTGGCGCCGTCGAAGACCTCGACGGTGGTCGGCCAGTAGGAGGTGGCCGCCTCGCAGGTGCGGGCCACCAGGGCGTCCGGCACACCGTCGCCGGTGACGTCGCCGTACACGAGTTTCTGCACTTCGGTCTTCTGGCCGTCGTTCGGGCATCCCGCCAGGGCGCCGATCCAGTCCGCGTCGTGGCCCGCCGGCCTCGTCGTCGGTTTCACCGGCGCCTTCGTTGCCGGCGCCGCCGCCGGCTTCGTCACCGGCGCAGGGTTTGCCGAGGCCGCCGGCGAGGGCGCGGAGGCCGGCGGCGCCGGGGAGACCTTTTCCGAGCAGCCGCCGGCCAGCAGGGCGATCGCGGCTGCGCCGATGAAGACGATTGATGTGGTACGCATTGAGCACAGTCCCCGTAAAGTCCGAAGCAGTGGTTCCGTCCGCAAAGGACTGTAGGGACGTTCCGGGGACGTTACGTCACGCGTTCGTGCCACACCGTGGCGCGGGCTCCTCCCGCGCCACGGCGCCGATCGGACGTCAGAAGGCGGCGAGCACGCTGCCCTGGTACTTGTCGTCGATGAACTTCTTGAGCTCTGGCGAGTGGAGCAGCTTCTCCAGCTTGACGATCCGCGGGTCGTTCTCGTCACCGGCGCGTACCACGACCAGGTTCGCGTACGGATTGTTCTCGGCGGTCTCCAGCGCGAGCGCGTCGGTGGCCGGCTTCAGGCCGGTCTGGATCGCGTAGTTCCCGTTGATCACCGAGATCGCGGTGTCCTCCAGGCTGCGCGGCAGTTGGGCCGCCTCGAGCGCCTTGAACTGCAGGTTCTTCGGGTTCGAGACGATGTCCTTCTGAGTCGCCCCGACACCGACGCCGTCCTTGAGGGTGATCAGGCCGTTCTTGGCGAGCAGGTTCAGCGCCCGGCCCGAGTTGGACGGGTCGTTCGGGATCGCCACCACGCCGCCGGCCGGCACGTCCGCCAGCGCCTTGACCTTCTTGGAGTACACGCCGAGCGGCTCGATGTGCACCGGCTTGAGCGCGGTGAACTTGTAGCCCTTCGACTTGATCTCTTCCTGCAGGTACGGGATGTGCTGGAAGTAGTTGGCGTCGAGCTGCTTCTCCTGCAGGGCCACGTTCGGCTGGACGTAGTCGTTGAACGTGACGATGTCCAGCTTCAGGCCCTCCTTCGCGGCCAGGTTGTCCTTGACGTACTGCAGGATCTCGCCGTGCGGGACCGGGCTGACGCCGACCTTGAGGGTGTCCTTGTCGGTGGCCTCGTCACCGGATCCGCAGGCGCTGAGCCCCAGGACGAGGGCGGCGGCGGCCAGTGCGGCGGTGAGGGAACGGCGGCGCATTCTCGGTGGTGCCTTTCTATCGGTGGGAGAGCCGGCGGGCGAGGAAGTCGCCCACCATCTGGACGAGCTGGACGAAGACGACGAGCACCAGGACCGTCGCGGTCATGGCCTTGCCCTCGAAGCGGTTGTAGCCGTAGTCGATCGCGAAGGCGCCGAGCCCGCCGCCACCGACCGAACCGGCCATCGCCGAGTATCCGGTGATCGCGATGATCGTGATGGTGAACCCGGAGATCAGGCCGGGCAGCGCCTCGCGGAGCAGCACCTTGCCGACGATGGTGCCGCGGCCGGCGCCCATCGCGGTGGCGGCGGCGACCACGTCGCCCGGCACCTCGTGCAGCGCCGTCTCGACGATGCGGGCGAAGAACGGGACGGCCCCGACGATCAGCGGGACGATCGCCGCGTCGGTGCCGATGCTGGTGCCCACGACCAGACGGGTGAACGGGGTGATCGACACCATCAGGATCAGGAAGGGAATCGAGCGGCCGAGGTTGACGATCAGGCCGAGCAGCGCGTTCAGCGGCGGGGCCGGGAGCAGGCCACCGCGCTCGGTGAGCACGAACAGCACCCCGATCAGCAGGCCGCCGACCGCGGTGAACAGCGAGGCCACGCCGACCATCCAGGCGGTCTCCCGGGACGCCGGGCCGAGCAGCTCGAAGACTTCGGACCAGGTCACGACGCCACCTCGACCTCGGCGCCACGGCTGCGCAGGAACTCCAGCGCCCCGGTGTTGTCCTGCGGCGTGCCGGGCAGCGCGAGCCGCCAGCGGCCGGCGCGGGTGGTGGCCAGCGTCTCCACCGCGCCGCCCAGGATGCGCACGTCGGTGTCGAACCGCCGGGCCAGCTCCGCGATGATCGGGGCGTCCGCGTCGGCGCCGCTGACCGTGACGTCGACGACTGTCGCGCCGTCCAGCCCGGCCGGCCCGCCCAGCGGGAACAGGCCGCTCGCCAGCTCCGAGCCGGGGCGCCGGAGCAGCTCCGCGACGGTGCCCGACTCGGCGAACCGGCCGTCCCGCATCAGCGCCACCGACCTGCAGATCCGCTTCACCACTGTCATCTCGTGCGTGATCAGCAGGATGGTCAGGCCGAGCCGCCGGTTCAGATCGAGCAGCAGGCGCAGGATCGACTCGGTGGTCTCCGGGTCGAGCGCCGAGGTGGCCTCGTCGGAGAGCAGCACCTGGGGCCGGGCGGCGAGCGCGCGGGCGATGCCGACCCGCTGCTTCTGGCCGCCGGAGAGCTGAGCGGGGTACGCCCCGGCCCGCTCGGTGAGCCCGACCAGCTCCAGCAGCTCGGCGACACGGGCCTTGCGCTCGGCCCGCGGGGTGCCGGTGACCTCCAGGGCGAACGCCACGTTCCCGGCGACGGTGCGCGAGGAGAGCAGGGCGAAGTGCTGGTGGATCATCCCGATCCCGTGCCGGGCGGTGCGCAGCCGCTTGCCGGTGAGCCCGGTCAGCTCCACGTCGCCGACGCGGACCGTGCCGGCGTCGGGCCGCTCCAGCATGTTGACGCAGCGCAGCAGCGTGCTCTTGCCGGCCCCGCTGCGCCCGAGGACGCCGTAGACCTCGCCTTCGCCCACGCTCAGGTCCACGCCGTCGACAGCCACCACGGACCCGGTCCGGGAGCGGTACGTCTTGCGAAGACCGCTAATTTCAATCACGTAAACACCCTGGTCAACCTTTGTGATCCGGATCGCAAAACCTATCCAGCCCATCGGTTTTGCAGCACGTACCACGCTAGCCGCAGGGGTCCGGTCGATCCACTCGGTGTAACGACCCTCACGGGCTCAGTCACTTTCCGATAACAGGAAGGAGCCCCGCAGCGGCCGGGGCTCAAGGGGTGTCGTGGCCGAAAGGCGCACGCCCATGACGTGTCATCGCCAAAGGAAGCCGACAGACATGAATCGCCATTGAGGTTGCAAACCAGGCGAACCAGTAGGCGGCCCGTCGGTATACCTATGCCTCCGGCAGCGGCATCGCGAGCGCGATGGTCAGCGCCAGCACCCACTGTGGATCCTTGAGCCGCTCGCCGTAGAGCTCGCGCAGCCGGGCCATCCGGTACCGCACCGTCTGCGGGTGCACGAACAGCTCCGCCGCCACGTCCTCGCGCCGCCCGTGGTGCAACAGCCAGCTGCGCAGCGTCTCCACCAGCTTGGCCGCGGCCGTCCCGCGCTCCCCGGCCAGCGGTGCCAGCGCCCGGTCCCGCAGGTCGGCCAGCGCGCCCGGGTCGGCCTGCACGACCAGCTCGGCCAGGTGCTCCTCGGTGTCCACGACCACGCCCCGGCGCGGCGGGTGCAACTGGTGCACCCGGACCGCGCGCTCCACCGAGCACTGCGCCAGCAGCCATGGCCGGGCCGGCCCGATCACCGCGTCGTGCCCGGTCAGCAGGCGGGTCAGATGCGGCCGGGAGGCGCCCTGCGGATCCGGCACCAGCAGCACCGCCGTGCCCGGCAGGTCCGGCAGCGCCCCGGCCAGCGGCAGCGTGCGCGGGTCGAGCAGGTCGATCAGCGAACGGGACGACCGTTCCGGCAGCAGGACGGCGGTGAGCGTCTGCGGCGGGGCCCACTCGGCGCGCTCGGCGGCTGACTGCAGCACGTGCGCGGGCTCCCCGGCGACCAGCGCTTGGGCGAGCTGCTGCAGGTGGCGCAGCCGGATCCGGCCGGAGGCGGCCAGCTCGTCGGCGTGCCCCGCGATGCTGGCCGCGGACAGCTCGTCGATGTACGCGAAGACCAGCTCGGCGAAGTCCGCGATGGTGCCGGCCGGCTGCCCCGAGCGGACGCTGATCGCGGCCAGCTCCCGCCAGGCCACCCGGGCGCCCACCCGGTACGCCGAGAGCAGCGCGTCCAGGCTGCGGCCGTTGCGCGCCTCGCCGCGGCCCAGCGCGTACGCCGCCTCCAGGGCCGAGGCCAGCGGCGTGCCGGGGTCGGTGCCGGGCCGCGAGACCAGGTTGAGGAAGGTGCCCAGGGCGGCCTGCACGGCCCGCTCGATCTTGTGGCCCAGCTCGCCGGCGAACGGCTCCGCGTACGCCGGCACCTCCATCGTGATCGCCGCGATGGTCTGCACGGCCACCTCGGGCAGCCCGCGCCGGAGCGGGTCGACCACGTCGACCGGCAGCCGGTACGACCGGACGTCACGTAGCGGCTCGATCACACAAACTCCTTCGTTTCGACTCCGATTCTTGTCCCCGCCGAACAATTATGGTGCCTCGGATTCACTTCGGCTGGTCATGCTTTCGCCCGCCCGACCGACCAGGCTTGGTCAGGTGCCTGTTACACAGACATTGCGCAACGGCGCGTGGCGCGTCGTCGAGCTGATCACCACCCCGGTGGTGCCCACCGACTACCTCGACGTGATCGCCCCCCTGCGCAACCCCGACGTCCTGCGCGCCCGAGTCGAGGCGGTCCGGCGGGAGACCGCGAACGCGGTCACCCTGGAGCTGCGGCCGGGCCGCGGCTGGCGCCCGCACGAGCCCGGGCAGTACGTGCGGCTCGGCGTCGACGTGGACGGCATCCGCCTGTGGCGCGCCTATTCGGTGAGCAGCGCCGCGGGGCACCCGTCCGGCCGGATCTGCGTGACGGTCAACGCCGTACGCGACGGGGTGGTCAGTTCGTATCTGATGGACCACGCCCGCCGCGGCATGATCGTCAACCTCGACCTGCCGGCCGGCGATTTCGTCGTGCCGCGCGAGCGGCCGGCGAAGAGCCTGTTCGTCACCGCCGGCAGCGGGATCACGCCGGTCATGGGTATTTTGCGCAGCGCCGGGCACGAGCTGTCCGACGTGGTCGTGGTGCACTCGGCCCGCACGCCGCAGGACGTGGTGTTCGGCGCCGAGCTGCGGGAGCTCGCCGCGCGGGGCACGATCCGGCTGGTCGAGCGGCACACCGGCGCGGACGGCCGGATCAAGCCGGCCGACCTGGACACCCTCGTCCCGGACCTGTTCGAGCGGGAGACCTGGGCCTGCGGCCCGGGCGAGATGCTGGACGCGATGGCCGACCACTGGGCCGAGGCCGGTATCGCCGAACGGCTGCACGTCGAGCGGTTCCGGCCCACCGTGCTGGTCGCGGGCGAGGGCGGCACGGTCGCCTTCGAGCGTTCCGGCGTCACGGTGGAGGCGCCGGGCGGCGTCTCGATCCTGGACGCCGGTGAGGCCGCCGGCCAGCTGATGCCGTCCGGCTGCCGGATGGGCATCTGCTACTCCTGCGTGCTGCCGATGCGCGAGGGCATCGTCCGCGACCTGCGCGACGGCACCGTCACCACCGCCGTGGAAGGCGACAACGTCCTGGTCCAGACGTGCGTCTCGGCCGCCGCCGGGCCCTGCCGTCTGGACGCCTGACCCCCCGCCGTTGAGAGAGATCGAGGAACTCGTGACGACACTGCAACGCCAGGAAAACAACCCGATCGCCCACCTGACCGCCGAGGACATCGAGGCGATCGGCCGTGAGCTGGACGCGATCCGGGACGAGGTGCTCGCCGCCCGGGGGGAACGCGACGCCGCGTACATCCGCAAGGTCATCAAGGTGCAGCGCAGCCTGGAGATGGGCAGCCGCGCGGTGCTGCTGTTCTCGCTCTTCCCGCCGGCCTGGCTGATCGGCACGGCCGGTCTGTCGGTGGCGAAGATCCTGGAGAACATGGAGATCGGCCACAACATCCTGCACGGGCAGTACGACTTCATGCGCGACCCGAAGATCCACTCCACCACCTGGGAGTGGGACCACGTCACGCCGGCCGACCAGTGGAAGCACTCGCACAACGAGGTCCACCACAAGTACACGAACGTCGTCGGCAAGGACAACGACCTCGGGTACGGCATCATGCGGGTCGACGAGAACCAGCGCTGGCACCCGTTCTACCTCGCCCAGCCGCTGTGGAACTTCATCAACGCGCTCTTCTTCGAGTACGGCATCGCCGCCTACGACCTGGAGCTGGGCAAGAACCTGAAGACCAGGAAGCGGCGCAACAACCCGCAGTTCCGGGCGAACGTCAAGGCGGTCGGCCGCAAGATCCGCCGCCAGGTGCTCAAGGACTACATCATCCACCCGGCGCTGTCCGGCCCGTCCTTCCTGCACACCATCGCCGCGAACTTCACCGCGAACCTGGTCCGCAACCTGTGGAGCCACTCGGTGATCATGTGCGGTCACTTCCCGAACGGCGTCTCCACCTTCGAGCGCACCTCGATCAAGGGCGAGACCCGCGGCGAGTGGTACCTGCGGCAGATGCTCGGCTCGGCCAACATCTCCGGCAGCCGGCTGATGCACATCATGACCGGCAACCTGTCCCACCAGATCGAGCACCACCTCTTCCCGGACCTGCCGAGCAGCCGGTACCCCGAGGTCGCGGTCAAGGTGCGGGCGCTCTTCGAGAAGTACGACCTGCCGTACGTGACCGGCCCGCTGCCGCTGCAGGTCGCCTCGGCGTGGGCCAAGGTGATCCGGCTGTCCTTCCCGAACCGCAAGCCGATGCCGGACGCGGACCCGTCCATCCCGCCGCGCATGCCGGTGGCCGAGCCGGCCGCGGCCTGAGTCAGCTCCGGAGGCGCCGCCCGCTGGGCCGCGCCTCCGGATCCTTGAGGATCAGCAGCGCGAAGAGCCACATCGGCAGGTAACCGAGCGGCACCGCCAGCGGCATCGGGAAGTCCGAGCAGGCGAAGACCGCCACGAAGACCAGCGTGAGCAGGCAGCCGAGCAGGTACGCCCCGGTCGCGACCAGGGCCGGCCGCGTGCCGCCGCGCCGCACGTGCCGGGTGGCGGCGGCGTAGGTGAACGGGATCGCGCCGGCCTGCACCGCCAGCACGATCATGCCCAGGATCGTGACAACCGTCCCGGCGGAGACCTCCACGTGCGGCACCCGGCACACCTCCTGCACCCTCGACGACCACCAAGGTCCCCGCAGGTTACTCGCCGGTATCAGCCGCGCGCCAGGGCCGATCCGCGCAGCCGGCCGGAGCCGGCGCCACGGCCGCATCTGCCGTGCGGGGCTCAGGCCAGGTAGGACAGCTCCGGCAACTCGGCCCGGTAGGCGTCGACCAGCCGCGCCGCCACCGCCGGATCGCCGACCAGCGGATGCGTGGCCATCGCGCGCACCGCGGCGTCCCGCGACCCGGTCTCGACCGCCGACAGGATCAACCGGTCGGTCGCCTTCACCGCCCGCACCAGGTCCACCGCGTGCTCCGGCAACGGCCCGACCGGCAGCGGCGCCGCCCCGCGCGCGTCGACCCGGCACGGCACCTCCACCACCGCGTCGTCGTCCAGGATCGGCAGCGTCCCGCGGTTGCGCACGTTCAGGATCAGCGTCGCCGGCTCGTCCCGGGCCAGCGCCCGCATCACGGCGAGCGCGACCCCTTCGTATCCGGCCGGGCGGGCCTCGTCGTGCTCGCGCTCCCCCGCCCCGGTCAGCTCCCGGTTCTCCGTCATGTACGTCGCCTCCCGCTCCCGCCAGGCGTCCCGCCAGGCCGTCAGCGGATCCCGCACGGCGATCTCGTGGTAGCACCGCTCCTGCTGCTCGCGCAGGAACGCGCCCCGGGTCCGCGGCGCCGACCGCACCGCCGCCAGCGTGCCGGCCGGGTCGTAGTAGTAGTGCAGGTACTCGTTGGGGATGGCGCCCAGCTCGCGAAGGTTCCGGAAGAGCCGGCCCTCCTCGATCGTGCCCAGCCGCGCGTCGTCGGCCAGCAGCCCCGGCAACAGGTCCCGGCCGGACGCGTCGTGCACCCCGTAGAGCCAGCCGAGGTGGTTGAGGCCGGCGTAGTCCACCCGCACCTGTCCGGGCCGGACCGCGAGCGCCCGCAGGACCCGGTCCACCAGCCCGGACGGCGAATCGCAGATCCCGATCACCCGGTCGCCGAGGATCCGGGACATCGCCTCGGTGACCAGTCCCGCCGGGTTGGTGAAATTGATCAGCCAGGCGTCCGGCGCGAGCGCCGCGGCGCGGCCGGCGATGCGGAGCGATTCGGGCACCGACCGCAGCCCGTACGCGATCCCGCCGGCCCCCACCGTCTCCTGCCCCAGCACCCCGGCGGCCAGCGCCACGTGCTCGTCGACCACCCGTCCGCGCAGCCCGCCGACCCGGATCGCGCAGAACACGAACGCCGCCCCGGTCAGCGCCTCGTCCAGATCGGCGGTGGCCCGCACCGGGACCGCGCCCCGCCCCAGAGCGGCCAGCACCCGCCCGATCGCGTCGAGCCGCCCGGCGTCCACGTCGTGCAGGACGACCTCGGTGATGGTCCGTTCCGGATCAGCGAGCAGCGCCTGGTACACCAGCGGGACGCGGAAACCGCCGCCGCCCAGAATCGTCAACCGCATGTCAGCCCTTCATCGCCTCGTTGCCGGCGTCCTGCGCCTTGCGCAATCCTTCCGCGACGCCGAGCCGGCCGAGGAAGACCTGCTGCAGGATCGGCGTGTACGCGGTCTGGCCCGCGCCGACCCGCGGCCCGAGCGGCGCCGGGAACGTCGTGCCGCCCGCCGAGTCGAGGAACGGCTGCAGGTCGACGCCCTGTTTCTTCCAGTAGTCCACGAAGACCGGTTGCGCGGTGGTCACGCCGGGGAACGCGTACCCGCCCTCCGCGATCGGCCGTTGCCCGTCCGCCGATCCGATCCACTTGAGCACCTCGACCGTCGCGTCCCGGTGTCTGGTCTTCGCGGAGGCCACCGCGGCGACGCCGTGCACCACGCCGACCCGCCCGGCCGGGCCGTTCGGCAGCGGCGCGACGCCCCACTGGAAACCGGCGGCCTCCTGGATGCTCTTCAGGTGGTACGGTCCGGATTGGAACAGCGCCATCCGGCCCTGGGTGAACAGTTGCAGCGCCTTGTCGCCGTTGGTGTTGGTGTCCGCGGCCGGCGGCGCCACGTGCTCGGCGTTGATCAGGTCGACGACGTACTGCACGGCCTGCACGGTCTTCGGCCGGTCCGCGAAGTCGAACGTGTCGCCGGACTGCCAGGTGCCGCCGTTGGATCCGACGAAATCCCACAGGATCGCCTGCAGGTCGAAGGCGGCGTTGAACCCGTACACCCTGGTCTTCTGCGGGTCGAAGCCGGACTGCCCGGGGTGCCGGCCCGCGCTGTCGACCGTGAGTTTCCGCAGCGTCGCGCGAAGGGCATCGTCCGGGGCGGCGGGGTCCCAGGTCAGCGTGGGCGGGTCGGGAACCAGGTCCTTGTTGTAGTAGAGCGCGATGGAGTCCCACAGCTGCGGCACACCCCACAGCTTGCCGTTGCGGGTGTAGAGGTCGACGACCGATGTCGTCCAGTCGCCGGTGAACTCGACAGGCAGCAGCTGCCCGTTGTCGGCGTAGAGGCCGAAGTTGGAGGTGTTGGTCCAGAAGATGTCCGCGGCGGTGCCGGCGGCGACGTCGGCCGGCAGCTTGGTCCAGTAGTCGGCCCACGGCACCACCTGGACCTGCACGCCGATGTCCGGATGCGCCTTCTCGAACGCGGCGAAGGACTGCTGGTACGCCTTGGCCACCTGCTCGTCCCAGAGCCGGAAGGTGACAGTGGTGCGCCCCTTCGCGTCGCCGCCGGCGATCGAGCAGCCCGCGGCCAGCAGCAGGGCCGCGAGGATCAGGAACAGTCGTCGCATGTGCTCACTTCATCCCGGTGATGGTGATCGAACGGACGATGTGCTTCTGGAAGAGCACGAAAAGCACGAGCAGCGGCATGGTGGCGAGCGTGGTGGCCGCCATGACCAGCGTCCAGTTGCCCTGGTACTGGCTCTGCAGGCCGGCCACCGCCACGGTCAGCACCTGCCAGCGGGCGCCACTGGTGATCACCAGGGGCCAGAGGAAGTCGTTCCAGTGCGTGACCGCCGTGATGATCAGCAGGGTGGCCAGGATCGGACGGCTGAGCGGCAGGATCACGTGCCGCAGCACACCCGGATGGCCGGCGCCGTCGATCCGCGCGGCGTCCAGCAGCTCCTGCGGGACGGCACGGAAGAACTGGCGGAGCAGGAAGATCGCGTACGGCGAGCCGAACATCGACGGGAGCACGATCCCCCAGAACGTGTTGCTCAGTCCGGTCTCGCTGAGCAGCACGAACCTGGGCACCAGCACGGCGGCCACCGGCACCATCAGGGTGGCCAGGTAGACCCAGAAGATCGCGTCGCGGCCCGGGAAGTCGAGCCGGGCGAACGCGTACGCCGCGAGCACCGAGCAGGTCAGCTGTCCGATCACGACCACCACGACGACCTGGACGGTGACCACCAGCGGTGGGATCAGGGTGTGCCCGCCGACGACCAGCTCGGCGTAGTTCGCGCCGGTCGGGGGGCGGGGCGGGGCCAGCGGCGGCTGCTGCGCGAATTGCCGCGGCGTCTTCACCGACGTCTGCACGCTCATCAGGTAGGGCGCGAGGATCAGGATCGCGCCGATCCCCAGCGCGAGGTAGGTCAACACGGCACGGCGCATGCCTCACCCCATCTCGTACGTCGTCCGTCTGCGGAACCAGCTCTGCTGAGCGATCGTCACCGTGATCAACAGCAGGAAGAGCACCACCGACATGGCCGCGGCCCGGCCCATCCGGAAGTCGACGAACGCCTCCCGGTAGATCGCGTACGCCACCACCTCGGTGCGCCCGGCCGGACCGCCCCGGGTCATCGCGTAGACCGTGTCGAACACCTGGAAACTGCTGATCACGCCGGTGGCCAGCACGAAGAACGTGGTCGGGCGGAGCAGCGGCAGGGTGATCCGGCGCAGCCGCTGCCACGGGCCGGCCCCGTCGATGCGGGCCGCCTCCGCGTACTGCGGCGGGATGCCGGCGAGCCCGGCCAGGAAGAACAGCGCCACATAGCCGACATTGGTCCAGACCGTGACCGCGGCGACCGACGGCAGCGCCAGGGTGGGGCTGGTCAGCCACTCGACGCGGTGCCCGAGCAGCTGGTTGATCGCGCCGTCCGACGGGTCGAACAGCCAGCGCCAGACCACTCCCAGCGCCAGCGGGGCGCTGATCCACGGCAGCACCAGGATCGCGCGGAACCAGGTGGAGCCGGGCAGTCGCTGGTCCAGCAGCAGGGCGGCGGCCAGGCCGAGCGCCGTCTGCAGCGGGATGACCAGCAGGACGAAGAACGCGGTGACGGCCAACGACCGGCCGAACGCCGGGTCGGTGAGGATCGACTGGTAGTTGCTCGGGCCGGTCCACCGGGCCGGGCTCACCAGGTCCCACCGGAAGAGGCTGATGCCCGCCACGATCCCGACCGGGAGCAGCAGGAACCCGCCGACGCCCACCAGGCTGGGCGCGAGGAACGCATACCCCGCCAGCGTGTCGGCGCGCCTGCTCCCGCCGACCGTCCCCGAGCGCGCCGACGCGCGTGGCCGGCGTCCGCCGGCGCGCCTGCTCGCGCGGGCCGGCGCGGGCGCCGCGTCAGCGCTCGGCATGCGCGTCGGACAGGCGGGCGATGGTGGCGGTCGCCCGGTGCACCGCGTTGCGCCGGCCGGGCGGGATCACCTCGGGCAGGAACGCGTAGCGCCGGGCCAGCTCGCCCTCGCTGGACTCGGGGTGGCGCCGCTCGGCGGCCCGCAGCGTGGCCTGCCACCAGTCGGCGATGTCCCCCCAGCCGGGCGCGGACAGCGACCCGCCGAAGTGCTGCACGGAGAGCGCGGCCACCAGGTTCGCGAACGCCACCCGGTCGGCCAGCGGCCAGCCACCCAGCGTGCCGGCGATGAACCCGGCGGTGAAGACGTCACCGGCGCCGGTCGGGTCGAGCGCCTCCACCGGCACGCCCGGAACCGTCGCCACCTCACCGGTCGCCGCGTCGACCGCGCGCGCGCCGTCGCCGCCGTCGGTCACCACCACGATCGGCACCAGACCGGCCAGCTTGTCCAGCGCCGCGCCGGGCGTGCCGGTGCGGGTGTAGCGCATCGCCTCGACCGCGTTGGGCAGGAAAGCGTGGCAGTCGGGCAGCACCGAGAGGGCGTCGAAGTCCCACTGGTCGGTCTCGTCCCACCCGACGTCCGCGAAGATCAGGGTGCCGTTGCGCCCGGCCCGGGGCACCCAGCCGGTGGCCGAGCCGCCCAGGCTCACGGCCGCCGCGCGGGCCGCCGGCAGCCCGTTGACCAGGCCCTCGTCGTCGGTGGGCAGCGGATGCCCATGGGTGATCATGCTGCGGTCGCGGTCGTAGGCCAGCGAGACGGTGACCGGCGAGTGCCAGTCGTCGAGCCGCCGGGACGCGGAAAGATCGATTCCCTCCTGCCGGCTGAGCACCTGGTGACAGAATTCGCCGTAGGCGTCCCTGCTCAGCGCCGTGCCGAGGCCGGTGTGCAGGCCGAGGCGGCCGGCGGCCACAGCCAGATTGGCCACCCCGCCGGGGCACGACCCCATCCCGGAGGCACGCACCTCGGTGCCGGGGCCGGGCAGCTCACGCAGCCCGGTGAAGACGACATCGAGGAACACCATCCCGGGTACGAACAGATCGAGCTGGCGCGCCATTGGCCGATCTTACCTCCGCTCCGATAGGTGAAGTGGAGATTGATCATCGAGTGCGGCGCACGTCTCCGTGGGCCGCACGCAGCGTGTCGACGTGGCGGTCGGTGCCGGGCGGGTGCAGGGTGTCCAGCATCCGCCACGCTTCGTCCAGCGCCTGGGACAGCTCCTGGATCCGGCCGGCGTGCTGGCGGCGGACGTCCTCGCGCACCTTCTCGATGCGGCGCAGCCAGCCGGCGCCGCTCTCCGGGGCGGGCGCGGCTCCCGGCCGTTCCACGGCGGGGCGGAACCTCTCGGCAGGCGCGGGTCCCGCCACGGCCGGCCGCGGCCTTCCCAGCGCCGCCGGCGGCGGCTGCAGGACGTCGGAGGCCGGGACGATGGCGGCGATCGCCCGGCCGCCGTCGACCACGACGGTGACCTGGCCGGTCAGGCCGGTGAGTCGGACCAGTTGCTGGAATCGGAGGCGGGTCTCGGCGATGGACAACTCGATCCGGCGGCGGATCGGCATGGCTGCTTCTCCCATGCCGCCGATGATGCGCGCGGGGTACGACATTTTTGCGATACCGTGCGCCACACGGGTGACTCACTTGTGGATTCCGGCGACGTGCGCGACGTGGTGGCCCAAGCCGTCGCGGTCCTCCGGCACAGCACCGGCCAGGACTGGCAGGCGCCGGCGGGCGACCCTGGCCCACGCTGCTCTGGGCGACCGGCCGGGCCGGGCTCCCCGGCCACCCGCGCCGGACGCGCTGGCGCCGGTTCGCCTAGCTGCGGTGCTTCAGCAGGGCGTCCATGGCCTCCTCCGCGCTGTCCGACAGCACCGCCATGTCGACGCCCGTGTAGATCCGCCGCCGGGTGTCCACCACGCAGTGCGCCCCGAGCAGCACCCCGCCCGGCGTCACCAGCGGCACGCCCAGGTAGCTGCGCAGACCGGCGCTCGCCAGGAAGGGATTGGCCGCGTGCGCCGGGTCGTCGCTGAAGTCGGCCACGCAGTACGGCTCGCCGTTCAGCACGGTGCGGCTGCACACCGCCCACTCGGCTGCGGCGCCCTGCGCCGTGGCCACCCACCCGCCCCGCCCGTACGACCCGATGATCTGCTGGGTGTCCGCGGTGAGCACCGACACCAGCGAGACCGGCGCCTCGAGCAGCTTGGCGCTCCGCTTGGCCACCTCGTCCAGCTCGGCCCGCAGGGTGGCGTCGGCGAGGTCGTACCGGGCCAGCTCGGCCAGCCGCGACGGCTCGGCCAGACGGTCGTGGAGATCGATCTGCACGGAACCCCTTCCGGGAACTCAGTGGCGGAAGCCGCCGACGAGGTTGGTCAGGCACCGGCCAGCCTGGTCGTCAAGTCTGCCGCGGCCTGCTGTGTGGTGCGCGCCCCCTCGGCGGTCGCGGCGGCGACCTGCGCCACACCGGTGACCGTGCGGCGCGGGCATGATCTTGACGTTCCCGCCGAGATCCACCCCGAGCCGCCTCATGTCCCGAAGTTCGGCACGAAAGCGGCCCGGCTGAGCGGCGCCGCGGTCGGTGCGCCTCGGCGCGCCGGGTCCCGGCCCGACGAGCAGGCGGAACGCCCCGGAAACCAGGGCCGCCGCGGGCGCCCCGGCATCGGTCGGCGAGCCCGGAGGCGTGCCGTCCACCCGGCCGCTGACGACCGAGATCAGCACCGACGTGCCGAGCGCCCCGCCGATCTGCGGCATGACCGCCTGCGGGCCACCGCCGGTTCTCCGGGCTCGGCACCGCCCGCCGACCGGGCCGCGGGGCAAGCCGGTCGCACCGGCCCGGAGCGCCGGTCGGCTGGTCCCCTCGGCAGCCGGTCGCACCGGCCCGGAGCACCCGGTCATCCGGCCACCCGGCGACGGGTCGCCCCGCCCCGGACAGCCCGGTGACCGTTCGCCGGGGAGCCGGGGTGGGGGCCGGCGCCCGCCGTACCGGAGGAAGCCGATCTTGATCTTGAATGTTCCCGGTGCGGCACCGCCGGCGTGATCGGGAGGCGGCGCAGAAACGGGACGAACGGGTCACGGAAGGTGCGTGCCGCGGTGCTGAACAGCAGCGCGGCGGCCACCATGCCGACCGCCGGCAGGCCGATCAACAGCGCGATCACCGAGGCGGTGAGGCCGCCCCAGACCATCACCCGCAGGCCGATGTCCACGACCGGGATACCGCTCGGGCGATGTCTGGTCCAGATCGGCAGGAACGAGCACGCCGCGGCCAGCGCGACGGCGCCGAGGACGGCGGCGAAGGTGAGGAAAGCTTGCGGCCAGTGGTAGTGACGGCCCAGCGCGTAGGCACCGGAGACCACGCCGCCGAACCAGACCTTGGCAAGCGCCCAGCGTCCGAATTTGACCAGCGGATCATCGACATCGACGGCCATCGGCGGCTCCCGCCGTTCGAGGGTCAGCGCTGGTCAGTCTAGGGCTTTCCGGATCTCTCCGCCGCCGCCACCTCCGCCGGGTCGTCGCCGAAGACAACGCGGCCGGAGCCGTCCTTCCATCCCGTCAGTCGCCCGTCATCCGTTCCTTTCTCATCCCTGGGTCGGAGCCGCTGTCGACCGCCGGCGCCCTCGTACGCCCACGGGCGTACGCCGGAAATACGCCCGCAGCCCGACGCGGCAGCCCACGCCCGCCCGGCAGGATCGTCCGCATGACCGCACTCCTGGACGCCGCCACCCGAGCCGGCCGCCTGCGCCCGGTGGAGCGGACCGCCTACCTGGTCGGAGTCCTGCTGGTGCTCTCCGGCGCGGTGCACTTCGGCATCTTCCTGGCCGACGGCGGCCCGTGGGAGGGCCCGGTCTCCTGGCGCAAGCCCACCACGTTCGGCCTCTCCTTCGGCCTGACCCTGATCACGATCACCTGGGTGACCGGCTACTCGGTGCTGAGTCCCCGAGCCCGCAGCTGGTTGCTGGGCGTCTTCACCGCCGACTGCGTGCTGGAGGTCGCCGGCATCACCGTCCAGGCCTGGCGACGGCTCCCGTCCCACTTCAACACCGAGACGCCGCTGTCCCGCGTGATCGCCATGGCCCTGGCCCTCGGCGGCGCGGTGCTGGTGGTGGTCCTGGCCGCCTTCGCCGTCACCGCCCTGCGGGGCCGCCTGCGAGCCCCGGCCGACCTGCGGCTGGCGTTGCGGGCCGGCTGGGCGCTGCTGCTGCTCGCCCTGGCCACCGGCATCGCCATGGTGGCGAAGGGCTCGATCCTGTTCCGTACGGCAAGTCCCCAGATCGCCTACGAGACCGCCGGCTCCCTGAAACCGGTCCACGGCGTAGCCCTGCACGCCATCCTGGCGCTCCCGCTCCTGTCCGTCACCCTCCGAGCAGCCGGCTGGCCGGAAGCCCGCCGCCACCGAGCCGTCACACTCGCCACCTGCCTCTACATCCTGGCCACCAGCGTCGCCGCGCTGATCTCGGTGACCTGAGCCCAGCCGCGACCCCGCCCGTCCCCGCCATCGTCACCACGCCCGCCCAGCACGCGCCCAGCCCCACCGAGCGCCCAGCCGCACCAGGCGCCCAGCCTCACCAGGGGCACCCTGCTTCACCACGGGCACCTGCTTCACCACGGGCACCCTGCTTCACGGCCCGCAGTGGCCCATCGGAGCGCAGCGGTTTCGCTACCTGTTCTCGGACTCCTGCCCGGTGGAAGGGCGCACGACGTCCCGAGCCGCGACGACCCGGGTCGTGGGCGCGGCGTCGCCAAGGGCGGCCCGAAGGCAGGACGATCCGGGTCGGCCATGAATCCGTCGTAGCCAGAACGTTCCCTGAACCGGATGAGGCGCACTTCCTCGCTGCCGGCGGTGTCGTGCACCCGGCGCTCCAGGGTTCCCCGTGCCGGGGCAGCAGCGCGAACACTTCGTCCCGCACCTTTCCGGCCGGGCCGCACAGTCCCCAACCAGGACGGAATGACAACAACCAGCACCAGTCCGGCTCGACCGGCCGGGTGTCACAGTGCCTAAGCGGGGCGGATGACGACGATCAGCACCAGCCGGGTGCGGGGACGGGGTGGGGAGGCGAGAGGTCCCGGGTGCTGTCTCCCCCATACCGAGGCAGCACCCGGGAACCTCTGGAGGAACCGCCCGGGGGCATCTTCCGGGCGGTTCCCGTCTGTGATGGCCGGTGGATAGCCGATGAACGAGCAGGCGGAGCGGATTCGGCGGACGCGGACGGCGGATCAAGCGGGCGGATCAGGGTGGCGAACCGGGCGAGCGGACCCAGGCCGGCGGATCAGGGTGGCGGATCGGGGCGGATCGTGGGGGCTGGTCAGGTGGCGAGGTGGAAGCGTTCGGCGTGTATCTGGCGGGGCGGGACTCGCAGGCGCCGGAGACTGTCCAGCACAGCCGCGGTCATGGCGTCCGGGCCGCAGACGTACACGTCCCGGGCGGTGATGTCGGGGACCAGCGCGACCAACTGTTCCGGCGCGAACGGGCGATGGCCGCCGCCGGTGCGGCCGGTCAGCAGGTGCAGGCGCGCCTGCCGTACATCGGCGAGGTTTTGCATCTCTCCCAGAAGGACCGCGTCGCGCACCTCCCGCACCCGGTAGAGCACCACCACGTGACCGGTCAGATCCGGGTCCTCCAACAGCGCGCGGATCGGGGTCACGCCGATCCCGCCGGCGATCAGCACCGTCGCGCCCCGGGTGCGGTGCGCCGCCGTGAACGCCCCGTACGGACCTTCCGCGTAGACCCGCGACCCGATCGGCAGATCCCGCAGCCCGGCGCTGGTCGCCCCGACGCCCTTCGCGGTGAGGCGCAGCGAGCGGCCGTTCGGCGTGGCGGAGAGCGAGAACGGGTTGACCTGCCACCACCGGTTGTGGCCGGGGAAGCGCCAGAGGAAGAACTGCCCCGCTCGGGCCGGCAGTTTCTCCAGCTCACGGCCCGTGATGTGGACGGAGACGGTGTCGTCGGACTCCTCGACGACCGCGGCGACCCGCAACCGGTGCCGGGAGTTGCGGACCATCGGGACGACCAGGCGGCCGGCGATCAGGGCGCCGAGCGCGAACGCCCACAGCCCCCACCAGTACACCTGCGTGACCGGGTTGACCCGGAACGCGGTGCCCTCGTACACCTGGTGCAGCACGCCGAGCAGGACCACCACGTACAGAAGCAGATGAATGGCATGCCACGCCTCGTAGGACAGCCGGCGCCGGGCGGCCCGGACGGACAGCGCCACGATGACCATGAGCAGGCCGGCCGCGATCATGCCGAGCAGGACCGGGAGTTGGCGGGCCAGATTCGCCGTCTCGGCCAGGATCGGGATGCCGTCCAGCCTGGCGAATCCGAGCACCACGAACGCGGGGTGCGCCAGGGCCAGCCAGAAGATCGCCAGGCCGGTCCAGCGGTGCCAGACGGTGAGGCGGTCCATGCCGAACGCCCGGTCGACCACCGGCAGGCGGGCCACCAGCAGCAGTTGCAGGGCCATGGCGAGGGCCAGGTAGAGGCCGAGGAGCCGGCCGATCGTACCGGGCGGATTCTTGCCGGGTCCGGCGGCGACGAACATCAGCTGCACGGCCACGACGTTGAACACGATGAATGCCACGATCGCGGCGCGCGCGACGCGGACGGAACGGCGGAAGGTGAGGACTCGAGGCTGGGGCACGGCGGTCATCCCGGTCTCCCCCTGGTGGGAGCTGCTGTTGCCGGGGTGTACCGCCGTTGCCGTCAGCCGGTTCAACGAGATCGCAGCCGGATTCGAACCGGCGTGCACCGCTTTGCAGGCGGTTCCCTGACCACTCGGGCATGCGATCGGGTGGTGCGTGCGGGCGGCAGGATTCGAACCTGCTCAGCGAAGCACCCGGTTTACAGCCGGGCCCGACTCTCCGACGTCGGCGCGCCCGCGTGGCGCGTCCGGAACACCGTTGCCCCCCGGCGCGATGCGAACGCGCACCACCGGCGTCCTCAACACCGGCCCTCTGCCGGTTGGGCTACGAGGGCAGGATTCCACCAAACACAAAAAAGCCGCCTTTCCCGTACGGGGATCAGCGGCGCACATGTGCGGGCGGGCTCAGCCGCGCCACCGATCCGGGGCGGGATAAAGGTCCGGACACAGCATCGTCCTGAACTCCTCGAGACGTGGAAGCTGTGTCCAACCTAGAAGGCCCGCCCCGGACCGGCAACGCATTTGTCCTCAGCCCGACCCGTCCGGTCGGCTCCGGCGGGGACCGGCGGCCACGACCTGGTGACCGGCGCGCGGCCGCCGGACCGTCACTGCGGGGCGTGCAGGTCGTCGAGGGCCTTCTCCGCGCCGCGGTGCACCGGCACCGGCGACGTCCTGCGCGCCGTCTCCAGCGTGATCTCCCTGGCCGCCGCGTTGGCCTGCGCCAGCTGCGCCTTCCTGTCGAACAGGGTCTTCGTCAGCACGCAGGCCACGTCCGGGTCCAGGTCCGCCCGGACCAGCAGGAAGTTCGGCACGACGACGGTCTTCACGTCGGCTGCCTGCTGATAGACCGCCGCCGGGACGACCCCTTCCTGGTACACCTCGTTGATCTTCCGCAGCTCGGGCAGCAGCGGGGTGATGTCCAGGAACTCGACCTGGTCCTTCGCGGTCGTGAGCAGGTCGGTGATCCCCGGGGTGGGTAGGCCGCCGGACCAGAAGAACGCGTCTATCGTGCCGTCCTTGATCCCGTCCACGGTCTTGGTCAGGTCGAGCTTCTGCGCGCTGACGTCCTTCGCCGGGTCCAGACCGGCCGCGGTCAGGACACGGTTGGCGATCACCTCGGTGCCGGACTTCGGCGATCCGGTGGAGATCCGCTTGCCCTTCATCCCGGCGACGTCCTTGATCCCGGCGGCCTTGCGGACGATCACCTGCGTGTAGTTGGTGTGGATCCGGGCCAGCGCGGCGACCGGCTGCTTCGCGGTGAAGCCGCCGGTGCCGCCGACCGCGTCGGCGGCCGTGTCGGCGAGCGAGAACGCCACGTCGTAGGTGCCGGCCACGAGCTGCTGGATGTTCTGCACCGACGCCCCGGTCTCCGCGGCGGTGGCCCGCACCTTGCCGCCGGAGGCGTTCACCTGCTCGGCGAAGGCGTTGCCCAGCGCGAAGTAGACACCTGTGGCGTTGCCGGTCGCGATGCCGATCCGGGTGTCCTGGGCGACCTGACAGGTGACGTCGCCACCGGCGTCGGTGGCCGCGGTGTTCTGCCGGCCGCCGCACGAGGTGGCGGCCAGGGCCAGCGCGGACAGGGTGGTGACGGCCAGGATTCGTCTCATGCGGGTCCTCCGGTCGCTGTCTCGGTGCCGTCTCTGGTACGGCCTGTGTCGTCGCGCCCCCGGGTGAGGGCCGCCAGCAGCGCGGCGACCGCCAGCGCCGCCACGCCGACGCCGGCCGCGAGCGGCGCGAGGTAGAGCAGGAACAACCCGGCCACGGCGCCGAGCACCCGGCTCGGCGCCCCGGCCGGGCCGATGCCCGGCACCCAGCCGCCGGTCGCCACGGCCAGCCCGAGCACCGCCAGCCCGGCCGCCGCGCTGGTCCACAGGATGCCGCCGATCGGCCCTCTGGCCAGCAGGTACTCGCCGCGATCGGTGAGCACGAAGGCGATCGGCGCGAGGAACGCCGGCAGCGCGTACTTCAGCGCCTGCCACATCGTCGGCATGGTCCGCCCGCCGGTGATGGCGCTCGCGCCCACCGCGGCGAGCGCGGTCGGCGGCGTGACCTCGGAGAGCACCGAGTAGTAGAAGACGAACATGGCGGCGGCCGGCGCGGCCACCCCGAGCCCCAGCAATGCCGGCCCGATGATCACCCAGCCGATGATGAAGCTGGCTGTCACCGGCACCGCGAGGCCCAGCACGGACAGCGCCACGGCGGCCAGCACCACCGTCGAGGCGAGCACCACGTCCGGGTTGTCGGTGATCGCCCGCGCGCCGCTGACCAGCAGGGACGCGAGCTGGGCGCCGAGGCCGGTCTTGGTGGTGACAGCGGTGATCACACCGGCCGCGGCGCACACCGCGACCACCGGCAGCACCCCGCGGACCCCGGCCGCGAGCGCGCCGAAGAGCCGGACCGGGGTCAGCCGCGCCCCGCGGTCCAGGAAGGACAGCGCCACTGCGAGCAGCGTCGCGTAGACCACGGCGCGGGTGGCGCTCTCCCCGATCGCGAGCAGCACGACGATCAGGACGAGCGACGAGAAGTGGTAGCCGGACCGGGTCAGCAGCCGCCACGCGCTGGTCGTGGGCGGATCCACGGCGCGCACCCCGAACCGGCGTACGTCGATCTCCACAGCCAGCAGGATGCCGAGGTAGTAGAGCAGCGTCGGGATCGTCGCCCAGCCCAGCACGGTCAGGTAGGAGACGTCGAGGTACTCGGCGACGATGAACGCCGCGGCGCCCAGCGTCGGCGGTGACAGGATGGCGCCGACCCCGGCCGCCGCGAGCATGCCGCCGGCCTGCTCGGGCGGGTACCCGGCGCGGCGCAGCATCGGCCAGGTGACCGCGCCCACGCTGACCGCCGTCGCGGTCCCCGACCCGGAGACGGTGCCGAGCAGGAAGCCCGCGGCCACGGCGGTCCGCCCGGCGGCGCTGCGCGACCTACGGAACGCGGCGACCGACAGCTCGACGAAGAACCGGCTGGCCCCGGAGAGGTCGAGCACGGCGCCGTAGATGGTGAAGAGCACGATGTACGTCGCGGCCACGTCCAGCGGCGTGCCGTAGAACCCGCTCCCCGAGTTGTACAGCGCGTCGACGATCTGCGCGAAGTCGAGTCCGGCGTGGGCGATCGGCCAGTCCTGCGGGAGCCGGCCGCCGTAGTACCCGTACAGCAGGAAGGCGAGGCAGACGACGGGCAGCGCCAGCCCGGTCGTTCGCCTGGCGGCCTCGACGACCAGGACCAGCAGGACGGCGCCGAAGGCGACGTCGACGGGTTCGAGCAGCGCCTGCCGGTCGAGGAAACCGTCGTAGCCCCCGCCGAGCGGGTTGACCGGGTAGAGGCAGGCGACCAGCGCGGCGGCGGCGAGGATCCAGTCGCTCCAGGTGGGCTTCCGGTCGCTGTCGCGTCGTGCCTTGTACGCGAGGAACACCAGCGGCAGCGTCACCGCCAGGAAGACGATCAGGTAGAACTGGCTGCCCTGCGCGAGCGGCCGGAACACCTGCCAGAGGGTGCACAGCCCAGCCCCGGCGGCGACCCCGGCGACCCCGGTTCCGACGCGTCCGCCCAGCTCCCGGGCCGGCCGTTCTTCCTGCTCGTAGTGGACGGCGGCCGGCTCCTCGACGCCTAGAGATCGATCACCGCCCATGGCTGGACCCTACTACGCCGGACCCGCCGCCGGACCCGTCTGCTCGATGGTGGACTCGGCGACCTAGCATGACGCGAAGCCACCATCACGGAGGGGCGTGCCCATGACCGTTCCGTACCGCGAGGAGACGCCGCCGGGCTGGCCGGAGGCCGTGGAGCGGACCTGGGCGGTCGAGCAGATCGCCGGCGGGGTCCGGCTGTCCGGCGACTGCCCGACCTGCGGCCATCCGACCGAGACGCGGGTGGTCACGGTGATCATGGCGCCCGGGGCCCGGCCCGATCCGAGGTGGACCCCGCCGACCGGGCCGGAGCCGGTGCTGGTGGTCTGCGACTGCGTGCAGGACCACGAGGGACGGCCCGCCGGGCGCACCGGGTGCGGCCGCGCCGCCTACCTCGAGCTGCTGGCGGACCAGCCGTGATCAGGCTGCGGGCGCGGCCCGGCACGGTGACCGCGGTGGACCGGGAGTGGCAGGCGCGGGCGCGGCGGCTGACGCTGGACTCGCTGTACGACGTGCGGGCGGTGGCCGGCCGCTGGGCGGCCACGATCGGGTCGTTGACCGGGCTGCTCAGCCTGGTGGCCCTGGTCGCCGGGCCGCGCAGTGTGGATCAGCTGCCCGTCGGGTGGCGGGTCGCGGCGGGGATCTGTGTGCTGGCGGCGATCGGTGGCGCCGGGTTCGCGACGTGGTGCGCGGCCGAGGCGGCGCAGGGCAGCATCGGGTCGGCGCTGAGCACGTACGCCCAGGTCCGTGACGGTTTCCAGAGGCAGGAGCAGAGCGCCGCGAGGTTGCTGCGGCAGGCGCGGCGAGCGGTCGTGGGGGCCATGGCCGCGCTGGTGGCGGCGGTCGCGCTGACCTGGTTCGTGCCCCGGCAGTCGACCGAAGACTACCTGCTGATCCGCCGCGGGTCCGAGGTGTCCTGCGTGCCGCTCAAGGACGGGCTCACCCTGTCGCTGGCTGTCGAGGCCGGATCGACGGTGACCGTCGTGCGGAAGTGTCAGCGGTAAGAACTCGTCGGATTCGATTTCAAACATTCTCCGGGTAAGCGATTTGCGGTACGCGATACTCGACGAGTACGTCCGGGGTTGTCCTGTTCGCCCCGAATCGTCGTACTTATCCAACGGGAGCTGTGGAGACAGTCATGAATCTTCTGCGTATCGGAACCGCCGCGGCGCTGGCCACCGCGGGACTCGCCGCCGGCCTTCCCGGCGTCGCGCAGGCCAAGGTCGGCGACCACGCCGTCAAGATCACCGTCGTCAACGACAGCAGCTACGACTTCACCCGGGCCCGCTACCGAGTCACCGAGGGGGGCTGGGACGTCCGGCCCTTCAAGGACATCTCGGCCGGCGACTCCGACTGGTTCCGCACCGTGTCGGACGAGGAGAAGGGCGGCACCGCCGGCAACATCACCTTCCGGACCGAGAAGGGCGAGTTCACCATCACCTGGCTCAACCCGTACGGCGCGCCGAACGAGTTCTACTGCACCACGACGGCGAAGCTCAGCTGCGACGACGAGGTCATCGACAACAGCGCCCTGGCCGAGGTCAAGTTCACCATCGGGTGAACCCGGCGGCGTGCCGATCCGGCCGGGCCCACCGGGGCCCGGCCGGACTCGCGCCGGTCAGCAGCGCGTCGCGTCCAGCCCGGACCGGCGCCTGGCGCACGCCGCCGATGTGGGGCGGCGGCTCCTGGCCGGGGAGGTAACGGCCGAGCCGGCCCAGCACGTCCAGATAGATCCGGCCAGGTCGTCGCGTTCCGCGGAGGTCAGCGCGCGACGAACGGCTCGGTGTCGTCGGAGTGGACGATCACGCGTCCGTCGGCCGTCCGGCCCACCCGCTGCACGGGCTCCGGCTCGGTGGCGACGCCGCGGCCGGTCACCCGGATCGCGTCGAGAGCCAGCAGTTGCGGGTCCGCGGCGACCAGGCGGTCCCGGGCGTCCTCGGGCACCGACACCCGGGAGACCGTGGCCAGCGGCAGCAGGTGCAGGGTCACCTCGGCGCCCGCGCGGTAGCCGGCGTCGACCAGGTTGACCAGCCAGTGCGAGCCGTCCCAGAACCGGTCGGTGACCGGGACGCCGTCGACGCGCAGCTCGGCGACGTCACCGGCCCAGTCGATGCGCAGCAGCGCGTCGTGCTCCGGGTCGGCGGCCCAGTCCGGCAGCTGAAGGCGGTAGACCGCGGCGTGCTCGTCGAACGCCGCGCGGCCCGGAGCGGACGGGCGGCCGTCGTGCTCGCCGTACCGGGCCGGCACGGCGGTGGCCGCGCGCAGCTCGACGGCGCGGACCTCGGCGGCGAGCGGGGCACGCCACGGCCCGATCGCCAGGTCGGTGAACGTGCGGGCGGCCGGGTCGTAGGCCCGTACCGCCGCAGTCGCCCTGCCGGTCTTGACCGACAGCCGCCCGGCGGCGTCCCACTGCAGCTCGTCGTCGCTGAGCAGCAGCCGGCGGCCGGCCTCCGCACAGACCCAGACGGACCCGGCGGTCTCGGCCGGCAGCACCAGCACGTCGAGCGCGCCGGTCGCGGTCTCCAGCCGGACCGGCGCCAGCCCCGGCACGAGCGCGATCGGCGCCTGATCGGAAACGGCCAGCGAGGGGCTGATGCCGGCGTCGGCGAGCAGCACCAGCGTAGGCACCGCGCCGGGCAGCAGGGTCAGCGCGGAGGCGGTGGCCCAGGCGATACGCACGCCGCCGGCGGTCAGGTTGACCGGCCAGCGCGCGAGGGTCCCGGCCGGGATGTCCACCGGCTCCGCCGGGAATTCCAGAGCGCCCTCCTCGAGTACGACCCGGAAGCGTGCCCCCCGGTAGGTGTCGAGCGGGACGTGCGGCTGGTGCCAGGCGACGAAGAGGAAGCCGCTGCGGCCGTCGCTGCGCAGCGCCCAGCGCAGGGTCTCGCTGTCCTCCACGCCGTTCGGGCGCACGTCCGGCAGGCTGGACGGCATCTCGGCCAGCCGGTCGCCGAAGGCGGACAGGAAGATGTGCTGGCGGCGCAACTCGGCGTGGCTGGGGGCGAGCGCGCCGGCCTCGCCGATCGGGGCGTGGAAGTCGTAGCCGAGGCGCGGCAGGTCGTTCGGGTAGCCGGTGGCGTGCGACTCCTGCATGCCTTCCGGACTGCTCGGGTTGGTGCCGCCGGTATACATGTAGTAACCCTGCCAGGCCGACCCGTTGCCGATCTTGCAGTGCGCGATGGTCGCCACGTCCAGCGCGGACGGGCGCGGGCGCCTGTGGTACGCGGTGGCCATCCCGCCGGCGAGCTCGCAGGTGGCGGCCGGGAAGAGATCGGACGGGGTGCGTGGGCCGCCCTTGGCCGCCTCGATGTTCTGGGCGCGCCGCACGTCGGCGCCGATGCCCGGGTCGTCCCAGACGTGTGAGAAGAAGTAGTGGTCGCGGAAGTTCGGCGCCCACGGCGCGTCCGCGTCCACCCAGAAGCCGTCGCCGTACCCGCCGTAGAGCGGGAGCACCTCCTCCTCGGGCAGCTCCGCGCTGTCCCAGGCGGTGGCGGTCCAGATCGGCGCGGCCATGCCGGCCTCGCGGGCCATCCGCTTGAGCGTGCGCAGGTGGCCGGGCTGGGTGTACAGCTCGTTCTCCAGCTGGATGCCGAGCACCTTGCCGAAGCGGTCGCCGACGGCGGCGCCGAGCCGGCCGAACCAGTCCGCGACGAGCTCCAGATAGCCGGGGTCGTCGGTGCGGTGCCGGACCGGGGCGCGCTGGACCCAGTCCGGGAAGCCGCCGTTGCGGCTCTCGGCGTGCACCCACGGGCCGATCCGCAGGACGACCTCCAGGCCGGTCTCGACGGCCAGGTCGACGAAGGCGCCGACGTCGAGGTTGCCGTCGAAGCGGCACTCCCCCGGGGCCGGCGAGTGGTGCAGCCAGAAGACGTAGCTGGCCACCACGGTGACGCCGCCGGCCTTCATCTGGCGTAGGCGCTCGGCCCAGCGATGCCGCGGCACCCGGCTGTAGTGCATCTCCCCGGAGACCGGGATGACCGGGACACCGTTGCGCGTCAGGTACCGGTTCGTCAGTGACAGGCCGGGCCGGACGTCCTCGGTGTTGCTCATCCGTGGCCTGCGCAGGGGCGTCGCCCAGGGCTGGTGGCGGACGGAGAGTGGCTCCGCTTGGTTGGGCACGAGAACCCCTCTTTCCGTTCGGACTGTAACCGGTCACAGTCCGGCAGGCCCGAACGATACACAGGATCAACCGGCTCAAGGCAAGGGCTTGACACATCCCCGTAACAGCAGCACTGTAACCGGTCACAGGCATCGACCCGTGGCCCTCACCCGGCGTGCCCATCAAGGAGGACCAATGAAAAAGACCCTTGCTCCGCTGCTGGCTTCCCTGACCGCCGCGGCTTTGTTCACCACCACGGCGTGCAGCGGCTCCGACGACAAGGCCGACAGCGCAGGCGGCGGCGAGAAGGTCGCGCTGACCTACTGGAGCTGGGCGCCGAACATGGACAAGGTGGTCGAGGGCTGGAACTCGACGCACCCGGACATCCACGTCACGGTCAACAAGCAGGACGGCGGCGACCCGGCCGTCACCAAGCTGCTCACCGCGATCAAGGCCGGCTCCGGCGCGCCCGACGTGATGCAGGCCGAGTACCAGAAGATCCCCACCCTGATCTCCGCCGACGCGCTCGCCGACATCTCCTCCCAGGCCGGCTCGCTCAAGGACAAGTTTCCGGCCGCCGCGTGGAACAGCGTCACCCTGGGCGGCGACGCGCTCTACGGCGTCCCGCAGGACTCCGGCCCGCTGATGTTCTTCTACCGTTCCGACGTCTTCGAGAAGAACGGCCTGCAGGCGCCCAAGACCTGGGACGACTACGCGGCCGCGGCCGAGAAGATCCACAAGACGAACCCGAAGCAGTACCTGGGCACGTTCTCCGCCGCCGACGCGGGCCTGTTCGTGGGGCTGGCGCAGCAGGCCGGCGCATCCTGGTGGGGCGTGCAGGGCGACTCCTGGACGGTCGACGTCAACGACGCGGCGACCCAGAAGGTGGCCGGTTACTGGGGCGGCCTGGTGGAGAAGGGCGTCATCGACAACAAGCCGATGTACACCCCGGAGTGGAACGCCGCTCTCAACGACGGCTCGCAGGTCGGCTGGGTCTCCGCGGTGTGGGCGCCGGGCGTGCTGGAGGGCAGCGCCAAGGAGACCAAGGGCAAGTGGAAGGCCGCGTCCATGCCGCAGTGGGACGCCGCGAGCCCGGCGACCGGCAACTGGGGCGGCTCGGCGACCAGCGTCACCAGCCAGAGCAAGCACCCGAAGGAGGCCGCTGAGTTCATCGCGTGGCTCAACAGCGACCCGGCCGCGCTCAAGCTGCTCGCCGGCACCGCGAACGTCTACCCCGCCGCGAACGACGCGACGAGCGTGCTGACCACGCCGCCGGCGTTCTTCGCCGGCCAGAGCGACTTCTACACGATCGCCGCCGAGGCCGGCAAGCAGGCCCGGCCGTTCACCTACGGCCCGAACGTCAACGTCGCGTACAGCGCGTTCAACGACGCGTTCGGCAAGGCCGCCGAGTCGAAGAAGGCGTCCGCCTTCACCGAGTCGCTCGCCACCATCCAGAAGGCGACTGTCGACGACATGAAGAACAGCGGCTTCACCGTCGCCGGATGACCTGCACCGGGTGGGGCTCGACCACCCCACCCGATCCCCCACAGGAAGGGTCTTGGCGATGTCGCTGACCACCACCCGAAGATCCATCCGGCGGGCCGGCGTCCCGTACGCCTTCCTCGCCCCGGGACTGCTGCTGTTCACCCTCTTCCTGGCCGCCCCGATCGGCTACGCCGGCTACCTGAGCCTGCGCAAGGTGAAGGTGAGCGGCCTCGGCCTCGGCTCGAAGTCCCGCACCGAGGTGTGGGCCGGGCTGAGCAACTACGCCCGCTCGATGACCGACCCGGAGTGGCTGCCCAGCGTCTACCGGATCCTGGGTTACGGCCTGATCGTGGTTCCGGCCATGCTCGGCCTGGCGCTGCTGATGGCCCTGCTGCTGGACGCGAACCGCACCCGGCCGGCGCTGAGCGGCTTCGCCCGGATCTCGATCTTCCTGCCGTACGCGGTGCCGGCCGTGGTCGCCTCGCTGCTCTGGGGCTTCCTCTACCTGCCCCGGGTCAGCCCCTTCGGCTACGCCCTGGGCAAGCTCGGGATCGGCACGCCCGAGCTGCTCTCCTCGTCGTGGGTGCTGTACGCGGTGGCGAACGTCGCGGTCTGGGGCGGCACCGGCTTCAACATGATCGTCCTCTACACCGCGCTGAAGTCCGTGCCGACCAGCCTGTACGAGTCGGCCCGGATCGACGGCGCGTCCGAGCTCGCGATCGCCTGGCGCATCAAGATCCCGATCGTGCTGCCATCCCTGATCATGACGTTCGTCTTCTCGATGATCGCGACGCTGCAGGTGTTCGCCGAGCCGATGACGCTCAAGCCGCTCAGCAACACGATCTCCTTCACCTGGACCCCGCTGATGAAGGTCTACCGGGACGCGTTCGTCCGCAACGACATCCACTCCGCGGCCGCCACCTCGGTGGTCATCGCCCTCGCCACGTTCCTGCTGTCCTTCGGCTTCCTCAAGCTGGTCGGGCGCCGGGCCTTCGACCAGGAAGACTCATGAAGAACAGCAAGCTGGCCACCACCCTGCTGCTGCTGGGCGCCGCGTACTGTCTGCTCCCGGTGGTCTGGGTGCTGATCGCCTCGAGCAAGAGCGCCGGTGAGCTGTTCTCCACGTTCACCCTCGCGCCGGGCACCCACCTGCTCGACAACCTGGGCGACCTGAGCGGCTACCGGGACGGCCTGTACTGGCGGTGGATGGCCAACACCGCGCTGTACGCCGGTGTCGGGGCGGCCGTCTCCACCCTCCTCTCCGCGATGAGCGGGTACGCCCTGGCCAAGTTCGACTTCCCGGGCAAGGGCCTGGTCTTCAACGTGATCCTGGCCGGCGTGCTGGTCCCGGGCGTCATCCTGGCCATCCCGCAGTACCTGCTGCTGTCCGGGATCGGGCTGACCAACACCTACTGGGCGGTGCTGCTGCCCAGCTTCATCAGCCCGTACGGCATCTACCTCGCCCGGATCTTCGCCGCCGCGGCGGTGCCGTCGGAGATCCTCGAGGCGTCCCGGATCGACGGGGCCGGCGACTGGCGCACCTTCGCCCGGGTGGTCCTGCCGATGATGCGCACCGGCCTGGTGACGGTGTTCCTCTTCCAGTTCGTGGCGATCTGGAACAACTTCATGCTGCCGTACATCATGCTGGGCGACGACAAGCTGTATCCGCTGACGGTGGGGTTGAACGGCCTGCTCAACCAGGGTGCGAGCCAGCCCTCGATGTATACCGTGGTGGTGACCGGCGCGCTCGTGTCGATCGTCCCGCTGATCGCCCTGTTCCTCACGCTCCAGCGGTACTGGCAGGTCGACCTGGCCGCCGGCGGCGTCAAGGCATAGGCAAGGGTGACGACTATGATCCCGAACGTGTCGCGCAAACGCCCCACCATCCGCGATGTCGCTCGCGAGGCCGGGGTGTCGTACGCGACCGTCTCGCGGGTCCTCAACGGGCGTGACTGGGTCAGTCCGGAGGCCGTGCGCGCGGTCCGGGACGCGATCTCCCGGACCGGGTACACGACGAACCAGCACGCGCGATCGCTGGCCACCGGCCGCTCCGGATCGATCGCGTTCCTGCTCACCGAGCCGCAGCACCTGCTCTTCGAGGACCCGAACTTCTCGGTGCTGCTGCGCGGCGTGGCTCAGGCGCTCTCCGACCGCGAGCTGACCCTGATCCTGATGATCGCCTCCACCCCCGAGGAACGCAGCCGGACGATCGCGTTCCTCAACGGCGGCCACGTCGACGGGGTGCTGCTGGTCTCCCCGCACTCCGGCGACCCGCTGCTCAAGCAGCTGGTCACGGCCCAGGTGCCGATCGTGGCCTGCGGCCGGGTGCTCGGCCTGGAGGACGTGATGAGCTCGGTCTCGGCCGACGACCGGGCCGGGGCGCGGATCGCCACCGAGCACCTGATCACCGCCGGCTGCCGGCGGATCGCCACGATCACCGGGCCGCTGGACACCTCCGGCGGCGTGGACCGCCTGGCCGGATACACCGACGCGCTGATGGCGCACGGCCTGCCGGTCGACCAGGACCTGATCGTGCACGGCGACTGGCGTCGCGAGAACGGCGCCTCCGGGATGCGGACGCTGCTGGACCGCGCCCCGGACGTGGACGCGGTGTTCGCCGCGTCGGACGCGATCGCCGCGGCCACCCTGCCGGTGCTGCGCGACGCGGGGCGCGCGGTGCCCGGCGACGTGCGGGTGGTCGGCTTCGACGACTCGGGGCTGGCGGCGACGACCGAGCCGCCGCTGAGCACGGTGCGCCAGCCCCTGGAACGCATCAGCGAGGAGATGGTCCGGCTCCTCGTGGACGTGATCAACGGCCGTACGCCCCTCTCCGTCACCGTGCCCACCAGCCTGGTGCTGCGTACCTCCTCACCTGCCTGACCTTTTCTCTCTCCCGGCTTCCCGTGCGCCCTTCCTGTCGGCAAAGGAGCGTCATGAACCCAGCGACATTGATGATCATCGCTTCACGGAAGACCCGCTCGCCGGCGATGCTCCGCGCCTGGAGAACATCATCACCTCGGCCGGCCCGTGCGACCCGATCCACGCGTCGCCGCGGGGGCGGGCCCGGGAGTTCACCCAGGTGCGGGATGCCGCCCGGGCATCCGGGGCGCTCGGCGTCCTCCACCGGGAGCCCGCCTGGACCGCGACCGACGGCAACCGGTGGGACGTCGAGCACCCCGGCAACGCCCGGGAGAACACGGCGACCGTCGACGATACGGGCGGATCAACCCGTACCCCGCTCGGCGTCGCTGATTTCTGTTCCTATCCCCGAAGGAGCGACATGCGCAAATCCCTCCTGGCCGTCGTCGGAGCCGTGCTCCTGACGCTGGCCCTCACCCCCCACCCCGCCCGAGCCGCCTCCCTCGGCATGCTCGGCGCCGACGTGTCGTCGCTGCAGCGCACGCTCGACCTGGGCGGCAGGTACTACACGGCGGCCGGCGCCCAGGCCGACCCGTACGACATCCTCAAGGGCGCCGGCGCGAACTACCTGCGGCTGCGCGTCTGGAACAACCCGGCCAGCGGCTACAACAACAAGGCCAAGGTGCTCCAGCAGGCGAAAACGATCAAGGCCAAGGGCTTCAAGCTGCTTGTCGACTTCCACTACTCCGACACCTGGGCGGACCCCGGCAAGCAGTACCCGCCGGCGGCGTGGAGCTCGCACTCGCTCACCCAGTTGCAGGCCGACGTCTACAACTACACCTACGACGTGTGCACCGCACTGAAGGCGCAGGGCACCACCCCGGACAGCGTGCAGATCGGCAACGAGATCAACGTCGGCATGCTGTGGCCGGCCGGCAAGGTCACCAACAACAACTTCGCGCCGCTGGCCTCGCTGCTCAAACAGGGTTACAACGCGACGAAGGCCTGCAACTCCGGCACCCAGGTGATGATCCACACCGCGGACGCGGACAGTGACGCGAACGCCCGCTGGTTCTACGACGGCATCAAGGCCCAGGGCGTCACCTGGGACATCACCGCGCTGTCCTACTACTGCATGTGGCACGGCACGCTGGCGAACCTGTACAACGTGATCGCGGACGTGAGGTCCCGGTACGGCAAACCGGTAGTCGTCGCCGAGACGGCGTACATGTACACCACCGCCAATGCCGACAGCCAGTCCAACTCGATCCCCGGCACCGTCACCTGCGACGGCCAGCCCGCCACCAAGGCCGGCCAGGGCACCGAGTTCAGCTGGATCCAGAACACCGCCCGGAACGCCGGCGCCATCGGCGTCTTCTACTGGGAGCCGACCTGGTACGCCATCGCCGGGAACGGCTGGGACCCGGCGGACATCAACGGCACCGGCGACGGATGGGACAACATGGCCACCTTCGACGCCGGCGGGAAGTTCAACTCCTACGTCAAGTGGACCGCGTGATCCTCAGCGGCTGACCGCCCGGCGCCCTTCCCGGGGCGCCGGGCCCCTGCTCGTCGGGTGCTCCGGACCGGTCTCCAGGCGCCCTCGCCGGCGTCGTCGGTGAACCCTCGGCCCGCGCAGGACGCGGCGCAGCCTCGTCGATCGACAGCCCCCTGCCGATCCGCCCGAACCCGGCGGCTGAGAGCCTCCGAACGTGCCGTGCCGGTCGACTTCGCTGCAAGCCACCAGGACCCGTACGTGGTCGACGAAATGCAGGTCGGCCCGGCCCGTGCGGCGAAGGCCGGTGGCGGCCGAGCCTGGCGGTACGGGTGGCGGCGTGGTGTGGAGGCCGCCGTTTGGTTGCATCGGCTCGGGGTGTCCTCGGCGCAGCCACACCTGCCGGGGCGTGGCTCGAAGACGGGCGGGCTTCGCGATTCCGGAGAGTTGGATCCTCAATGGCGGCACGGGCCTCTACCTCACCCCAGAGCGTCGCCGGGGCTGCCCGGCGCACACCGCGCAGCCCCACGGCCGCGCTCACGTGCGGTGGTTGCGGTTCAACGCGTGGTGTCCAGGTAGACCTCTACGTCGTAGAGGAGCCGGACGGGCTCGCCGTTGGTGGTGCCGATGAAGACCGGTTCCGCGGCGGGTGTGCGGCCGCGGCGCCACACTTCGTCGCGTGCGGCATCTCGGGTTTCGTGGTGCACTTTGCCTGCTTGGTGGAGTTCCAGGACACGGCGTGCGGTGTTTCTGTCGCTGTCCAGCTGGATCCGCAGCAGAGGCATTGATTCGTACCGTCCTTTCCGGCCGGGCGGGAACGCCTTTTCGGTTCACCTGACTGCTACCGGTTGCCGCCGATGGTGGCGGGGCATGACGAGGGCGACGGTGATGGCCGCGAGCACGAGCAGCGCCACGGCGGTCACCAAGGCGGCGTCGAAAGCGGTGCGACGGTGGCATCGCCGGTCGCGTTTCGGCCGTGCGCCGAACCTGGTGCGGCTGCCGTCACGGGCGACGCGACGGTGTTGAGCGGCGCGGTGCCGATGCAGCCGCCGGGCTGCGTGGCGGCATCGACAGCGGCTGATTCCGCTCCGGTGTTGTCGTCGCCGACGCCGCTGGTCGCCGCGTTGGCCGCAGGGGTGATGGCACGGCCAAGGCCAGGACCGATGAGGATTTCAGTTGCGCGGGCCCTGCGGTAGCAAGTGCCCACCATCGAGCAGACGTCACACCGTCTCCTTAACAACGTAACATCAACTTACCAACGTAAGGTTGCCTCACCACCGTACTAGGATCAGGTAGTGAAGGCGAACGAATTGGGTGAGCCGTCGGCTGGCGAAAAGAACAGTCGACGTGGTGGGACCGCTGGCGCGGTGTGGCTGCGTGAGGAGGCGGACCGGCCGCGCCGGGCGGCGCCGCTGAGCCGTGAGCGCATCGTCGGGGTAGCAGCGACTTTGCTCGATGAGCGTGGCATCGACGGGTTGACAATGCGAAACCTGGCGCAGCGCCTCGCGGTGACCTCGACCGCGCTCTACTGGCACGTGAAGACGAAGGACGATGTCCTCGACTTGACCCTGGACCACATCTTCGCGGAGGTGCTACTCCCGGACGTCGGTGACGACTGGCGTGATGATGTGCGCGCGTTGACATTCGGGTGGCGCGCGGTCATGCTTCGCCATCCCTGGGCGCCGAGTCTGATCGGGCGACCGATGCTCGGGCCCAACGTCCTGGCGCGCACCGAGTTCCTGCAGTCGGCGCTCGTCCGTGGGGGTTTTACCGGCTCCCGGTTGGCCGTCATCACCCGGTTGCTGGCGAATTATGTGATCGGCGCAGCCATCACCGAAGCCACCTGGCGCCAGACGGAAGATCCCGGGGCCCGGGCCGAAGCCCGGCGCCAGTTGTTGGCCAATGCCGACGCCTATCCCACCCTTATCGCCTCAGGACACCTCGAAGACGGGCGATGGAACGACGACGAGCTGTTCCAGCGCGGCATCGACTCCATACTGGCCATGTGACCGGCCGCCCGGTCGTCAGTTGTGCTGCCACAACGCGAGATTTTGCGTCCCTTCCGCTGTGGCCGTCCGAGCCAGTCGTCGATCTTGACAAAGAGTGCGGCGAGAAGGGGGTCGAGGTCTGTCGTCACACCCCGGTCATCGACACCCTTCTCTTCGCGCATTGTCAAGCCCGCCCGTCAGGACATCGTCGCGGGGCTCGGCCGCGGGGCCGGCACCGGGTCGTCCTGGGACGACAGCGCGGTGGACACCAGCGCCGGCGGGACCGGCTCGACGGCGACGGACTCCTCGGCGGAGCGCAGTCGCGGGGGTGCCGGCATCCAGGGCTTCAGGTTCTGGATGACCTGGCTGTAGAAGTCGTCGATCGCGTCCAGCACCGAGTCGATGAACGCCCCGCGGCCTCGCCCGCGTTTGGTGCCGGCCGCCGAGATCAGCGCCACCCGGAACGTGCGCAGGTCCTTGGCCGGGTCGCTGACCAGGACCGCCGGGTTCTCCCGGACCACCCGCAGCAACTCCGCGCTGCCCGCGCCCCGGGCATGCAAGGCGTAGGACTCCAGGCGGACGGTCTCCGGCGCGTCCTTCAACTGGCGGATCAGCCAGTTCACCCGGGTCGTCGGCCGGCCCTCGCGTGGCGCCTCCACGTCGACATGACAGGTGATCTTCGCGGCGCGCAGGTCGGCGGTCACCGACAGCGTGCCGACCGCGCCCGGGATCCGCAGCGCCGCCGTCATCGTGCCGGTCGTGGCGAGCTGGCCGACCAGTGCCTGCGTGCGGCTCATCGGCTCGGCCTGCTCCTTGCGTGTCAGAGCCGGAACGACGTCCGTGCCCAACTTGCGCCCGAGCCGCAGTCCGGCGTATCGCACCAGCGCGTCGAACCGCCCGGCGATCTCCGGCGCCGCCGCGTCCGCCGCCCGCAACGTCCCGGCGCCGACCGACTCCCGGACGGCCACCCAGGACGGCCCCATGTCGCTGAACTCCAGGGCGCCGGACTTCGGATGCTCCAGATAGCGGATCAGCTCGCCGAGAATCCACGCCTGGTCCGGATCGGCCACACCCCGGTACTCCTTCTGCATCACCGCCACGGTCAGCACTTCGGACCACGGGAGGTGATGCAGCGCCACCTTCTTCAGCTTGCGCTTGTCGATCCGCGTCGGGTGCTGCCCGGCCACCGGCGGGATCTCGTTGGAGATCGTGATGAGGGCGTCGAAGCCCTGTTCCTTGGCGATGTCGAGATAGCGTTCCAATTGCTCGGGCTGCAGCTCGTTGGTGCCGGTCTTGACCTCCACCAGCGCCGTCCACTGCCGCTGGCCGCGAGCGACCCGGATCAGGCCGTCCGGGAAGGACTTGCCGTCGCCGAGCGTGAACGGCACCTCGATGAAGGTCTGCACCACACCCGCCGGTGCACCGTACGGCTGCGTCAGGGCCCGCCCGAACTCCCGGACCGCGCTCATCACCGCGAGCAGCGCCGATGTCGCGCGCCGCTCCTGTTCGTCGGCGCCATTGATCCCGGACGTCGGAATCAGCCGCGCGGTGTGCCAGCTCTCTTCTGCCATAATCACCCCTCGTCACGAAACCTTCGCGCAATGTATATCCGTCGTGACGTGCGGAGCGGCTGGTCACGCTCGCCGACCGGGCAATTCTGATCCGCCGAGTCGCCACCGTCCACGATGAACGGCGGAGGACGCCTCCGTCAGGGTGGGCTCGTGGACGGCTACACCCTCGAACAACGGACGCCGGCCGGACGGGGAAGGCGGCCGATCATCTGATCGCGGCCTTCTGCGTCCTCACCACTACGAGGAGCTCTCAACGTGTCCACCTCGCTCGTCGACGACGAGGGGTGTCGACCTCCTGTTCCACCGCAGCGGATCGACAGCGCCGCTCGCGGTGCGGGTCAAGGCCCGGATCTCGGACAGCAAGCGGATCCGGTCCGAGGGTTTCGTCGCCTTTCGTCCGGTCGCCGGCCTTCGTGCCCCGGTACAACCTGGACCTGCTGTTCGTCGCGACGGACGTGGTTCGCGGGACCGCGCTGAAGGCGTGGCTCGTCCCCAGCACGTCTACGCGACAACAGCTGCGGCCGGTACGACATGGCCGGGAACTGCCGGCGCGTTCATCCGGTTCCGCCCGCCCGGCGGCGCCCGGCCGGTCTCCGGTCACCATCACCTTCCGGGGTGCCGCGCACGCGGGCGGACCGCACCCTCGAGGCATCTCGGGGCGGATCGCCCGGTGCGGCGTCAGGCCGCGTGGACCAGTTCTCCGTCGATGAGGGTCATCGCGACCGAGGCGCCGGCGATCTCGGCGGGTGGGGTGGCGAAGAGGTCCCGGTCCAGCACGACCAGGTCGGCCCGGAAGCCGGGGCGGATGCTGCCGGTGTCGTCCAGGTGGTTCACGAAGGCCGAGCCCGCCGTGTACGCCGTCAGCGCCGTCGCCAGGTCCAGGCTCTGCTCGGGCAGGAACGGGTGGTAACCGCTGCCGGGGTGGGCCCGGTTGACGGCGACGTGGACGGCCTGCAGCGGGTCCGGCGTGGTCACCGGCCAGTCGCTGCCTGCTGCCAGGTGTGTTCCGGCGCGCCAGAGGTCGCCGAACGGATACTGCCGGGCGGCCAGGGCGGGCTCCAGGAACGGGATCGTCAGGTCGTCCATCTGCGGCTCGTGCGCGGCCCAGAACGCCTGCAGGTTCGCCGTCACGCCGAGCGCGCGGAAACGGGGCACGTCGGACGGGTGCACCACCTGCAGGTGGGCCAGGTGCGGGCGGGTGTCGCGGAACCCGTTGGCCGCGCGGGCCGCCTCGATCGCGTCCAGCGCCTCGCGCACCGCGCGGTCGCCGAGGGCGTGGAAGTGCGTCTGGAAACCGTGCGAGTCCAGCGTCGTCACATGTTCCCGCAACGCCACCGGGTCGATGAAGGACAGGCCCGCGTTGGTGGTGGCACAGCCGCACGAGTCACGGTAGGGCTGGGTCATCGCCGCGGTGAAATTCTCCGCGACGCCGTCGAGCATCAGCTTCACGCTGCCGGCGCGCAGCCGGCCGACGGTGTGCCGCTCCCGCTTGGCGAGCAGGTCGGGAATCTGCTCGGCGCCGCGCTCGCGGTCCCACCACAGCGCGCCGACGACGGTCGCGGTGAGCCGGCCGGTGGTGGCCGCCGCCAGATAGGCGTCGGAGACGTCCGGATAGCCGTTGGTCGCGCAGAGCATCGCGTCCTGCCAGGCCGTGATGCCCAGCGAGTGCAGCAGCGTCTGGGCCCGCAGCAGCCCGGCCAACCGCTCGGCCGAAGTGACTTCGGGCAGTAGTCGCGCCACCAACTGCATGGCGCCCTCCTGCAGCCCGCCGGCCGGCACACCGTCCGGCCGCCGGTCGATCCGGCCGTCCGCCGGGTCGGGGGTGTCCGGGCCGAGGCCGGCGATCTCCAGGGCCCGGCTGTTGACCCAGGCGCCGTGGTGGTCCCGGTTGATCAGGTAGACCGGGCGGTCGGGGACGACCAGGTCGAGCAGCTCGCGGCCGGGGACGCCGCCGGGGAAGACCTCCATCGCCCAGCCCCCGCCGGTGATCCACTCCAGGCCGGGGTGGGCGTCGGCGTAGGCCCGGATCCGGCGCAGGTACTCCTCGAGATCGGTGGTCCCGGTGAGGTCGCACTGGTTCAGCTCGACGCCACCCATCACGGCGTGGACGTGCGCGTCCTGGAAGCCGGGCAGCAGCAGCCGGCCGGCCAGGTCGATCGTCTCGGTGCGCGGGCCGGCCAGCTCCCGGACCTCGTCGCCGCCGACCGCGACCACCCGCCCGTCCCGCACCGCGACCGTGGTGGCGGGCCCGCGCGACGGATCGGCGGTGAAGACGGAACCGTTGGTCAGGATCAGATCAGCGGGCATGGGCAACACTCAATCACGCCCGAGGTGGCACCACGGTCCCCGGCGCCGGTCGGATGCGGCCGGCCCAGCCGGGACCGGCCTCGGAGCCGGCCGTCTCGACGAGCTCCCAGCAGCGCGCGGTTTCCATGGGCATCCTTGCGGCGCGGGCGGGGCGGCCGCGCCACGCGGGACGTCCGGTCGCAGGACGCGCCACGGCGCGGTCCGCGCGTGTGCCGGCACGAGGCGGCATCATCCGGTGACCGCGGTGATGCCGTACCCCGCAACCGGTCTTGTCTTGCGAAGATCCGGGCACTGAAACCCGTGCGATGTGTGGGGACCACCACGGTCCCTGACGGACCAGTCTGGTCCAGAAAGGTCTACGGTGGTCCTATGCCCCGCCCCACCAAGCAGCAGATCGACGACGAGATCCTGGACGCCGCCGCCAACCTGTTCGCCAGGCACGGCTTCAAGGAGACGTCGGTGCAGCGCATCGCGGACGCGGTGGGCTATTCGAAGACCGGGCTGCTGCACCGCTTCCCGACCAAGGAGGCGTTGCAGGAGGCGGTCATCGAGCGCTGCGTGGGGCAGATCCGGGAGGTGGCCGCGGCGGCCGCGCCGCTGCCGCCCGGCCCGGAGCGTGACCGGTCGGTGATCAGCGGGGTGGCCCGGCTGGCGCTGGGGCAGCCCGGCGCGGTCGCGCTGCTGTTGTCCTGCCTGCTCGCCGACCGGGAGAGCGAGTTCGGCGCGGCGCTGGAGACGATCGGCCAGGAGGTGGCCGTGGCCTTCGGCGACGAGCCGTTCACCGGCGCCGCCTTCGGCACCGCCGGGTCGCTCACCGACCCGGTCCGGTCGGTCCGGGTCGTCGGCGCGCTCGGGGCGCTCGCGGTGGCCGCCGTCGCCCTGCGGGACTGCTTCACCCCGGACGCGCTCACCACGCTCGTCGACGTCGCCTACGACGCGCTCGGGCATCCACACACCCACTGAACAAGGGAAATCTCCCATGGCAACGTTGTTGCACCGTCTCGGCCTCGGCGCCGTGCGGCATCGCATCATCGTCACGGTCGTCTGGCTGCTCGCCCTGCTGGCCGTGGCCTTCGGCGCGGTCAAACTCTCCGGCGAGACCGTCAACACGTTCCGGATCCCCGGCCAGGAGTCGACGATCGCGCTGGACCTGATGAAGGACCGGTTCGGCGACGCCTCGGCCGGCGCGACCGTGCAGGTGGTGTTCCAGGCGCCGGCCGGGCAGAAGATCACCGATCCGGCGCTGGCCGGTCAGGTCGGGCAGTCCGTGGCGGCGTTCGGCAAGCTGCCCGGCGTGGTCGGTGTCAGCGACCCGTTCGACAAGCGGAACCCGTCGGTCTCCCGGGACCTGAGCACGGCGTTGACCACCGTCACGTACGGCGTGCAGCCGTCCGAGGTCACCGACGAGGAGCGGGAGGCGATCGGCGCCGCGCTCGACCGGGCGCACACCGGCGGGCTGACCGTCGAGGCCCGCGGTGAGGCGCTGAGCAACGCCGCCGACATCGGCGGCGCCTCGGAGGGCATCGGCGTCGTCGTCGCGCTCATCGTGCTCGCGCTCAGCTACGGCTCGCTGGTCGCCGCCGGGATGAACCTGCTGACCGCGATCGTCGGCGTCGGCATCGGCGTCGCCGGCATCACCACGCTCTCCGGCTTCGTCCAGCTCCAGTCGACCACCCCGATCCTGGCGGTGATGCTGGGCCTCGCGGTCGGCATCGACTACGCGCTGTTCATCGTCACCCGCTTCCGGCACGAGTTGCGCGCCGGTAAGGACGTCGAGTCCGCCGCGGCGTACGCGGTGGGCACGGCCGGCTCCGCGGTGGTCACCGCCGGTCTCACCGTGGTCATCGCGCTGGCCGGCCTCTCCGTGGTGGGCATCCCGTTCCTCACCGAGATGGGCCTGGCCGCGTCGGCCACCGTCGTGGTCGCCGTGCTCGTCGCGATCACCCTGGTCCCCGCGATCCTCGGGTTCATCGGCCTGCGCGCGCTGCCGCGCAAGCTGCGCGACGTCCCGCCCGCCGCGCAGGACGAGGTCCCCGACGGCCGCGGCTTCATCCGGGGCTGGGCGCACACGGTGAGCCAGAAGCGGGTGGTCAGCCTGCTCCTCGCGGTGCTCGCGCTGGGCGTGATCGCGCTGCCCTTCGTCAAGATGCAGACCACCCTGGCGCAGCGCTCGCCGGAGGGCAGCACCCAGGCCAAGGCCGACGCGATCATCGACGAGCGGTTCGGGCCGGGCGTCAGCGGCCCGCTGCTGATCCTGGTCGACGGGCCGAACGCGGTGGCCTACGCGGCGACCGTGCAGAACCGGGTCGCCACGCTGCCCGACGTCGCCCTGGCCACCCCGCCGCGGCCGGACCAGGCGCGGTCCGCCGCGCTGATCACGCTCATCCCCGGCTCGGGCGCGGAGGACCAGAAGACCGTCGACCTGGTGCACGGCATCCGGGACACGATCGACGACGGTGACGGCGCCAAGGTGTACGTCACCGGGCAGACCGCGATCAGCATCGACGTGTCGCAGAAGCTCAACGCGGCGCTCCCGGTCTACCTGGCGCTCGTCGTGGGCCTGGCGTTCGTGCTGCTGGTGCTGGTGTTCCGCTCGCTGCTGGTGCCGGTGGTGGGCGTGCTCGGCTTCCTGCTCACCATCGGCTCGGCGTTCGGCGCCACGGTCGCGGTCTTCCAGTGGGGCTGGCTGGCCGACGTGGTGAACGCCGGTTCCACCGGCCCGATCATCAGCCTCGCGCCGATCATCATCGTCGGCATCCTGTTCGGCCTGGCCATGGACTACCAGGTGTTCCTGGTGTCGCGGATGCACGAGGCGCACGCCCACGGCGCCGCCCCGCGCGACGCCATCGTCACCGGTTTCCGCCAGGCCGCCCCGGTCGTGCTGGCCGCCGCGACGATCATGTTCGCGGTCTTCGCGGCGTTCGTCCCGGAGGGCAACGACACGATCAAGCCGATCGCGTTCGCCTTGGCCATCGGCATCGCCTTCGACGCCTTCGTGATCCGCATGATCGCGGTGCCGGCGGCGCTCTCCCTGCTCGGCCGCTCCGCGTGGTGGCTGCCGAGCTGGCTGCGCTGGCTGCCGGAGCTCGACGTCGAGGGCGCGGCCCTGGAGCGCCGGGCCGCGGCCGCCTCGTCCGCGCCGAACGCGGACGAGCAGCCCCAGGCCGCAAGCGTCTGATCCGGTCCGGGCGGTGTTGCGGCGGCGGCACCGCCCGGACCACTCGGGGGGATCATCGGCGGCCCCGCCGGCGGTGCTGGTGGACGCGGGCCGGGCTCACGGCGTACCCCCGCAATCGGGACGGCCCGGACCGGAAGCGGTCCGGGCCGTCCCGGCGACCCTGCCGTCAGTGCTGCTCTTCGTCCTGCTCGGTGACCTCGGCGTCCTCGGCGGCCGCGTGGTGGTGGCCGTGCCGCGGGGCCGCCTCGATTTCCTCGGCGATCGGCTCCTCGTCGATCACCTCGGCGGTGACCTGCGGGGCGTCGGCCCAGAGGGCGCGTAGCTGGCCCTGCATGAACTGGGTGAGGCGGCTGCGGTACTCGCGGTCGAAGTTCTCCAGGGCCTCGATCTGCTGCTGCAGCGCCTCGCGCTTGGCGCCCAGGCTGCCGACCACGTCGTCGTAACGCTGCTGGGCCTGCAGCTTCAGCTGCTCGGCGCCGTGCAGGGCGTCCGCGCCGATCGACTCGGCGCGCTGGCGGGCGTCGGCGACGATCTTGTCGGCGGCCCGGCGGGCCTCCTCGGCGCGGGACTGCGCCTCGCGGGCCATCAGCTCGGTGGCCGCGCGCGCCTCGGCCATCACCCGGTCGGCCTCCTGGCGCACGTTGTTCGCGTGGGCCTGCGCGTCCCGGGCGATCTGGTCGGCGGCCGCCAGCGCGTCGGTACGGATCTTGTCCGCGTGGTGCTGGGCACTCGCGACGTGTTCCTCCGCGGTGCGCTGCGCGAGGGCGAGCACCTGCAGCGCCTGGTTCGGCAGCCCCGGGTTGGGCGCGATCAACTTGTGCTCCGAGGTCTCACCGTCAGTCCCGTTCAGCAGCACTTCGACACGTTCCTTATCTGAAATGTCAGTGTTTTCCAGGCACCGGCGTGCTGGTGCCGCTCCTGCGAGAAACCCGGCCGGAGCGCCATGGCCGTCGAGGGTGTCAACCATGATCGGCGGGGATGCTACCAAGCTGAACCGGCACTCAGCCAGGGTCGGAGACCACCCTTCACATGCCTATTTAGGCGATTAGTACTAATCAGGGGTTTAAGACCGATTAGTCTCATCACATTTCCGCTCCGACATCCCTCGAGGACCGCCATGAGACACACGGTCGCGCTGTTGACCTCGACAATCCTTCTGACCGGTACGCCCGCGGCGGCGCACCCGGCGCAGGCCTTCCCGGTCGCCTACTGGGCGATGAACGAGCCGCCCGGAGCCACCCGGATGTCCGACAGCAGCGGGAACAGACTTGACGGACACATCGGTGACGAAGTCGGCACCGGCGTCTACGTCCAGGGTTCCTCCGGTTACCGGTTCGACCGGCTGCAACCGGACACCCCGCCGGCCCGCCCCGGCCATCTGGTCGTGGTCCCGGACGCGCCGGGGCTCAATCCCGGCACCCGGAACTTCGCCGTGACGATACGGCTGCGCACCACCAACCACTTCGGCAACATCATCCAGAAGGGCCAGTCGACCACCGGCGGCGGGAACTTCAAGCTGCAGATCCCGAACGGGCGGGTGCAGTGCTCGTTCCGGGGGGACCGCGGGGTCCTGGAGGCGGACGCTCCGCACGCGATCAATGACGGGGACTGGCACGTGGTGACCTGCGTGCGAGTGGGCACCGGGGTGGCGCTGGCGATCGACGGGCGGCGGGTGGCCGGGCGGCAGGGCTGGACCGGGGCGATCGGGAACAGCTGGCCGCTCACCATCGGCGGGAAGCTGGACTGCGATCAGGTCACGGTGGGCTGCGACTACTTCGCCGGGGACCTGGACTACGTCACCGTGGAGGTGGTCTGAGCCCCGGCGCCGGGGGAGGCCAGCCGCGCTCGCGGGCCGTGCTCCCCCGGGGCTCGAGCCGCGGCCGCTAACGGCCGAAACCCCGGGCCAGGCGGTGGTACGCCTGGTTCCAGCGCACCTCCTTGGTGAACTGCCGCGTCGTCGTGTCCGCGTCGATGAGCAGCAGCTCGGTGCCGACCATGTCGGCGAGATCGGCCAGTTCCTCCGCGCCGACCGCCGAGGAGAGCACCGTGTGGTGCGGCCCGCCGGCCGTCAGCCAGCACTCGGCCGACGTGGAGAGCGACGGCGCCGGCTTCCAGACCGCGCGGGCCACCGGGAGCCTCGGCAGCGGTTCGGTCGGCGGCACCACCTCGATCTCGTTGGCGACCAGGCGGAACCGCTCCCCCAGATCGGCCAGTCCGAGAACGATCGCCTTGCCCGGCGCCGCGTCGAAGACCAGCCGGACCGGGTCCTCGCGCCCGCCGATGCCCAGCGGGTGGATCTCCAGCCGCGGCCTGGACGCGGCGATCGACGGGCAGACCTCGAGCATGTGCGCACCCAGGATGACCTCGTTGCCGGGGGTCAGGTCGTAGGTGTAGTCCTCCATGAAGGACGTGCCGCCGCCCGGGACCATCGCCTTGAGCGTGCGCACCAGCACCGAGGTCTTCCAGTCGCCCTCGCCGCCGAAGCCGTAGCCTTCGGCCATCAGCCGCTGCACCGCCAGGCCGGGCAGCTGCCGCAGGCCGCCGAGGTCCTCGAAGTTCGAGGTGAAGGCCTGGAAGCCGCCGTCGGTGAGGAACTGCCGGAGGCCGATCTCGATGCGGGCGCCGTAGCGCAGGCTCTCGCGGCGGCCGTCCAGCAGCTCGGACGAGATCTCGTAGAGGTCGGAGTACTCCCCGACCAGCTTGTCGATCTCCGCGTCCCCGACCTGGTCGACCACCGCGACCAGGTCGTTGACCCCGTAGGTGTTGACCGACACCCCGAACCGCAACTGCGCCTCGACCTTGTCCCCCTCGGTCACCGCGACGTCGCGCATGTTGTCGCCGAAGCGGGCCAGCTTCAACGAGCGCATCGCGGCGTACCCGCGGGCGGCCCGCACCCAGGTCGCGATCCGCGCCACCACCGCCGGGTTGCTGACGTGGCCGGCCACCGTCTTGCGCGGCACCCCGAGCCGGCTCTCGACGAACCCGAACTCCCGGTCGCCGTGCGCGGCCTGGTTGAGGTTCATGAAATCCATGTCGATCTCGGACCAGGGCAGCGCCACGTTGTGCTGGGTGTGCAGGTGCAGCAGCGGGGCGCGCAGCGCGTCCAGGCCGGCGATCCACATCTTGGCCGGCGAGAACGTGTGCATCCAGGTGATCACGCCGAGCACGCCGGGTGTGGACGAGGCGCGGCGGCAGACGTCGAGGATCTGCTCCGGGCCGGTCAGCACGGGCTGCCAGACCACGTCGGCGTCCAAGCTGTCCCGCAGCGTGGCCGCGATCTGCCGGGACTGGGTGGCGACCTGTTCCAGCGTCTGCGGCCCGTAGAGGCCCTGACTGCCGGTCAGGAACCAGATCTCCCCGTTGCTCATCGAGTCCTCCGTGTGACCAGTCGCTGCAGAACGATGAAGCCGAACAGCAGGACGCCGACGACGATCCGGGTCCACGCCGCGTTCAGGTCGCCCTGGAAGTTGATGATCGTGGTGATCAGGCCGAACACCATCACGCCGAGCAGGCTGCCGAAGACGTATCCGGCGCCGCCGGTGAGCAGCACGCCCCCGATGACGCAGGAGGCGATCGCGTCCAGCTCGGTGCCCGTGCCCTGCAGCGCGTGCCCGGAGGTGGAGTTGATCGTGTAGAGCACCCCGCCGAGCGCCGCGCAGAAGCCGCTGATGGTGTAGACGGCGATCCGGGTACGGGCCACCGGCAGGCCCATCAGCAGGGCGGAGTCGGCGCTGCCGCCGATCGCGTAGACGTTGCGGCCGAACCGCGTCCAGGCCAGCACCGCCGCGGCGATCAGCACGGCCACCAGGGCCACGATCGCGGTCAGCGTGGTCTTGGTGGTCTCCCCGAGCGGGATGCGCATGTCGGAGAGCGTGGTCCAGAGCTCGTCCCGGATCGGGATCGACTCCTGGTTGATGAACAGCGCCAGGCCGCGGGCCAGGAAGAGCCCGGCCAGGGTGGCGATGAACGGCTCCACCCTGAAGTAGTGGATCACCGCGCCCATGCCGGCGCCGAGCAGCGCGCCGAGGATCAGCACCAGCGGCAGCACCAGCAGCGGCGGCCAGCCGCCCTGCAGCAGGGTCGCGGTCAGCGTGGTGGTCAGCGAGATCACCGCGCCGACCGACAGGTCGATACCACCGGTGAGGATCACGAAGGTCATGCCGACCGCGACGGCCAGCAGGACCGCGTTGTCGCGGAACAGGTTGACCACGACGCTGGGCTGGTCGAAATTCTCGTAGTTGACCAGGCCGCCGAGGTACATGACGAGCAGCAGCGCCAGGGTGGCCAGGATCGGGATGTACTTGGTGTTCGGCCGGTAGACGCGGCGGCGCGGGTTGATCGCCGGGTCCGTGGTGACCGGCTGCGGGCTCATGACGGTCATGCCGGCACCTCCGACCGGAGCTTGAAGCGGCCGAAGACCTTCTCCCGGAAGGTCGCCGACTGGGACAGGCAGAGCACGACGACCACGACCGCCTTGAAGAGCAGGGTGGCCTTGGACGGCACGCCGATGCTGACCACGGTGACCTGCAGCGTCTGGATGAGGATCGCGCCGACGACGGTGCCGGCGATGGAGAACCGGCCGCCGATCAGCGCGGTGCCACCGATCACGACGGCCAGGATCGCGTCGAGCTCGATCAGGTTGCCGGCCGCGATGCTGTCCGCGCTCTTGATGTTGGCGCTGTAGATCAGGCCGGCGAGACCGGCGAAGGCGCCGGAGACCACGTACACCATGACGGTGATCCGCTTGGCCCGGATGCCGGCCAGCCGGCTCGCGCTCGGGCTGCCGCCGACCGACTCGAGCAGCAGGCCCAGCGCGGTCCGCCGGGTCAGCACCAGGATCAGCGCGACGGCGGCCATGGCGATCAGGAAGGCCACCGGCAGGGTGAGGAAGAACCCGGTGGCGACCGTCGCGTACGGGCTGGACTGCACGTTGATGATCTGCCCGTCGGTGACCAGCTGGGCCAGACCGCGCCCGGCCACCATCAGGATCAGCGTCGCGATGATCGGCTGGATGCCGACGACCGCCACCAGCGAGCCGTTCCACAGGCCGAGCGCGGCCGAGACGGCGATCGCGACGCCCATGATGAGCAGCACCGAGCCGGTCGCGTTCTGGTCGCCCAGGTCCTTGATGAGCAGACAGGCCACCGCGCCGGAGATCGCCATCACCGACCCGACCGACAGGTCGATGCCGCCTGTCGAGATGACCAGCGTCATGCCGAGCGCGACCAGGATCAGCGGCGCGCTGCCCCGGAGGATGTCGATCAGCGCGCCGAACAGGTGCCCGTCCTGCAGGGTGATGAACTGGTTGGACGTGAACAGGTTGACGATCAGCAGCGCCACGAGGATGGCGACCGGCCAGAACAGCCGGTTCTTGACGATGGTCATGAGGTTGCTCCGCTGGCGATGGTCTGCATGATGCGGTCGGCGTCGACCCCCGCGGTGTTGTCCAGCTCCTCCACCAGGCGCCGGTCCCGGAGCACCGCGATCTTGTGGCTGAGCCGCAGGACCTCCTCCAGCTCGGCGCTGACGAACAGGACCGCCATGCCGCCGTCGGAGAGCTCGGCGACCAGCTTCTGGATCTCCGCCTTGGCGCCGACGTCGATGCCCCGGGTCGGCTCGTCGATGATCAGCAGCCGCGGCTCGGTGATCAGCCATCGGGCCAGCAGCACCTTCTGCTGGTTGCCGCCGGACAGGTTGCGCACCGGGCGCTCCGGGTCGGCCGGCCGGATCGACAGCGCCTTGACGTACTTGTCGACGATCTCGTCCTGCTTGCGGCGCGGGATCGGGCGGGTCCAGCCGCGGGCGGCCTGCAGCGCCAGGATGATGTTCTCCCGGACACTGAGGTCGCCGATGATCCCCTCGGTGCGACGGTTCTCCGAGGAGAAGGCGATCCCCCGCTTCATCGCCATCTGCGGGTCGCGCAGCGTGACCGGCTTGCCGTCGATGCTCAGCTCGCCCTGGTCGGCCTTGTCCGCGCCGAACAGCAGGCGGGCCAGCTCGGTGCGGCCGGAGCCGAGCAGCCCGGCCAGGCCGACCACCTCGCCCTCGTGGATGGTCAGGTCGAACGGGGCGATCGCGCCGGTCCGGCCGATGCCCTTGGCCTGCAGGATCGGGGCGGCGGTGGCGGATCTCGTACGGGAGCGCTGGGCTTTGTCCTCGAGGCTCTCCAGCGTCGCCAGCTCCTTGCCGATCATCTTCTCGACGAGCTGGACCTGGGGCAGCTCCGCGGTCCGGTACTCACCGATCAGCTGGCCGTTGCGCAGCACGGTGAGCCGGTCGGAGATCTCGTAGATCTGGTCCAGGAAGTGCGACACGAACAGGATCGCCACCCCGTCGTCCTTGAGCCGCCGCATCACCCGGAACAGCTGCTCGACCTCGGAGGCGTCCAGGCTGGACGTGGGCTCGTCGAGGATCAGCACGCGCGCCGAGATGTCGACGGCCCGGGCGATCGCCACCATCTGCTGGATGGCCAGCGAGTACGTGCTCAGCGGCGCGGACACGTCGAGGTCCAGGTCGAGCCGCTTCAACAGCTCGGCCGCGCGCTTGCGCATCACGCCCCAGCGGATCTTGCCGAACGCCCGCGGCTCCCGGCCGATGAAGATGTTCTCCGCGACCGTGAGGTTGGTGCAGAGGTTGACCTCCTGGTACACGGTGCTGATCCCGGCCTTCTGGGCGGCCAGCGGGCCGGCGATGCGGACCTGCTCGCCGCCCAGCCGGATGTCGCCGCCGTCGATCTCGTAGACGCCGGTGAGCACCTTGATCAGGGTTGACTTGCCGGCGCCGTTCTCGCCCATCAGGGCGTGCACCTCGCCGGGGTACAACCGGAAGTCGACGCCGTCCAGGGCGACGACGCCGGGGAAGACCTTGCGAATGCCGGTCATCTCGAGGACCGGATCTGTGGCCGGTTCGCCCATCGTGAACTCCGTTCCGCGGCCGTGCGGGCCACCCCGGCTGCCCGGAGTGGCCCGCATCCGCCTCGACGTGGGGACTCGCGGTCCGCTCAGTACTTGCGGTCCGGCAGGGCCGCCTTGGCCTGCTCCTGGGTGAAGGTGGTCTCCTCGGTGAGGATCCGCGGGTCCACCGTCTCGCCGGCCTTGACCTTCTTGGCCAGGTCCATCAGCTGCGGGCCGAGGAGCGGGCTGCACTCCACGATGAAGTTGATCTTGCCGTCGGCCAGGGCCTGCATGCCGTCCTTGACCGCGTCCACCGTGATGATCTGGATGTCCTTGCCGGGCTTCTTGCCGGCCGCCTCGATCGCCTCGATGGCGCCGAGACCCATGTCGTCGTTGTGCGCGTAGAGCACGTCGATGTCCGGGGTGGACTGGAGGATGCCCTCCATCACCGTCTTGCCCTCGGCCCGGGTGAAGTTGCCGGACTGGGACTTCACGATCTTGATGTTCGGGTTCGCCTTGATCGCCTCGGCGAAGCCCTTCTGCCTGTCGATCGCCGGCGCGGCGCCGACGGTGCCCTGCAGCTCGACGACGTTCACCGGGTCGGTCTTGCCCTCGTTCTGCTTGACCAGCCAGTCGCCGGCCTCCTTGCCCTCCTTGACGAAGTCGGAGCCGAGGAAGGTCTTGTAGAGAGACTTGTCCTGCGAATCCACCGCGCGGTCGGTCAGAATGACCGGGATGCCGGCGTCCTTGGCGTCCTTGAGCACCGAGTCCCAGCCGGAGGTGACCACCGGGGAGAACGCGATGACGTCCACCTTCTGCGTGATGAAGCTGCGGATCGCCTCGATCTGCTTCTCCTGCTTGCCCTGGGCGTCGGAGAACTTGAGCTCGTAGCCGGCCGCGGCCGCCGCGTCCTGGATGGACTTGGTGTTCGCGGTACGCCACCCGCTCTCCGCGCCGACCTGGGAGAAGCCGAGAACGAGCTTGCCGTCGTCCTTGCCCCCGCCCGAGCCGCTGTCGCCGCCACCACCGCAACCGGCGAGTGTCGACACGGCCAGCAAGCCGGTCAGCGCCGCCGCCATCACCTTCACGCGCACCATAACCTCCAGAAAGTTGTTACCGTTAACAAATAGGCCAGCGGCTGGCGGGCACGGGCCAGCACCGGGGAGATCGCCGAACCGCTGCGACCGTCGTCACAGCTTGCGTTTCGTGAGTGTTACCGTTCTCAACGTGTCCGTCAAGAGATCGGGATCGTTGTTTCCGGCAGATCGCAAGAACAGCGATGTCACTCGCAGCCACCGCGCGGTCACCTGGTAGATATCATCCAATGCCGACCTCTGACCCGGCGCCGGACATCGAACCGGCTGCCCAGATGCCCCTTCCCGCCCTCCGGCCGCGGCCCGGCAAGGAGCGGGGAAGCGTCATGCGCGACGTCGCCAAGCTGGCCGGGGTGTCACATCAGACGGTCTCGCGGGTGATCAACGATCATCCCAATGTTCGGGCGGAGACCCGGGAGCGCGTGCTCGCCGCGATGCGCTCGCTCAACTACCGGCGCAACCTCGCGGCGCGGACGCTGGCCACCCGGGAGTCGCGGACCCTGGGCATCATCGGCTTCGAGACGACGCTGTTCGGCCCGGAGTCGATGCTCTACGGGATCGAGAGCGCGGCGCGGGCCGCGGGGTACCTGGTGAGTGTCGCGACGGTACGGGAACTCGCCCACCGGCCGGTACTGGAGGCGGTCGACCGGCTCGCCCAGCACGACGTGGACGGCATCATCGCGATCGCGCCGAAACCCGCTGTCACCACGGCGCTCACGCACGCGCCGAACGGCCTGACGTGTGTCGCGGTGGGCGGCGCCGGTTCCGGCTCCGATCCATTTCCGACGGTACGGGTGGACAACGCGGCCGGCGCACGCATCGCCACCCAGCACCTGCTCGACCTCGGACACACCACCGTGCATCACGCCGCCGGCCCGCCGGACTGGCCGGAGGCGCAGGCCCGGGTGGATGGCTGGCGGGAGACGCTGTACGCGGCCGGCGCCGTGGTGCCGGCGATCCGCCCCGGGTGGTGGGACGCCGCCGCGGGTTACGAGCAGGGCCGGCGAATGGCGGCGGACCCGCAGGTCACCGCGGTGTTCTGCGCCAACGACCGGATCGCGCTCGGCGTGCTGCGCGCCCTGCACGAGGCCGGCCGGCGGGTGCCCGAGGAAGTGAGCGTGGTGGGCTTCGACGACATGCCGGACTCCGGGTACTTCCTGCCGCCGCTGACCACCGTGCACCAGGACTTCGGGGAACTGGGGCGGCGGGCCCTGGCGCTGCTGCTGCATCACATGGCCCGGGTCGACGGGGACGCCCCGCCGTCCAACGTGGTGGTGGCGCCGGAGGTGGTACTCCGTTCGAGCACCGCCCCGCATCGACTTTTTGCCCGGGGATGAGTGGTTATCAGCTACATTGCCGCCATGATCAACGGCAATTTTCGGATGTTCGCGCTGGTGGTGACCGGTTTCCTGGTACTGGTGCCGGCCACCGCGGGTCTTGCGGTGATCATTAGCGGTCTCCACTGCTGGTTTCGCGCCCAACGGCTGGCCCGTGCCGGCGAGCGGGCGGTGGCCACCGTGGTCGACAACCAGGTGGAGCCCCTCAGCGAGGGGACGACACACTTCCTGCCGGTCGTCAGGTTCACGACGCGAACCGGGCGGGAGGTACGGACCGTGCTCACCGACCAGCGCGGTAACCGATCGCATCCGGCCGGCGCTCAGCACACGGTGGCCTTCGACCCGGACCGGCCGGACACCGCGATCGCCACCGTCGGGGCCGGCACCGGGGCGGTCGGGGCGGTGATTCTCGGCGCGGTGCTCCTGCTCTTCGCGGGCGGCGTGCTGTTCATGGTGAACCGGTTCTTCCCGCCGCCCGGTGGCGCCCTCTGAGATATTGGTGACTGCCGATGAAAGAGTCAGGCTGACGGATCGCTGCGCGCAATCGAGGTCCACTCACCCGCAGTGGTGAATGAACCCGCAACTCACGCTTCACGCCCGTTACAGTCCGAGAGGTGCTCGACGGCGACACACCGGTCCTGGCTCCGCCTGGCGTTCCCGGGTGGGTTGTCACCGCGTGCGGTAACCGTTCCCCCCCCGGCCGGCTTCCCCCGCGGGCGCCTCTCGCGCCGCCCGCGCTCCCCGCGAACCGCCTCCCGCGCTCCCCGCGAACCGCCTCCCGCGCTCCCCGCGAACCGCCTCCCGCGCTCCCCGCGAACC